>NZ_SLXK01000001.1 GCF_004341035.1 Scopulibacillus darangshiensis
TCTTTTTTCATTTATTTGATGCGTAATAGTATGACGAAATCGCTTGATGGGTAAGCATTTCTGTCTTATTGAGGATTTTCTATGAATAATCTAGGAATAAGAATGAATCCAAAACCAAGAGAAGCATGGCCATACTATTCAAAAAAATGATTCTAATATTGGAAAGCACTTTGTTTTTCAGATAAAATTAATCTATAATCAATCTTCGAAAGGATGTGAAGGGGTTCTTGATATCTTCTTGAAATATAGAAGCTGTCTGGATCCAAAAGATATGGAGAGGGATACACGTGAACTATTTAAAACATTAACAGAATTAAACGGCGCACCCGGTTTTGAGCATGATGTTCGAAAGTTTATGAAGGGTGAGCTTGAAAAATATGCCGATGACATCATCCAGGATCGGCTTGGCAGCGTCTTTGGCGTGAAAAATGGCAAAGAAGAGGGCCCAAAGGTTATGGTCGCCGGCCATATGGATGAAGTTGGTTTTATGGTTACCCAGATTACTGAGAACGGCATGTTGACATTCCAAACTCTTGGCGGCTGGTGGGAACAGGTGCTGCTTGCCCAACGCGTACAAGTTATAACGGATAACGGTCCTGTCGTAGGTGTCATTTCGTCCATCCCCCCTCATTTGCTCGAGGAAGGACAACGGAAGAAACCGATGCAAATCAAGAACATGCTCATCGATGTAGGAGCAGACGACCGTGAGAATGCCAAAGAGATGGGGATTAAGCAAGGCCAAGCGATTGTGCCAATTTGTCCATTTACCCCAATGGCTAATGAAAAGAAAATTTTAGCCAAGGCATGGGACAACCGTTATGGCTGCGGGTTGGCAATTGAGCTATTGAAAGCGCTTCATGATGAGAAAGCGGAGTTGCCGAATAAGCTTTATTCCGGTGCAACCGTTCAGGAGGAAGTTGGTCTTCGCGGAGCACAGACAGCAGCAAACATGATCGAGCCGGATATTTTTTATGCGCTTGATGCCTCCCCTGCAAATGATATGACCGGAGATAAAAAGAGCTTCGGACAATTGGGCAACGGTGCGCTGTTAAGAATTTTTGATCGAACAATGGTGACTCACCGCGGCATAAGGGAATTTATTTTAGATACAGCTGAGACTCATCGTATTCCATATCAATATTTTGTTTCTCCGGGCGGAACGGATGCAGGCAAAGTACATATATCGAAGAGCGGTGTCCCATCTGCAGTTATCGGTATCTGCTCAAGATATATTCACACCTCAGCTTCAATCATTCATGTTGAGGACTATGCTGCGGCTAAAGCACTTCTTATTGAACTTGTTAAGAAGACGGACAGGCAGACTGTTCAAACGATTAAACAAAATGTGTAAACCCTAAAGTGAATGATCCTAATAGGAGGGATGCTGTTTGGTATGTATAGGGATAGGATCCCAAAATCCAGCCAAAATTAAAGCTGTTGAGCGATTAATCGCATTAAAACAGCTCGATTACACCGTGGAAAGCCTTTCTGTGCCTTCGGGTGTATCAGATCAGCCAATGACCGATGAAGAGACATTGGCCGGCGCTGTGAACAGGGCTGAAGCCGTTCTTCAGCAAAGTGATGCGGTGATCGGCATTGGCCTTGAAGGCGGGATTATGGAAATCGGTAATCAGGTCTTTGTATGCAACTGGGGCGCACTGGCAGATAAAATGGGGCGTATATATACCGCAGGTGGCGCCAGAATAAAACTTCCGGACTTATTAGTTACTGAAATCAGAGAAGGCAGGGAGCTTGGGGTCGTCATTGATGACTACACCCAAAAGCTGAATGTTAGAAAAAAAGAAGGCACCGTAGGCATTCTGACCAAGGGTTTAGTCACGCGGGATGACATGTTTTTCCACGTGATGAAAATATTATATGGCCAATATCAATTTTATAACGGAAACGCGGACGAGTGAATAGCTCATCCGCGCTTTTTCTTATTCGGATTCAAAAATATATTTAATCGTTTGCAATGCTTGCTCTTCGGTTTCGACGACAACCTGTGCTTTATTCGAAAGTTCTTTTAATGCATGATGAAGCTTTTCAGGCCGTATAAGTATAAGCGGCTTTCCCATCGCGACCGCTTCCCCCGCATCGACAGCTGTGTTCCATTGTTTGTATGATTCTCCGAACTTAGCGATGACGAGATCCGCTTTATTTAACAGAACCTTGGTTCTAAGGTTATTAATTGCTGAAGCGGCTTCATCTTTTAACACAGCATTGGGCTGCTGGCCAAGAATCTCTTCACCGATCTGATCTGAGCGGTCATGATTTTCCATCGGCGCTGAAAAATCCACATTAAGTTTCATCTCGCCAGCTTTGTTTCGAAGGTCCTCTCTCCATGAATCATGGATTTGACCGGCCAAGTAAATCATAAGTTTCATCCTAAATCCCTCCTTCATTTTTTAGTTTATCACAAGGAATATTTTGAAACATAAATAAGCGATCAATGTAAAACAATAAGGAGAAAAGCACTTATGCCATCACGGATTGGAGTAAAGGGATGAAACATTATTATCGGACGGTGCTAGTTCTGCTAAGCATCTTTGTGATTTTATCGGGTTGCAATAAATCAAAGCAGGAAACCATTCAGGATGCCAATGAGGGGGTTAAGGACGTCCTCATTTCAAAAAAGAAAGATCCAAATACCTCCATGCCCAGGTTCGAATATTATAAGCCTAACAGGTTGGAAATAACCAATAAGGGAGTAAACAGTGTTGTTTTTAGCAAGGATGGTGAGGCGTATATTTTATTTGTTAATCCTAAGGAGGGACCGATGAGCCGCTTAAATTATAATGCTGATCAAAAGGATAAGTCAGATAAAGATTCATTAGAAAAGATCCCGGTAAAAAATAAGTTTGTCTATTTAATGATAAAACCAAACAAAAAACAATATGAGGTGATTGTTGGTGTCGGGGGGATGAAAATAACGGCAAAAATGTCCTTGGATGATCTAGATGATAACGTCAAGATGATGGCTGAAATTCTCCATTCGGTGGACATCACCAAATAAACCCTGGGCAAATATTTGTCCAGGGTTCCTAAAAATTAAGATATTGTCGGATGATTTCCTTCGTCAGATAGATTATCATTTTCACCATGATATAAACCCGCAGCCGCTTCATCATAGCTTGTCTCATTGTCCATTTGGGGTATTTTCTCATTACCAATATGGAATTTTAGAACCTCCTGCTCTAAAAGCAAGGATATATCCTGCAGCTCAGTTGCTGCGATGTTGACATGGCCAATGGCATCTTTTTGATTTTCACTTGCAGCCGACACTTCTTCTGTGCTTGCGGCTGTCTCCTCAGATATGGCACTGATCCCTTCAAGCTTCACAGTTAACTCTTGATTAGCCTTGTTGACATCGGAAACGGTCTGGTTGATATGATCCATTTTTTGATTAATAGAGATCACGTGATCAGTGATATCTCCAAACGATGATTTTGTTAATGCGACATTTCTGTCCTGCTCAGCACTGTAATAATTCAAACTTTCAGCGAGTTCGGATAAATGGTGGAGTTTGCTGGTTATCTTTTTGATATCCTCCTCAATATGGTTAGTCTCAGATTTCGATCTTTCTGCTAGTTTGCGAATTTCTTGGGAAACAACGGCAAAGCCTTTTCCTGCTTCCCCAGCTCTTGCGGATTCAATCGCCGCATTGAGTGCAAGTAAATTTGTACTGTTGGAAAGCTCCCTTATAGTCTTAATAATGTTTGTTATTTGTTCGGATGCTTTTGCTGTTTCTTTTATATCGCTGATGAGTGTTGAAGCCACATCCAAAAATTGCTTGGAACTTGATTCAAGCAACCGAACAGTATTAAGACCTTCTTTGCTTTTCGTCTCGGTCTTAACCGTCTGCTCATAAACCTGGCGGCTGAAGCCTTCGCTTTGTTTAATAGCACTCGTAACATTTGAAAGAAGCCCCATGCCTTGATCGAGATGCTCAGCCTGTTCCTGAGCACCAGCAGCGACTTGGCTAGCAGCATCATTAACTTCCATTGATTGAGCCATTGTTTCTTGTGAAATAGCCGCAAGGTTTTCAGATGAAGCCGATAACGATTGTGCGGATTCGTAAACTTTGCGGATCGTATTCTCCATGCTTTCAGCCATGGTGTTGAAGCCTTTCGCAAATTCCGCTAACTCATCCTTTGAAATAATAGGGACACGATGATTTAAATTGCCGTTACTAAGTTCCCTAGCCCCTTTGTTCAATACTTTAAGGGATTCGGCAATTGATTTGAGCAGCAACATGCCAAATATAACGAGAGTGAGAATCAGCAGGACACTAACAACAAGAATAATGATAAATGTCGTGTTCTGGGCTACAGTAATTTTGCCGGTTAACTTGCTTTTTTGTTCATTAAACTTTTTCATCACCTTGTCAATTGTTGTTTGAACTTGTGAAGAAAATTTGTTGAACTGCTCTACCATGTCCGAAGAAAAATTTAATGAGCTGTTATATGAATCGATTTGGCTCTTGTAGTTGAGAAAAGTAAGGTTATACTCTGTCGCATATTCATCAGGAATAAGATCATTAAGTTTATCGAATTTGCCTAATTCCTTGCTTAATCTTTCGAACTGTTCTTTTGTTGGATAACTAAGAAAGTCTTTTTCAATTAGAATCGTGTTATCTAACTGGTCTTTCAACTCTTTACTATTAATTTTTGAAACCAACTTGCTTAATTTTTTTTTCGATGCAATTAACGAAGCACGAAGGCCGTCTTTTTCTGTATAGCCTACCTGTCGCTTAATTGAAATCAGTTGGTTCACACCATCTTTATAAGTTCTGATGCCTTTTTCGATAGCTTTAATATTACTTTTGATTTGAGAGGCCCCTTTATCAAGCCGTTTTGTATCTTTTTCCATTTCTTTTATATTTGTTAATATTTTTTGCGCCTGTTCATCACTTGGATTGCTCAAATAGGCTTGTTCATTCTTTCTTGCCTTTTGCATATTAAGGTTGATCCGTTGAGACAGGTAAACATTTTGATTTAATGTGCTAATTTTTTGCCTGTTCCCCTTTTGCATAAAAAATGAATAGCTCATAAATAAACCTAGAGTAACCATACCGGCGATTCCCATAATAAGTATAGCGCCTATCTTTCGCTTCATCGTCCAGTTCAAAGCAATTCCCCCTTAAAATATAAAACATATTCAATAACCTTTATCCGTAACGGACACTTCCACATAAGTAATATCGTATTTTTTAATGCTGGGCTTTAGGGATTTTCCTTATAAATCTTCCGGGAACATGATAAAATGGGGAAGAACCTGTAATTCTTAGTTAATAAGTAAGTATAAACTTTCTTACGCACATAAGTGCACTGGCTAAAGACGTCACATCCTGTTACAACGCCAGTACTAGCACGTCCTGTGCGTCGCAACTAAACCTCTGGCGGTGCCTTTTTAAAGGCTTGCCAATCGGTAAGTTTTGGAGTGAGAGTCATGGATAGCAAAAAGTTGAAGAAAATTTTAGAAGAACGCTTGAAGACTAAAGAACGACAAATCTCGTATGATAAAAAACAGGATAAACTTAGAATAGAAAGTGTGAAAACAAATAAAGGGATAACTTTGTCTCTTCCGGGTATTGTCAGCCGCTATGAGACTGAAAAGGAAAAGGCGATTGATGATGTTGTCTATTATATTGATCAGGCGCTGATCGTCATGGACAAGTCGCAAAATTTGTCGGGCAAAGAGCACCAAATCTTTCCCGTCATTCGCTCAACATCCTTTCCTACAGAAACACAGGACGGCAAAAAGTTGTTATACAAAGACCATACAGCAGAAACCCGAATTTTCTATGCTGTTGATCTGGAACAATCCTATCGTCTGATTGACCGGGCGTTTATGGACAATGAAGGCGTTACGGAACAAGCGATTTTTGAAATGGCAGGCTTTAATTTGCGTTCTCTTACAAACGAACGGAAGAAAGATGTTGTAGCGGATAATACGTTTTATTTTATCAACTATAACGACGGTTATGATGCCAGCCGTATTTTAAATCAGCATTTACTTGAGGAAATGGCGGATACCGCAAAAGGCCAATTAACGGTCGCCGTGCCGCACCAGGATGTGTTGATTTTTGGAGATATTGTTAATAATCAAGGCTATGACGTTCTGGCTCAAATGACGATGCACTTTTTTACAACAGGCAACATACCTATCACATCACTGCCGTTCATATATGAAGACGGCAAGCTCGAACCGATATTTATATTAGCAAAGAACAGACCAGTGGAAGATAAATGATGATTTGGAAGGGGTAAAATAATGAACGTTTATTATAATCTTGAGGGTGTAGGCGATACCTTGCTTATTCAATTAAGGGACAGCGGATTCGCCGAGTCAGAGATAGAAAAGAAAGGTAATATTACCCGGATTTATGATTCGGCTACATCTGAGACGACTGGTTATAATTTATCGGAAGGCTCAAAGTATTTTTCATTAGGAGCAAATGGGAAAGTTGATGTGGATCAAGCATTTGTTAAAACACTTAACGAGCTGCTTGAAAGTGCTGGGTTTAACGGCGATTTATTTTATGATGACCGGCCATTGTTCATTGTCGGCTATGTCACTGAAAAGGAAAAACATCCTAACGCTGATAAGCTGAATATATGCCGGGTGGACATAGGCGATGAAACGCTACAAATTGTATGCGGCGCTCCTAATGTTGACAAAGGTCAAAAGGTTGTTGTGGCGCGTGTTGGCGCTCGTATGCCTGGTGGGATGCTGATAAAAGAGGCCGAACTTCGCGGAACGGCATCTTACGGTATGATTTGCTCTGCCAAGGAGCTTGCCTTGCCAGATGCCCCTCAGGAAAAGGGCATACTCGTTCTCGACGAAAAAACGCCGATCGGAGAAGATTTCTCTGCGAGCATGTCATAAGAAAAGCCGGAACATAACATGGTGAAAAAATCACTAGTCCAACGCGCTAGTGATTTTTCCGCTAGGCAAAATAAATGAAAAGAGGTGAAACCAGTTGTCAAATAGTTGGTGGAAAAAGTTATTTAATTTGGATAATGAGGATGACTGGGAGGAACAAGATCAAGATCCTTCGTCAGCCGCTTCATCCCCCAAAGAACAAATTGGCCGCCTTCAGGATCACCACAGAAACGTAAGGGTGAGAATGATGCATAAATATCCCGAATATCAGCTGCAGGACCGTTATGAATCATCTTTGAAGCAGGTGAGGAAGGAAAGGCGCGGGTCCAACAATAGGAGGGCAAATGGCTCGGAAAGAAAAGCGGAGCCAAAGAAGAAGGAACCATTTAAACCGACCGAAGTGCCCTCGCCGGTATATGGTTTCAGGAAGCCTCCCGAACGAAAAAAAGAGCAACAAATAAAGAACGATGACAGCACTGAAAAGAGGACTTTTCAAGGGGAAAAGGAAAAGATCGATGAATCAGCCCAAACAAACCAGATCGGGGAAAGCCCACTGAAAAGCAAGGAAACAACAATTGAATTTGACGAACAGCTGGTTCATCAAAGTGTTTCGGAGCCGGTTAGTGAGGCAGCACCTGCAAAGGATGATCTGGCCGAAGATGAACGGGATTATGCCGGTGCAGAGGAGGTTAAGCATGAGCAAAATACATACGTTAAGGACACTGATGACAATGGAGACATCGAAGAAGCGGAGCCGCAATCTGTTCCTGACGAAAAAGACAATCATGAAGCAACATATTCAGTGCCGCCTTATAAAGCACTTCGACGGTCATCTAAAGTGCCATATAATGTATTAATGTTTCGTTCTGATCGAAATGCGTTGCAAAGAAAGACAAAGAATCAGGAGGTGAAGCCAGAAAATGTAAAGGAGCGAAGTCAGGCGATCACGGAAGACGCTGAAACCGACTCAGCCAAACCCGTTCAATTATCTGTCGATTTACTTGATGCTCCGCCGGCTGATAAACAAGACGGCAATGATTGGATCGAGGACAAACAGAAGATCCTTGAAGAAACACTCAAAAACTTCCATGTTAAGGCTGAAATTGTCGGCCATGTTCAAGGCCCGGCTGTAACGCGATTCGATATTCGCCTGCATCCCGGTGTTAAGATTAATAAAGTGATCAATTTGACTGAGGATATCAAACTGAGCATGGCAGCCAAGCAAATCAGAATTGCACCCGTACCTGGACAAAACACCGTCGGCATCGAAATACCAAATGACATTCGCAAGGCGGTATACTTGAAGCGGTTATTGGATTCCGCTCAGTTTAAACAGCACCATTCGCCGCTTGCGGCGGTCCTTGGTCAAGATGTTTCGGGTCAAAATACGGTAACCGATTTGTCAAAAATGCCGCATGGTTTGATAGCTGGAGCAACAGGATCCGGCAAAAGTGTTTGTATTCACTCGTTAATCATAAGTTTGATTTACAAAACCACCCCTGACATGTTAAGGCTGATCCTAATTGATCCAAAGGTTGTTGAACTTGCTGCTTATCAGAATCTGCCACATTTGGCAGCGCCGGTTCTTACCCAGCCTAAAGAAGCTTCAGCGGCATTAAAATGGGCGGTTTCCGAAATGGAGAGAAGATATCAGGTTTTTGCCCAGACAGGTGTCCGTGATATCAGTCGTTACAACCAATTAGCGGACAAGGATGAAGGAAAAGAACAAAAAATGCCTTATATTGTGATTGTAATTGATGAATTGGCGGATTTGATGATGGTATCACCCCAAGATGTTGAAGAGGCGATTTGCCGGATTGCACAAAAAGCCCGAGCGGCTGGGATTCATTTGCTGCTTGCGACACAACGCCCTTCAGTTGACGTTATTACCGGCTTAATCAAATCGAATATCCCAACGAGAATTGCATTCAGTGTTTCTTCACAGGCTGATTCAAGAACGATAATAGACTCAGGTGGTGCAGAACGTTTGCTTGGACAAGGGGATATGCTGTTTGTCGAAAATGGGGCAAGGGATGTCAAGCGGCTCCAGGGCTGCTTCGTGACAGATGAAGAAATTGATAGAATAACAGGGACGCTTGATCAAATGGAAGCCCCACCGTATTTATTTGATAAGGAAGAAATCCTTCAGGCAAAGCAGGAACAGATTGATGAGGAAGATGACCTTTTTGAGGAAGCGGGTTATTTTGTCATAGAACAAGGACAAGCTTCGGTTTCAAGCATCCAGAGGAAGTTCCGAATCGGGTACAACCGCGCCGCAAGGCTGGTTGACCAATTGGAGGCTTTAGGTATCATTTCTGAGGCTAATGGCAGCAAGCCGCGGCAAATTCTTAAGACCAAGGAAAGCTTTGATGCGCACATCACCGGTCAGGAGGTATACTAATGGGGACTATGCAAGACGATAAAATTTTTTACAATGCAGGATAATAGGGTTAAAATAGATGTCGGGAAAAAAACATACTTTTGAAATTCGGAGGAGATTAACTAGGACATGAAGGAAATTGAGCTCAAGCTTCAAGGGAAGATTAAAAGGTTGACGAACAGCACGTTTAAGTTTGATAAACGCGTGGAGGAAGGCTGGTTTTCAGCCGTCTATTTCCTGAAATCATGCCGCATAGCTGAAAATTATAAGCCAGATAACATTGTTACAACACAATTTTTTCAAAAAGGCCACGCCGTATTATGCGGAACTGATGAAGCTATTGCGTTAATCAAAACCTTCGCAAAGAATCCCGAGGAGCTTGAGATTTATTCGCTTAGGGACGGAGATAAAATTGCCCCTTACGAGACCGTGTTGACGATTACCGGTCCTTATCAGAACTTTGGCTTTCTGGAAGGAATTATCGATGGAATGCTCGCACGCAGAACATCCGTCGCAACGAATGTTTATAATGTGGCAAAAGCCGCTAGGCAGTCGGGCGTGCAAAAACCGGTGATCTTTATGGGAGACCGTGATGATCATTTTACACAACAAGCTGGCGATGGCTACGCTGCATATATTGGCGGATCGACGGCGCAGGCTACACACGCCATGAATGAATGGTGGGGAAAACATGGGATGGGAACTATGCCTCATGCCCTCATTCAACTTTTTGAGGGAGATATTGTTGAAGCGACCCGTGCCTACCATGACAGCTATCCCGATGATGACCTTGTTTCGCTTGTAGATTATAATAATGACGTGATTACCGACAGTTTAAAGCTGGCAAGGGCATTCGGCGACAAATTAAAAGGTGTGCGGATCGATACATCGAAAAATATGGTTGACAACTATTTCCTTAGAAATGCTGACCTTCTTGGCAAATTTGACCCGCGCGGAGCAAACCCGGAACTGATTTTTGCCTTAAGGGAGGCACTTGATAAAGAAAGCTACCAGCATGTTAAAATTGTTGCAAGCGGCGGCTTTACAATGGAACGAATCAAAAGATATGAAGAAAGTCATGTCCCTATAGACATGTATGGTGTTGGCAGCAGTCTGTTGAAAATTAATATTGGATTTACAGGAGATAATGTTATTTTAAACGGAAAGCCCGAAGCAAAATCGGGTAGAGCTTACCATCCTAACCCAAGATTGGAAAAGGTTGAATGAATAAAATACGAGATTTAGTTAGCAATCTATACACTTAGGCATATAGTGTATGGAGACTAACAAAAGGAAGCTTTTTGGAGGTCATTTTATGACGAAATACCACTTCGTAGGCATTAAAGGCACAGGTATGAGCGCTTTAGCTCAAATTCTTTACGATATGAATGATGAAGTCCAAGGATCCGATGTTGATAAACGCTTTTTTACCCAACAGGCTTTGGAAAATAAAAATATAAAGCTTTTACCATTTGATAAGACAAATATTGAGGGTGACCAAACCATTATTGCCGGGAATGCTTTCCCAGATGAACATGAGGAAATTGTTCAAGCTAAAGCAATGGGGATCCCGATGTACCGTTATTTTGACTTCTTGGATCAATTAGTTAAGAAGTATCAAAGTGTGGCTGTAACGGGTACACATGGGAAAACATCGACAACCGGTCTTTTGGCACACGTGTTTGGCGGCTTCGAACCGATCTCTTATTTAATTGGAGACGGCACAGGGGCGGGAAACAAAGACAGCAAATATTTTGTCTTCGAATCATGTGAGTATAAAAGGCATTTCCTTTCATATGACCCGGATTATTGCATCATAACAAATATAGACTTTGATCATTCAGATTATTATAAAGGTCTTGATGATGTTGTCGATGCCTTTCAGGAAATGGCACTAAAGGTTAAGAAGGCCATCATAGCCTGCGGTGATGATTCAAAATTGCAAAGCATCAAATCTAATGTCCCAATTATTTATTATGGGTTCAATGAAGAAAATGATTTCCAAGCAAGAAATGTTGTGGTAACAAATCATGGAACAGCTTTTGATGTGTTTGTCCGAAATGATTTTTACGGCAATTTTATCATTCCGGGTTACGGGGATCATAACGTCCTTAATGCACTAGCCGTTATCGCGTTTTGCCAATATCAAAATGTTCCACTTGATATCCTTAAGGAGCGCCTATCTACTTTTAAAGGTGTGAAAAGGCGCTTTAGTGAGAAGGAAAAAGGGTCCCAAGTCCTGATTGATGATTATGCGCACCATCCAACCGAAATTAAGGTAACGATTGAGGCGGCTAAGAAAAAATATCCGGGCAAAAAAGTCGTCGCTATTTTCCAGCCGCACACATTCACTAGAACGATGACGTTCTTGGACGATTTTGCCGATTGCCTGAAAGAAGCGGATTATGTTTACCTATGCGATATTTTTGGCTCGGCAAGGGAAGCAGACGGCAAGCTGACCATTCAAGACTTACAGGATCGAGTGCCGGGTTCTATTTTATTGGAAGAGGAAAACGTTCGGGTATTGCAACAACATCAAGACAGTGTCCTTTTATTTATGGGCGCGGGAGATATACAAAAGTTCCAGGCTTCATATGAAGCATCGTTAGATCTGTAAGCATGAATAGAAAAAACCGTTTATATTAAAACTATGACGGGTAGTAAAAGAAAAAAGGGAGGTACCGCCGTGGAAATTATTCTATATTTGAGCGTTGCTATTCTGGCCATAGCTTTTGCAGTACTCGTTTATTTTGTTTCCAAAACGCTAACATCTGTTCAAAAAACATTAGACAGTGTTGCTGATACACTTGATCAAGTTGAAGATCAGATGAAGGGCATCACGCGTGAAACAACCGAGTTGTTACATAAGACCAACCAACTCGCAAAAGATGTTCACTCAAAGTCCCAGCACCTTAATACGGTTTTTGAATCCGTTCAGGGCTTTGGCAACTCATTAAAGGGGATCAATTCGTCAGTTGAAAGAGTCACGGATACGGTTACCCGAAAAAGTGAAGAGCATTCTGATCAGGTGGCTAAAGCTATTCAGTGGGGACAAGCCTGCATCGATTTATGGAACAAGTGGAAAGGGAAAAAGGCGTCAGAGAATAATATGATGTAAGGGGTTGTTACCGTGGGTTGTAAAAGAAAGCAAGGCAATGGAAGAGGTCTGCTTTTTGGTTTCGTCATCGGGAGTTTAACGGGTGCTGCAGCCGCTTTGCTGCTATCACCAAAATCCGGAAATGAAATTAGAAGCAACCTCAACAGACAAACGATAACATTGAAAAAGAAAAGCACTGATTTCGCCCAGATAGCAAAAGAAAAGTCATCTACGCTCGCTAAGACGGTCTCACAATCCAATGTTGTGAATTTAGTAAAGGACTGGAAATCGGTTCAGAGCGGAAAGATAAATACAACTCCCGAGGCCTCCCAATCAGAAAATCCTGACCAGCTGTTTCCAAAGGATTATGACGATCGCTCATTTGATGAGCCAGAAGATAACAGCAGCGAAAGACCTTGAACCTATTCAAGGTCTTTTTCAGTTAATCAGAAAGTATAACTTTCTGACGCACATAAGTGCAACTACGCCTCTGTCTTCACCAAAGGATCGCCAATCGGCGAGTTTTCTTTAAATTGATTTGTACAGATTACCAAGCTAAAAAGGAAAGGACTTCACACAAAAGACCTTTAACAGCATTGACATCTTACCAAGATCTCCTTATTGTTAATATAATAAAAAGTAAAAAATGATTATTGAGTGGCAATAATAATAGTAGCTGAAGATAAGAGGAGGAAATCGAACATGAGTGCAACAATTTACGATGTAGCAAGAGAAGCCGGTGTTTCAATGGCAACGGTTTCCAGAGTTGTTAATGGCAATCCTAATGTAAAGCCTACAACAAGGAAAAAAGTCATGGATGCCATTGAAAGGCTGGGTTACCGTCCTAATGCAGTCGCCAGAGGGCTGGCAAGTAAAAAGACAACGACTGTCGGTGTGATTATTCCTGATATTTCGAGCGTATTTTTTTCAGAGCTTGCAAGGGGTATTGAAGATATCGCGACCATGTATAAATATAATATTATTCTTTGTAATTCTGATCAAAATAAGGAGAAGGAAATCCATCTTATACATACATTGCTAGGGAAACAGGTCGATGGCATTGTTTTTATGGGCGGTAAAATTACTGAAGAACACGTCGATGAATTTAAGAAATCGCCTGTGCCGATCGTATTGGCCGCAACCATCGATGAGCAAGGTGAAATCCCATCCGTTAACATAAATTATGAACAGGCTGTTTTTGATGCTGTTTCTTATTTAGCAGAAAATGGCCATCAAAAAATTGGGTTTGTGTCAGGCCCGCTTAAGGATCCTATCAATGGCGGTTATAAGCTAAGCGGATATAGGAGATCTCTTGATGAGCATGGGCTTCAATATAGTGAGGAAAATGTGGCAATAGGTGATTACACTTACGAATCAGGTAAGGAAGCCACTGCCGCCTTTTTGGAGCAGGATGAGGCTCCGACGGCTATTTTCGTCAGTGCCGATGAGATGGCGATCGGCGTCGTCCATGAAATAAAAGACCGCGGGATGAATGTCCCAGGTGATGTTGAAGTTATCAGCAATGATAACACAAGACTTGCTCACATGGTTAGGCCGACATTATCAACAGTCGTTCAGCCAATGTATGACATAGGAGCTGTTGCGATGCGGCTTCTTACTAAATACATGAATAATGAAAAGGTTGAAGACCGTACCGTCGTCCTTCCACATCGAATAGAATTCCGTCATTCGACAAAAGAAAGATAAAGAAAACTTGGCGGTAAGCCAAGTTTTCTTCTTTACAATAATTTATGAATTGGCTGCAGCATTCTTCGCAGCACAATTTGATTTTTATTCGTGATTTCTTCCTTCCTTGGAATGTCAGGATAACGATCAACCGGATCAAGCCAGTTTTCCGGAAGCTTTTCTTCGGAAGTATCCTTCCACTTGTTTAGGAATGACTTCGGCAGATGATCACTGTGATGCTGATATTCGGTCATCCCCATCCAAAGCATGGCCCACGCTCTAGGAACGACCCGCCAGAGATCATAGCCGCCTCCGCCTACCGCAACCCATTTCCCATTCGCATGCTTATGGGCTAGCCTATGAAGGATGCGGGGTATCTGCTGGTAGCTTTTCATAGATAAACACAAGTGTGTTAAAGGATCATAAAGGTGGGCATCAACGCCATGTTGGGTAACAATGATATCCGGCCCGAAAAAAGCCGCAATGTCATTCACCGACCTTTCAAATATCTCTAGCCAAGAATCATCCTCAGTAAAGGCATCAACCGGTAAATTAAACGTATAGCCGTAGCCCTTTCCATTGCCGCGTTCCTCGACTTCACCGGTGCCTGGGAAAAGATAGCGGCCGGTTTCGTGAATGGAATAAGTACAGACATTAGGGTCATCGTAAAATGCCCATTGGACGCCATCCCCATGGTGGGCGTCGGTATCGATGTATAGTACTCTCATTTTATAATGATCTCGCAAATATTTTATAGCAATAGAGACATCGTTATAGATACAGAATCCCGAACCGCGGTTCCTAATGCCATGGTGAAGCCCGCCGCCAAGGTTGAGAGCGTGGTCAACGTTGCCGGACATGACCAAATCCACACATGTTAAAGAGGCTCCGACAACATCCAGTGCTGCATCATGCATCCCCTCAAAAATAGGCGTATCCTCTGTTCCAAGACCATAGACATTGGCTTTTTTAACGTCCACGCCAGGGAGACTTGATTGTTTGACAATATCAATGTAAGTGGGATCATGGATCAGGAGCAAGTCTTCTTCAGCAGCCTTCCGAGGCTGGAAAATATGGGAGTCATCGAGTGCGCCGCACGTTTTTAAAAGGTCCACAGAGAGCTCCAGCCTAAGCGGATTAAAAGGATGGCAATTATTAAATTTATAATTTAGTAAATTTGTTGAATACACAAATGCTTGTTTTTTCATAAGCCAACCTTCCTTTATCAAAATACTTTTGTAAAAAAGATAGTATTAATACATATATTTGTTTTTGAATCTCAAGAGATCAAAGGCTTCAACGGCGTCCCTAGGTACATGCTTTCCGATCCTGACCATGAGACAGTTTGCTGGATGGGATGAGATCTCAGGATCATCCGTGGCAAATACTTCAAGGCCACCTGCCTGCATAACCTTCTCCATTACTTTTCGGTATTCCCATACGGTTAGTCCTGTGCCTTTTAAATCCCAATGCCAGTAGTATTCGGTTGTTATAATAATATAATTGTCCATAAAATCATCCATCATCGAAATCTGAAGAAGATTCTTTCCCACCTTATACTTCCTATATTCAGGTATGATTTCAATTGCACCGAGTTCCATAAGGAAAGGATTAGCGCCTTCCGACCAGCGTTCAAGCGGGTCGGGATAGAGAAAGGTAACATACCCAACAATGGTTTGGTGATCACTGGCAATAATGATACGGCCTTCGGGAAGCTTGGCGATTTCCATTATTGCTTTAAACTGCTCTTCGGGGGGGCGGAATGCGGTAAGGTCTTCATGGAAACGATAGCTTGTAAGCCTTTCAGCTGAGACAGGCCCCTCAACAATGAGCTTAGCCTTAGGTGTTTTCAATTCGGCTGCATTATATATTTTTGAGTATAGCAAATCTGTCCACCACCTAACTATTCATTCTATTCTATTATACATAGGTTTTGTAAGGGGTTACAAACCAAATTGCCAAATGAGTAATATTATTTTAAATTTTTGAGAAATGATTAACAATATACTATAATGAAAGTGTAAAAGCATTCAGGTAAGGAGGAATAGTTAATGAGTTACGATACATTACCCGCAAGCTCAGGAAAGCATAATTTACAAGACTACGAAAAAGAAAGAGAGAACTTTAACTGGGAACAGGTAGAAGAAGCCTTCACTTGGAGCAAGACTGGAAAGGTTAACTTGGCATACGAAGCAATTGATCGCCATGCTGAGAGTGAAAGAAAAAATAAAGTAGCCTTATATTTTTCTGATTCTTCAAGGAATGAAAAATACACTTTCCATGAAATGAAAAAATTAACCAATAAGGCAGCGAATGTTCTAAAGAGCGCTGCAGATGTGGAAAAGGGTGATCGGGTGTTCATATTTATGCCTAGATCCCCGGAGCTTTATGCTGTCCTATTAGGTACGGTTAAGCTCGGTGCTATTGCTGGGCCCCTATTTGAAGCATTCATGGAAAATGCGGTGAGAGACCGTCTGGAAGATAGTGAAGCAAAGGTTCTTGTTACAACGCCTGACCTTATCGACCGTGTCCCTTATGAAGACCTGCCTCATCTTAAGCATATTGTTCTGGTAGGGGATGATGTGAAGGAGGAAGGGCGCTTTATTAATTATTATAAATGGATGGAAGAGGCCAGCACGAATCTTGATATAGAGTGGGTAGATAGAGAAGACGGGTTTATTCTCCACTATACATCCGGTTCAACAGGCAAGCCAAAAGGAGTGCTCCATGTCCATAACGCGATGATCCAGCATTACCAGACAGGCAAGTGGGTCCTCGATTTACAAGAGGATGATGTCTATTGGTGCACCGCGGACCCAGGCTGGGTAACGGGAACGTCATATGGTATATTTGCGCCTTGGCTTAATGGTGCATCCAATGTTATTCGGGGCGGGCGCTTCAGTCCGGAGGATTGGTACCAAACAATCGAAGACTACGGCGTTTCGGTGTGGTATAGTGCTCCGACCGCTTTCAGGATGCTCATGGGTGCGGGAGAAGAACTTGTTGAGAAGTATGATCTGTCAAGTCTAAGACATGTCTTGAGTGTCGGTGAACCGCTTAATCCCGAAGTGGTTAAGTGGGGTTATAAAGTCTTTCAAAAACGGATTCATGATAACTGGTGGATGACGGAGACAGGTGCTCAGGTCATCAGCAATTACCCGACACTGCCGTTAAAACCTGGTTCAATGGGGAAACCGCTTCCTGGCATTCAAGCGGCGATTATTGACGATCAAGGCAATGAGGTTGAACCGAATACCATGGGCAACCTTGCCATTAAAAAAGGCTGGCCATCCATGATGAGAGCGATTTGGAACCGTGACGAAAAATATCAATCTTATTTTACATCTGGCGGCTGGTACGTCTCAGGAGATTCAGCTTATATGGATGAGGATGGCTACTTCTGGTTCCAAGGCAGAATTGATGATGTGATCATGACGAGCGGCGAGCGGGTCGGGCCATTTGAGGTTGAAAGCAAGCTTGTCGAACATCCAGCTGTCGCCGAAGCAGGGGTTATAGGCATTCCTGATCCTATCAGAGGCGAAATCATTAAGGCCTTTATTGCCCTGCGTGACGGTTATGATGAAAATGATGATTTGAAGGAAGAGATTCGGACTTTCGTGAAGAAGGGTTTGGCTGCTCATTCAGCACCGCGTCAAATTGAGTTCCGTGATAAGCTGCCGAAAACAAGAAGCGGGAAAATCATGCGCCGTGTTTTAAAGGCATGGGAATTGGATCTTCCTACGGGTGATTTATCAACTATGGAAGATTAAACAATATATTAAAAGAACCCCCTTTGAGGGGGTTCTTTTGAATTAATTTTCCGGTTTTTTCTTTTTATCCGCCGGCTTATGTTTATTCGGCTTTTCTTTAGGCTTGGTCCTGTTATTAGGCTTAGGCTTTTCCTCAGGCTTCTTCCTTTGTTTAGCCTTAGGCTGCTCCTTAGGTATTGGAGCACGCGGATTAAGCGTTCCCCATAGCTCGTCAGTCATACCGCTTTCATCGAGGTACGGATAATGGGACTTGATAAATGACTTCCTCAATGTCACACCAGAGCCGTTTTGCACAAGAGCATGACCGTTACGTGATGGTGCATATTTTTCATTAAATAGATCCGTTTTTACGAAACCGGCCCTTTGGCATAAATTGGTCACGTTTTGACCGCTGATGCCGCAGAATGTTCTTTGGACGATCCCCGCAGGCATATGGAACCGCTCAGCAGGGTCCATCAGATTGGGTTTAATATCATAGGCAGCATTTGCAAATCTAGCCCATAATTGCTGGGTATGCCTCGAATATAGATCATGATTCAATGTATATTTCTTGTCATAGCCAGTCCAAATGCCCATAGTCACATTTGGATTGGTGGCGACGAACCACGAATCACGCCAATCCTGTGATGTTCCGGTTTTACCTGCCCAATCCGTTGAAAACTTCAAATAGGAGGACAAGCTTCTGGCTGTTCCGCCATGGATGACATCCCGCATCATATCAAGCATAAGGTAGGCCGTTTGCGGCGAATAGACATGGACTGGCTTCACTTTATGCTGATAAATGACATTGCCGTTTTTGTCAACAATTTTATTTATCATAAAAGCATCAATGAAATTGCCATCGTTGGCAAAGGTGGTATAAGCATTGGTATTTTCCTCCACCGTAACACCTCTTGTCAGACCACCGAGCGCTGTCGACAAATTGTGCATGTCGGAATTAAACAGAGATGTAAAGCCCATCTTCTTAAGATTCTGGGCCGGTTTCCCACTGGCCGGATGTAACTTGGTATAGAGACGGACCGCAGGGACATTGTGCGATTCTGCCAGCGCTCTGCGCGCGGTTTCGAAGCCGTGGTATCGTCCCCCGTAGTTGTGTGGTTCATAAAAATCGCCCGAGCTGTTAATATAGCGTTTATACGGCAAATCAGCAACAATTTCCCCGGGCTGGATTACACCTTTCTCCAATGCCGGAGCATAGACGAGCAGCGGCTTCATTGTCGAGCCGTTTTGCCGTTTGGTTTGGGTCGCATGGTTAACTTGGGAAAGCTTAAAGTCCCTGCCGCCGACAAAACTGATGATTTCACCCGTGTCATTCTTGATGAGAACGGCACCAAGCTCCATAGGATGGTGGACCTTTTTCTTTTTGCCTGTTTTCGGATCTGTTACGATCTCAATTTTATCAGGCTCATAATTGGAATAGTTATTCTCCGCTTTCTGCATCGCATCATAAATCTTTTTATTTACCGTTGTATAAATTTTATAGCCCTTAACCCGTAATTGATTATCGGCGTTTTTGAGCAGCTCATTGAAGAGATCGTACTGATCCTTAAGCTTGCTATAGTTAAAGCCTCTGGCCTTGGTAATCTCTTTAATGCTTCTATGATGGCGATCTGTCTTGGCCAAGTAATCCATTTTCTTATAGGTACGATAGTCTTTGTATACTTGTTCACCGTTCAATCCTTGCTGCTTCGCGTCAAGCTTGGCCAGAATAATTTTGGATCGGTTCTCGACTTCATTCGTAAGATAAGGATACTCCTCCATTGGACTCTGTTTTGGTTTGGCGAAATGTTTCTTATAATCATAGGCTAAGGCTTTTTCATATTGACCTTTATTAATATAACCCGCAACAAGCATTCTTTTTAATACAAAATGAGCTCTGGCAACCCCTGATGAAATATCCTTTTTTACACCGCCATGATTTTCAAATGGCGTATAGGAAAAAGGATTCTTTGGCATGCCGGCAAGAAAAGCTGCCTGGGGCAGGTTAAGATCCTTAGGTGCCACGCCAAACACACCATGCGCTGCGGCACTGATTCCGGCGATGTTTTGGCCAGACGCATTCCTGCCAAATGGCACAACATTCAGATACGCTTCTAATATATTATTTTTGCTGAAGAAGTTTTCGACCCTTAGTGACAGAAGTATCTCTTTTGCTTTTCTCTCGAAGGACACCTCATTGGTTAATATTTGGTTTTTTACGAGCTGCTGGGTCAGCGTACTGCCGCCGGTTACAATCGGCTGGTGAGTCAGTTCTTGAAATGCGGCCCGAAATACTGCTTTAGGGACAACACCTTCATGCTCATAAAAGAGTTCATCCTCTGTGGAAAGCAGGGCATGGATCAGCGTAGGCGAGACTTTGTCTAGACTGATATTTGTTCTGGTTAAATCTGAACGAAGCTTACCGAGCGGCACATTTCCGGAAAAAAAGAGCTCACTCGTCTCCGAATAGTGATAGATATCTTTTTTTAGCGTTTCATAATTTAATACAGGCTGATCTTTTACAAGGGAGGCAAAGTAGCCCGCTGCTATACCGCCCGCGAAGAAGGTCCCGACAAAACAAACAGACACAATAATTAGGAATGAATTCCAAATGACTTTGGACCCGAACCGCGCGGAGCGTAGTACCCCTTTCTCAGTCAGCCATGACGCTGTTTTTTCAAAGAATGTCTTTATATCTTTTGGCTGAAAAGCCATGACACCCCTCCTCGTACACCTTTAGTAAACGATGCTAGTATGTAAGAACTATTATGATCTGGTCATAATAGAAGCTCTTTTTATCTTATCTTAAAACGAATATCTTGCAAGTCTTAGCATGGAAAAAACGACAAATTCTGCAGAATTTAATGTGGATGTAAAGAAAACTTGGCTTATCGCCAAGCCCTTAATGGCGAATGCCTTAGTTGCTCTTATACTTTAATCCGCTTTTTCGCTTTAGCGAACTTAATTATTCTTAAAAAAGAAAGAAAAAAAGTCCGGACGATATAATCGACCGGACAGCTTTTCGCGTTCAATTAACGAGAGTAGAATTCGACAATAAGCGCTTCAGTAATTTCAGCAGGAAGTTCGGAACGTTCAGGAAGTCTGTTGTAAGTACCCTCTAACTTATCTTCGTCGAACGTAACATATTCGGGAACAAAGCTGTTTACTTCAATCGCTTCTTTAATGATGTCAAGGTTGCGGGATTTCTCTCTCACACCAATGACATCGCCGGTTGACACGCGGTAAGATGGAATATCTACGCGGCCCCCGTTAACTGTAATATGGCCATGGTTAACAAGCTGACGTGACTGACGGCGTGTACGGGCAAGACCAAGGCGATAAACAAGGTTATCTAGACGTGATTCAAGAAGAATCATGAAGTTTTCACCGTGTACACCTTTCATTTTGCCTGCGTCGTCGAATGTGCGGCGGAATTGTCTTTCGTTAAGACCGTACATAAAACGAAGCTTTTGCTTCTCTTGTTGTTGCAAACCGTATTCAGACAGTTTCTTGCGTTGGTTTGGACCGTGTTCACCTGGAGCATAAGGGCGTTTTTCCAGTTCTTTACCCGTTCCGCTCAAGGATATGCCGTAGCGGCGTGATTTCTTCCAAGATGGACCAGTATAGCGAGCCATGATGACTCCTCCTTTGTCATTTTAAAGTTGCATAAAATGACAGATCCAACTCATTCATCTATGAAGTCATTATGTTTTCATGCACCCTCACTCGGCAGTGAAGAGTTACGCGATGCACCTCAAGGTTATGAGGAACATAATAAAGAGGGTATCTTCATAGGTCAGTTGGGCACTGCCTCATTTTACACAAAGAACATTATAGCTTCTTTTATTAGATCATGTCAAGAAGCTATTGCTGTTTAAAGGTATTTTGTCAGGGTCTCTGCAAATTTTTCTAAATAAAGCTGATCTGTTTCAGTAAACCGGTCTGTTGTCGGACTGTCAATATCCAAGACACCAAGGACCGTGCCATTTTTTATTATGGGAACAACAATTTCCGACTGTGAAGCCGAATCGCAGGCGATATGACCAGGAAATTGATTAACATCAGCAACCCGCATCGTTCGATTTTCACTTGCCGCTGTCCCGCATACACCCTTCCCATTCGGAATGCGAACGCATGCAGGCAAACCTTGAAATGGTCCAAGAACAAGTTGGTTGCCTTCAGTGAGATAGAAACCGACCCAATTAATATTGTCTAGAAATTGATTGAGCAGTGCGGAAGCGTTAGCCAAATTTGTCACCTGATTTGGCTCATCTTCAATGAGCGCTTTTAGCTGTTTGATGACAAGCTCGTAATTTTCTTCCAGTGTTCCGGTATAAGTATTGACAGAAAACATCATAATTCCCCCGATTTCCTATTTAAATAATAATATTTTATCAAAATGTGCAGAAACTTTCAGCTGATTTGTCGAGCGATTTATAAAGGTGAGTCTCATTTGTCCTCGAATGTCTAATAATATAGAAACTATAATGAGGTGATCGTATGGTTCAAAAAAGCAAGGGACAACAGACTAAGGAAGAAGTGATCACGTCAGCGGTAAAGTTGTTCAACATGAATGGTTACAGCGGAACCTCAATTCGGGCGATTGCAAAAGAAGCGGGTGTGAATATTGCTTTGGTTTCCTATTATTTTGGCGGCAAAAGCGGTCTGCTTGAGCATTTGATGTCCACTTTTTTGGAGGGTTATATTCAGACGCTGGAGGAAGCCTTCCAGGAAACAGACTTAGAAAAGGAAAAAATTAGCGGCAGGTTAATGAAAATTGCTGACCGTCTAATTGCATATCAACAGGATTGCTTTTATTTATCACGGTTTGTTCATAGGGAAATGACGCTTGATACGGTCTTGGTCAGAGAGCTAATGGCAACTTATTTAATGAAGGAGAAGTATCTTTTGGAGAAAATTTTCCTTGAAGCCGCAAAAAGGCGCCAAATAAGGAAAATCCCGGTCGATTTGCTTGTAATGCAATATAGGGACATGATTATTATGCCATTCCTGCAGCCTCAATATATTCGAAAGGTCTTTTTCTTACAGCCGAACGATGGATATTTTAGGCGGTCGTATCTCAAGTTTATTGAGCATTGGGTCGGACAGATCTTGAAAAGTCATGATCATTACCGGGTGAATGTGCTGCCGCATGCAAGAGCATACTAATTTGATCGCAACATGAAGAACCCCTGTTAACCAGCGGGGGGTTTCTTTAGTTAATCAGAAAGTATAACTTTCTGACGCACATAAGTGCAACTACGCCTCTGTCTTCGCCAAAGGCTCGCCAATCGGCGAGTTTTCTTTATGGCCAAATGTCTAAAAGAAAAGCATAAATTAATTTAGTCAAAAAGTGTAATCCATGGTATCATTATAATTGCGTAAATGATTGTTTTTCGTCGCTTTTTGTATTACTTTTAAGACTATACATATCTAGAATATAGATTTAATAGTATTTTAACTTATTATAGCGATTGTCACGTGGGAGAATGGGGGAACTTCCAAATGCTTTATGTCATTATAGCACTCATTTTATTACTCATTCTAATTATAGGTTATGGGACGTGGATGAGGAAGAAAGTATACAGTCAAATTGATCGATATGAATCGTGGAAAATAGATATTACGAACCGTCCGGTTACAGAAGAAATTGCCAGGGTAAAAGAGCTCAAAATGGTTGGAGAGACAGAAAAGAAGTTTGAAACATGGCGATCCGACTGGGATGAAATCGTAACGAGCGAACTGCCCGCTGTCGAAGAAAAATTATTTGATGCAGAAGAAGCAGCCGACAAATACCGCTTTCGAAAGGCGGGGCATATCCTTTCGCAACTGGAAACCAACCTGAACAGCGCTGAAGAACGGATTGCCCAAATGCTGAATGATCTTCATGAAGTTGTGGACAGTGAACACCAAAATCGGACCGACATTGTTGAAATTAAAGAGGTCTACCATCAAACCAAAAAGGATATGATTACAAAACAAAGCCAATTTAAAAACACCGTGCCTTATCTTGAAAAAACGATTCATGATATTGAACTGGGATTTAAAGAATATGAAAACGAAACAGAAAATGGCAACTATATTAAAGCAAGAGAAGTGTTAATTTATATTAAAAATCAGCTGGAATCGATCAGGGATAAAATGGAAACCATTCCCAAGTTATATAAGGATTTGCACAATAAACTGCCCGATCAATTGAAGGAACTCCGTGAAGGCTACTATGAGATGAGCGGACAAGGTTATGTCCTGCGCCACCTTCAAGTGGAGGAGCAGGTGGATGAAATGGAGAAACAGCTGATTGTTTTAGATGAAGCTATGGAGCACTCAGAGTTTGGTGAAGCGGCAGAAAGTGTTGCCATGATGCATCAACAAGTGGATTGGTTATATGAACATATGGAAAAAGAGGTCGGAGCGAGAAGACAGCTTCTTGAGACGGCCCCGGCTATCGAGCAAGATTTAGCGATCGTCCGAAAAAAAGTGACTGAACTCGATGATGAGACAAAAATTGTTCAGCAGAGCTACCGCATTGAATCAGAGGATCTTAAGGTGCAATATGATATTGGAAGAGCATTTGAAAAATTGGAAAGAGACTTTTCCGAAGTTGATGATGTTTTCAGAGAAAAGACAGAAGCGTTCAGTATCGTTCTAGAAAAATTGGAGGATATGCGCCACGACATAAATGCTTTGCGGGATTCTGCCGACGAATTCAAGGAACGCATGACAACACTAAGAAAAGATGAACTAATGGCAAAAGAGACACTGCAAAAACTCCGCCAAAAATTGCAGGATTCTCGAAGGATTGTCCAAAAAAGCAATTTGCCTGGTATCCCTTATTCTTATGCAACAATCTTGGAGGAAGCACAAGATCTTCTTTCAGAAGTTAACAATAAGCTTGAACAAAAACCGTTAGAAATGTCGTCGGTCTTACAGGTCCTAGATGATGCCGACGAAAAGGTTGGAAATGTTTGCGAAAAAACAAATGGTCTTGTTGATGATGCGGAGCTTGCTGAACAGCTTATACAATACGGCAATCGTTACCGCAGCGGCAATCCAGAGATTAATGACGAACTCAAGCGTGCTGAAGAATATTTTAGAAGTTATAATTTTAGCGAAGCGGTTGAAATTGCGGCAGCGGCAGTTCAAAAGGTAGAACCCGATATTTTTAAAAAAATCGAACTTTATGCTGCTGAATGATAAATGGCGAGGCTCCTAGATACAAAGGGAGTCTTTCTTATTGACTATGTAGATAATAAGGATATAAAGGAGAAAAGCAATGATATACCTTGATAATAGCGCGACAACCAAGCCTTATCCTGAGGCGCTTGAAACATTTAATATTGTATCCAACCAGTTTTTTGCCAACCCGTCATCGATTCACGGATTAGGTGGTCTGTCAGAAGAAATGCTGAAGCGCTCAAGAACCCAGGCGGCAGAGCTTCTCGGCGTCAAGCCAAGTGAGATAACTTTTACATCCGGTGGAACAGAAGGGAACAATTTGGCAATTAAAGGTGTTGCACTTTCATACAGCCAAAGGGGAAAGCATATCATCACAACCGAAATTGAACATGCTGCCACTTATAATGCCTTCAAACAGCTGGAGAACGCCGGCTTTGAAGTCACCTATTTACCAGTTAATCATAAAGGCAGAGTAAATCTTGAAGACTTGAAGAAAGCATGCAGAAAAGATACGATATTAATTTCAATTATACATGTCAATAACGAAGTCGGAACTGTTCAGCCGCTGCAAGAGATTGGTGAGTGGCTTAAGGAGCAGCGGGCGACACTTTTCCATGTTGATCATGTTCAGGGGATTGGCAAGGTGCCTTTGAACCTGAAAGAATACGGTATAGATTTGTGCACCATTTCCGGCCATAAATTTCATGGCCCAAAGGGGACGGGGCTGCTGTTTGTCAGAGGCGGTGTCTCGTTGTCTCCATTGTTCTCAGGGGGAAGCCAAGAACTTAATCGAAGAGCGGGAACAGAAAACCTGCCTGGTATTGCAGCGATGGTCAAAGCCCTTAGAATCAATTTGGAGACGTCTAAGAGACATCTTGATGACCTCAAATGCCTAAAAAATAAGATGATCAGATCCTTCGAAACCAATGATGATCTGATCATTCATACACCTGCTGAGTTCTCTGCGCCACATATTATTAATGTCACTATTAAGGGCATTAAAGCAGAGGTCCTTGTCCATGCCCTGGAAGAGGATGATATCTACGTGTCAACCAAATCCGCCTGCTCCTCAAGAGAGGGCGGAGCAAGCAGAGTGCTTTTAGCCATGGGTATTCCAGAAGATGAAGCAGCACATGCTATTAGGATCAGTTTATCTCTTGAAAATACCAGTGATGAGATTGACAGGTTTTTAGACATTTTTAATAAAAAAATAAACGAATTGAAAAGTGTAATGGGGTGATTTGTTTGATCTATGATTACTTAATCATCAGATTCGGTGAGCTGTCTTTAAAAGGTAAAAATAAACGGCGGTTTATATATAAATTAGATGAAACGGTGAGAGAAAAACTAAGGCCGTTTCCCAACTTAAAGATAAAAAAGCATTTTGATAATATCGACATTCAATTGAACGGGGAATCATATCAAGAGGTTGCCGAGGTTCTTACCAAAATATTCGGCATCCACCTCATCCGGCCCGCTTTGAAGGTTGAAAACAATATTGAAAGCATAAAAGAAAAAGCACTGGAGATTATTCAAAACGAACCTAATGTCAGAACGTTTAAGATTTCTGCAAAGCGGAAGAACAAAAGATTTCCTGTTAAATCTAATGAATTAAATCACGTTCTTGGCGGACACATCTTAACAAATACCGAGAATATTACCGTTGATGTTCATCATCCCGATCTTGATCTGAGAGTTGAAGTTATGGACCACGAAACAAGAATTTACGGGAAAGAATATCGGGGGGCAGGCGGATTGCCTGTTGGTACTGCTGGAAGAGTCTTGCTTATGCTATCAGGCGGAATTGACAGCCCAGTAGCAGGCTACCTTCTTCTAAAACGCGGTGTAACAATTGAAGCTGTCCATTTTCACAGCCCGCCTTATACAAATGACCGTGCCAGACAAAAGGTCATTGATCTGGCTGAAAAGCTCCAAGACTTCGGGGGCAAGGTAAAGCTGCATATTGTGCCATTTACGAATGTCCAAATCGCCATTAGAGATAAAATGCCGGAAAATTACAGCATGACGATTATGCGGCGAATGATGATGCGCATAACCGAAAAATTAGCTGAAAAAAGAAATGCTCTCGCTATCGGGACCGGTGAGAGCCTAGGGCAGGTGGCAAGTCAAACACTTGACAGTATGAATACAATTAATGAGGTGACAAATTTACCGGTTCTGCGGCCATTATTGTCAATGGACAAGATAGAAATCATGGCGATAGCAAATAGAATCGAAACGTATGATATTTCCATCCGTCCTTATGAAGATTGCTGCACTATTTTTCTCCCTGCTGCGCCCAAAACTAAGCCAAACCGGAAAAATGCCAATAAATTCGAGCAGTATCTCCCAATTGATGACCTAATTGAAGAAGCCATCTCGGGGGTTGAGACAATTGAAATTGGAAAGCATAATGATAAGGATTTTATCGATCAATTACTTTAAATTTAAAGAGTCTGCGGCAGAAATGCTGCAGACTCTTTGTAACTTTTGGATAGATCATAAGTTATTCGTCTAAGTAAGATTTTTATCGTACTGTGGTCCAGCTATTCGGGTATTTGAGAGGTTATTTGCGTGGATTTTGAGCAAATAGCGGAAACTGAGTCCTATAACTTTTCAATGGCTAGGATCCCCCTTTTTAATGTAACAAAAAAGAAATAATTACCAAGAAATAAATGAATGAGAAAACTCATTAAAGCAGATTCTAAAGACACAAGGAGGTGAGATAAATGGCTGACAACAATAGCAATCAAATTCTTGTCCCTGGTGCTGAACAAGCACTTAACCAAATGAAAATGGAAATCGCTCAGGAGTTCGGCGTACAACTTGGTGCTGACACGACTTCTCGCGCCAACGGTTCTGTTGGTGGTGAAATCACTAAGCGTCTTGTTGCGACTGCACAACAACAATTCGGTGGACGTCAAGCATAATAACAATTTTATAATTAATGGCTTAAAAAGAGCGGCAATCAGCCGCTCTTTTCAAATTCTATGGAATAATTTTATAATCAAAAGTTACGCCGTAAATCTTCAAAATATTGATAGTATTTTATATAATAGAGGTATATTGAAACAATTGGGGGGATCATCGTGGAAAATTTAATCGCACCTGAGAAATATAATTTGACTAAAGAAATTGAAAAACACGCGGCGGATCCAAGGAAACTGGCTTTAATATGTGAGAATCACGACGGAAATAAAGCATCCATTACATATACAGATCTTATTGAAAAAGCGAATCAACTGGCCAATGGATTGATTGCAAAAGGCATGCAAAAAGGTGACCGTATTCTAATAATGATGCCAAGGGATCTTGACACATATGCGGTTTATATTGCAGCGCTAAAAGCGGGGCTAGTGGTGATCCCATGTTCCGAGATGCTGCGGCCGAAAGATTTGAATTATCGCATTCACCATGCTGAAGCAAAGGCCGTGGTCGTTCACCATTCATTAGTTGATAGGATTGCTAAAGATGATGAAGCCTGCTTAGCGCTTAAGATCAGCTCCCAGCCCGTCAAACAACAAGGATGGTTATCGATTGGCACCTTAGTCCTGGACCAATCCGAGAACTTTAAGGCAGCTGACACATCTCGTGATGATATGGCTTTCATATCGTATACCTCAGGCACAACAGGGCAGCCTAAGGGCGTGGTCCATACACACGGCTGGGCATATGCTCACTTAAGAACAGCATCATCAAGCTGGTTAGGTATTGAAAATGATGATGTCGTTTGGGCAACAGCAGGACCTGGCTGGCAAAAGTGGATTTGGAGTCCATTTATCTCAACATTGGGATCGGGTGCAACGGGCTTTCTTTATCAAGGACCTTTTGATCCAAATGATTATTTGCAGCTTTTGGAAAGAAACAATATAAACGTGTTATGCTGTACCCCGACAGAATATCGCTTAATGGCCAAGGTCGATGATTTATCATCCTATAATTTAGAAAAGCTTCGAAGTGCTGTGTCAGCTGGTGAACCGTTGAACCGAGAAGTAATTGAAACCTTCAAGCGAGTATTTGGTGTTGAGGTCCGGGACGGTTACGGTCAAACAGAAAATACATTGCTTGTCGGAACAACGAAGGATATGGCCGGCAAACCGGGGTCTATGGGCAAACCAACACCCGGAAATTTAGTGGAGATTATTACCGAAGAAGGTGATGCAGCCGACGTTGGGCAGCCAGGAGATATTGCTGTACATAGAAGTACACCGGCACTTTTTAAAGAATATTATAAGGACCCGGAAAGAACAGCTGCAGCATTTAGAGGAGACTATTATGTTACCGGGGATAAGGCATCAAAGGATAAAGACGGCTATTTTTGGTTTGAAGGACGTTCTGACGATATCATCATCAGCTCAGGTTATACAATTGGACCCTTCGAGGTGGAGGATGCACTTGTCAAACACCCTAAGGTAAAGGAATGTGCGGTGATCGCGGTTCCGGATGAAATTCGCGGACATGTCGTTAAAGCCTATGTGATCTTGAGAAAAAATGATGATGCCATGGACGAAGCTCTAGTAAAGGAGCTTCAGGATCATGTCAAAAAGCTGACAGCGCCATATAAATACCCCAGAAGAATTGAATTTGTGGACGATCTTCCAAAAACAACGTCAGGAAAAATCCGCAGGGTAGAGCTTCGCCAAAAAGAAGCGCAGAACTAAAGGTTACTCTATTTTTTAATTATATGGAACGATGAAATGCCGATAATGTATCGGCATTTCATTTAACATTGGGGGAGTGACGATAGCATGGGAACATTATGGATCGGCCATATTCGAACGATGCAGGACGAGAATGATACCGCTGAAGCCATTTTTGTGGAAAATGGCATTATCCAAATGACGGGGACGGAAAAAGAGATACGGCACCGTTATAATAGTGAGATTGTTGATGTCATTAACGTTGGTAAAAACACCATTTATCCCGGTTTCGTTGACAGCCATCTTCATATACTTGCTTACGGCTTAAAGTTAACAAGGCTTGACCTTTCGCATGTAAAGTCTTCTGAACAAATGAAGGACCGGCTGTTGGAGCGGGTCCATGAAACACCTCCGGGAAAATGGGTTTTTGCTGAAGGATGGAATGAGAATAATTTTATTGACCGCAAAATTTTCCATAGGAGGGAATTAGATACAATAGCACCACACAATCCAATGATGCTGACAAGAATATGCAGGCATGCAGTATTGGCGAATTCGTTAGCGCTTGCCGCCGCAGGTATTGATGAAAATACCCTAGATCCTCCCGGAGGGGTTATTGTCAGGGACGAAAAAGGTGTGCCCACAGGGCTTTTACTTGATCAAGCCCAGTTTTTGCTGGATTGTGCCGTCCCGGAGTTGTCTGATGATGAGCTTGACCGGATTTGTGAGATCGCTCTTGACCACCTTATTTCATTGGGTTGTGTGGGAGGTCATAGTGAAGATTTAAATAGTTATGGCGGGTTTAAACGCACGTTTGACACTTATCAGCGTGTCCTTAACCAAACAAACCGCCGTTTCCGCTTAAATCTTCTGGTTCATCATGGGGTTATCGATGATATGCATGAAGAAGGCTATCATGCAGGTGAAGAAATTGGTGATATCCAGTTCGGAGCGATGAAAATATTTTCAGATGGTGCCTTTGGCGGCAGAACGGCTTTGCTGAGACAGCCATACAATGATGCCCCGGAAACGAATGGGGTGGCAATCCATCAACCCGATGATTTAAAGGCATTGGTAGCCAAAGCCCGCAACTTTAATATGCCAGTCGCCATTCATGCCATTGGTGATTTGGCAACTGATTATGCTGTGTCAGCTATTGAAGCTTATCCCCCGCCAAGCGGATTAAGGGATCGGCTCATTCATGGCCAGCTTGTCCCGGTTGACCTAAGGCATAGGATCAAACAACTCCCGGCCATTATAGATATCCAGCCATTGTTCGTCACATCAGATTTCCCATGGGTAATGGAAAGGCTTGGCGAGTCAAGGATGTGGGATGCTTATGCATGGAAGACGCTGATTGAGGATGGACTAATATGTGCGGGCGGTTCAGATGCGCCAATTGAATATGCAAGCCCTTTATTGGGGATACATGCCGCTGTTACCCGTGTCACAGGATACAATGATCAAACAGCCTATTATCCGGGCCAGAAACTGAGTGTTTTTCAGGCGATTGAATTATATACAATGGGCAGCGCCCATGCGATTGGCAAAGAAAATGCAACTGGAAAAATTGCACCTGGTTATCAAGCGGATTTTACTGTGCTTACCAAAGACTTATTTGCCATCCAACCCGAGGCTTTTTTATCTGCCAGAGTATTTATGACGGTTGTCGATAACCAAATTGTGTATAAGAAAGACGTTTGAAGTGTGATATCTTCAAACGTCTTATTGAGTTAAACAGCGTATAAGTGCTCCTCCACTTCGTTTTGTCGCAAGGCAGCAAAGAAGTGTAGCAAGCAGTAGCCTTTCTGACGCACATAAGTGCACTGGCTAAAGACGTAACATCCTGTTACAACGCCAGTACTAGCACGTCCTGTGCGTCGCAACTAAGCCTCTGTCTTCGCCAAAGGCTCGCCAATCGGCAAGTTTTCTTTAAATTACAAGAAACTTCTTTGCACCTTATGCCAGAATGAGTTGTCTTTTAACTTTACGGTCTTTATTCTGCGATCAGGGAGTGTGATTTTAATTTCCTTGTTTGAGCGGATGCTGTATGCCTCATTGTCCAGACCGATAATCGGGTAATTATTGATGTTTTCTTTTATTTTAAGAGTAAGCTCCCGTTCTTGATTAAGTACAAAAGCAGAACCTAGTGTCCGGTAATAATTATTATTGAGGGAAGCCAGCTCACTGACTTGAAGACAAGGGATTTTTGGATCGATAACAGCCCCATTAACTGACTTGTTGTAACCAGAGCTGCCGGTAGGTGTTGATATGATCATACCGTCACCTTTAAATGTTTCGAAATGCAAATTATCAATATATACCTCTATCGAAAAAACCTTTATTGTCGATGTTCTGATCGAGCATTCATTGAGGCAATAAAGTCTTGTATCCCCATCAATCTCCACTTGAATAATAGGATATTTTCTGACTTCAATTTGTTCATTTCTGATTGCCTCAAGCATGTCCTTATGTGCATTAATATTAAAATCACAATAAAATCCTAACTGGCCTGTACTGATTCCTAAGTACAGGCAGTCATCCCTAAAGCCGGTTTTGCGGACAGCCTGCAAAAAGGCGCCGTCCCCGCCGATACTTGTAATAATGTTTGCTTCCGCAGGATCATTAACAAGATGAAAGTCTTGGCTTTCGGCAAACGCCTTCAGTTCTTCGACTTGAGGATGCAATTTTTTTGTATTTTTGTAAAAAAAATAAAGTTTATTCCGTGCTTCCATTATGTGCCTCCTTAAAATTCGCCTATTGTTAGTATAACCTACCTGTATGTTTAATTTTAATGAACTAGGTGATAATGTAAATATTTGAAAGGACCTGAGTGATTTTCTATGATATTGTTCATTGTGATTGGCATTATAACATTTATCGTGATTATAATCCTGTTTTTGTGGTTCTTTGGTTTTCTTAACGTAGAATTTAACGGCTGTTTTTCAGTAAATAACTCAGAGTTGGAAATTAAAGTGAAACTTTGGTTTATTACCCTATTAAAGCTGCGTGTTCCTGAAATGGATTTCAATATGATCCCATTTAAAGCCTCAATGGAAGCAGAGTTGCCAATTTCCGATGAAGAAATAAAAATAGAGCAAAATGATTTTGGAAAGTGGTTCCATCAATTGGAAGATTCTTTTAACCTTATAAGAAATTTTCTAAAGGAAAAAGAAAGCTTCTTAAAGGTGTTTAAATTAAAAAGGTTATCTTGGGTGACGACAGTAGGTGGCGGCGAAGCCCATATTACAGCGGTTTTATCAGGCATGATTTGGGCTGTAAAGTCAAATATTCTACGAATGATCAGCCAATGGTTTGTTTTAAAAGAACAACCCAAATTACATGTCAATCCGCTGTTTCAAGCCTCTTATGCCGAAACGAGAGTGTCATGCATGATATCCTTCCGAATGGGGCAGGCTATCATCGCAGGATATCGGTTCGCGAAATATTGGAAAAGGAGGCAACAAACATCATGTCAGAACATCCAATACAAGGCTTGATGAAAACCGCTTTAGAAAGCCTTCAAGAAATGACAGATGTCAATACAATTATAGGGGATCCAATAGAAACACCTGATGGCAATGTGATTCTAACTGTCTCAAAAGTAGGATTTGGATTTGCGGCTGGGGGAAGTGAATTTAATCCTAGCGATCAGGGGTCAGGGAGTGACCAGTCATCAGGAGAAGAGAGTGATTCGGGTTCGGGTCTTCCATTTGGCGGAGGAAGCGGCGGCGGTGTGTCCATAACACCTATCGCCTTTCTAATTGTTGGTCCTTCGGGAATCCGGACGATTCATCTTGACAACAGTACCCATTTATATGAAAAACTGTTGGATTTAGCGCCTCAGGCTGTTGATAAAATTCAGTCAATGATAATGAAAAGGTCTGGCCAAAGACAAGGCCAAGGTCAAGATTCCCAATCTAAAGAATCTCACAAGCCAAGCCGCGGAATAATAAGACAAAGAAAGAGCCAATCTGAGCAGCAAGATAATACTTTTGAATAGGAAAAAAGGAGGCAACTGTCATGCCGAAAAATGAAAAAGAACGCTTCACTCAGGATCAGATTGAAGAACTTGCAGGAGGGTATAAACAATCCGATAACCGAATGCCTAAAAGAAAACGAAGCGTTGTCAAGGGTGATGGCATCGCCACAAAGCGTCCGCAATAATGACAGACTCCCCTCCCGAGTTGGAAGATCACTCGAAGGGGAGTTTTTTTAGTTGATATCATAAAGCATTTCAAGCTATGATTGTACATGATGATGAATATAAAAGGAGGTCATACATATGGTGGAAGTGACTTTTAAAGGGAATCCCATCACATTGTTAGGTGACGAAGTTATGGCAGGTGTTAAGGCACCGAATTTCACCGCTTTAGATAACAGCCTTGCTGAAAAGACGCTTAATGATTATCAAGGCATACGCATCATCAGTGTCGTGCCGTCACTTGATACAGGTGTTTGTGACGCGCAAACACGCCGTTTTAACGAAGAACTGGCGACAGTGGATAATGCAACGGTCATTACGGTCAGTGTGGATCTGCCGTTTGCACAAAAACGATGGTGCGGATCAGCGGGTTTGGAACATGCCGTTACCTTATCGGATCACAGGGATTTATCCTTCGGAAAGGCATACGGGGTTGTGATGGAAGAACTTAGGCTGCTCGCCCGTTCAGTTTTTGTCATAGACAGTGCCGACAATGTTGTCTATGCCGAATACGTTAAGGAAGGCACAGACCATCCCGACTATGAAAAAGCAATCGAGGCCGCAAAGGCAGCGGAATAAATTAATAAATCTAACAAGGTGAAAAACTCCGGTTTCGTATAAACCGGAGTTTTCACTTTGAATGTCACTGAGAATTTTTGTATCATTTATGAAGTGACATGCGGATTTTAAGGAGGATACTTATGAACGAGCCATCCATTGTTCAGCATCTGTTTGATGTGTTAGATCAATCAGCGTCTCTCATTGAGGAAAGTCAGTCCGTGACCTATCTTGAAGCACTGTGTATGACAGCTGAAAATATTCATCAGGACAGAATCGTACAAAAGGATTTAGAAAAACAGCTTGGTCCTTTATATGATACGTTTTTCCGCGAAGGCATGACAGCTGAAGATGTCCGACGTGCCTATCAGCTCGCCGTTTTAAAGGGAATGAAGACAGGTACACAGCTGAACCATCAGATGACCCCTGATAGTATCGTTTTATTCATGGGTTATTTGCTTTCGAAGCTCTTGCCTTCCGATACATTTTCAATGCTCGACCCGGCCGCGGGCACTTGTAATTTGCTGACGGGTATGATAAACCAATCCCAGTCAGAGACTATAGAGGGGTATGCCGTTGAAGTTGATGATTTGCTTATAAAAGTTGCTTATAATAATGCAAACTTACAACAAAGAAATATAGAGTTTTTCCATCAGGACAGCCTCAGGCCAATGCTTATTGACCCTGTTGACATCACCGTTTGCGATGTGCCGGTCGGCTATTATCCCGACAAGGAAAATGCCAGTCAATTTACATTGAGTAATATAAACGGCCAAATCTACAGCCACTTTTTAATGATCGAACAGGGATTGAAATATACTAAGGAGGCTGGTTACCTTATGTATTTAGTGCCGAATGACCTTTTCTCACAGGATGAGGGTAATAAGCTTCATGGCTTTTTGAAGGATCAAGCTGTTATTATAGGGCTGCTCCAATTACCGGCATCAATGTTCAAGGATCAGAGACACGCCAAAAGCATCATGATCATGCAAAAGAAAGGGCCTGATGTTGAGCCGCCAAAGCAAGCCTTATTGGCTGAACTGCCCAGCTTTTCAAATGAACGGGCATTATCTGAAATGATGACGAGAATAAACGATTGGTTCCATAGTCATTGGTCCAAACAAAAATGAGTGCTAGCAAGAAGGAGTGACAACGATTGGCAACAATAATGGCCATTAATGCAGGCAGCTCCTCGCTGAAATTTCAGCTTTTGGACATGCCTGAAGAGAAAGTCATAACAAAAGGTTTAATTGAAAGAATCGGAATGTCTCAATCGATTTTTACCATTGAGGTTAAGGGTGAAAAGAAAAAAGAGGTCATTTCCATACCGGACCATGGGCAAGCCGTTAAGATTTTATTGGACAGGCTGACATCCCTAGGGATAATTTCTTCCTTAGACAAAATAGATGGCATCGGTCATCGTGTTGTACACGGCGGCGAAATATTTAACGATTCAGTCTTGATCAATGATCATGTTCTGAGTGAGATTGAAAAGGTATCCGATTTGGCTCCGCTCCATAATCCAGCCAACATTGTGGGAATTAAGGCATTTAAAAAAGTGCTTCCAACCGTGCCGGCGGTTGCTGTCTTTGACACAGCTTTCCACCAGACAATGCCGAACCGCTCTTTTCTGTATAGCATACCTTATGATTATTATAAAAAATATGGCATCCGTAAATATGGATTCCATGGGACATCACATAAATATGTCACTCAGCGCGCATCTGAACTTTTAGGTCGTCCGCTTGATCAATTGCGTCTCATTTCTTGCCATCTCGGAAATGGTGCAAGTATTGCTGCTGTTGAAGGCGGAAAATCAATCGATACATCAATGGGTTTCACACCGCTGGCGGGAGTTATGATGGGGACGCGCTCTGGCAACATTGACCCCGCTTTAATCCCCTATATTATGGAAAGGACCGGTCAATCGGCTGTTGAAGTGCTTGATACCTTAAATAAAAAAAGCGGTTTACTTGGTGTATCCGGCTTTTCAAGTGACTTAAGGGATATCGAAGAAGAGGCGGAGAATGGCAATGAGCGTGCTGAACTTGCCTTAGAGGTTTTCGCTGCAAGAATTCACAAATACTTAGGCTCATACGCTGCAAAAATGCATGGTCTTGATGCGATCATTTTTACAGCCGGCATTGGTGAAAATAGCACAACCATAAGGGATAAAGTGCTTACTGGATTGGAATTTATGGGTGTCTATTGGGATCCAGCTCTTAATATGGTAAGGGGTAAGGAAACATTCGTTAATTATCCGCATTCACCGGTAAAAGTCATCGTGATCCCGACAAATGAAGAAGTCATGATAGCTAGGGATACAGTCCGGTTATCCCAGTGATTTAGAAAGCTTGGCGATTTCGCGCCAAGTTTTTTATAATGAAAGAAACGTCTTTTATAAGGAGAGATCTCGTGGCATTGACTAAAGCGGAAGAAGAAATGCTGGAACGGATTAATAAATGGGAAAATCGTTTTTTTCACTATGAACCAACGGACTTTAGCGTCCTTTATCAATCATGGATTCGTCGCTCACAGGACAACCTATCTCCTGAATGGGTTTCGAAAGCAAATCATACAATAGATCGGCTTGTTTTTCATTTGCAATCCCTGATTCAAAGTACCGAGTGGATGAAAAATGGCAGGGATAAGATATTAACAGAAGCGCGAGCCATTGATAGCGGCATTAAAGATATCGATGATTTGAAACAATTATCCGTCCATCAACTGGCTTTTATTGCGCAAAAGCATATAGGCAAACAGCGCCTTATCTCATCACTTCAAGGGGGAATGACCGGAACAGGGGGGCTTTTCCTTTTAACGCTGGATGTTCCGTTGTCGATAGCGTTACAATTGTACGCCGTTCAATTAATTGCATTAACTTATGGCTATGAGGTCATGCTTCCTGGGGAGATGATGACGGCATTAAAGGTTTTTCATATCGGTCTTTTGCCAAAAAGGTTGAAAAGATCCGCCTGGATTGAAGTTGAGAAGGAAGTCATTGAGGGGGAAGTCAATCCCTATTTTTATGAAGGACAGGAAATCATGAATCCTTCATGGGTCGGGAGCGGCATCAAACAAATAGGCAAGACGGTCGTGATCAGCTCTTTAAAAAAGAAAATGCTTCAGGGTGTTCCCATTCTGGGCATTGCGTTTGGAGCAGGGCTTAACTATGCCCAAGCACGGCAGGTCACTGATATTGCCCATCACTTTTATCAAAAGCGTTGTTTGATGGAAAGGACGGTTTAATAAAATGAGTGTCAATGAACATAAGTCAAAGCGTTATGTTAATTGCCGCACTGCTGTCATAACCGTAAGCGATACGAGAGGCGAGGCATCAGACAAAAGCGGCCGGTTAATTAAACAGCTCCTCTTGGAAAAAGATTTTACTGTAGCGGATTACGCCATTGTGAAAGACGATAAAGAAGCGATCCGTCATGCCATCACATACCGTCTTGCGGGAAGCGATGCCATCCTGATTAACGGCGGAACGGGCATTGCCACGCGGGATGTCACGCTGGAAGCGGTTAAACCATTGATTGAAAGAGAACTCCCCGGGTTTGGCGAGTTATTCAGAATGCTTAGTTATACTGAAGATATTGGATCGGCTGCTCTTTTAAGTCGTGCTCTAGCGGGTACCATTGGCAGGACAGTTATTTTTTCAATGCCGGGGTCTTCGGGCGCAGTTAAATTAGCAATGGAAAAATTGATTCTTCCCGAATTGCATCATATCATTCATGAATTGAACAAATAAATATCTTAACTACATAAATCCTAATATTTTCTCAAAAGCTAAACACGAAGAGCTTAGGCTTTTCTACTTTAGCTTAAGGGGGAAGCAGCGTGCCTGATAAAAAAAACAGAAACACAGCATTAGAGTTTGACCAAGACGGTGAAAGTCTCGTGCAGCAGCAGTTAACGGAAGCTTATCAAAGCGGTGTTGTGGACAGTTTTATTACCGACAAAAATGTTTTCACTGGTGAGCCGGCGGATGATGTGGATCCAAAAGAATAGTAAAAATAAAAGACTGCCGAAAGGCAGTCTTTTATTTTTCAACAATAGATCCTTTCGTTTATAATTTTATATAAGAAGATCAATTAAGGGGGCAGGTGAGAATGATGCGTCATGTATTGATTACAGGGGGATCAAAAGGAATTGGAAAGATGGTCGCTAAAGCCTTTTTAGATAAAAGCTATTCGGTAACAATCAACTACCGTAGTGACGACCAGGCCGCTCATAGGCTTAATCAGGAGCTCGGGCCTTATGCTGAACATATCCAATTGTTGCAAGGTGACATAACAAAAAGGGATGATATCGATCGGATTGTCAGCCAAACACTGGAACGGTTTAACCGTGTTGATTGCTTGATTAATAATGCCGGTCCGTTTGTTTTTGAACGTAAGAAGCTCGTTGATCATACCGAGAGCGAATGGAAGGAAATGATTGAAGGGAATTTAAGCAGTGTTTTTCATTTGGTTAAGCAAATCGTTCCGGTGATGAGAAAGCAACGTTTTGGCAGGATTATTACATATGGCTTCCAAAATGCTGATTCAGCTCCTGGTTGGCTTGATCATGGGGCTTTTGCGGCAGGGAAAGTCGGGTTGGTATCTTTGACAAAAACATTGGCGATTGAGGAAGCAGGGCATGGCATTACAGCTAACATGGTATGTCCAGGCATTATTTTACCTGATATGAAGGAAGCGACGATTGAGGAAGCCAAACGATCAGGACAACAAAGAACACCTATGGGCCGCTCTGAGACTGGAGAAGATATTGCCAGATCGATTCTCTTTTTGTGTCAAGAACAATCCGATATGATTTCTGGCACCGTGATGGATATGACTGGCACGCTTGAGGTTATTAATCGCTTTCGGCCCTCGTTCGATGAATAAAATAAGTGCGGTTGCCTCAAGTTAACGAAGAGGTGATCAGAATGAAACGGTTAATTGTCTGGTTGTTTATATTTGCTGCCTTTCCAATGGTAATTGCTCATGCCTCAAGCCTTGCGAATCAAAGTTCTTTAAAGGTGACAGTTTGGATGAATGGTGATGAGTATGAATGGGAGTACACCAATCCTAATGAATTTGAATTCGAAAAAGGGAATAAAGTCATTAAAGGCAATAAAGCAGAAGCAAAGGTAAAAGACATCTATAACCTCTTACACATTTCGAAGGATGCTAAGGTTGAAGATATGGTGTCAGCTTTAAAAAAGCATGGTTACAATGATATTGATCGGTTAGATGTCAGAGTTATTGATCGTGATGACGCCTTGTTCACTTGGGTATGGCACAAAAACTGATTTTACCCCCTTTTTTTCCTCTTGCGATTAGGTTATGATGAAAAGACAAGTTAATAAGAACTAGGGGTGTCCAATGAGTTGGGCTGAGAGAAGAACGCATTGAGGTTCTTTAACCCTCGGGACCTGATCTGGTTCACACCAGCGTGGGGAAGTTAGTCAATATTGTTTCGCTTTGTTGAAGCATTTTGAATACCATCCTGGGTCCAAATTGGATCCGGGTTTTTTGCCGTTTTTAGAAGGGAGGCAGCACACGATGTCTGAATGTCATATTCTATCGACTGGAAACCAGACGATAGAAAAGATTACTCAAATCATAAATCCTCTTATTCATAACATCACGGCTTTCCATCTTCGCGAGAAACATCGATCTGAGACAGAACTAAATATGTGGGTTGATCATCTTATTGCAAGTGGCATCCCAAAAGAAAAAATAGTGGTCAATACATATTATAATTTGGCCGGAAAAATGGGAATAAGAGGAGTTCATCTTCCGGAAAATGGTCCGCCGCCCCATATCATCAAACAGTTATACCCCGAACTCATCGTAGGCTGCTCGGTTCATTCTGGACAAAGTGCCAGAGAAAAAATATCGCTAGGGCCGGATTATGTGATGTACGGTAACATTTTTCCGACAAAGTGCAAGCCCGGGCTTAAGGGTAGGGGACTGAGGGAATTAGCTGAAATGGCAAAAATAGCGCCAGTGCCTGTTATAGCAGTTGGCGGCATGTCGCCCCTCAACACCCAGGACGTCCTCCAGCATGGTGCTTCGGGAATCGCAGTCATGTCAGGTGTGATGGAAGCGGAACGTCCCATGGAAATGTGCCGTCAATATGTTAATCAACTAAAGGAGGTGAAGTACAATGGGAAAAAGGTATGATGCCCTAATTGTCGGCGGCGGTGTGATTGGCTGCTCCATTGCCTACCATTTGGCGAAAGTTGGGAAGGATGTGCTGCTAGTCGAAAAAGACCGCATAGGATCACAAGCGTCAAGTGCCGCAGCGGGAATGCTTGGTGTTCAGGCTGAACTAGAAGAAGACGGTCCGTTATTTCAACTTGCCCGCAAAAGCCGTGATATGTTCCCTAACCTTGCGCAGGAGCTTAGGGAGATCACAGGGATAGATATTGCCTTAATTAAATCGGGAGCGTTAAAGCCGGCATTTACAAACGAACAATTGGAGTCTTTCGAACAAACAGCATCATGGCAAACTCAGAATGGCGAAAAAGCAATCATGTTAAATAAAGATGATGTTTTGACTAAAGAACCAGCTCTCACTGACGATGTGAAAGGTGCCTTATACTTTCCTAATGAGGCTCAAGTGTCGCCTGTAGATTTAACCCATGCTTTAGTTAAAGGAGCGCAATATTATGGTGCGAAAATCAGAGAATTTACCGATGTATTATCACTTCATATAGAAGATCAGGAGATAAAAGGAGTGGACACCGTTGCAGGCACATTTTTGGCAGAAGCGGTGATCATTGCTTCAGGAGCCTGGAGCAAACAGTGGTTTCGTCATCAGCCCCATGTTGATATCTACCCAGTCAAAGGTGAAGCATTGTGTGTCGAAACGAGCACGCCACTACTAACAACAACAATCTTTTCGAAAGATTGCTATATTACTCCGAAAAAAGGGCATGACATCTACATTGGTGCGACAATGACACCTTATGATTTCAGCAAGTCAGTGTCTGTCAACGGATTAAGCTCTTTATTAGAAAAGGCACAAAGACTGCTTCCTAGTCTCGCAGATGCCGACGTGAAGCAGGTATGGTCGGGGCTGCGTCCCATGACGAATGATGGTTTGCCTTTTATTGGCAAGGACACCCAGCTTGAAAACTTGTTTTATGCCACTGGGCATTATCGAAATGGTATTTTACTAAGTCCTATAACAGGTTTGATAACCGCACGCTTGATTACTGAAGGTTATGAAAACATTGACCTGTTAACACCGTTTCAATATGACCGGCTTAAGGAGGTGAACAGACGTGAGTATCAGGTTAAATGGTGAACATATAGAGCTGCCCGACAGCATTAAAACCATAGAGGATTTACTCCAGCATTTTCACCTGCAAAACAAAATGATGATTGTAGAGCAAAACCGGGAAATTATCGATCAAAAAGCATTCAAATTAAAAAAATTAAACAACGACGATCACATTGAAATCGTCCATTTTGTTGGAGGAGGATGAGAGGCAATGCTTAAAATTGGGAAAAAATCATTCCAGTCACGCTTATTATTAGGTACTGGCAAGTTTGAAAACTTCGACATTCAAAAACAAGCTGTTGAGGCTTCTGGAACTGAAATCCTTACGTTTGCGGTGCGAAGGATGAATGTGTTCGAACCGAAAGCGCCAAATTTCCTTGAAATGATTGATATTGATCGGTACACGCTTCTTCCGAACACCGCGGGAGCGGCAACTGCGGAAGAAGCAGTCCGTACGGCACGATTAGCAAAGGCTTCCGGTTTATGCGATATGATAAAGGTTGAGGTGATTGGCGACGACCGGTCATTGCTTCCCGATCCAATTGAAACATATAAAGCATGCGAAGAGCTCCTTAAAGAGGGTTTTACGGTATTACCTTATATTTCTGATGATGTTGTATTGGCTAAAAGATTGGAAAGTCTTGGCGTTCATGCGATCATGCCTGGAGCTTCACCGATTGGCTCGGGTCAAGGCATTCTAAATCCGGTCAATCTTCAGCTAATGACTGAAACAATGAATATACCGGTCATTGTGGATGCAGGAATTGGATCGCCCGCGGATGCTGCACAAGCAATGTCATTGGGTGCTGAAGCTGTGTTATTGAATACGGCAGTCTCCGGGGCAGATAATCCTGTCAAAATGGCAAAAGCAATGAAAATGGCGGTTGAAGCTGGCAGGCTTGGCCTTGAGGCGGGTAGAATAGACAAGAGGTCTTACGCTGTTCCCAGCAGCCCCTTGGAGGGGTTGAGTATTATTGAATAACAGATATTCCCGGCAAGTCCGTTTTCGCCCTATTGGTGAATCAGGACAGCAGGAGCTGCAAAAAAAACAAGTGTTGGTCGTCGGAGCGGGTGCATTAGGAACAAATATTTCCGAAATGCTCGTCAGGGCCGGAGTCGGTAAGCTGACAATCATTGACAGGGATTTTGTTGAATGGAGCAACCTCCAGCGCCAGCAATTGTATACAGAAAAGGATGCACAGGAAGCTGTACCTAAGGCGACAGCTGCAGCGGCCCATCTTAGAAAAATCAATTCGTCTGTTGAAATAGAGGGTATTGCAGGGGAATTTAACCCGAATTATTCAGAAGACCTTTTTCGGCAGTATGATCTTATTCTTGATGCCACAGATAACTTTGATACACGGTTGGTCATAAATGATATGGCGCAGAAACACAAAATCCCATGGGTTTACGGCGGCTGTACGGGTAGTGTTGGGATGACATTCACCATCATCCCTAATCTGACGCCTTGCTTATCCTGTCTGATGGGGAATTTGCCGTTCCAGGCGGAAACTTGTGATACAGTGGGGATCATTGCACCAATTGTTCAATGGGTTACTGCCCAGCAGGTGACAGAAGCGTTGAAAATCCTTACAGGTGCTAATGACGAATTGAGAATGACGCTGTTATTTCACGACATCTGGAAAAATCATTCATCTTCTATTAAGGTTAGTCGACTTAAAAAAGAAGATTGTCCGTCATGCGGGGAAAATGCTGTATTTCCTCATTTGGACATTGGAAATCAAACGAAATCAACCATTTTATGCGGGAGAGACACTGTGCAGATTAGGCCTGGTCAAAACTCACCAGTCAATTTTGATCGGATCAAAAAAGCGTTGAAGGAAGAATGCATGGATGTCTTAGAAAACGACTTTCTGATACAGGCAAACATTGAAAACCATCGCATTGTTCTGTTTAATGACGGCCGTGCGCTTATTCACGGCACGAAGGATCCGGCAGCAGCTAAAGAATTATATCATCAGCTGTTGGCAAAATGAAGATGATGAAAACCCTTAGTTTAGTAGGAGCTAAGGGTTTTCATTATTAAAACATTAAGGAATGATTTGCAGTGTCTTTGGATAATTCGTTAAGGTAACAGGGCCTTGCTCACTTAAATATACATCATCCTCGATGCGGACACCGCCGACATCCGGAACATAAATGCCAGGTTCAATGGTGTAGACCATTCCTGTTTTTAAAACATCATCATTATTCTCACTCATGGATGGCGCTTCATGAGCCCCTAAGCCAAGACCATGTCCAAGGCGGTGGGGAAAATAGTCACCGTAACCTTTATCAGTAATAATGTTTCTCGCGATCCGGTCAAGGTCGCCAATCCGCAACCCAGCCCTGGACGCTTTGATTGCTTCGGTTTCAGCCTGGAGAACAGTATCATAAATTTCAGCCTGTTCATCACTGGCATGCTTGTAACAAACAGTCCGCGTAATGTCAGAACAATAACCGTCAACAACCACACCTAAATCAAATAACACAAAGTCGCCTTCCTTGATTTGGCGCTTGCCCGGGTTGCCATGCGGTGCTGCACTGTTTTCTCCAGCCAGAACCATTGTGTCAAAAGCCATTTCTGGATAGCCGCGTTTGGTCAGCTCATATTCGATTTCAGCGATGATTGCTTGTTCAGTTCTTCCCTTTTTGATGGCATTAACACCGACTGAAACGGCATAATCAGCAAGTTCGGCCGCCTTTTTCAATGTCGTCAATTCTTGCTCATCCTTAATTGTTCTCAATGAACCAAGGAAAGCATCGATAGGTTCAAACATGAGACGATCATTGAACTTTTGAAGAGAAAGGGCTTTTTGGTAAGGCAGTGTAGCACTTTCGATGGCCGCCTTTTGTTTGCCGCTGAATTCTTTGTCTTTCATTACCCTATGGATCAGCTCCCATGGATCTTCGTGATCTTGGTAACCGATGATTTCATGGCACCAGCCTGCTGCTTTGGCTTGGCCTGCCTCCATTTTTGGGCAAACTAGGAATGGCTCAACTTCTGGGAAAATGAACAATCCAAGCAATCTTTCATGCGGTTCACACATAAATTTAGTAAAGTAAAAGACGTTTTTGGGTTCCGAAATAAATGCAAACGCCAAATTGTTAGTTTGAAGCCATTTCTCTACATGGCCGATTCGTTCTGTCAAACTTTTTCACTCCTATCAAAAATTAAAGACTTAAGACTTATATCTAATTTAACACAATCGCCAGCTACATAAAAAAGATTCACCCAAATAAAAAGGATTGAAACCTTTTTTATTGAATATCGTAATACATAAGGACCACAGAAAGAGAGTGAGGTGACAATATGGGGCTCTTATCCCGGTTATTTCAGAAGAAGAAGGACATTCCCAAGGTTGAAAAACGCACCTTAATGAATATAAAGGTGGGTGACATGATAACTTATGAACTGGAAGATTATCAGATCGTGGGGAAGCTGACCTTTAATGATCATGGCTATCAGTGGCATGAGTATCAGCTCGAAGGCACGAATGACACGATTTGGGTCAACGTAGAACTGGATGACGAATTAGAAGTCAGTGTGTATAAGAAAATCAAATTGAAGCTTTCCGAACCGATACCTGATAAAATAGAATCTGATGGCATAGCCTATTATTTGGATGAAAAAGGGACAGCGAACGTCTCCGGGCAAGGGCGCAGCGCTAATGTCAGCGGACAGCAAGTCACCTACTACGACTTTTGTGATAAAGAGGATGAGCATTACCTATCTGTTGAAATTTGGGGCGGCGATATTGAAGTAAGCCAAGGGCAAGCCGCCGAGGATTATGATTTCAATATCATTGCCGGCAGTTAAAAATAAGGAGGAAAAAAATCGATGTTTACTTTTTTTAAACGTATTAAAACAGTGATGTCTTCGGAATTAAATGCGATGCTAGATAAAGCGGAAGATCCGGTAAAAATGCTTGATCAATTCATGCGGGAGATGGCTGAGGATATTCGCGAGGCCGAAACCGCGGTTGCTAAGCAGATGGCAAATGGAAAAATGCTGCATAAAAAATACCAAGATGCTGAAAAATTAGTTGAGAAAAGGCAAAATCAAGCCGTTAAAGCACTTGAAGCCGGCAATGAGGACTTAGCAAAGCGTGCTCTCCTAGATAAAAAGCAGCACGAATCACAGGCAACAACGCTTAAGGAAGCTTGGGAGAGGGCGAATAAAGATACAGATGATCTCCGTCAAAAGCTGAAAGAAATGAAAAATGAATATCAAGAAATGGATCTTAAGCGCGACTCATTGAAAGCCCGTGCCGAAACAGCGAAGACCAAAACAAAAATCAACCGGTCGATGTCATCTATTGGCTCAGATGAATCCCGTCAAGGTTTCAGTCGCATGGAAGAAAAAGTGCTTCGTTTTGAAGCTGAAGCGGAGACCAGTGAAGATATGCGTTCTGCCAATAAAAGCCTGGACGATGAACTGGATGCATTGGATGATAAAGACGGTGTTGATGATGAACTGGCAGAACTTAAGAAAAAATTGGGGAAAGAATAATCCTTTCCCCTTTTTAATGGGGTGTCATTATGAAGGCTTTTATGGTTTTTTGCTTGTTGATCTCGACTTGCCTTCTTTCAGCTTGCACAGGGCTTTTCAATAAGGACACAATATTAGATATTGTTAAGGATAAATATCAAATTGATGATACGGTCAAAAGCAGCGTTAATCAAGACGATACGGCCATGATTTTCCTCGCAAAGAATCAAAGTATTGATGACGTATCAAAAGCCTTGCAAAAGGAAAAGAAGCCTGACCGTGCGAGTAACAGGGTTGATAATAAAAAGGTTCTTGTTTATGAAAACTATTTTGTCACCCTTACGAAAGATGATAAAGATCCTAAGGATACCAATATTGAGGTCGCAACATATGGCTTTGTCAGAGATAATTATCGTCCTAGTTTTTTTGATGGCTTACTTGCTTATTACATACTTGATAACTTATTTGATGTTGACGATTGGCATAGAAAACAAGGGAGACGCTGTTATGCAACAAATGGTTGTTACCAAGGGTATAACCATTCGGGAGGGCATTATAAAGGACCTGGATCAAAACCGTTGTTTCGCAGCTCGTCTATTAGAGGCGGGGGACCTAACGCAGGAAAATAGTGATTGAGAGGTGACATTCATTGAGCGGAAGTGCTGTATTATTAACCTTTTTATATTTTATTGCTTCGATTGTTATTGTCTTTATTGGTGTTCTTTTATTTGAACTTGTGACGACCAAATACAAGGATTGGGAAGAAATAGCTGATGGCAATATTGCTGTAGCATTTTCAGTCGGCGGCAAAATCATTGGCTTATCCATCATCTTATTATTCTCAATCATTGAGAATGATTCAATTTGGGCCACCCTGCTGTGGGGCGCATATGGTATTGTATTGCAGCTGATTGTCTACTACCTCTTTGAATTCTTGACAATGAAATTTTCAGTACAAGATAAGCTTAAGGAACGGAATACAGCCGTAGGGGTTATCTCGTTCTGTGCGTCAGTAGGGGTAGCATTGGTGATTGGCGCATCCATTACATGATTATCCAATATTAAGTTCATAAATTAGATAAGGGTGGATTTTTATTTTATGTCAGAGATGTCACTGAAACAGAGCAAACGAATTTATTGGGCATCGGGCATTGTGTCGATTTGCGGGATCATTTTCGAAGTCCTGTTCGGCGCATTGGGTTCTTATATTTTGGGTGATGGTGTCACGCAATATACCCTAACCATTTCCCTTTTTCTTACTGGTATGGGGATCGGTGCTTTTATTAGTGAGAAAGTGATGAAACAACTGATATCGACATTTATATGGATTGAATTCTTGGTCGCTGTTATCGGCGGCTTTTCATCTTTTCTCATGTTTGGCATCACAGCTTACCTATCTTCAGGAACCGATGCCTTCTTCCTTTATTTTGTCATCATTGTGATCGGCCTATTGACAGGGCTTGAATTGCCGCTGCTAATAAGAAAAGCCAATGAAATCGGTGTGGCGATCAATAAAAGTACGGCAAGAGTGCTTTTTTCCGATTATGCGGGCGGATTGATCGGCGGGCTTTTGTTTGCCTTTTGGCTGCGTCCGGAGTTTGGTTTGGTTAAAACAGCCTTTCTTGTTGCTTTAGTAAATCTGAGTGTGGCTGTTTGGATGCTATTCAGCTTTAGAAAGGAGATCCGTGCATTCAAAAGAATGGCGGGATTTGGCACGATCATTGGTCTCCTTTTGTTTGCAGGAGTCCTGTTTGGTGATGAAACCGCATTTATGTTTGAGCAAAAGCTGTATCGGGATCCGATTATCTTTGAAAAGTCAACGAAGTATCAAAAAATTATTATTACCAAAGAACAAGGTGATACACGGCTGTATTTGGATGGTAACCTGCAGTTCAGCTCAAGCGATGAGTACCGGTATCATGAGATTCTGGTGCATCCCACCGTCGCTTTGGCGGGGCATCCAACAAATGCACTCATTCTTGGCGGCGGTGACGGAATGGCAGCCAGGGAGTTGTTAAAGTATCCATACATAAAAAATATCAGGCTGGTCGATCTTGACCCTCAAATGACCCATTTGGCACAGACCTCCCCTGAGCTTGTCAAGTTAAATAAAAAGTCGATGACAAACTCCAGGGTCCATATTACAAATCAAGATGCTTTTGAATATCTAAAGCATCATTCAAAACAATATGATGTGATTTTGGTCGATCTTCCCGACCCGAACAATGAAAGCTTGAATAAAGTTTATACGGAAGAATTCTATACCCAGGTTAAACAGCATCTGACTCCATCCGGGGCTGTGATGATCCAAGCGACAAGCCCAACCTTTGCAACGAAAGTCTATTGGACAATTAATAAAACGGTGGAAGCAGCAGGATTGTATACCCAAAATCTGCACGCCGATATTCCAAGTTTCGGTGATTGGGGCTATGTGATGGCTGCAAGGCATTCTTTCGATATTGATAATATCAAACTTAGAAAGGTTGATATGCGCTATTTGTCTACTTCATTGCTCCATTCCCTTGATCAGTTTGGAAAGGATGAGGACGGTGTGATTTATGAGAAAGGAAAAAGGGTAAAACTAGTTCCGAACACATTGATTCATCCCAATTTAATTGAAATGTACGAGAAAGCTTGGTTATATTATTAATAAGACAATTTTAGGAGGGAGAAAGGAATGGATATAACTATGAAAGTTACTTACCATGGCCACTCAGTTGTGTTGATTGAGTCTTCAAAGGCAAATATTATTATTGATCCTTTTATAACGGGGAACGGTGAGGCGAGGATAGAGGCGGCTGATTTGCCTAATATCGATGTCATCATCTTGACCCACGGGCATAACGATCATGTTGGTGATACAATAGATTTAGCGAAAAGAAATGACGCGCTAGTGATCGGGATCGCGGAACTTGCAACCTATTTAGGCTGGAAAGGTCTTAAGACACACGGGATGTCAATCGGGGGCGGTTATGATTTTGATTTTGGAAGGGTCGAACTCACTCAGGCCTTTCACGGATCAAGCTTTACTGAAGAAGATAATCAGCAAATCATCTATACCGGAATGCCTGCAGGGCTAATCCTGACCATTGATGGCAAGAAAATTTATCATGCCGGCGACACTGGGCTTTTCTCCGATATGAAATTGCTGGGTGAAAAGCACGATATTGATCTAGCTTTTCTGCCGATCGGCGACAACTTTACGATGGGACCCGATGATGCCGTAAAGGCGGCGGAATGGGTTAAAGCAAAAACAGTCGTACCTGTACACTACAACACTTTTCCTGTGATAAAACAAGACCCCGAAGCTTTTGTCTCTCAATTGAATGGAAAAGGGAAAATGATAGCTTCCGGCGAATCAATAGAGGTATAAAGAAGGGCGGATCTGTTACGGTCCGCTCCTTCTATATTGAGTTATAAGAAAGTGTAGACTTTCTTACGCACATAAGTGCCACTAAGGCTTTCGCCATTATATCGGAAAGTTTGGTGAGGAAAATGGCAACAAAGCACGAACAGATACTATCACATATAAAGAATTTAGAAATCGGCTATAAAATATCAGTGCGTCAAATAGCCAAAGCGCTTCAAGTCAGTGAAGGGACAGCTTATCGGGCAATTAAAGATGCTGAAACGCAAGGCTATGTCAGCACAATTGAAAGAGTCGGGACGATCCGGATTGAAAAGAAACACAAAGGCAACATCGAGAAGCTGACGTATGCTGAGGTTGTCAATATTGTGGATGGACAGGTCTTAGGCGGGCGGGAAGGGCTTCATAAGACCCTGAATCGGTTTGTCATCGGTGCGATGAAGCTTGAAGCCATGATGCGGTATGTTGATGCCGGCGGCTTATTAATTGTCGGTAACCGTGATAAAGCCCATGAGTACGGTTTGCAGGCGGGAGCAGCTGTTTTAATAACAGGCGGTTTCGACACAAGAGATGAGGTGAAAAAATTAGCGGACGAGTTAAGATTACCCGTTATTTCAACCTCTTATGATACATTTACCGTCGCCGCTATGATCAACCGTGCGATATACGACCAATTGATTAAGAAGGAAATTCTGCTCATTTCGGATATCCTCATTCCAACCTCAGAAACAAGCTTTTTGTATAATGATGTTCAGGTTAGAGATTGGCATGACATGAACAGGCAAACGACACATAGCCGTTACCCCGTTGTTGACCGGGATATGAAGGTGCAAGGTATGGTGACAGCCAAAGATATCATCGGAATTGATCGTTCTTTGCCAATTGAGAAAGTCATGACGAAGAATCCGATGGTTGTCAATCCTACAACGTCTGTGGCTGCTGCAGCACATATGATGATTTGGGAAGGGATCGAATGCCTGCCGGTTATTGATTCTCAAAATAAGCTGTTAGGGATTATCACCCGTCAGGACGTGCTAAAGGCCATGCAAATGATCCAGCGTCAGCCTCAGGTCGGAGAAACGATTGATGATCGTATTACAGCACAATTGACAGATTCCTCCACACCGGATCAAGCGTTATTTCGATTCGATGTAACGCCGCAAATGACGAATTATTTAGGCACGCTGTCTTATGGTATATTAACATCCGTCTTAACAACTGTTGGTCGAAGGGTTTTAAACGAACAAAAAAAGGGTGATCTCGTTGTAGAGAATGTCACCCTTTATTTCCTTCGGCCGATTCAAATTGATGCATCTATTGATATCAAACCGAAAATACTGGAAGTGACGCGCCGAAATGGCAAGCTTGATATCGAAGTTTACCATAATGGCGCCATTGTCGGAAAAGCCTTTTTAATTGCCCAATTTATTGACCGTTATTAAGCGATTGCTTATACTTTTCTTCAGCCTCTTGAACGGCTAATGGAAAATAGTGGCGGTATGCTCTTATGCCTCCGTACACAAAAAATGCGCCATAAAGGATAAAGACAGCACAAACGATGATAACAATGGTGCCGTGGCCAACGAACAGCCGGTTAATACCAAAAAGCAACAAAAAGGAACCAAGAGCAGCGTGCGCTTTGGACAAAGTCCATTGCTTTTTAAAGGGCTCTTTTGTACGCCATGCTTTAATTCGGAAAAACGCAAAGATAATAAAAGACATGATAATTAGAATGATAAGAGTGGGCATATGTTTGGAACCTCCAAGTCAGTAGTCCATAATTTTATTTTACCGGCTTTTTCAGATAAATGCGAACCATATATAAATAGGTGAAGGGGATTTATAATGATTGAAAAGATAATTGAAGCGATAGAAGCCTATGAAACGATTATCATCCACCGGCATGTTCGTCCCGATCCGGATGCGCTCGGCTCCCAAGGAGGCGTGGCTTGCTTTATCAGAGATAACTTCCCGGGTAAAAGCATCTATCTAGTGGGTGAAGATGTCCCATCGCTGACCTTCCTAAATCGGATGGATGTCATTGAAGACCGTGTCTATGAAGGGGCTTTGGTTATCGTTTGTGATACGGCGAACCAGGCGCGCATTAGTGACCAAAGATATAACCTTGGGGAGAAGCTTATCAAAATAGACCACCATCCAAATGAAGATCCATACGGTGATATGATGTGGGTGAATACGGGGGCGAGCTCGGTAAGTGAGATGATTGTCTCAATCTTTGAATCGCGGCCTGAATTTACAATGTCGGATGAAGCGGCCCGCCTTTTGTATGCAGGTATTGTTGGGGATACCGGACGGTTTCTTTTCTCAAATACAACGAATGAAACGTTTAACAGGGCTTCTTTATTAATTAAGAAGAATTTCAATCGCCAAGAATTATATGACCGGCTTTATCAGGCGAATCTGAACCTGACCCGATTAAACGGCTATGTCCTTCAGCATTTTGAATTAAGTGATGAAGGTGCGGGGTATATGACGATAACACAGGACTTAATGGATACCTATTCAGTTAAGCCAGAGGATGCTTCACTCCTTGTGAATGCTTTTTCCAATGTAGAGAATATAAAGGCATGGGTCTTTTTCATTGAAGAAAAGGATCAAATCAGGGTTCGGCTTCGTTCTAAGGGGCCTGTTGTCAATACTCTCGCGGCAAAATATAACGGGGGCGGCCACCCTATGGCATCAGGCGCTACCGTTTATACGTGGGAAGAGACTGAACAGGTTCTTGCAGATTTAAAAGAGGCATGCAGAAAATACCAATAACCGGGGTCAGGCCCCGGTTAATCTGCTAAATTGTTCCCTTTAGCATCAATGATCTTAACACTAACCTCAACAACGGATTTGATGACAAGGTCTTGGATTTTAAAATGATAGGCTACCTTATCTATCATAAAGGGATGACCCTCGATCGCTTTATAAATAAGGTCTAAGTTAGATGAGATTGATTCAATATCATTGTTAATGAGAGAATGCAGCCGCTCTTCGATTTTTTCTTTCAGTTCAAAGAGGATAATTCGGTCGATCTCTTTCTGTTTGCTAACCAAAATGTTGACTTTGACATCTTGCACTAGCAGCTTTTTTTCCAGCTGTTCATTCTTTTCTTCTTTATCATCCATCAATGTTTCATTCCGGCGCTGAAGGGATTTAATTTCCGTTTGCTGTTCTTTAATCTTATCGATTTGCCTTTCTTGAGCCATGCCATATAAAGACATGAAAAAAATAAACCCAAAGATTAAACCGACGGTAATCCCCGACAAAAACCTTTGCCAGCCCGGACGCTTGTAGTATGGAGGTATACGCATGTCAAGACTCCTGTGTGAACCAATGAATGATCATTGCGGCGGTATGGGCGCCTGACATGGCAGAAACAATCAGCAGCAAGTGTTTGACAACTTCAATGGGCGTACCGTCCAAAAAGCCTTTTTCCAAGCGGTCTATGACATCAAATGTCCCGCCGATGGCAGTGACGACTGCCCATATTTTCATGCTGTCAGCAAGGTTATTCATCTCGCTTAATGGGGGGCGGCTGACAAGAAACGCGCCGATTCCGCCGATAAAACAACCTCCAATTATAACACCAAAAGCGATGAAAAAGTTCATGATGGCTGTGCTTGCGAACATCCGAAAATCCAAGGCAGCTCCCCTCCCTCGCTCTTTATATCATGATATGGGACAAGGCGGATGATTATACCAGTTTTCCATCTGGGAGGGTGTGTACTATAATAATTATGAGAAACCGTCTATGAAGGATGTGACGAGACATGGGCTTCGTTCATTTGCATGTTCACAGTGAATACAGCTTGCTTAACAGCGCCTGCCGAATCCAAGAGCTTGTGAATAAGGCCAAAAGGCTTGGATATCGTTCATTGGCATTAACGGATCAGAATGCGTTATATGGTGCTGTCCCATTCTATAAAGCTTGCAAAGCTGCAGGGCTTCATCCTGTCATAGGCATGGAAGTGTATATGGCATTTGAGGGTGGTGACAAACAACCAAGACATGAGGAGCCGGCTGATCATTCCCTCATTTTATTAGCCAAAAATCAGGAGGGCTACACAAATCTTGTGAAAATTAGTTCCCTTGTCCAATTGAAACGTAATAAGCGGCTTAGTCTTAATGAGCTGCAAAGGCATGCAGGTGGTTTGTTTGCTCTATCTTCAGGTCAGTATGGCGACATTGAAACAGCGCTTCTTGGCGAAAAAAAACAAGCGGCTGCTGAGCGGGCCGCCCTCTATAAGAAAATGTTTAACGGCCGTTTTTTTCTTGAACTGCAAAACCATGGTCTTGCTAATGAAAAAGATGTCCAGCTTGACCTTCTGGAAATCAGTCGAAAGTTTGGGATCCCTCTAGTTGCATCGAATGATGTCCATTACATAGAAAAGGAAGATGCTCTTGCGTATGAATGCCTGACATGCATTAAGACCGGCACCAAGCTTGAGGAAAAAGAACAAGCAGGTTTTAACAAGGAATTTTATTTGAAGACACCACAAGAAATGGCCGATATTTTCAAGGCCTATCCTGATGCTGTTGCGAACAGCGAAAAAATAGCAACTGCTTGCCATGTGTCATTCTCATTTGATGAACATATACTTCCATGCTTTCCTACACCTTCAGTGAAATCGGCAAAGGATTTTTTGCGGGAGCAATGTGAAAAAGGCTTGCAGAATAGATATCAGGAGATCACAAACCGGGCTCGGAAGCGACTGGATCATGAGCTCACAGTAATTGATCAAATGGGTTTTAATGACTATTTTCTTATTGTTTGGGATGTTATCGCCTATGCAAGAAAAAACGGCATATTTCCGGGTCCAGGGAGAGGATCTTCTGCCGGTTCACTTGTCGCTTACACGCTGGAAATCACTGATGTTGATCCCCTTAAGCATGATTTGTTATTTGAACGGTTTCTAAACCCCGAACGCGTAACCATGCCCGATATCGATATTGATTTCCCTGACAAAGACCGTGACGAGATGATTGCCTATGTTTGCAGAAAATATGGGAGGGACCATGTTGCGCAAATTATTACCTTTGGCACTCTAGCTGCCAAAGCGGCAATCCGTGACACGGGGAAAGTTCTTGGCACACCATCGGCGCTGGTTGACAAGCTGGCAAAACTTATTCCTTCTCGACCGGGGGTCACGCTTGAACAAGCTTCCCTAGAAACACCAAGGCTTGAACAATTGCTGAAGGATTCAGATGAACTCCGCAAATTATTTCAATTGGCTAAGACAATTGAAGGTGTTCCAAGGCATACATCTATTCACGCTGCAGGTGTTGTGATCAGTGCCAACCCTCTTACTGAACTTGTGCCGCTTCAAGAAGGGCATGACGATATTCCGCTGACCCAGTATCCGATGGATGTGCTCGAAGCTTTGGGCTTGCTAAAGATGGATTTTCTTGGTTTGAGGAACTTGACGTTAATTGAAGACATATTGGATACCATTAAGGAAATAGATGGTCTAAAGCCGGATTTGGCACAAATCCCCATAGATGATCGGAAAACTTTTAGCCTTTTAAGCAAAGGCGATACAATGGGCATCTTTCAGTTTGAATCGTCCGGAATGAGGGATGTACTAAAAAAACTGAATGCCAGTGAATTCGATGATATTGTTGCGGTAAATGCTTTATACCGGCCGGGACCAATGCAATTTATCAAAGTGTATATAGACGGGAAACATGGAAGGCGCCCGGTCAGCTACCTCCATCAGGATTTGGAGCCGATTTTAAAATCGACTTATGGTGTCATTGTTTATCAGGAACAAATCATGCAGATTGCAGCTAAGCTTGCTGGATTCACACTGGGCCAAGCTGATATATTGAGGCGGGCAGTATCGAAAAAAAAGCGGAAGGCCCTTGAAGAACAAAGGCGTTTTTTTGTCGAAGGCTGTGTCGAAAGAGGATATTCAAGGGATATTGCAGAACGTATATATCAGTTGATTGTCCGCTTTGCTGATTATGGCTTTCCCCGCTCACATGCAGTGGCTTACAGTCTCATCGCTTATCGGCTGGCTTATTTGAAAGCACATTATCCCGCCGCCTTCATGTCGGCATTATTATCAAGTGTCATACACCAACAGGACAAACTATTAGGCGCTATACATGAGTTGAAAGGGAAAAACCTGAAGCTTTATCCCCCCTCAATTAATGCAAGTGTTCCTAAGTTTAAATTGGTAAATGACGGTATTGTTTTTGGCTTAAATGGCGTAAAAAATCTAGGGAATGCGGCTGTTCAAGAGATTGTTTGTGCGAGGGAGAAGGGACCTTACAAGAATCTCTACGATTTCTGCGAACGGGTATCACTGAAAAAGGTAAACCGCCGTGCTATGGAATCCTTGATTTTTTGCGGAGCAATGGATGAATTTGGCGTTAACAGGGCAGTTCTTTTGGCATCCTTGGATCAAGCCTTCAAGAGAGCGGAAGAAAATCGCGCGAGAAGGGCAGAATCCCAGACAACATTATTGAATGATGATGTTGGCACGGATGTTTATGTTGATGTTCCGCCGTTTTCTCTAGAAGAACAGATCAAGTTTGAAAAGGACATATTAGGTCTATATTTGACTAAACACCCGCTTGACCGTTATAAAAAAGTCCTTGGCAACCGATCGGAAACGATTGAATCGGTCAAAAGACAGTTAAACAATCATGTTGTAAAGCTGGGTGTATTGGTTGATGAGGCCAAGCAAATCAAAACAAAAAAGGGACATTTAATGGCATTTTTAACATTAAGTGATCAAACAGGACAAATGGATGCTGTTGTATTCCCTAGAGAATACGAAAAACAAACGGTCATGTTTCAGCAAGGAAGACTGCTGTATGTTGAAGCAGGAATTGAACAAGAGTCGCAAGAAAGAAAGCTCCTCATCCGCCGGGCTGCTGATCTTGCGTCGGTTGCCAGCGCAGCGAAAGAAATATTTTATTTGAAAGTGGATGAAAACCATGCAGACCCCGCATTATTGCACAAGCTAAAATCATTGTTACATTTGCACCGGGGCGAGCATCCTGTTATTATTCACTATGGTCAGAGCGGCAAGACGATTCAATTGCCGAAGGACTATGCTGTCAAACGTGATCAACAGTTTATCGAAGCAATTAAGAGACTGCTTGGGCCGGAAAATGTTATTATTAAAGCAAATGACTGACACACAGCAAAAGTTTTTTTGAATATGGAAAGAGATAAGACTTTCAAATGATTTTCAAGTTTTGATATAATAGTTGTTATCGGTCAAAAAAAGGAGTCGACTATTTAAAGGAGATGAGCATTAGTGCCTACTACCCGCGAGGAAGCACTTCATATTCACCGTATTAACCAAGGTAAATTAGAATCAAAATCAAAGGTTCCGGTTCGCAACGCAAACGATTTGAGCCTGGCTTATTCACCGGGGGTTGCAGAACCTTGTAAAGAGATTTATAACAATAAAGAAAAAGTTTTTGAATATACAATGAAAGGCAATATGGTTGCTGTCGTTTCTGATGGCACCGCCGTGCTTGGCTTGGGGAATATCGGCCCCGAAGCGGCGCTGCCGGTTATGGAAGGTAAAGCGGTCCTTTTTAAAAGCTTTGCTGGAGTGGATGCCTTTCCTATCTGTTTGGGAACGACAGATATTGATAAGATTATAGAGACGGTTAAGCTGATGGAACCGAATTTCGGAGGCGTTAATTTGGAAGATATCGCCGCACCTAACTGCTTCATTATCGAAAAACGATTAAAGAAAGAGGTCAATATCCCCGTTTTTCATGATGACCAGCATGGCACAGCGATCGTTACACTTGCAGGCCTCGTTAATGCTCTGAAGCTTATTGACAAGGAAATGTCTGAGATTAAGGTCGTTGTCAACGGCGCAGGGGCAGCGGGCGTAGCCATTATAAAGCTATTGAACCGTTTTGGCGTAAGGGATATTATCATGTGTGATTCAAAAGGAGCTGTCTACGAAGGCAGAGAATATGGCATGAATGATGTCAAATCTGAAGTTGCGAAGTTTACCAACCGTAATAACGAAACAGGCAAGCTTGCAGATGTTGTTAAAGGGATGGATGTCTTTATCGGGGTATCTGTTGCAGGCGCGTTAACAAAAGAAATGGTTGAGTCTATGAACAATGATCCCATCATTTTCGCAATGGCAAATCCGGTTCCGGAAATTATGCCTGAAGCTGCCAAAGAAGCAGGAGCCCGAGTCATTGGGACAGGCCGGAGCGATTTTCCAAACCAGGTCAATAATGTTCTAGCATTTCCCGGTATTTTCCGCGGCGCATTAGATGTCCAAGCAACACATATCAATGAAGAAATGAAGGCTGCCGCCGTCTATGCCATAGCCGATTTGGTAAAAGATGAGGAATTAAATGATGACTATGTGATTCCTGCACCATTTGATCCGCGAGTGGCACCTGCTGTAGCAGCCAGTGTAGCCAAAACGGCCATGGAAACAGGCGTCGCCAGAAAAAGGATCGACCCCGCGAAGGTTGCTGACAAAACAAGGCAGCTGGCGCAAATAGACGATAATAAGTAGTAGTATAAAACAAACGGCTGTGATACATAAGACAGATGATCAGCCAATTAAGAGGGTGTATTGCTTTGCTAAAAGACTTTTTTGTAAAAAAGAAAAAGTATGCGACCGTTCCCTCAAGTAAAATAAAGCAAGATGTTCCTGAGGGCATTATGAAAAAATGCCCTAAGTGCAAAACGATTATGTATGCCAAAGAGCTTAAGAAACACTTGCTTGTCTGCCAATCGTGCGGCTATCATTATCCTATTTCAGCATTCGAAAGAATCGACATGCTTTTTGATGATGAGACGTTCATTGAATTCGACAAAGATATGGTATCTGAAAACCCTCTGGAATTCGAAGGTTATCTAGAAAAACTGGAGAAGGACAAAGAGAAAACGAATTTAAATGAAGCGGTAGTGACCGGTAAAGGGAAGATCACCGGCTTAGAAACTGTTGTTGCCATTATGGACAGCAGATTCCGCATGGGCAGTATGGGATCGGTTGTAGGAGAAAAAATAACAAGAGCGGTTGAGAAGGCCATAGAGCTTAAGTTGCCAATGATTATTTTCACGGCTTCTGGCGGAGCCCGCATGCAGGAGGGGGTTCTCAGCCTTATGCAAATGGCAAAAACAAGCGCGGTACTAAAAAAGTTTAGTGATAACGGCGGGCTATTTATTACCGTCATGACACATCCGACGACTGGTGGTGTCACCGCAAGCTTTGCGTCACTTGGTGACTTTAATTTTGCTGAACCAGGTGCGCTCATAGGATTTGCTGGAAGAAGAATTATTGAACAGACCATTCGGGAGGATCTGCCAGATGATTTCCAGACGGCCGAGTTTCTCTTGAAACATGGTCAGCTTGACAAAGTGATTCCAAGAAATGAATTAAAACAAACCATAGGGACCGTTTTATCTATCCATAGCGAGGGAGGTGAAAAACAGTGGCACCAGGATTAGGGTTCGAAAAACCAATTGTAGAGCTGCAGGATAAAATCAAAGAACTCAAAGGGTTTATGGAAGAAAAAAACATAGACCTTACGGATGAATTGGAAAGACTGCAAAATCGGTTAAAGGAACTTGAAAAAGAAATTTACGGCAACATGTCACCTTGGGATCGTGTCCAGGTAGCCCGTCATATGGACCGTCCCACAACACTTGATTATATTCCGCATTTATTTACTGATTTTATAGAATGTCATGGTGACCGTCTTTACGGCGACGATGAGGCAATTGTCGCAGGGATTGCAAAATATCACGGAATGCCGGTTACAGTCATCGGCGAACAGCGCGGGCGTGATACAAAGGAAAATATCCGGCGTAATTTCGGGATGCCCCATCCCGAAGGGTATCGTAAAGCCCTAAGATTGATGAAGCAGGCGGAAAAGTTTGGCCGTCCCGTTATTTCATTTATTGATACCAAGGGAGCTTTTCCAGGGAAAGCTGCGGAAGAGCGGGGACAAAGTGAAGCGATTGCCAGAAATTTGTTTGAAATGGCCGGACTTAACGTTCCGATTATTTGTATTGTTATTGGCGAAGGAGCAAGCGGTGGCGCCTTGGCAATTGGCGTTGGTGATCAAATATTGATGCTTGAAAACTCCTGGTACTCTGTCATTTCACCTGAAGGAGCTGCGGCGCTCTTGTGGAAGGATGCGGCTCAGGCGGAGAAAGCAGCAAGAGCTATGAAAATTACTGCTCCGGACCTTAAAGATCTCGGCATCATAGATCAGCTTATTCCCGAAGTTATGGGAGGGGCTCATCATGATCCCAAAGCGCAAGCTCATGCCATTGACGGCTATTTGCAGGAAGCTCTGCGGTCATTTCTGGATCTCGGAAGCGAAGAGCTTGTACAAAAACGTCTTGAAAAGTATCGTAAAATCGGACAATATGGTGTTGCAAGCGATTACATTCATCAAGGTTAGTGCTTTCTGAACTTTAGAAAGCACTTTTTCGTACTTAAATGAGGTGATGAAGATGAAAAGGATAGGTGTATTAACAAGCGGTGGCGACTCGCCTGGAATGAATCCCGCAATAAGAGCGGTTGTCAGGAAGGCCATTTATCATGGCCTTGAGGTTTACGGTATTTATCAGGGATATACCGGATTAATTAATGGAAATATAAAGAGACTTGAGCTTGGTTCGGTCGGAGATATCATCCACCGGGGCGGAACGATGTTATACAGTGCAAGGTGTGAGGCATTTAAGACCGAAGAAGGCCGGAAGAAAGCGATAGAAGAGCTTAACAACCGCGGTATTGAGGGATTAGTTGTTATTGGCGGCGATGGTTCCTTTAGAGGTGCCGTAAAATTGACGGAGGAAGGCTTTCCGACGATTGGTGTGCCTGGGACGATTGACAACGATATTCCAGGCACTGATTTTACTGTCGGATTTGATACAGCCTTAAATACAGTCATTAATGCAATCGATAAGATCCGGGATACAGCGACATCTCATGAACGCCCCTTTATCATTGAGGTTATGGGCAGGGATGCAGGTGATCTCGCCTTATGGTCAGGCCTTGCTGATGGTGCCGAATCGATTATTATTCCCGAAAAAACTGAAGATATTGATGATGTGATTGAACGGCTGGAAAACGGTCATAAGCGCGGAAAAAAACATAGCATCATTGTCGTTGCCGAAGGCGCCCACAGCGCAGCCGATGTTGCTCAGCAAATAAAAGAGAAAGCGGATATGGATACAAGGGTCACTGTACTTGGCCATATCCAACGGGGCGGTTCGCCATCCGGTTTTGACAGGGTATTGGCAAGCCGAATGGGTGCTAAAGCGGTCGATCTTTTAATAGCGGGTGAAAAAGGGAAAATGGTTGGTATACAAAATAATCAAATCGTCCACCATGATATATTAGATGTTTTGACGAAAAAACATGACATAGATCAAGAGTTAATTCAGTTAGCGAAGGAGCTTTCGATATAATTTCGGAATTAAATTGGGAGGGAAAAGGATGAGAAAGACAAAGATTGTTTGTACAATCGGTCCTGCAAGTGAAAGTATTGAAAAATTGGAACAGCTTATTGAATCCGGAATGAATGTTGCCAGGCTGAATTTTTCACACGGTGATTATGCCGAGCATGGTGCGCGGATCAAAAATATTCGTGAAGCTTCCAGAATGACAGGCAAAAGTGTCGCAATCCTTTTGGATACCAAAGGGCCCGAAATTCGAACGGGCAACATGGCGACGGAAAAGGTGCATCTGGAAAAGGGGCAGCAATTAATTGTGTCAATGGATGAAATTCTTGGCACAAGTGAGATCATTTCCGTGACCTATCAAGACCTCATTAATGATATAACAATTGGTTCGACGATTTTGCTGGATGATGGCTTAATCGAACTTAAGGTTGTTGAAAAAAGGGACAAGGAAATTGTGACACAAGTCATGAACAGCGGGGATTTGAAAAGCAAGAAAGGCTGCAATGTGCCAAATGTCAGCGTCAATTTGCCGGGTATTACCGAGAAGGACGCAAATGATATTGTATTCGGTATCGAACAAGGTGTTGATTTTATTGCGGCATCTTTTGTTAGAAGAGCATCAGATGTATTAGATATTCGGAAGCTGCTGGAAACCCATCAAGCTGAAGATATTCATATTATCCCAAAAATTGAAAACCGCGAAGGCGTCGAAAATATCGATGAAATATTGGATGTATCCGACGGCTTAATGGTCGCCCGTGGGGATTTGGGCGTTGAGATACCAGCTGAAGAAGTCCCGCTCGTCCAAAAGCAACTGATCAAGAAATGCAATGTACAGGGAAAACCGGTGATCACAGCAACGCAAATGCTTGATTCCATGCAAAGAAATCCTCGGCCGACAAGAGCGGAAGCAAGTGATGTCGCCAACGCTATATTTGACGGCACGGATGCGATCATGCTTTCGGGGGAAACCGCTGCCGGTGATTACCCTGTTGAAGCAGTGAAGACCATGGACCTCATTGCATCCAGAACGGAAACAGCCCTAGATTATCGCGACATTCTGGCTAACTGCAGCAGGGCAAGCAACAATACGATAACCGATGCCATCGGACAGGCTGTTGCCCATACAGCCTTAAATCTTAACGTTTCGTCTATCGTGACCGCAACCGTAAGCGGTCATACCGCACGTGTTGTATCCAGATATCGTCCAAAAGCCAATATTGTCGCTGTCACAAGCACGGAAAAGGCGATGAGAAAATTAGCGCTTGTCTGGGGCGTGTTCCCTCAGCTAGGTAAAATAGCAACGTCAACAGATGAAATGCTTGAGGTGGCTGTTGATGAGGCCGTTCATTCAGGGCTAGTCAGCCATGGTGATTTGGTTGTCATTACCGCAGGTGTCCCCGTAGGTGAAGTCGGAACAACCAATCTTCTGAAGGTACACGTTGTCGGTGAAGTTGTGGCAAAAGGCCAGGGCATCGGGCGGAAGTCGGCGACATCACTCGTGTATGTGACAAATGATGCTGAGGATGCAATTAATAATATGCCTGACAAGGCGATTTTAGTTACAACCGGTACGGATAAGGATATGATGCCTGCCCTTCACCGCGCTTCAGGGATCATTACTGAAGAAGGCGGGTTAACATCCCATGCAGCGGTCGTCGGACTTAACCTGGAAATCCCAGCGATTGTCGGTGTCAAAAATGCTACGCAAGTTTTAAAATCCGGACAAGAAATTACTATCGACGGCGAACGCGGATATATTTATGATGGTCACGCAAAAGTGCTATAGTTAAAAGGAGAAGGTACCTTTGCCTTCTCCCTAAAACTTTTATAAATGCGGGTGAAAAGGATGCAATCTGAAACGCGGTTAATCGCAAGATATAGTGAAACGGATCAAATGGGCATTATTCATCACAGCCAATATGTCAATTGGTTTGAAGTCGGCAGAACGGATTTTATAAAAAAATTGGGTAAATCCTATAATGAGTTCGAGAAAGAGGGGCTGTGGCTTCCTGTAATAAAGGTGGAGGTCAACTATAAGTCTCCGGCGGTTTACGAGGATGCAGTGGTCATCAAAACGAGGATAAAGGAATACAATGGGATTCGTATGACGTTTGAGTATTCCGTTTATAAGGAAGAAAACGGTTCACTAGTTGTTTTTGGGACGACAGAACATTGTTGGACGAATAAGGCCATGAAGCCGATTTCTTTGAGAAAAGCAGCGCCGAATTACCATGGGCAAATCGAAACGGCTTATAAGGAGCAATGACATGCTTAGGGGACTGCTCGCTGTTTTTATTATTGTTCCGGCCATTGAAATTTTTTTGTTTATAATCGTCGGTCGATATATTGGTCTTCCTTTAACTTTTTTATTGATTATTGGAACTGGTCTCTTGGGAGCATGGTTAATGAAACGCGAAGGCGGTGCGGTGCTGGCGCACATTAAGGCGGAGCTTGCCATGGGCAAATTGCCGGGGCAAACGGTTGTCGAGGGGCTATGCATATTAATCGGCGGGATGCTATTGTTAACACCCGGTTTTTTTACGGATCTCTGCGGATTTCTGTTGTTAATCCCGCCAGTTCGCCGCAAAGCAAAGGATTTTATTCTTAATTGGCTGAGAAAACAAATGGCTAAAGGCCGTTTTACCTTTCATTACAGGAGATAGGACTAGAGGACTTTACAGCTTCTCTAGTCCTTTTTGTTTGCGGTATTTTTTCCAAGGATATAATTCCAAATGTCTGTAAAAACATTAGCCTTAGCTAATGTTTTAATTATAACCAGAGTGACGGGACCGATGATTAAGCCGAGAAAGCCGAACAGCTTAAAGCCAACAAAAAGGGAGATGAGTGTTGCTAAAGGATCAAGTCCAATTGATGAGGACAGAATCTTCGGCTCCATAAGTTGGCGCTGAATGATGACAATCGCATATAGAACAGACAAGCCGATTGTAAAGGCATAGCTTCCTGTAAAGAAACTGTAAATGATCCAAGGTACAAAAACGACTCCAGTGCCAAGGTAGGGCATAAGATCAACAATCCCGGTGACGACCGCAATGGTGACAGGGTGGTCGACTCTTAGTATGAAAAGACCGATCAAAACGATAACAGCAGTAATGGAAATCAAGGTCAGCTGCGCGCGAATGAACCCGAGCAGCGCCTTTTTTAAATCCTCGTAAATGGTTTTAATATTATCGCCAATACGGGGGGGTGTTTTCTTTTTCACCAATAGACCAAGTTTATGCCAATCTTTACAAATGAAGAAAGTGGCGAGAAGAATGAAAATCAGTACGGTTAGAAGATTTGGCAAGGAAACAACGACGTTACTCAGCCAGGATATGATACTTTTCCCCGCTTCAGCCAGAGTATTACCGGCTGTTTGCCCGACATTTTGGATGTTATCCTGAATGGTTAATTGCTGGTTTTTTGACAAACTGTTAAAAAGATGAGTAATCCTCTCCCACAATGGAATGATATGTGTAAAAAAGAAATCCTGAAAATATTTGATCAGCTGTTGAACGTGATCCGGTACAACATTGGTTAAGTAAGTCAAACCGTTAATCAATTCGAACACAAACAAGGTGGCAAGACCGGCGATTAATCCAAAAACGATAATAATAACAACCAATGTAGCAAGCCATCTTGGGAGACTAATCTTTTTTTCTATAAGAGTCACAATCGGGTTGAGCAAAAAGGAGATGATAAAAGCGATAATAAAGGGATAGGCCAGATTACCCACATAATATAATACAACACCAATCAAAAATAAAATAAATACAACAAAAATAAAGCGGAAGAATATAAAAAGATATCTCAGTAGATTGTTGATGTAATGCGAATTCATGGCTTCCTCCCATGAGAAATTTGATTTTTATTGAAACTATTTTACACATCTCAAAGCAGTTTTTCAATTTTTGATTATGTTGTGTTCATTTTCATCGAATTAAATCTCTCTATTTCTATCTGTATCTACATTTATGGGCTTTTATGTTCACAAATGTGTTTTGTTTGTTTATAATTAAAGGTGACATACTTATCCTTCAATTACATTCAATTCTTAAATATTGAATATAATTCTTTGCGGTCTTAAATATAACCCGCATAAAGCCAAGTAAAGCAAGTTGTTAGTTGTTAAGGAGGAGATTTATTTTGGCATCCACTAAAGGATTAGAAGGAGTTGTCGCTACAACGTCAGCGATCAGCTCAATTGTTGATGGTGTGTTGAGATATAAAGGCTACAATATTGATGATTTAGCCTCTCAATCCACATTCGAAGAAGTTATTTACTTACTATGGAACGATACGCTGCCAAATAAGGCGGAATTGGATGAATTTAGGAAGGAATTGTCATTAAATGCGGAGGTTCCTGAAGAAGTCTTCAGACAAATAAAGGAATACCCGTTAGATGGTGTTCATCCAATGGCTGTGCTTCGGACTGCTGTTTCGACACTTGGTATTTATGATTCAGAAGCGGACGAAATGAATGAAGAAGTAAATAAAACAAAAGCCCTTAGAATTCAAGCGAAACTTCCTACAGTTGTAGCGGGTTTTGCGAGAATAAGAAATGGCCAAAAGCCTGTTGCACCGCATAAGGACCTTAGTTTGGCCGCGAATTTCCTATATATGCTAAATGACAGAGTGCCAAGCGATATTGAAGAAAAAGCTTTTAATAAGGCGCTCATTTTACATGCTGACCACGAGCTTAATGCTTCAACCTTTACAGCACGTGTTTGTGTAGCAACGCTTTCTGATATTTACTCAGGCGTTACCGCAGCTATCGGAGCACTAAAAGGCCCATTGCATGGCGGCGCTAACGAACGTGTTATGAAAATGCTTAGCGATATCGGCTCAGTTGACAACATTGACCCTTACCTTGAAAAAGCATTCGCAAACAAAGAAAAAATTATGGGATTTGGCCACCGCGTCTATAAAGACGGTGATCCCCGTGCCAAACACCTTAGAGAAATGTCCCGTAAGTTAACAGAAGGCACCGATAACTCAAAATGGTATGAGATGTCATTGAAGATTGAAGACATTATCACGAAGGAAAAAGGTTTACTGCCGAATGTTGACTTTTATTCAGCGAGTGTCTACCACAGTTTAGGGATTGAGCATGATCTCTTCACACCAATTTTTGCCGTAAGCCGTGTATCAGGCTGGCTTGCTCATATACTCGAGCAATATTCGGACAACCGATTAATCCGCCCTCGTGCTGAATATAATGGCCCAGAAGCGAGAGAATACACAGCAATTGAAAACCGTTAGAATATGAATAATTGCCCATTATGGGGTGAATTTTGTTAAAATAAAAGCAGCATCATAACAGGTGGGGAACTCCCCGACCTGTTATAATGATGATGAGACTTTAAAGTCAACCAGGAGGTATGCATTTTGGCAAACGGAGAACGCATTACAGTACAAGATGGTCATTTGAATGTACCAAACAATCCAATCATTCCTTATATCGAAGGTGACGGTATCGGTCCCGATATTTGGGCTGCCGCTTCAAGAGTTCTGGAAGCAGCCGTAGAGAAAGCTTATAATGGTGAAAAGAAAATTGCTTGGAAAGAAGTTCTTGCAGGTGAAAAAGCCTTTAATCAAACAGGTGAATGGCTTCCTGCTGAAACATTAGATGTAATCCGTGATTACATAATTGCCATTAAGGGACCCTTAACAACACCAGTTGGCGGCGGTATTCGTTCATTGAACGTTGCCCTTCGTCAAGAATTAGATTTGTTTACATGTTTACGTCCTGTCCGTTATTTCCAAGGTGTTCCTTCACCTGTAAAACGTCCTGAAGATACGGATATGGTCATTTTCCGTGAAAATACGGAAGATATTTATGCCGGGATTGAATATGCGAGTGGATCAGATGAAGTGAAGAAATTGATTAGTTTCTTACAAGATGAAATGGGCGTTAACAAAATCCGTTTCCCTGAAACATCTGGAATCGGTATTAAACCGGTTTCTTCAGAAGGAACGAAACGTCTGGTTCGTGCGGCAATTCAATATGCAATCAATGAAGGCCGCAAAAGCGTGACACTCGTTCATAAAGGCAACATTATGAAATTTACAGAAGGTGCTTTTAAGAACTGGGGTTATGAACTAGCTGAACAGGAATTCGGTGAAAAAGTATTTACATGGGCTCAATATGACCGTATTGCTGAAAATGATGGCAAAGATGCAGCGAATAAAGCGCAAGCAGACGCAGTAGCAGCCGGAAAAATCATCGTTAAAGATTCAATTGCTGACATTTTCCTACAACAAATCTTAACACGTCCGGCTGAATTCGATGTTGTTGCGACAATGAACCTTAATGGCGACTACATTTCCGATGCTTTGGCAGCTCAAGTCGGCGGTATTGGCATTGCTCCTGGGGCGAATATTAACTATGAAACGGGCCATGCCATTTTTGAAGCAACTCACGGTACTGCGCCAAAATATACTGGTTTGGATAAAGTTAATCCATCATCAGTGATCCTTTCAGGTGTCCTCATGCTTGAACACCTTAATTGGAATGAGGCCGCCAAGCTTGTTATGAATTCAATGGAAAAAACAATTGCAAGTAAAGTAGTAACATACGATTTTGCGCGTCTTATGGACGGTGCAACTGAAGTGAAGTGCTCTGAATTTGGTGATCAATTAATTAAAAATATGTAATTTGGGGGTCCTAAATATGGCGATCAAGCGTAAAAAGGTTTCCGTTATCGGTGCCGGTTTTACCGGGGCGACAACAGCTTTTCTCCTAGCCCAAAAAGAACTTGGTGATGTTGTGCTTGTTGACATTCCGCAAATGGAGGGCCCTACAAAGGGCAAGGCTCTTGATATGCTTGAAGCAAGTCCGGTGCAAGGGTTTGATTCTAACGTCATTGGTACATCAGATTATAAAGACACCGCAGATTCAGATGTCGTTGTGATAACAGCTGGTATCGCTAGAAAACCTGGTATGAGCCGTGATGATCTCGTAGCGACAAATGCCAAAATCATGAAAGATGTGACACGCCAAGTCGTGGAGCATTCACCAAATTGCGTCATTGTTGTTCTGACTAATCCCGCTGACGCCATGACTTACACGGCTTTCAAAGAATCCGGATTTCCGAAGAGTCGTGTCATTGGACAATCAGGTGTGCTTGATACTGCACGGTTCAGAACATTTGTTGCTCAGGAGCTGAATCTATCTGTTGAAGATGTCACAGGATTCGTCCTTGGCGGGCACGGTGATGATATGGTTCCGCTTATTAGATATTCCTATGCCGGCGGCATTCCATTGGAAAAGTTAATCCCTCAAGACCGCTTGAATGCCATTGTTGAGAGAACGAGAAAAGGCGGCGGTGAAATCGTCAGTCTTCTAGGGAATGGCAGTGCCTACTATGCACCTGCTGCGTCACTCACTCAGATGGTTGAAGCGATCGTAAAAGATAAGCGCCGCGTTCTGCCTGCGATTGCCTACCTGGAAGGTGAATACGGCTATGAGGATCTATATTTAGGCGTGCCAGTTGTTTTGGGCGGCAACGGATTGGAAAAGATTATTGAACTTGATTTAACAGATGATGAAAAACAATCCCTTTCTAAATCCGTTGACTCGGTCAAAAATGTTATGAACGCGTTGAATTAAAAGATGATAAAAAGGATTCGGAGGGGGTTCTCCGAATCCTTTTTAAACAACCTTTAGTGGGAGGCAAGGGCTTCATGCTATTAGGAAAAAAACGAAAGCTCGGACGAATGATTGATGAAATTAATCCAGGTGAAAAGGTGAGACTATCAGAAAAAATTGAGGATAAGGATTTGTTGCTTTTCCTTGGTCTGACTGATGATAATAACCCGCTTTTTATTCAACATGACTATGCCTCTCTTACACCATATAAAAAACCTATTGTGCCCCAAATTATGCTGACAGGCATGGTTACGGGAGCAGTGTCGAAAATTATGCCAGGGCCGGGAAGCAGCATTCTCAGCCAGACATTGCAATTTCCAAAGCCTGTGCATCATTACTCGGAAATCCATTTCTTATTAACCGTCCGAGATGTTGACAAGAATGAACGAACGGTCACAATCGATGTTACCGCTGAAGACGATCAGGGTGACATGGTTATTAAGGGACAATTGGTAGTTAGTCCCCCCTATCCCCCGGAACCTGTAACATCATCAACATTTGATAATTTTTAGATAGAGGTCGTTCAAAATAGAGAGAAAACTTGGCATTCGGCTAAGTTTTCTTTTTTATTAGGTGAAAAAATAGTATGATTAACTTGGTTACGAACAATTATAAGCAATGAATATCAGGAGGTAGGGACTTGCCAAATAGGATTCTTGTTGTGGATGATGAGCCATCCATTGTCACTTTATTGTCTTTTAATCTTGAAAAGGCGGGCTTTGAGGTTTTAACAGCCGAAACCGGAACCGATGCTCTGCAGAAAACCAAAGATAACCGGCTTGATCTGATTGTATTGGATTTAATGCTGCCTGAGATGGATGGGATAGATGTTTGCCGTAAACTTAGAGAAGAAGGGATCTTGGTGCCCATTCTAATGCTTACGGCGAAGGATGATGAACTTGATAAAATTCTCGGTCTTGAGCTTGGTGCGGATGATTATATGACCAAACCTTTCAGCCCAAGAGAAGTTGTTGCACGTGTTAAGGCGATACTAAGAAGATCTCATCACGCCGATGCTATGGCACAGCAGCGGTTAAGCGTTGGGGACATCACCGTATTTCCTGAGAATTATGAAGCTATTTTCAAAGGGAAACAAATGACTTTAACACCAAAAGAGTTTGAGTTGCTGTTATATTTAGTTCAGCACCTTGGCAAAGTTTTAACAAGAGAGCAATTATTGAATGCTGTCTGGCATTATGATTTTGCGGGCGATACCAGGATTGTTGATGTTCATGTCAGTCATTTGCGGGAAAAAATTGAAGCAGATACAAGAAAACCGCAATATATTAAGACTGTGCGCGGGCTTGGATACAAGCTAGAGGAACCAGCAAATGATGTCAAATCATTATAAATGGATAAGGTGGATTGTCATATTATTATGCTTGACAGGATTAATCCTTATCATCAATGAAACGATCAAGGCCGCCAATTCCAAGCAATATGAAAATGTGCTTAAAGAACGGGTGCCGGGTATCCAAGCCATAGCTTTGAAACAAGGTCATCTTCATATTGATGCTGAAAGTAATAAAAGCCTAAATCGATATGTAAAGAATGTAGGAGGAAGTCTAACCATCTACGATACCGATGGACAGGCCGTCTATTCCACACGCCGGCATCCCCATCAGCTAAAGGCGCCAAAAAAACTGCCATTATACCAAAATAGCCATGGTGCTTTCACCATCATTGAACCCATGATTCAGCAAAAAAAGACGACTGGTTTTATTAAAATGGAAGGTGAGCTTCCAAGGGTTAAGGGACTTTTGATTTTCTATGTCATCCTCTTTATTGCCGGCATTCTCTTGGTGCTGCTTTATGATCGCCTGGTAAGAAAGTTTTCGCGATCTATTCGCGAGGCGGCAAGCATGGCTGAAGATCTGTCACAAGGCCGTTATCAAAAGAGGGCTTCCGAATACATAGAGGATAGTGATGTGAGCAGGCTTAACTACTCTTTAAATGTTCTGGCACGCAGTCTTGAAAAAATAGCTAAGTCTTATTTGACGCAACAGGATCGCTTGAAAACACTGATCGAAAACATCGGCAGCGGACTTATTTTTATTGATGGCAACGGACGAATTAGCTTAGTCAATAAAACTTACCGGGAGACTTTTCAAGCGCCGACCGAAAATTGGCTGAATCAAACATATCAGGATGTGATACCTCATTCTGAGGTGACCCTGCTGATCACCGAAACTTTTAAAAGCGGGACGGCTTTAACCAAACAATTAAAATTACCTATCCGCATCGAAAGAAAGCATTTTGATGTGTCCTGTGCACCTATTTTAGATCAAAACGAAAGACTCAGGGGCATTGTTGTAGTCTTCCATGATATAACTGAACTGAAAAAGCTTGAAAAAATGAGAAAAGACTTCGTAGCCAATGTCTCCCATGAACTGAAAACACCTGTCACATCAGTTATCGGGTTTACCGAAACGCTGTTGGACGGTGCAATGGAAGAGCCAGAGCTGCAAGACAAATTCTTAAATATTATCCTCAGCGAGAGCAAAAGGCTGCAAACATTGATCAGCGAGCTGTTGGAGCTCTCCAAAATAGAGCAGGAACACTTTGAAATTAAATGGGAGCATGTCCAAATGACTGAGCTGTTGGATGATACTATCATGGTTTTAACAGAGAAGGCTGGAGAAAAAGGTATTACATTAACAGATAGTACGAAAGAAGCAGGAATTGCTCTTGGTGACCCGCAGCGGATCCGGCAAATCATGATAAATTTAATTACAAATGCGATTTCCTACACATCGGCAGGCGGCAAAATTCAAACCGAAATAAAAAACATGGGAGATGGAGTAAAGCTGATTGTCTCCGATACTGGCATCGGTATTGAACCAAACCAAATCCCAAGAATCTTTGAACGGTTTTACCGGGTTGATAAGGCAAGGAGCAGAAATTTAGGCGGTACTGGCCTTGGGCTGGCGATCGTCAAGCATCTTGTTGAGGCGCACGGCGGCCGGATCGATGTCGCAAGCAAGCCGGGAGAAGGAACAACATTTGAAATAACGTTTAAAAAACCTATAGCCTAAAGGAGAGGTTTCATTTTGAAAAAGCTTATTTTGGTTGATGGAAGCGGCATTGCTTATCGCGCTTTTTTTGCCCTTCCTTTGCTGAATACTGATAAAGGTGTATATACGAACGCTGTCTATGGTTTTACAACCATGCTGATGAAAATCATTGAAGAGGAAAAACCGACACACCTCCTTGTTGCCTTCGATGCGGGAAAGACGACATTTCGCCATAAGACTTATAAGGAATATAAAGGAACAAGGCAAAAGACGCCGCCGGAGCTGTCAGAGCAACTGCCTTTTATCCATGAGTTACTTGACAGCATGGGCATCAGCCGGTATGAACGGGATCAATATGAAGCGGATGATATCATTGGAACCCTATCAAAACAGGCTCAAGAAAAGGATTGGGATGTGAAGGTTGTTACCGGTGATAAGGACCTTTTGCAGCTCGTAGATGACCGCATCACAGTGTCATTGACACGTAAAGGGATTACCGATGTTGATGATTATGATAACGAGAAAGTTTTCGAACGCTATGAAATTGAACCAAAAAAAATAATTGATCTTAAAGGTCTAATGGGCGATTCCTCAGATAATATCCCTGGGGTGCCTGGTGTCGGTGAAAAGACAGCGATAAAATTACTCAAACAATACGGGTCGATGGAAAAAATCTTCGAATCACTCGAAGATATCTCGGGCAAAAAGCTTAAGGAGCGTCTGACAGAAAATAAAGATCAGGCCTTTATGAGTAAGGAGCTGGCTACCATTGACTGCGATGCGCCGGTGGATGTCACGCTGAATGACCTTGCTTTCAAAAAAGAGATGACAGAACAAATGGTTGACCTTTTTAAAGAGCTTGAATTCCATTCACTGCTTGAACGCATGGGCTTTGAAGAGGTCATAGATCAGGATACGAAAGAAGAGAAATTAGAATTTGAATCCCTATCTGAAATAAAGGAAGAGCACTTAACTTCTCCTAGTGCATTAGTTGTTGAGGTGCTAGAAGATAACTACCACTACGCAGATATCCTTGGTTTTGCCCTTGCCAATGAGAACGGCCGTTATTTCGTTCCAAGTGAAACCGCCTTTGGATCCGACAAATTTAAAAAGTGGCTTGCTGATGAAAACCAAAAAAAGATTGTTTTTGACGGCAAACGGGATGTTGTTGCTTTGAAATGGCGGAATATAGATTTAAATGGTGTGACCTTTGACATTCAAATGGCTTCTTATTTAATTGATCCATCTGAATCGAATCATGATCTTTCAGCCATTGCCAAAAGAAAAAAGTTTAATTATGTTTTCTCAGATGAGGCCTTTTACGGTAAAGGGGCAAAACGTACGATACCTGAAGATGAAAAGCTTGCAGATCATCTTATTAGAAAAGCGGAAGCTTTGCTTAAATTAATGCCTTCCTTGAAAAAAGAACTTGAGGAAAACAGGCAGAGCAGCCTTTTTTATGAATTAGAATTGCCTTTATCACTTGTACTTGCTGACATGGAAGTCATGGGAGTAAAAACAAGTAGGGAGACACTTGAAAAAATGGGTAAGGAGATCCATAAGAAGCTTGATGAAATAGAGAGAGACATTCATGAGCTTGCAGGAGTGACATTTAATATCAATTCCCCAAAACAGCTTGGTGAAGTGCTGTTCGAAAAGCTTGAACTGCCAGTCATTAAGAAAACGAAAACAGGGTATTCGACGTCAGCTGACGTATTGGAGAAGCTTGCCCCGAAGCATGAGATCATTTCGAAAATATTGGATTATCGCCAATTAGGCAAACTCAGTTCAACCTATGTCGATGGCCTTCTTAAAGTTATCCATCCGGAAACAGGGAAAATTCATACCCGATACAATCAGGCATTAACCCAAACCGGCAGGCTTAGTTCAACCGACCCGAACTTGCAAAATATCCCGATTCGTCTTGAGGAAGGGAAGAAGATCCGTAAAGCCTTTTTACCGGCAAATGACGATTGGGTCATTTTTTCCGCCGATTACTCACAGATTGAGTTAAGGGTATTAGCCCATATTGCTGAGGATAAAAATCTGATTGATGCTTTTGAAAATGAAATGGATATTCATACAAAAACCGCAATGGATGTCTTTGGAGTAGGAGAAGAGGAAGTCACTGATTTGATGAGGCGGCAGGCTAAAGCTGTAAACTTTGGTATTGTATACGGGATTAGTGATTACGGTCTGTCACAGAATCTTGGCATCACTAGAAAGGAAGCCGGTGAGTTTATTGACCGTTATCTGAATAGCTTCCCCGGTGTAAAACAATACATGGAAGATATAGTCCAGAAGGCCAAGCATGACGGCTATGTGACAACATTGCTTCATCGGAGAAGGTATTTGCCTGAAATAACGAGCAGGAATTTTAATCGCAGAAGCTTTGCTGAACGTACGGCGATGAATACACCTATCCAGGGCAGTGCAGCCGATATTATCAAAAAGGCTATGATAAATATGGCAGGTCGTCTTGAAAAAGAGGAATTAACAGCCAATATGCTTCTACAAGTCCACGATGAACTGATATTTGAAGCGCCAAAAAATGAAATTGATCGGTTAAAGAAAATTGTACCTGAAGTCATGGAGAACGCCGTATCATTGAATGTGCCGTTAAAGGTCGATTATGCCTATGGCGCAACCTGGTATGATGCAAAGTAAGAGAGGAAGATGGCAGTGCCTGAATTACCTGAGGTAGAAACGGTCAAAGAAACATTAAATAAGCTTGTCACCGACAAAACCATTGGCCATGTTGATGTCCGCTGGCCGAATATTATCCAGCGTCCTGATGACATAAAAGCCTTCCAAATGCTTTTGGAAGGCCAAACCATTGATACAATCGCGCGCCGGGGCAAATTTCTGTTATTTTACCTTGATGATTATGTATTGGTCTCTCATTTGAGAATGGAAGGGAAATACCGGCTTGAGGAACAGGATACACCTATAGACAAACACACCCATGTCATCTTCCGTTTTTCAGATGGAACCGAACTGAGATATCGGGACGTAAGGAAATTTGGAACGATGCACCTTTTTAACAAGGGGGAAGAATTTAATTCAAGCCCGCTTAGGCAGCTGGGTCCAGAACCCTTAAGCGACGTGTTCACTTCTGAATATTTATATAGTAAGTGCCAAAAAACGGAGCGGACGATCAAACAAGTTCTTTTGGATCAAACCATTGTTGTCGGTTTAGGCAATATATATGTCGATGAAGCTTTATTTTGTGCAAGGTTGCATCCTTTAACCAAAGCCAAGCATCTGTCAGCGGCTGACAGTGAAAGACTCTATGCCAGTATCCAAGAAACACTTCGTGAAGCGGTGGGGCTTGGGGGCAGTACGATCCGCACTTATCTTAACAGTCAGGGAGAAATGGGCATGTTTCAGCAAAGGTTAAATGTATACGGCCGTCAGGGTGACAGCTGCCCAAACTGTGGCACCCCTATTGAAAAAATTAAAGCAGGGGGAAGGGGCACGCATTTCTGCCCAGTTTGTCAGAATAGGGGGGATGGAAAGTGATAATCATCGGATTAACCGGCGGCATTGCCAGCGGTAAAAGCACGGTCTCTAAGATGATTCAGGAACAGCATATCCCGCTCATTGATGCTGATCAGATTGCCCGGGAGGTCGTCGAACCGGGAGAACCTGCTTATGATGAGATTGCTGAGACATTTGGAAGCGACGTTTTATTTGCTGATGGCACCTTGAATCGCAAGCAGCTAGGAAGTATTATTTTTCAGGATGAAAGCAAAAGAAAAAAACTGAACAGCATTGTCCATCCCCAGATTCGGAAGCAAATGAGTGGAAAAATAGCGGCTTATAAGTCAGAAGGCACCGAAGCGATCGTCCTCGACATCCCATTATTATTTGAAAGCAAATTAACAGGGTGGACAGATAAGGTCCTCCTCGTCTATGTGACACCTGATGTGCAATTAAAGCGGTTAATGTTGCGTGATGGCAGCACAGAGAAAGAAGCGCTGGCACGTATTCAATCACAGCTTCCGCTCGAGGAAAAGAAACAGCTTGCAGATGCCGTCATTAATAATAACGGATCAGTAGGCGATACACGGGGGCAGCTTATGGCCGCCTTGAAGCAATGGGGAGTAGGGAAATAACCATAAAACCGGGCATTTTGCATTTAAGGATGCCCAAATTTTTAAAAAATGGTAAAAACGCTTTCATTTTGTTCGGTATATGTTATACTATTTTTAGTAAAGACAACAAATTGTATAACATATTACGGAGGTTGATGGTTCATGTCTGTGAACGTCGCAATCAATGGATTTGGCCGAATTGGCCGTATGGTCTTCAGAAAAGCTGTAAATGATTCTCAATTAAATATAGTGGCAATAAATGCTAGTTATCCAGCGGAAACATTAGCCCATCTTATTAAATATGACAGTGTCCATGGCCGGTTTCAAGGTGATGTTGATGTTGTTGATGATAATACATTAAAGGTAAGCAACCGGATTATACAAATTGTTAATGAACGTGATCCAAAACAGTGCCCGTGGAAAGAATTGGATATTGAATTAGTTATTGAAGCAACTGGGAAATTCAAATCCCGCGAGACAGCCGGGTATCATATTGAAGCAGGAGCAAAGAAGGTTGTGATTACTGCCCCAGGTAAAGATGAAGATATTACTATTGTCATGGGTGTGAATGATGACCAATATAATGCAGATCAGCACCATGTTGTTTCTAACGCATCATGTACGACCAATTGTCTTGCACCTGTAGCTAAGGTCTTGGATGAAGCTTTTGGCATCGCATCAGGAATGATGACGACCATCCATTCCTATACAAATGATCAAAAGAATATCGACAACCCGCACAAGGATCTAAGAAGAGCAAGGGCTTGCGCGGAGTCGATTATCCCAACATCCACCGGGGCCGCCAAAGCGATCGCAAAAGTGCTGCCGCAATTAACGGGAAAATTGAATGGTATGGCTCTTCGTGTTCCAACACCAAACGTGTCCCTTGTTGACCTGGTGGTTGAGCTCAAGAAAGATGTGACAGTTGATGACATCAATCATGCTCTGCAATCCGCAGCGGAAGCACCTGCAAACCATGGCATCTTAGCATACACAGATGAGCCGCTTGTCTCCATTGATTTCAATACTGATGAGCATTCAGCGATTGTCGATGGGTTATCTACAATGGTAATGGATGGGAACAAAGTGAAAGTTCTTGCCTGGTATGACAATGAATGGGGTTATTCCTGCCGAGTCGTTGATTTGGCAAAACTCATCGCGGCAGGTATTGCGAATAAAAAAAACGTTAAAGTATCGTAAAGAAAACTTGCCGATTGGCAAGCCTTTGGCGAAGACAGAGGCGTAGTTGCCCTTATGTGCGTCAGAAAGTTATACTTTCTGATTAACTAAAGAAAACTTGCCGATTGGCGAGCCTTTGGCGAAGACAGAGGTGTAGTTGCCCTTATGTGCGTCAGAAAGTTATACTTTCTGATTAACTAAATAAAAGGCCGAAGAAAGGAAGCCTGCATTCGCCACGGGCTTCTTTTTTCTTTTATTGGCTTTGTCTAGCTTCACGCGCCTAACTTAAAAAAACATTGCAATATCAAATTAAAACAAGTATACTATTCTTCGTTAATACAAAAAGTGTACATTAAAGGGTTTGTTTGCACTTAAAGGGTTAGGACCTCATCGGACTAACTATCCCCCGTGGTGCACGAACAATCCAGCATGCGAACATGAAGCATGTAACTTTTTCCTAGGGGGGCTTTATATGGATACTATGGGACGACACGTTATTTCCGAACTATGGAAATGCGATATCAACAAATTAAATGACATGAATTATATCGAGAAAGTTTTTGTAGATGCGGCATTGGCTGCTGGTGCGGAGGTACGGGAAGTTGCCTTTCATAAGTTTGCGCCTCAGGGTGTCAGCGGAGTGGTCATTATTTCTGAATCACATTTAACCATCCACAGTTTTCCTGAACATGGCTATGCCAGCATTGATGTATATACTTGCGGCGATCGCATTGATCCCAATGTTGCCGCCGAATATATTGCTGAAGCCCTTGGCTCGGAAGTGTCCGAGAAAATGGAACTGCCAAGAGGTATGGGTCCGGTTGGCGTTCAGCACAGGGAAATCACGACAACAAAATAGGTATTTAATAAAAGGGGTGCCGCGGGTAGCCCTTTTTTTACTATAATAGAATATACACCACCCTAGGTTAGGAGGAGTCACGTGACATTGTTAAGCAAAATCAGTCGGTTATTCGACAATCATTCAGAGACAGCTGACCACCATGATGATCAGCGGCTGCGCACTCATTATTATAGAACAACAAAGGATAAATTATATAAAGAATGTCTGCAAATGATAGAACGTGAAGCGGATATGAGAGTCGTGGCAGAATCACATGAGCGGGGTGAGATATCTGTTCAGCTTACAGGTAAAAAAAACGGTCTATTAATAATCACTATTATAATGGTTAGAGCCTTTCACACGGCTGTCGATTTTTCATTGTCCCTGGAAAAAGGGATGAATTTCAACTATTGCGAGAAACAGATTGAAGCGTTTTATCAAAAATTGGATCACGTTTTTCCTGTGAGTGAATAACAGAAAGTGATTGCTGTATGGCTTAATGTTATACTAAAATAAAACGGTAAACTCCCGATGAGGTGGATTATGCGTTGTCCAAATTGCAAAAAAACGGGTACGAAGGTTTTGGATTCACGTCCTGTAAACGAAGGCGGCTCAATTCGCAGAAGGCGCGAGTGCGAGTCATGCCATTATCGCTTCACAACATTTGAGACCGTTGAGGAAATCCCTCTGATCGTTGTCAAGAAAGGTGAGGACAGGGAAGCCTTCAGCCGGGATAAGATATTGCGAGGCTTAATTAAGGCCTGCGAGAAACGCCCCGTACCCTTAGAAAGACTTGAGAAGATCGTTGGAAATGTAGAAAAGAATTTGCGCGGTAACGGTATTTCTGAAGTGAAAAGTCACGATATCGGCGAGCTTGTTATGGATGAGCTGGCGACGGTTGATGAAGTGGCATATGTTCGATTTGCATCAGTCTATCGCCAATTTAAAGATATCAATGTTTTTATCCACGAGCTTAAGGATTTGCTGAAAAAAGCGAATAAAGCTGACGAATAAAGAGCTGACATAGGCTCTTTATTCTCTGTTATGACATACCGCCTTTTTGTGAGGTGAAAGGTTTTGCAACACCACTGGAAGGACATGCTCCCAGGTGACCGTTATGTTGTCAGACTGAATGGGCTTTTGCATTTTTTTGATCAAAAAGTAATTACACGTCTTTATCAGCCCTTGATTGGCCCCGGAGCAAGCAGTTTATATACAACACTTTGGCATGAGGTTGATGACCGCCTCTTTATAAGCGGGACACTGACACACCATCATTTAATGGTCAGTACGAATACCCCATTAAGCACCCTGCTTCAGGAAAGAAAAAAGCTTGAAGCAATCGGACTTTTAAAAACGTTTAAGAAAAAAGAGAAGGATCAGCTTGTATTGTTTTACGAGCTGCAGCCGCCTTTAACGCCAAAACAATTTTTCACTGATGGCCTCTTGAATATTTATCTTTATAATCGCATCGGCCATCAGGATTACAACCGTTTAAAACAGTCTTTTATTCAAGATAAGTTATCAGAGCAAGACATTGAAAACGTCACGGTTGATTTTAATGACATTTTTCAATCCGTTCATCCATCAGAATTAAAAAATAACGATCAAGAGCTTCAAGAAAGCAACGTTTGGCTCGATCGAGAGCAAAGTTCGGAGCCGATTCTTAAAAGAAGCTTTGATTTTGATGAGCTGTACCGTTATATATCAAGTGTCATTATATCTAAAGAAGCTTTTACGGTAGAAGTAAAAGAAGCAATTGAAAAACTCAGCTTTGTCTACCAGCTTACACCGCTTGATATGAGCAAGGTGATCCAAGAGGCATTCATCCACACAGGGGAGATTGATATACAGGTCTTGCGGAAGGAAGTGCGGAATTATTATCGCTTGGAAGCGGGCGTTCAGCTTCCAGCTCTAAGCAGCCGTCTGCAGCCGCTATCCGCTCAAGAAATGGCCGGGAAAACACCACAGACAGATGTTGAACGCCAGATTCAGCAATTCGAGCTAATGTCACCTTATGATATTCTTGAACAAATGGCAGATGGCGGAGAGCCGGCTGCACCGGATTTGAGGCTTGTTGAAGAAATTCTTTTTGAACAAAAGTTGAATCCGGGTGTTGTTAATGTTCTGATCCATTATGTTATGGTAACGAATGATCAGAAGCTGATAAAATCTTATGTTGAGAAACTTGCAGGACACTGGGCAAGGAAAAAGATAAAAACGGTTCGTGAGGCGATGGCCCTTGCCAAGTCTGAGTTTGAAAAGACTCAGGAATGGTCAGCAACCAAAAAAGGCCATAGAACAAAAGCTGGAAAAAACAGCCGGCAGGACAAGCTTCCTAAATGGATGACCGGTGAAACGGAAGCTAAAGAGTCCAGTGAAAATAAAATATCAAAAGAGGAAGCTGTGCAAAAGGAAAAATGGTTAGAAGAGTATTTAAATAATTTATGACGTTAAAAAGGGGGTGTCAATTTGGAGTCAATAAAAGCCGCCATTCGTGAGCTGGCAAAAGGAATGCCGATTGATTCGGTCAATCAAAAGTTAGCTGAATCCCTGATGAAAGATCCCCGGATCCAGTCTTTTTTAAAAAAACATCCCGACATGAATGAAGACACCTTTTATAAAAGTATCCCAAAGCTTTACCAATATGTGACTGAGCATAATAATTGTGAGCAATGTCCAGGCTTGAACAATTGCCCTAATATGCTGAAGGGCTACCAACCTGATTTGATTTATGATAAACAATCCATCGCTCTGACGTTCAAGCCCTGCTCCTTAAAAAGAGCGGAAGAACAGCGAAAAAAACAATCGGGACTTGTAAGAAGCTTCTATGTACCAAAAGACATTCTGCAGGCAACATTCCAATCGATTGATAAGTCGGACCCTGAACGGTATCGAGCACTCAAGGCAGCGGGGGATTTTGTTAAAGCCTATATTGACCATCCGGAAAGTGCAAATGGCCTTTACTTTTATGGGAAATTTGGTGTCGGAAAAACCTATATTATGGGTGCCTTAATGAATGCTTTGGCGGAAAGAAAGCAAGTGCCGTCATTAATGGTGTACACACCGGATTTCATTAGGGAGCTTAAAGGGGCGATTCAGGATCATACACTTGATGAAAAGCTGGATTACATTAAGACAGCGCCGGTGTTGATTTTAGATGATATTGGTGCGGAGACGATGACGCCATGGACCCGCGATGAACTGCTTGGAAGCATTCTGCAATATCGAATGATGGAGAAACTGCCGACATTGTATACGTCGAATTATGATTATGATGAGCTTGAAGAGCACTTGTCTTATTCTCAAAAAAGCGGGACGGAAAGTTTGAAAGCAAAGCGGATTATGGAACGGATCCGTCATTATACGAAATTGGTAACGATTGAAGGAACAAATCGCAGAACTGCCGGGGATTAATCTGTTCATATCCCTGGCATTTTTTTAGGTAAGAAAGTATAAACTTTCTTACGCACATAAGTGCACTGGCTAAAGACGTAACATCCTGTTACAACGCCAGTACTAGCACGTCCTGTGCGTCGCAACTACGCCTCTGTCTTCGCCAAAGGCTCGCCAATCGGCAAGTTTTCTTTATTCTTTATTATAAAAAAGACATGTTTTAATAGCTGGTCCCATATAGTGTATGGAAAGAGAGAAGGAGGGATCGGTTTGATTTCAGTAACATTTGAGTCAAGACACGAGGCAGTGTCTTTACATACATGTATAGGTGCTATGTTTGGGGATATGATCGAGCTGTATTTAAGCAATGACATGGTGATGATCGGCACGGAAGGTCAAAAGCTGCCGGCTGCAACCCAAAAGGCCTTAACGGACACTTTCGTCGATTTTATTATTAACATGTATGAAGAAAAGTGGCTGCTGGATATTATTGAGAGCAACTTTTACTTTAGCGAGCAGCATGATCAGGAAGCGATATTAGATATTGTCTACGCTATTTTTGACGGGGAAAAAAGCGATCTGCCGAGGGTTGATGCCTTGCCTTCGAAACACGGTGTGTTAAGGGAAGCGATTTTTGATCTCATTGAGGGCCAGTCATCCTTTTCTTTTGAATCACTGACAACCTTTCGTTTGACTGGATTCAGGACTTGCCTGCAAAGATATGTGGAGCTTGCCATCGATGAGTATAAGCTGCAGCAAGAATACCTGGCTTTTGTTGAAAAGTTAAGACAGATTATTACGACATACCACCCGCTTCATCAAACGATCTATGTGGTAGATGATGAGCCTTTTAAGCTTTATGATGACAAGCATAAACCAATCAATAACAGCCAATCCGTCCGCTCTTTTTATCCCATCTTAAAGCAGTGGGGCATTGAGGCGGAGCCATCTATTTTACTGAGCCTAATCAGTTTAGCACCAAAAAAGGTTGTGGTATATACTGACCGCCCTGATCACGGTATGATGAAAACGCTGCAAAATGTCTTTGAGGACCGGGTCTGTTTTTCACTAAAGGATTGGACCGCTGGATCACACCTGCATAAAACATGAGGAAGTTGTTGGATTTTGTAAAAGAGGCTTGATTTTCTTTAGATAACTGGCTATAATACCTTACATACTATATTCGATTATAAGTCATGATGAGGACAAGGGTTATTTTACAGCCGTTATCAGAGAGGGAAGATTAGGTGAGAACTTCCTGACGGAGAGAAATAGCTTACCACCTCTGAACTTTGGCGGGGAACACTAGTATCCGCCGACGGTGAATAACCGTTATCTTACTTGAGCTGCATGTCTTGCAGAAACAAGGGTGGAACCGCGAGATCAACACTCGTCCCTTTTCCAGGGATGGGTGTTTTTTAGTTTATTTTATTTTTAGAATTGGAGTGGGACAAATGGCTGACATGATTAAGATTACTTTTCCTGATGGCAATGTGAAGGAATTCCCATCAGGCGTCACAACAGAGGACATCGCCGCGTCAATCAGCTCTGGTTTAAAAAAACAAGCTGTTGCCGGTAAATATAATGGTGCACCTGTTGATTTAAAAAGAGGATTAACGGAAGATGGAACGATCGAAATATTAAAGCTTGAAGACCCTGAAGGCACCCAGATACTTCGCCATACGACGACACATGTTATGGCACAGGCGATCAAACGTCTCTTTAATGATGTAAAGCTGGGAATTGGACCTGTGATTGATGAGGGTTTCTACTACGATATTGATATGGAGCATTCACTGACACCTGAAGATCTGCAGAAGATTGAGAAGGAAATGCAGAAGATTATTGATCAGAACTTTGAGATAAAGCGTGAAGCTGTATCCCGCGGTGAAGCGATTGGCCGTTATCAAGAAATTGGCGATGATCTCAAACTTGAGTTGCTCGAGGATATTCCTGAGGGTGAGACATTGACGATTTATGAACAAGGCGAATTTTTTGACCTATGCCGCGGTCCGCACCTGCCGTCGACGGGCAAGATCAAATCCTTTAAGCTATTGAGCATTGCGGGTGCTTATTGGCGCGGTGACAGTGATAACAAGATGCTGCAAAGAATATACGGCACAGCTTTTCCGAAGAAAAAGCAATTAGACGAGCATCTGCATGAGCTCGAAGAAAGAAAAGAACGCGATCACCGGAAATTAGGCAAACAGCTTGATCTATTTACGATTTCACAGGAAATTGGCCAGGGGCTGCCGATCTGGCTGCCAAAAGGGGCGACTGTCCGGCGCTTGATTGAACGTTATATTGTTGATTTGGAGACTGCGCGCGGTTATCAGCACGTCTACACGTCACATTTAGCCAATGTTGAGCTCTATAAGACAAGCGGACACTGGGATCATTATCAGGAGGATATGTATCCGACGATGAAGCTTGATAATGAGGAGCTTGTCTTAAGGCCGATGAACTGTCCACACCATATGATGGTGTATAAGCATGAGCTTCACAGCTATCGCCAGCTGCCGGTCAGAGTCGCTGAGCTTGGCACGATGTACCGTTATGAAATGTCCGGGGCCTTAGCCGGACTCCAGCGGGTCCGTTCGATGACATTGAATGATGCTCATATCTTCTGCCGTCCGGATCAAATTAAAGATGAGTTTATTAACGTTGTTAAGCTGATCCAAAAGGTCTATCAGGATTTCGGGATTGATGACTATTACTTCCGTCTTTCTTATCGTGATCCGGAGAACAAGAAGAAATATGTTGATAAGGATGAGATGTGGGAAAAGGCGCAAAGCATGCTGCGTGATGCGATGGACACACTCGGTGTAGATTATGTTGAAGCTGAGGGTGAAGCGGCTTTCTACGGTCCTAAGCTTGATGTTCAGGTGAAAACAGCTTTAGGCAAAGATGAAACACTTTCAACAGTGCAGCTCGACTTCCACTTGCCTGAGCGCTTTGAATTGTCCTATATCGGTGAAGATGGCAAAGAGCATCGGCCGGTTGTTATCCACCGCGGTGTTGTTTCAACGATGGAACGCTTTGTCGCTTTCTTAATCGAAAAATATAAAGGCGCCTTCCCGACTTGGCTCGCCCCGATTCAGGCCAAAGTGATCCCTGTCGCGGGTGTCCATCAAGACTACGCTAACAAAGTTGCTGAAAAACTTCGCGACAGCAATATTCGCGTCGAGATTGATGAACGCGATGAAAAAATTGGCTATAAAATTCGTGAGGCGCAAACGCAAAAGATTCCATACATGCTTGTTGTCGGCGACCAAGAGATCGAGAATGAGGCTGTCAACGTCCGCCGCTACGGCGAAAACAAATCCGATTCCGTTGGACTTGACGCCTTCGTTAGCCAAATTGAAGATGCCGTGAAGAATCATAAGTGAAGCTAAAAGAACGCTGTTGGTCGATGACCAACAGGGTTCTTAAAAACTATCGAAAATAACTAACAGTGGAATAAATTATTATGACTAAACTGAAAAAGATTATTGATATAACAGTCAAATAAGTTTCTGATCGTTTGCGTTCCCTTTTTAAATCGTAAATTTGCAGCACTAGGCCACCGATAATTGCCCCCCTTATAAAGTTGGATTGCTTTTAATAGCAGTATAGAACAAATGGCAGAAAAAATCATTAGTGCTTGCTTAATGGATCAAACCATGCTATATTATAAAAAGTGAATAAAGATATCGAGCAAAAGCAGAAGCACCCGGCTTCTCACCTGATCGACGCCTTAGGGCTGTTGGCTGGTATGAGGAATACATCTAATGAATGTCATTAGTGTGGGTGCCGTCGTGCGCTCACACTTTTTAATTTGCCCTGAGTTTTGCTCATTCTTTTCATTATAATTTTGCCTAAAATGGTGGAGGTGGCTCAATATTAGCAAAGATATGATTGTCAACGAGGGAATTCGTGCCTCACAGGTTCGACTCATTGACCAAAACGGTGAACAAATTGGCATTAAATCGAAGCATGAAGCACTGGACATGGCGAGAAATGTGAATCTTGATTTAGTGATGGTGGCACCGAACGCTAAGCCCCCTGTTTGCCGTATCATGGATTACGGAAAATACCGTTATGAACAACAAAAGAAGGAAAAAGAGGCTCGCAAAAATCAAAAGGTCATCAATATAAAGGAGATTCGCTTAAGCCCGAATATTGAAGAACATGATTTTAACACGAAGCTTCGCAATGCAAGAAAGTTTCTTGAAAAAGGTGATAAGGTAAAAGCGTCCATTCGTTTCCGCGGCCGTGCCATCACACACTCTGAGCTTGGCAGAGAAGTTCTCTTGCGCCTAGCTAAAGAATGTGAAGAGGTCAGCACGATCGAGGCGAAGCCTAAAATGGAAGGACGCAGCATGTTCCTAGTCCTTGCACCGACGAACGAGAAATAATAACAGCTGATAGGAGGAAGTTATCATGCCAAAAATGAAAACACATAAAGGTGCTGCAAAGCGTTTTAAAAAGACGGGTTCAGGCAAGCTGAAGCGCAGCCATGCTTATACAAGCCATATGTTCAAGAACAAGACACAAAAGCAAAAACGTAAATTGCGTAAAGGCGCGATCGTATCCAGTGCGGACGAAAAACGAATCAAAAAGCTTATCTAATCGGATAATTTAATATACTAGGAGGTTTTCAAAATGCCAAGAGTAAAAGGCGGTTACGTAACGCGTCGCAGACGTAAAAAAGTTTTAAAGCTAGCAAAAGGTTATTATGGTGCAAAACATAAATTATTTAAAGTTGCTCAGCAACAAGTCTTCAAATCCTTACAATATGCATACAGGGATCGCCGTCAAGTTAAACGTGATTTCCGCAAATTGTGGATCGCAAGAATCAATGCAGCAGCTCGTATGAACGGTCTTTCATACAGCCGCATGATGCACGGACTTAAAGTTGCGGGTATCGATGTTAACCGTAAAATGCTTGCAGATCTTGCTGTAAATGATGAAAAGGCATTTGCTGAACTTGCTGGAAAAGCAAAAGCAGCAGTGAAGTAAATAAAAGCTAACCTTTGAAAAGGCTGTTCATAATTATGAATGGCCTTTTGCTTTACTTTAAGAGCTTATGTCCGCCTAGATTACAACAAGGATTAAGCAAACTGTCTTCATCGTGGTGATGAAGACAGTAAATTGGGGAAAAGGCGGGAGAAAGTGTCTGCATAGCGTTGATGAACGCCCGAAAACGGTAAAAAATCAGTGTTGAGGTCGTTCATAGCGTTGATGAACGCCCGAAATCGATAAAAAGTCAGTGTCGAGGTCGTTCATAGCGTTGATGAACGACCAAAATCGGTAAAAAGTCAGTGTCGAGGTCGTTCATAAGAGTGATGAACGCCCGAAAACGGTAAAAAATCAGTGTTGAGGTCGTTCATAGCGTTGATGAACGCCCGAAATCGATAAAAAGTCAGTGTTGAGGTCGTTCATAAGAGTGATGAACGCCCGAAATCGATAAAAAGTCGGTGTCGAGGTCGTTCATAAGCCGGATGAACGACAAAACTTAGCAATTGACCGGGAGAAATGTCTTTCATAAAGGCGATGAAAAACAATTATATACAACAATTGTTGTATATAATTTTCCGTATAATTGTTTTACTCTTTTTACCCCGAACGGGCTCATAAAAGCCAGAAACCGGATCATAAGCCATGTTTTTTATTGGAGGAATAAGAATGGTAGTATCGTGGCAGCTCGTTTTTATTATTTATATGATTGTCATCAATCTATATGGATACGCCATAATGGCCTCAGACAAAAGGAAGGCAAGGCGTCACGAATGGCGGGTGCCGGAAGCTAAGCTATGGGCAGTCGCAGCTATAGGAGGGGCATTTGGCAGCTATCTTGGCATGCGCACGTTTCGCCATAAAACAAAGCATGCCTTGTTCAAAATGGGCATGCCGCTCGTCTGTCTTATTTATGTTGTCATTTTGGCAGCACTCTTTACTAAATTGAATTAAGCAAATCGGACATGGGCGGCTGCCAGTCAACTTGCGTGTTTGGGTATTTTGTATATAATTGCTTTTCGATATCATATAAGTCATTCCTGGTTATGTCCAAAAGCCGCGATTTTGGCCCGTCAAACACGATGTTGATTTGCGCGACGCTATACACCGTTTCATTTGGTTCAATCTGTATATAACCTTGGAAGGTGACACCTTTTGTTGTCATAAATATTTTCCCGTTTTTTTCATACATATATATGTCATTGGTCCTCTCAGCTCTTGTAAAGCGGTATTGATCGCTTTGTTTATAGCGCAAGATGCTGTATACGATGCAGGCTGCGGCAAGTAAAATAAATAAGAACAAGACAATAGTCATCTTCCTTCACCACCCTCTTATGATATACGGCTTTACTTGAAAAAGGTTTCTTAATATAATTTACCACGAGTCACTAATGACAAACCAACAAACGGAATTGAGGCTGAACATGAACTACAATTTGAAAGTAAGATTAATACATGATGATGCCCACATGCCTTATCAAGCGCATGAAGGTGATGCAGGATTAGATTTATATTCAATCGAAGAAACGACGATACAACCAGGGGATTCAGCTCTGATTAGTACAGGGATTCAGATTGAGCTGCCTAAAGGGACCGAAGCACAAGTGAGGCCGAGAAGCGGTTTGGCCTTAAAACATTCTGTAACGGTATTGAACAGCCCCGGTACAATTGACGAAGGCTATAGAGGAGAAATCAAAGTCATATTAATTAACCATGGCAAAAGTGAGTTTAAAATTGTGAAGCAGATGCGAATAGCACAAATGGTCGTTGCTCCCGTTGCGAACGTGACGATGACCCAAATTGAGGAGCTGACACCATCGGAAAGAGGCGAAGGCGGCTTTGGGTCGTCAGGGAAGAATAATCCTGTGTAAAATGCCAAACAATAAAGCGTGTCAAAAAGGAGTCAGGAAGTTTGTGACTAAATAGTTAATTCTGTATAATAATGATGATACATATAAGGGAGGTACGGACATGGAAAAACTTGATGAAACTTTGCAAATGCTAAAGGATTTAACTGATGCCAAAGGTGTGTCTGGCAACGAACGTGAGCCTCGCGACGTCATGAAAAGATACATAGAACCTTATGCCGATGAACTCACTTATGATAACCTTGGCAGTCTTGTTGCTGTGAAAAAGGGCAAAGCAGGCGGACCAAAGATTATGGTCGCAGGACATCTTGACGAAATCGGCTTCATGGTGACGCAAATTGATGAAAACGGTTTCTTGAGATTCCAAACTGTCGGCGGCTGGTGGGAGCAAGTCATGCTCGCCCAGCGTGTGATTGTCCAAACAAAGGATGGCGAGGTGCCGGGTGTCATCGGTTCCAAACCGCCCCATATTTTGGCACCGGAAGAACGCAAGAAACCTGTCAAAATTAAGGACATGTTCATTGATGTCGGTGCTGCAAGCAAAGAGGATGCCCTCTCATTTGGGATTCGCCCAGGCGATTCCGTCGCACCGGTCTGCGACTTCACGGTGATGAAAAATCCTAAATATCTAATGGCCAAAGCTTGGGATAACCGGATAGGCTGCGCAATCGCCATCGATGTGTTGAAGCATTTAAAAAATGAAGACCATCCGAATGTTGTATATGGTGTTGGTACTGTACAAGAGGAAGTTGGGCTTCGCGGTGCAACGACGGCTACACATATGATTCAGCCTGATATCGGCATTGCCGTTGATACAGGCATCCCAGGGGACACACCGGGCATTTCTGATAAAGAGGCCCTTTCCAAGATCGGGGAAGGTCCGCAAATTATTATGTATGACGCATCCATCGTCACACATAAAGGGCTGCGTGACTTTGTGACAGGGATTGCCGATGAAAAAAGAATTCCTTATCAGCTGGATGCTCTTGCTGGCGGCGGAACAGATGCTGGTAAAATTCACTTAACGGCAAACGGTGTCCCGGCACTTTCGATCACTGTTGCGACACGCTACATCCATTCACACGCATCTATCATCCACCGGGATGACTATGAAAATGCAGTGAAGCTGCTTGTTGAGGTCATCAAGCGCCTTGATAGCGATAAGGTGAAAGAAATTACATTTGATTAAAAAAAGGGGCTGCGGCCTCTTTTTTTTGTCTTGTTTAAAACTTATTTCAAAAATTTACAGGATAATATTGAAACTAAATTTCATTGCACTTATAATAAGGTTATAGAAAGCGATATCATTTCTGCGAAAAAGGGTGATTTTATGATAGACCGATTAACGACAGAAGCTAGGAATAATAGAACAATGCACTTGGATCAGATGCGTGTAGAGGAATTTTTACAGGTCATGAACGAAGAGGATGCATCAGTGGTAAGGGCAGTCAAAGAACAAATCCCCCAAATTGCTGAAGCGGTAAAAAAAACCATAGCCGCCTTTAAGGCTGGTGGCCGTCTCATTTACCTTGGAGCGGGAACAAGCGGCCGCATAGGGCTATTGGATGCTGTTGAATGCCCGCCCACGTTTGGCACAAACCCTGATGATGTTATTGGCTTAATTGCTGGAGGAGAAAATGCTTTTATCAAAGCCGTCGAGGGGGCGGAAGATAACAAGGCATTGGCTGTCAGTGATTTGCAACAAATCACATTAACAAAAAAAGATATTGTCGTGGGTATCGCCGCCAGCGGCCGGACACCTTATGCTATTTCTGGCCTGGAATATGCCAGGAGTATCGGAGCATCAACTGTTTCAGTCAGCTGCAATAAGCCTTCAGATTTATCGAAAGCCGCGGAGATCGCCATTGAAGCTGTGACCGGACCAGAAGTATTAACAGGTTCAACTCGGTTGAAGGCGGGTACAGCTCAAAAACTTATTTGCAACATGCTGTCCACAGCGTCAATGATTGGAATTGGCAAAGTTTACGGAAATCTGATGGTTGATTTACAACTAACTAATGAAAAACTGATCGAACGGGCGAAACGAATTATTATGACAGCAACATCTTGTGATATCGAGACGGCAGAGCACTATTTGCAACTAGCGCATAACAAACCAAAGATTGCGATTGTCATGCTTTTGGCAGGAATGTCTTACCAGGAGGCTGTCCACCGTCTAGAGAAAGGAAACGGGTTCGTTAGAAAAGCGGTTGAAAAACTTTAATGGAAAGGATGGCATGACATGGACAAGCATAGACAAATAGCCATTTCGATTTTGGACGGAATTGGCGGTCCAAACAATGTTAAAAGTTTTACAAACTGTATGACACGCCTTCGGATTGATCTGATTAACAGAGAAAAAATAAATGAAACTGAAGTGAAGGCTATTGAGGGAGTTCTGGGTGTTGTTGAAGATGAAACTTATCAAATTATCCTAGGTCCGGGCACAGTGAATAAAGTAGCGGAACAGTTCGGTAAAGAGCTGTCCTTGCATACAGGCATTGATGATGACAGCAAGCAAAGCCTGCAAGAAACCGGTCAGGAAATAAGAACGGAACTCAAGAAAAAGAATAATACACCATTTAAGAACCTTTTAAGAAAGATCGGGAACATCTTTATTCCGTTAATCCCCGCTCTTATCGGCGCAGGACTTATGAACGGGATTGCCGGACTGATGTCCAATTTTATCGAAAGGGGAGCTGATGCAGCCTGGCTTGTAACCTTGCAGCCGATTATCAGTATAATTGGGTCAAGCTTCTTCGCGTTTTTAACCATCTTTGCCGGTATTAACGCAGCCAAGGAATTTGGCGGGACACAAGCGCTTGGCGGTGCAGTAAGTGCGATCATTATCGCCCCTAACATTTCGGATATCTCGTACACTTATCCATTATTCGGGCATATTGAGCTTAGCCCAGGGCAAGGCGGGATCATCGGCGCTATTTTTGCTGCTATTTTAATTTCTTATTTAGAAAGATGGATCCGAAAGCGCATCCCTTCGTCCGTAGATATTATCGTGACACCGACAATCGCCCTTTTGGTCATGGGATTGGCAACGATTTTTGTGTTAATGCCGGTTGCCAACATTATTTCACAGGGCATTGGAAAAGGGGCAACATGGCTTCTGCAATATGGCGGGCCATTCTCAGGCTTTGTTATGGCATCCCTCTTCTTGCCGCTTGTGATGTTCGGGCTCCATCAAGCCCTGATCCCGATCCATGCGGAGCTTATTAGCCAAGTCGGTTATACAGCATTATTACCTATTCTTGCCATGGCGGGAGCAGGACAAGTTGGTGCGGCTATTGCCATTTACATTAGGCTCAAACATAATAAACAGATACGCAACCTTATTAAAGGCGCATTGCCTGTAGGATTTCTTGGTATCGGTGAGCCGTTGATTTATGGCGTCTGTCTGCCGCTCGGCCGTCCCTTTATAACGGCTTGTCTCGGCGGCGGTTTTGGCGGAGCCGTGCTTGGATTTTTTGCGATGTCACGTCATTTTGTCGGATCGGTTGCCATTGGGCCTTCGGGGCTCGTATTGTTGCCGCTTGTGACAGGTCCGATGGGCATTCTCAAGACTATCCTTGTATATTTATTAGGTCTTATCACTTCTTATATTGCTGGATTCTTTTTGACTTACTTTTTTGGTTTTACAAAAGCCATGTTAATAGAGCATAATAAAGTAGATGAGAAAAAAACAGCTTAAGATGATGCGACTGTGCTTAATAGCCAGTCGTATTCTTATATAAAAAGGTGGAGTGTTTAATGGCGATGGGCAGTATCACGTCACAAATTCAAGCAGCATTATCTGAATTGCCTGTTTCAGAGAAAAAAGTCGGAGACTATCTTCTAAAGTTTCCGAGTGAAGTAACGAAAATGACCATTCATGAAGTCGCTGAAAAGGCGGGTACAAGCAGTGCGGCTGTTGTCCGCTTTTGCCGGTCATTGGGCTTGAACGGCTTTCCAGACTTGAAAATGCGGCTTTCTGTAGAATTGGCCGGGACATTGAAACCTGGCTATTTGGATATTGAATCGAATGAAGATGTTGAATCGATTATTAATAAAGTGATTTCCAACACTCTTCAAACATTGCAGGACACTGCGGGGCAATTAAATTCGGCTGCCATTAAAAATACCATCGAGGCTATAAGAGAAGCATCGGTTATTTATGTTTTTGGTGTTGGCGCTTCTTCTATTGTTGCCGAGGACGTTGCCCAAAAATGGACACGCCTGGGGAAACATATGGTCACTGAATCAGACTGTCATGACCTCGCGATGAATTTAGCGGCCGCTCCGCCAAAAGCGGTATTCTTTGGCATTTCCTACAGCGGTGCGACCCCCGAAGTTATAAATATGGTGAGAATGGCAAAGGAATACGGGATAACAACCATTGGTTTATCGCGGTATGGGAATAATAAATTGTCCTCCATCGCAGATATTATGATTTTTACAGCGCGTGCGCCCGAAGCGGAACTTCGAAGCGCGGCGACAACATCGCGTTTTGCTCAACTTTTAGTTATTGATATCCTTTATTTTGCTTACGCCGCATCACAATATGATCATACAGTTGAACAGTTGTCAAAGACAAGGGAAGCAGTGGAAATGTGGAAGAAAAGATTTTAAGAAGAAAAGAAAACTTGGCTTATCGGCAAGCTTTAATGGCGAAAGCCTTAGCTGCAAGGCTTCTGCTTGAATACTCGTCTATGCTGCCTTGCGACAAAGCTAAGGGCAGGAGCACTATTTTATACTTTATTCCGCTTTTTCGCTTTAGCGAACTTAAATATTCTTAAAGTATAAAAAAAACCCGCCTATCGGCGAGCTTTTTTTAAACCCCTTTTGCTAAGTTATCGACCATTAATTGCTTTTGCTGATCATCGGACTCTTGCCAGATGATTTCAAATAGAACGCCAAGGCCCGGAAGCATTTTTTCCTGGCCGTCTTTAATGGCGTCAACGATGGTGCCTTCTAGCTGATCCTTATCATTATCGGAAATATTATGTTTAACTGCTTTTCGAATATTGATATCCATGTCCAACACTCCTTTACTTTTTGTATTAGTATTGATTAAAATAAAAGAATTATGTAAGCTCTTGTTTGAAAAAAGGAGTCCTGAAATTGAAACGAATCGAATCACCGCAAAATCAGCATTTTAAACATTGGAAAAAACTTCATAATCGGAAATGGCGGGAAAAAACCGGTGAATATCTTTTAGAAGGCCCGCACCTTATTCAGGAGGCTATGAAAAAGCCGGATATCGTTATTTCATTAATTTATGATGAAGGATTCCGGCAGCGTGAAAACTGGATGAAGAATAATGCCGATGAATTTATCGTGGACACCAAGCTTTTTAAGGAGCTCGCGCAAACAGAAACACCCCAAGGCATTTTAGCTGTTTGCAGAGTAATGGACGAACAGCTGATTGTCAAACAAGGCCGATTTCTTCTTATTGACAGCGTACAAGATCCTGGGAATTTGGGAACGATCATTAGAACAGCTGATGCTTGTGGGATGGATGGTGTCTATTTGGGTGCAGGCTGTGTTGACCTTTATAATCAAAAAGTTTTAAGGTCTGCACAAGGTTCACATTTTCATCTTCCCATCATTAAATCAGATCTAACTGAGGTCGTTAATGACCTAAAGCAGGCGGGGGCAACGGTGTACGGGTCTTCGCTTCAAGGCACAACTTTACAAAATGTGGCACATTCCTGCGAAAATTTTGCCTTAATTATTGGCAATGAAGGCAACGGTGTTGATGAAGAGCTTCTCTCCCTCACAGATGTCAATGTGAAAATTCCAATATACGGATTAGCTGAATCTATGAATGTCGCTGTCGCATCAGGCATTTTAATGTACTCGCTTCGCACAGCACCGCTTGCATGAAGAGGAAAACTTGCATATACTAAAGAAAGCAAATAATAATTTTATATGTTTAAAGCAATGAAAGAGAGTAGTACCTTTGCGCCTCACCATACAGGGAGAATATGCCGGAGACTGGAAGCATATTTATGGCTGAACATTGGGAATTCGCTCTGGAGCTGTCATCTGAACACGATCCGTTAAAGATGGACCGGCGAGTCTGCCGTTATCTACAATAAAGTGAACAGCCGTGAAGCTGTTAACTAGGGTGGTACCGCGAAGCTTCGTCCCTTTTACAGGGAGGAGGCTTTTTTTAATTTAGTTTAATAAGGAGGCAAACATGATGCAGGAAAAGCTGCAAGCACTAAAAAATGAAGCAAAGGACCTTATTCAAGGTGCTCGGGATCTCAAAACATTGCAAGATCTTCGTGTGAAATATCTTGGCAAAAAAGGCCCTATTACCGAGGTTCTCAGGGGGATGGGGAAGCTGTCAAAAGAGGAACGCCCGGTGATCGGACAGCTTGCTAATGATGTCAGAGCAAGCATTCAAGAAGCAATCGACGGGAAACAAGGGATTTTAGAAAATGAGGCTATTGAAGCAAGGCTTGCCTCTGAGACCATCGATGTGACCCTCCCTGGGAGAATATCATCTCCAGGCAATCATCACCCTCTGACGGCTGTCATTGAAGAAATTGAGGATTTCTTCATCGGACTTGGTTTTTCCATTGCCGAAGGTCCAGAGGTTGAAAAGGATTATTACAATTTCGAGGCTTTGAATTTACCCAAGGACCACCCAGCAAGAGACATGCAGGATTCTTTCTACATTACCGAGGAGCTTCTGCTTAGAACTCATACATCTCCTGTTCAGGCGAGAACGATGGAGAAGCATAAAGGCAAAGGACCAGTTAAAGTTATTTGTCCAGGCAAGGTTTACCGCAGAGATACAGACGATGCAACTCACTCCCATCAGTTTATGCAAATTGAAGGGTTGTATGTTGATAAAAACGTTAGGCTTAGTGACCTAAAAGGGATCTTGACTGCATTCGCCAAAAAAATGTTTGGTGAAGAACGGCAAATCAGGCTGCGCCCAAGCTTTTTCCCATTCACGGAACCTTCCGTTGAGATGGATATCTCGTGCTTCCATTGTAATGGTGAAGGGTGTTCTGTATGTAAAAGAACAGGTTGGATTGAAATTCTTGGGTCCGGTATGGTCCATCCTAATGTATTGGAGATGTCTGGTTTTGATTCAAAGGAGTATACGGGATTTGCTTTCGGTATGGGACCAGAAAGAATTGCGATGCTGAAATACGGCATTGATGATATTCGTCATTTCTATACAAATGATACAAGGTTTCTTAAGCAATTTAAGCGGGCATAAGGGAGGATGAAAGGATGTTAGTATCATATAACTGGTTAAAAGATTATGTTGATCTCAATGGCGTGTCACCCGAAGCGCTCGCAGATAAAATCACAAAAGCGGGGATCGAGGTTGAACATGTTCATGCAATGAGTGAAGGTGTGAAAAACATTGCAGTCGGACATGTTGTGTCGTGTGAGCAGCATCCGAATGCGGATAAATTAAACCTTTGTCAGGTTGACTTAGGAGATGAAACCGTTCAAATTGTTTGCGGAGCACCGAACGTTGCCAAAGGTCAGAAAGTTCCGGTCGCGAAAGTAGGTGCCAGACTTCCGGGCAATATTAAAATAAAACGATCAAAACTTCGCGGCGAGACATCGAACGGAATGATCTGTTCCCTTTCGGAATTAGGGGTAGACGCCAAATTGGTTCCTAAGGAGTTTGCTGACGGCATATATGTTTTTGAAGAGGATGCAGTTGTTGGGGAGAATGCGCTTTCGTATCTTAATCTGGATGATCATGTTCTCGAATTAGATATTTTGCCGAACAGCGCCCATTGTCTGAATATGATCGGGGTTGCATATGAAGTGGCCGCTATTCTTAATAAAGATGTTGATTTGCCAAGGGTATTGGTTAATGAGACGCCAATGCCTGCGGAATCAAAGATTAGGGTCAATATTGAAGCGAAAGATGCTGTGCCGTATTACGGGGCGCGGGTTATTGAAAATATTAATGTTAAGCCATCCCCGCAATGGCTGCAAAACCGCCTAATCGCGGCAGGCATCAGACCGATCAGCAACATTGTTGATATTACAAACTATGTGATGCTCGAGTATGGGCAGCCGCTCCATGCGTTCGATTATGAACGTTTCGGCTCAGACCGTGTTCTCGTCAGACATGCAAATGATGGCGAGATGATCACGACCTTGGATGATGAAGAAAGGACGCTGACAACAAGCGATGTCGTCATAACGAATGGAATAGACCCTGTCGCAGTCGCTGGTGTTATGGGCGGTGTCAATTCCGAGGTTTCATCGGAAACCCGTACTGTCTTACTTGAATCTGCCATCTTTGATGCACTTACCGTTAGAAAGACGGCTTCACGCTTGCAAATGAGGACAGATGCCAGCAGCCGTTATGAAAAGAAGGGAATTGACCGCAATCGAGTCGCAGAAGCAGCAGACCGTGCAGCAGAGCTGATCCAAACGATAGCAGGGGGTGACGTCCTTAGCGGGATTGTTGAAGACGGTGTCAGGACAGTTTCTCCTCAAGTTATTAAGATGCCTTGGCAAAAAGTGAATGATGTTCTTGGCACAGATCTTGCACCAGATACCATTTTATCCATTTTAAGCCGATTGAATTTCCAGGCTGAATTAAATGGTGACACCTTGCATGCCAGTATTCCGATCCGTAGACCTGATGTGACGATTCCGGAAGATCTTGTCGAGGAGGTCGGCCGAATTTATGGATACGATCATGTACCAGCGACATTACCTGAAGGTCCTTCAACCCAAGGCACTTTAACCGCGTACCAAAGAAAGCGCCGCAGAGTGCACCGGTATTTTGAGGGGCAAGGCTTGCAACAAGCGATAACTTATTCACTGACCACCGGGAAAAAGGCGTCAGAATTAAGAATTAATAATCAAGGTGCCAGTGGCTCTGTTCAATTAGCTATGCCAATGAGTGAGGAGCGCAGCACATTAAGAATGAGCATCGTGCCTCAACTGATCGAGGTTGTGCAATATCATCTTAACCGGCAAATGGGCGATGTTAAGTTATATGAAATCGGCAAGATATTTATTGCGAATGAAGAGAAAAATGATCTTCCAATCGAAAGGGAACATGTCGCAGGTATTTTTACTGGGTCAAGGGAAGAGCGGATATGGGAAGGCCAGCCGCTTTTGGTCGATTACTACACTGTAAAGGGCGTCCTTGAAGGTCTGTTCAATCAATTGGATGTTCTGTCTTCCATCAGCTTCAAACCTGCTAAGCGGGACGGCTTGCATCCTGGCCGCACAGCTGATATATACTTAAATAACAAGGTTATCGGTTATTTAGGTCAGCTGCATCCTAACGTTCAAAAGGCAAATGATTTACAAGATACTTTTGTTTTCGAATGTGATCTTCAGTCGGTGCTTAATGTGGATATGGGTGCAATCACATATAAAGCCCTGCCGCGCTATCCTTCGATTACAAGGGACATTGCTTTAGTCGTCAAAGAAGATGTCAAAGCAGGTGAGCTTTATGATGTGATCCGGACCGCGGGAGGATCGCTTTTGAATGATATTCAGCTTTTCGATGTCTACCAAGGGGAGCATCTGGAAGAAGGTCAAAAATCACTTGCCTTCTCATTAAAGTACCTCGATCCTGAGCGGACGTTGACAGATAAGGAAATTAATCAAACGCATGAAGACATTTTAAATGCTTGCCAAGATAAGCTTGGAGCAGTATTAAGGGGATAAAGCATTGGGGTCAGACCTAAGGGGTCTGACCCCTTAACCGTTTAGCCTTTTTTGTATTGGCAAAGTGCACTTTTGCAAGCGAATAAAGCGCCTTTTCCCCGTGATCGCGAATGACCTTGGCTGCGGCAGCGTCAACATTTGATCCCGCACCCTTAGGCAATCTCATGCTGATTGTATCGGAAAGCTGGTCCATTTCATTTAGGAAGGCATACCTTGCAATAATGGATGCGGCCGCTACTGAAAGATGGTAAGATTCAGCCTTGGTTTGAAAATAAACCCGGTCTTTGATTTGCTGTTTTTCATCTTTTATATATGAATAGTACACATTAGGCATGGCAAACTGATCGATTAAGATGCCATCGTATCCCTTTTGCTGGTCTTCCAATTTGCTAATCACGTGACCGATCGCTTGGTTATGTAAAATCCCTTTCATTTTGCCTTGGGAAAACCCTTTTGCCTGCAAATCGTTATATTTTTCATTATTAAGTGTTAATAGACTGTATATCACATCATGGCTAATTAGTGTCTTTGCCATTCTTACAATTTGCGGGTCGGTTAAGGCTTTAGAATCCCGGACGCCGATCTGGGTGAACATCTCTTTCTCCTGAGGACCGCAAAATACCGCAGCAACGGTAATCGGACCGAAGTAATCACCCGTTCCTACCTCATCGGAACCGATAATCGCCAACTCACTGATGTTTTTCGGAGGAGCATTGTTATGCCCCGAGACGGATCGGCTTTTTTTTGACCTTCCCTTTGCGGTCGCCTGCACAGTGCCCCATTTTGCCGCTTCAGCCTCAGCAGTTTTGCCTTGGAACAGAACTTTTCCTGATTTATATGCGGTGATTGTGGTGCTTCCCGATTTGGCGACAAACAGGCTGCCAGGCGCGTTTTTATCAAGTAAATGACTTTTATAAAAAGCCTTCATTTTAAGGATTTGGCTTTGATCCATTTTAAGAACAGCGTGACCCATAAGTATTCTCCTCCAATAGTATGAACTGATTACGATTACTTATTATATACTAATTTCGGGAGAATTTTAACGAGGCGGGTCGAATAATGTTTTTCAAAACGAATGCTTTTTGATAAGATATAACTTGATTCTACTATCGGGTGCCGGCCTTAGGTTCGCATCCGGGGAAAGACGAGGAATACAAACGATATGCTGGATATCATTATTATCATTCTTTTAATAGCGGGATTATTTATTGGACTGCGCCGGGGCTTTATCCTGCAGCTCATTCATTTAACGGGTTTTATCGTCGCTTATGTTGCGGCTTATATGTACTATGATGACTTGGCACCTAAGCTCAAACTATGGATTCCTTTTCCATCAGCAATAGATCATAACAGCTTTTTCGAACACTTAAGCCCAATGAGCATGGAAGCAGCTTACTACCGTGCGATTGCCTTTGTTATAATATTTATTGCGGTTAAAATCATCATGCACATCATTGGTTCGATGCTGGATTTTCTTGCCGATTTGCCGATCTTAAGAACGATCAACAGCTGGTTTGGCGGAATATTAGGTTTCCTCGAAATCTACCTTGTCCTTTTTATCCTGTTATATTTGGGATCACTGACTCCGTACGCCGGCATTGAATCAGCCATTGATCACTCTTTTATGGCTCATTTGATTATTGAGAATACACCGGTCTTGTCGGAAAAGATAAAAAATATGTGGATGGCCTATATCCATTAACAATCGGCTTCTCCTAAGGGGAAGTCTTTTCACTTAGAGTGAGGAAGGGTGAGGAGCATGAATAAAAAGCAAATTATAAAAGTATTAGAAGCGATTGCGATTTACTTGGAAATAAAGGGTGAAAACCCATTTAAAATATCAGCCTATAGAAAAGCGGCGCAAGCGCTGGAGACGGATGACCGGTCAATGGTGCAAATCGACGACCCATCGAAATTAAAGGGGATTGGAAAGGGCACTGCTCAGGTGATTCAGGAATTGTTGGATACTGGAGAGTCGGAGCTTTTAAAGGAGCTTCAAGAAGACATTCCGGAAGGGCTGCTCAAGCTCTTAAAGCTGCCCGGCCTTGGCGGAAAGAAGATAGGGAAGTTATATCAGCTGCTGGGTGTTGTAGATATGGATAGCTTAAAGCAAGCATGTGCGGAAGAACGTGTCCAGCATTTAGAGGGATTCGGCAAAAAGACCGAGGGAAAAATCCTTAAAGCGATTGAAGAATTCAATATCAGACCCGACCGTTTGCCGGTCAGTTATATGCTCCCTTTAGCAGAACAAATCGAAAAGATCTTGGGGGAGATTGATTCAGTTGAACGGTACTCAAGGGCAGGAAGTTTGCGGCGCTTAAAAGAATTAATAAAGGATTTGGATTTTGTTATTGCTACAAAAAGTCCGGAGGAGGTTGCGAAGGAGCTAGCCGAACGTCTGAATATCAAAGATATCACGGGTCAGGGATCGACCAAAATGTCCGTGGTTCTAAATGATGATTATGAGGTGTCTATAGATTTTCGCTTTGTTCAGCCAAAAGCATTTGTATCAACTCTTCATCATTTTACGGGTTCCAAAGATCACAATGTTAAACTGCGCCAGCTGGCCAAAAAGAATGATGAGAAGATCAGTGAATATGGTGTTGAAAATAATGAAACGGGGGAAATCTATACTTTTAGTTCAGAAACCGCTTTTTTTAATCATTTCGGCCTGAATTATATTCCGCCCGAAGCGCGTGAAGGTATAACAGAAATTGAAGAAGCTTCCAAGGGACATCTTGATGTCATTTCACTTGACCAAATTAAAAGTGATCTGCACATGCATACGACGTGGAGTGATGGCGCTTATACTATAAAGGAAATGGTTGAGGCTGCCAAAGCTAAGGGGTATGAATACATTGTCATCACTGATCACTCGAAGTCCCTTAGAGTCGCGGGCGGTTTAACAGCGGAGCGGCTGAAACAACAGCGCGAGGAGATCGATCAGCTGAATGAAGCCGATCGTGACTTTAAAATTTTTGCAGGGGTAGAAATGGATATTCTCCCCGATGGTTCCCTGGACTATGATGATGATGTCCTAGCATCTCTTGACTTTGTAATCGGGGCGATTCATTCATCATTTTCCCAAGATCGGGAAAAAATCATGACAAGATTAACGAATGCCTGCGAGAATCCGTATGTCAGATTGATTGCCCATCCGACAGGCAGAATTATCGGCGGCCGTAAAGGATATGATGTTGATTTGGCGGGGCTGATTGACGTGGCGAAAAAGACCGGCACCGCACTTGAGCTTAACGCTAACCCAAACCGGTTGGATTTATCCGCCGAATGGGTGAAGAAGGCACAAGAAGCTGGTGTTAACATTGCCATAAATACCGATGCCCATTCCATCGACATGCTGCATCACATGACAGTAGGAGTATCAACAGCCATAAAAGGCTTGATTAGCAGTAAAAATGTTTTGAATACAATGGCACGACCGGAATTTGAAGCTTTTTTAAAGGAAAAAAGGCGCTTATAGGGCAATAAAGTTTTATTTGGTTGATGATAGGGGGTTGCCGTCTTGTTAGAACGTGTGTTAAATGTATTGGAATTTCATAAAGTCAAAAAGCAGCTGGAGGCACATGCCTCATCCTCACTTGGGCTTCAGGTGGTCGAACAGTTGACACCTGAGCACGAACTTTCTGAGGTTAAGAGGCTGCAGCAGGAAACAGATGAGGGGGCAAATGTCTTGCGGTTAAAAGGCCATGCTCCTTTTGGCGGGATTACAGATATTCGCGCAAGCTTAAAACGGTCTGAAATCGGCGGAATGCTTAATGCAAAGGAACTGATTGATATCGCTGATACGATACGTGGGACAAGGCTGATCAAACAGTTTATTGAAGATATTGCCCAGGAAGAGGCGATTGCGATTCCTGCTTTATCGGACATAGTAGAAACGATTGAGCCCGAGGGTGAATTGGAGCGAAGAATTAAAAGCTGTATAGATGATCAAGGTTATGTGCTCGATACAGCAAGCGACAAGCTAAGGGGTGTTCGCACTCAGATTCGGACGTATGACTCTAGGATCAAAGAAAAGCTGGAAGCGATTGTCCGGTCTTCTAATTATCAAAAAATGCTGTCGGAATCGATTGTCACGATTAGGAATGACCGTCATGTGGTCCCGGTCAAACAGGAGTATCGCGGGGTTTTCGGAGGGATTGTTCACGATCAATCCGCTTCAGGTGCGACGTTATTTATTGAACCGCAAGCCATTGTTGATCTTAATAACAAATTGAGTGAAGCGAGAGCTAAGGAAAGACATGAAGTTGAAAGGATTTTGACTGATCTTTCTGAAGGAACGGCTGCTGCAGCGTTCATTTTATATGAACATGTTGAACGGCTCGCCCATTTAGATTTTATCTTTGCCAAAGCAAAGTTTGGAAAAAGCATGAAAGCGACACGCCCTGTCTTGAATGACAATGGAAACATGAATTTAAAAAAAGCCCGTCATCCGCTGATTCCTTCTGATGATGTGATGCCGATCGATATCAGGCTCGGTGATGATTATCATGCGATTATCATTACAGGACCGAATACCGGCGGGAAGACGGTCACATTGAAAACGCTCGGTCTGCTGACACTGATGGCTCAATCAGGTCTCCACATTCCCGTCGAAGAAGATTCAGAGATCAATGTTTTTGAAGCTATTTTCGCAGACATAGGTGATGAGCAATCGATCGAACAGAGTCTCAGCACTTTTTCCTCGCACATGACAAATATTATCGGGATCTTATCACACGTCGACCATCATAGTCTTGTGCTCTTCGATGAGCTTGGCGCTGGAACGGACCCGCAAGAAGGCGCTGCGCTTTCCATCGCTATTCTTGATGCCGTTTACAATAGGGGAGCGACTGTTGTTGCAACAACACATTACAGTGAGTTAAAGGCGTATGCGTATGAAAGAGCCGGTGTCATGAATGCGAGCGTCGAATTTGATGTCAAAACATTGCGGCCAACATACCGTTTGCTGATGGGGGTTCCGGGCCGAAGTAATGCATTTGAGATTTCCCGGAAACTTGGATTGAATGAGGAAATCATTAGACAGGCCAAATCACATATCAGCAGTGAAACAAACCAAGTTGATAAGATGATTGCTTCGCTGGAAAAAAATCGTAAGGAAGCGGAATTTATGCAGCAGGAAGCGAAGCGTATGAAGGAAGACATTGAACAAAAGCAAAAAGCGTTGGCGGGTGAGTTAGATCAGCTTGAACGAAATAAAGAGAACGTGATGAACAATGCGAGGGAAAAGGCGCAATCGGCAGTTGATCAAGCGAAAGAGGAAGCCGAAAACATTATTCGGGAGTTAAGACAATTTAAGTCAAAGTCCGAAAATGTTAAAGAGCATCAATTAATTGATGCCAAAAGCCGTTTGGACCATGCACTTGATGCTCTAACGCCGAACGAAACCAAAAGAGAAAGTGATCCGTATAAGAAAAAGGCGGAGACTTACAAGCCTGGTCAAGAGGTTAAGGTGATAAGTTTTGGGCAAAAAGGACATATAGTAGAAAAACTGAGCGGGAATGAGTATCTCGTACAAGTCGGCATTATGAAAATGAACTTGCCTGCAAGTGATTTAAAAAGAGTTAAGGCTGAAAAGGAAACTAAGCCTGTTGTTAACGTCAGAACAGCAAATCGGACAACAAAAACAGAACTGGATCTACGAGGCGAACGATACGAAGATGCCATGTCCAAGCTGGAGCAATATTTTGACGCGGCTTTGCTCGCGGGTTACCATCAGGTTTCGATCATTCATGGCAAGGGGACAGGGGCGTTGCGGAAAGGCGTCCAAAATTTTATTAAAAACCATTCAAGAATTAAAAGTTCCCGCCTCGGAGGTGCGGGGGAGGGCGGAAGCGGTGTAACCGTTGTTGAACTTAAGTAAGGGGTGTGGCGCGTTTGGCAGAGCTTCTCGAAAATGAATATATCCGTACACTTGCATTTTATAGTGTAGTGATTTTGTGTACGATACTTTTTTTGGCAGTCTTCGAATTATTGACGAAGTATCGAAATTGGCATGAAATTAAGAATGGCAATGCGGCTGTTGCTTTAGCCACAGGCGGGAAAATTTTCGGTATTGCCAACGTTTTTCGTTTTTCAATTGATCATCATGAACCGCTGCTGCAGACGATCACCCAAGGGGCATTCGGTTTCGCCCTGCTTTTAATCGGCTATTTTATTTTTGAGTTTTTAACGCCTACCTTTAATATCGATCACGAAATAGCAAAAGGGAATGTAGCTGTAGGTTTCATAGCCATGGTCATTTCAGTAGGATTTTCTTATGTGATTGGTTCCAGTCTTAACTAACAGGGGAGGGTTCTTAAAATGGAAACCCTTGCGAAGGTGCTTATGGTTTGCTGCGGTATTTTCTTACTGGCAGGCGTCGTCTATCTTCTTGTATCATAACAGCATGAAGCTTGCACATATAGACGTGTGTAAGCTTTTTTTATACGTGTATTAATTTTTAAAATAGATAGATATTTAAAAAGGTTTATTTAAGTGATATAATTTTGTAAGCGGTTAATATAAAAGAAAAGAATATATAAATATGTTATTGGAATATGTTAATTGAAGGGAGCGGAACAAAGGAGGGCGACTGACATGGCAGTCGAATCTGAGAGATGGCTAAGGCATTATCCAAAAGAGATCAAACCGGAATACGATTATGAGGAAAAACCTTTGTACAGCTATTTGATTGAGGCAAAAGAACGATATCCGGAGAAAGCGGCCCTTCATTTTCTCGGCAAGGAAATGACTTATAAAGAAGTTCATGAGGATGCCATTAGATTGGCGCACCAATTAATGGCGATGGGCATATCCAAAGGCGATAGGATAGCGATCATGCTTCCTAACAGTCCACAAGGTGTTATTGCTTATTATGCCGCACTTATGGCGGGGGCTGTTGTCGTTCAGACCAATCCTTTATATGTGGAACGTGAACTTGAACATCAGTTAGCGGATTCCGGAGCAAAAATCATCATTTGTCTGGATTTAGTGTATCCAAAAGTTGCACGTGTTCAAGGGAAGACTAATTTAGAGAAAGTGATCGTGACCGGTATACCTGACTACTTGCCTTTCCCAAAGAACCTATTGTATCCGCTAGTTCAAAAAAAGAAAAAACAACCTATGCCAAAGATCATGTTTACTGATTCTGTTCGGGCTTTCGATGACGTGATACGGACAGGAGACCTAATGTATAAGCCGGTAGAGGTCGATGCAAAAGAGGATCTTGCACTCTTGCAATATACTGGAGGGACGACCGGTCCGGCAAAAGGTGTCATGCTGACACACCATAACCTGATCGCAAACACGATTCAGTCCAGTCACTGGATGTACCGTACCAAATATGGCGAAGAGGCTATATTAGGTGTTTTGCCTTTTTTCCATGTCTACGGCATGACGATTGTGATGAATCTCTCTATTATGTATGTTTCGAAAATGATTATATTGCCAACATTCAATGCCAAAGAAACACTGAAAACGATTGAAAAGCAGAAGCCGACACTTTTTCCGGGTGCACCAACCATGTATATCGCATTGATCAATCATCCTGACATCCAAAAGTTTGATTTGTCATCGATTGAAACCTGTATAAGCGGCTCCGCGCCGTTGCCTGTTGAAATTCAGGAAAAGTTTGAACGGCTAACCGGAGGCAAGCTTGTTGAAGGTTACGGTCTTAGTGAAGCATCACCGGTTACTCATTGCAATCTCATATGGGATCGGCGTATACCGGGAAGCATCGGTCTTCCTTATCCGAATACACAAGCGAAGATTCTTTCTGCAGAAACCGGTGAAGAAGCTGAGGTTAATGAGGTTGGCGAATTAATGGTTAAGGGACCTCAAGTGATGAGAGGTTACTGGAGGCGGCCTGAGGTGACAAATAAGGTTTTAAAAGACGGCTGGCTTTTGACCGGTGATATGGGCTATATGGACGAGGAAGGCTATTTCTATATCGTTGACCGGAAAAAGGATATGATTATTGCATCCGGCTTTAATATCTATCCACGCGAGGTGGAAGAGGTGTTATTCGAGCATCCCGATGTTATGGAAGCCGCCATTATCGGTGTTCCTGATAAATACAGAGGTGAAACAGTTAAAGCCTTTGTCGTTCTGAAAAAAGGAAAAACACTTGATGAGAAGGATTTGGAAAGGCACTGTCGTAAGCGTTTGGCGGCCTATAAAATTCCGCGTATTTATGAGTTCCGGGAAGAACTGCCAAAAACAATGGTCGGAAAAGTTTTGAAACGCTCACTTGAAGCTGAGGAACGTCGTAAGGCCTCCACTGGTGTCTAGCGCCTAAATGAACCATATGGGCAGAAGATGCGAAAAAGCTTGCTCTGTCCATATGGTTTTGCAACAGAAGATGTTCCGTCATTTTCCTATTTGACATCTGAATTAATAGTTTATTATAATAAGAGGTGAATGAATAGTCATTCATTTCTTAAAAAAGGAGCTCCCATATGTCAACACGTAACCGTCCAAAATTCAAACTGATTGTTGACGCGGCAGTTGACGTCATTGCGGAAAACGGCTTTCACAAAGCGCGGATTTCAAAAATAGCCAAGCGGGCGGGCGTTGCTGACGGAACAATTTATATTTATTTTAAGAACAAAGAGGATCTGCTCATTACCTTGTTCCAAGAAAAAATGGGCCAATTTATTGAGAAAATCGAACAAGAAATAGCAGGAAAACAGGAAGTTAAAGAGAAATTCTTAACGATGGTCCAAATGCATTTTAAACAGCTTGCAGCGGATCATCATCTTGCAATTGTGACTCAGTTGGAGCTTAGGCAATCTGATACTGAGATTCGCCTTAAAATTAACGATATACTTAGAGATTATCTCAAACTTATCGATGGTATTCTCGAGGAAGGCAAAGAAAAAGGTGTGTTTCGGGCAGGCATTGATAGCCGTCTCGCGAGGCAAATGATTTTCGGGACAATAGATGAGACCGTAACGAACTGGGTGATGAATGAGCATAAGTATGATTTAGTTGCTTTGTCAGAACCTGTTGCTGATTTGCTGATAAATGGATTAACTTAACCAGTTTATATCCATTTTATCGATATATGAAAGCGCTTAAAAAAGGAGGCTTGAAAATGACGGTTTTACATCTGGAAACAAAAAACCGGACCGCGGTTATAACAATTGACCGTCCCCCGGCGAATGCTCTTTCATCGGAAGTTATTGAAGAGCTAAACAGTGTTATTAATGAGCTTGAAGATCAAGCGGAGATCAAAGCGTTGGTTATTCATGGAAAGGATCGTTTTTTTTCTGCCGGCGCGGATATAAAGGAATTTACCGAAATTGAAGATACAGAAGGCTTTGCAAGGCTTTCAGCAAAAGGACAGGAATTATTTAATCGGATGGAAAACTTTAAAAAGCCGATTATTGCTGCGATCCATGGAGCAGCACTTGGCGGCGGCTTGGAGCTGGCCATGGCATGTCATATCCGAATGGCAGCCAGAGGGGCAAAATTTGGATTGCCTGAGCTGCAGCTTGGGCTGATCCCTGGATTTGCAGGTACGCAACGGCTCCCCCAACTTGTAGGGGTACCAAAGGCTACCGAGTTAATATTAAGCAGTCAGCCTATTGAAGCTGAAGAAGCGAAAGCGTTAGGCCTGGTTAACCAGGTAGTAGAACCAGAGGAGCTTTTTGATAAAGCATTGGGGCTTGCCTCTCGTATCGTATCCAAGAGCGCGGTCTCGACAGCTTTGGCGCTAGAATGCTTGTCATATGCTAGACGCGGTGACTATTTAGAAGGACAATCCAAGGAATCGGTGAATTTTGGCATAGCCTTCAATTCAGAAGATGCCAAGGAAGGCATTCAAGCTTTTATTGAAAAGAGAAAGCCGGCTTTTCAGGATAAATAATAGAGGAGGATTCATCCATGAATATATATGTCATTATGAAACGAACATTTGATACTGAGGAAAAAATAGCCATTGAAAACGGCGAAATTTCTGATGACGGGGTAAACTTTATCATCAACCCGTACGACGAATACGCGATTGAAGAGGCTATAAAGCTTCGTGACGATAATGACGGGGAAGTAACAGTCGTGACCGTCGGTGAAGAGGAAGCCGAAAAAGAACTCCGAACGGCGCTGGCAATGGGCTGTGATAAAGCAGTACTCATTAATAACGAAGATGTCGAGGATTATGACCAATTCTCAACGACAGTTATTTTGGCAAAGTACTTCGAAGATAAAGAGTATGACATTATCTTGGGTGGGAATGTGACGATGGATAACGGGACAGGACAAATCGGTCCGCGTCTTGCTGAGAAACTTGGCATCGCACATGTTTCAACCATTGTTGATCTTAAGCTTAAGGGAGAAAAGCTGACTGTAGAGAGGGATGCTGAAGGCGATGCCGAAGTGATCGAGGTTTCCCTTCCCGTCATTGTGACTGCGCAGCAAGGTTTGAATGAGCCGCGTTATCCGTCCCTTCCGGGAATTATGAAGGCTAAGAAAAAGCCGCTGGAAGTCCTGGAATTAGATGATCTTGATCTTGATGAGGATGATGCTGAGGGTTTGACAGAATCCGTGGAAGTCTTCCTGCCACCGGAAAAAGCAGCTGGTAAAGTGCTGGAAGGCGATATGGAAGACCAGGTTCAAGAACTCGTTAAATTACTTAGAACAGAAGCCAAAGTGATATAAATTAGGGGGAATGAAAATGGGACGCAAAACATTAGTTTTAGCAGAAGCTCGTGAAAATCAACTTCGTCAAGTGTCTTATGAGGCAATTGCAGCCGGCAAAAAAGTTGCAGATGGCGGTGAAGTCATCGCGGTCTTGCTTGGAGACAACGTCTCATCCCTGGCGCCTGTATTGGGACATTATGGCGCCGATCGTGTTTTAACTGTAGAGGATGAAAATTTAAAGAATTATACACCTGATGGTTACAAACAAGCCTTGAAACAGGTGATTGACGGTGAAACGCCTGAAGCGATCATTATGGGCCACACTGCAATAGGCAAAGACCTATCAGCTGTCTTGGCAGGCAAATTAAACAGTGCCCTTGTATCCGATGTGACCGAAATTGACGCTGAAGGTGACCTGACATTCACAAGACCAATCTATGCAGGTAAAGCCTTCGAGAAAAAACGCTTTAAAGAGGGATTAGTATTCGTTACGATTCGTCCAAATAACATTGAAGCTTTGGAGAAGGATGAATCTAAGGATGTGTCTGTCAGCCCATTTGACGTTGCTATTCGGGATCTTCGTACAATTGTCAAAGACATTGTGAAAAAGACATCATCCGGCGGAGATTTATCTGAAGCGAAAATCATTATATCCGGCGGCCGCGGAGTTAAGAGCAAAGACGGTTTTGAACCGCTGCAAGAGCTCGCTGATGTTTTGGGCGGCGCTGTAGGCGCATCCCGCGGTGCCTGCGATGCCGATTATTGCGATTACTCATTGCAAATCGGCCAGACAGGCAAAGTTGTCACACCCGATCTATATATTGCCTGCGGCATTTCCGGAGCCATCCAGCATTTGGCGGGTATGTCCAACTCTAAGGTGATTGTCGCGGTCAACAAGGACCCTGAAGCTAACATCTTCAATGTCGCCGATTACGGCATTGTTGGGGACCTGTTTGAAGTGGTGCCGCTGCTCACGAAATACTTTAAGGAAGCTCTTCAGGAAGCTTAAGCGCCGGCTTTAAAATGTTTACAAGTTGAATCAATAGCATAACCTATCCGGTGATGATATACTGAGGTCACATAAAGAGCATTTGCTATCGATTCAAAGGAGGCTGTTATAATAATGGCAATTTCAAATGTAACTGACAACAATTTTTCTGAAGAGACTTCCGGCGGCTTAGTATTAGCCGACTTTTGGGCGCCATGGTGCGGTCCATGTAAAATGATCGCTCCAGTCCTTGAAGAAATTGATTCAGAAATGGCTGATTCCGTAAAAATCGTCAAATTAAATGTTGACGAAAACCAAAATACAGCAAGCGAATACGGGGTTATGAGCATCCCGACGCTGATCCTGTTTAAGGATGGCGAAATCGCTGATAAGATCGTCGGATTCCAGCCCAAAGAAGCGTTGGTTGAGCGCATCAAACAACATCAATAATTGAACGGCAAAAAAGAAGCCTTGCTGCAAGGCTTCTTTTTTATACTTTAAGTTATAAACATCAGCGTATCATTAAAAAGATCAAATCTTTATTTCTTACAAAAAATTGATATGATAAGAGGAAGACTTACAAATCATAAAGGAATGAACAAGCGATGCCTTCAATAAAAGGAAAGCTAGCCTTATTGCCGGACCAGCCGGGATGTTATTTAATGAAAAATCGCCATGGACAAATCATCTATGTTGGCAAGGCGAAAAATTTGCGGAGCCGAGTCCGTTCATATTTTACCGGAACTCATGATGGGAAAACCCAGCGATTGGTCAATGATATCGAGGATTTTGAGTACATTGTTGTTTCTTCTGAAATCGAATCCTTGATTCTTGAAATGAACCTTATTAAAGAACATGATCCAAAATATAATATCATGTTGAAGGATGATAAAAGTTATCCATATATTAAGTTAACTGCCGAAAAACATCCGAGACTAATCATAACAAGGAAGGTTAAAAAAAACAGCGGCAAATATTTTGGACCCTATCCAAACGCCACTGCTGCTGCCGAGACAAAACGCCTGCTCGACAGACTTTATCCGCTTAGGAAATGCCGAACACTTCCAGACCGGGTCTGTCTTTATTATCATATTGGCCAATGTCTGGCTCCTTGTGTGAATGAGGTCACTCAAGACACATATAAGGATATGACAGAAGGGATTGTCCGATTTTTAAATGGCGGTCATCAGGAAGTTAAGCGGGATTTGCAAAACAAAATGATGAACGCTTCCGAACAATTGAATTTTGAACATGCCAAGGAATTGCGGGACCAAATCCGCCATATTGAAACGGTGATGGAAAAGCAAAAAGTGATGTTCGGTGATTTAAATGATCGCGATGTTTTCGGTTTTGCATACGATAAAGGCTGGATGTGTGTTCAGGTCTTTTTTATGAGGCAAGGAAAGCTGATCGAAAGGGATGTCTCCATTTTTCCATTTTATCAGGAGCCCGAGGAAGATTTTCTGACTTACATCGGACAATTTTACTTGCATCAGAATCATCTAAAACCTAAAGAAATACTTATACCTAATAATGTAGATGACAAACTAATCTCTGAAATGCTTGACGCCTCCGTTCATCGACCGCAAAGAGGGCGCAAAAAGGATCTTGTCCTGTTGGCGGAAAAGAATGCCCAAATTGCCATTAAAGAAAAGTTTGCTCTTATTGAACGTGATGATGCCAGAACAATTAAAGCTGTTGAAAAATTAGGGGAACATCTCAATATTGACCCGCCGCGCAGAATCGAAACATTCGACAATTCCAATATCCAAGGCGTTCATCCTGTATCGGCGATGGTCGTCTTTGAGGACGGCAAGCCAAACAAAAAGGAATACCGAAAATACAAGATTAAAACGGTTAAAGGTCCTGATGATTACTCAACAATGAAGGAAGTGATACGGAGGCGCTATACAAGAGTGTTAAAGGAAGCCGGTGTGCTTCCGGACCTCATATTAATTGATGGAGGAAAGGGACAAATGTCGGCGGCTATTGATGTTCTAGAAAATGAATGCGGACTCTCTATACCGGTTTGCGGCTTGGTTAAGGACGAAAAGCATAAGACATCACAGCTTGTTATGGGGGAACCGCCGCAGCTTATTCCCCTGGCCCGGAACAGCCAGGAATTTTATTTGCTTCAGAGAATTCAAGATGAGGTTCACAGATTCGCGATTACCTTCCATAGGCAGATACGGGACAAAACGATGACCAAGTCAGTTTTGGATGATATTCCTGGAATCGGTCCAAAAAGAAAACAGGCGTTATTAAAGCACTTTGGCTCTATCAAAAAGGTAAAGGAAGCATCGGTTGAAGAATTATCGGCATCTGGCTTACCGGAAAATCTGGCAAAAGCCGCAAAAGATTATTTTGAAAATAACTAAATAATGATTGTTTATTAGATCAATTTTTGCTATATTAAAAAACATAATCTTTTTGCATTTTAATTTAATATTTGAATGACTGAAGTTAGAGGTGCGGGTTATCATGAGTAAATGGTCTGAGAACATTGAGGTTCCGAGATGATCATTGAAAGGGATGCTTGCCGAAGTGTAAAAATGCTCAATCGTTTTTATGCTGGGTCTGTACTGAAGAAGTGCAGGGCTGTCACACAAGAAAGGTGTGGAGAACTATCTCAGCATGTTGACGGAATTATCGCATCGTTCAGCAGTGAGAAGTTCACTGCTGTTTTTTATTGCTTTTTTTAAAGTAAAAAAAGGTAAATCGATTAATTCTATGATGTGGCCTGAGGTTCTCGTGAAACCATTTAAGGAGGAGAACACTTAGTGAGTCTGACGGTAATGAAATTTGGCGGAACATCCGTCGCTGCGGTTGAAAAAATCAGAAATGCTGCAAAAAAAGTTATTAAGAAAAGCCTTGAGGGAGAAGATGTTGTCGTTGTTGTGTCAGCTATGGGCAAAACGACTGATCATCTTGCCCGCTTGGCAGGGGAGTTGACGGAGCGACCAAATACCCGGGAAATGGACATGCTGCTGGCGACAGGCGAACAAGTAACGAGTGCGTTAATGGCGATGGCTTTGCAAACGATGGGCCAACCGGCGGTGTCATTAACAGGCTGGCAAGCGGGAATTACAACGGAAGCTTTTCATGGAAATGCAAAGATTAAGGATATTGACACGAGGCTCATTCAACAGCATTTGAATTCAGGACATGTTGTTATTGTGGCCGGTTTTCAAGGAATAACCGATAAGGGTGAAATTACCACATTGGGAAGAGGAGGATCAGATACTTCAGCTGTTGCTCTTGCCTCTGCATGCGGTGCATCATTATGTGAGATCTACACAGATGTCACAGGTGTATTCACAACAGATCCCCGATATGTAGAGGAGGCATGCAAACTAAAGGAAATAAGCTATGACGAAATGTTGGAAATGGCTTATTTGGGTGCTGGTGTTCTTCATCCAAGAGCTGTAGAATATGCAAAAAACAGTCAATTGCCGTTAACTGTCCGCGCATCATTTTCCGATGAAGAGGGCACATTTATAAAGGAGGGGGCTGCAATGGAAAAGGGAAAATCTGTCCGAGGCATTGCTTTTGAAAAAAACGTCACAAAAATTACACTTTTGGGTTTGCCGAATGAGATTTTTACACTGTCAAATGTGTTTAACATTTTGGCGGAAAACAAACTTAATGTTGATGTGATTATTCAAAATGCACTTGATGAATCTAGAACCAATCTGTCGTTTACAATTGAAAATGGTTCATTGGGAGAAACCCTGGATATTCTTGATAGGAATAAAGCAAGACTCCAATATGATGACTTGAACATTGAAACGAACCTAGCAAAAGTCTCGATCGTTGGCTCGGGAATGGTATCTAACCCAGGAGTAGCTGCAAAAATGTTTGATACATTAACACAACATAATATTAAGGTTAAAATGGTCAGCACTTCTGAAATTAAAGTTTCGACAATCATTCATGAGAAGGATCTTCCGGTGTCATTAAAGACGCTGCACTGTGCATTTGACTTGGCGGAAAAAGAGGCATTAACCATGAAGCCATCTTTAGGCTGAAGTAAGAGCAGCCTTATGGCTGCTCGAAAAAATTACTTATCGGCTGATCCTTATGATCCCATTTTACCGTGAAGCTCACTTTCTTTTCTTTGCCGGTCTTTATTTCAGTATAGACCTCAGCTATGTAACCAGTTTGCTGTTGGATTTGTTCTGCCAAAAAGCCGGCTTCTAAGGTGAAAACGGCATCTGGATTGTCCTTTATTCTGGATTGAATAATATCCGAACCCAAATCGAATATCATATTATTCTTTGTTTTCTCGATTAATTCCAGTGTTCCCCATCCAGCCTGTTCAAAAAAAAGGACAGCGGCATCTGTTGTGTCCAAGGGGTATTGACGGGCAATCTTCCGTCCTGACCAGTAGAGTATTGAAGCCGACTCTTCGCCAAGGAGCTCTGGAATTAAGGCGTTCCTTATCAGCTCATAACCAAACGCTGTGGTTTGAAGGTCACCGTAGTGTTCGGCTTTCGGGTGTACGATCGTTTGTGTCATAAAATATCTCCTCCATAGAACATTATAACGGTTTTTATAGTTAATAAGAAAGTTAAAACTTTCTGACGCACCTAAGTGCAACTACGCCTCTGCCTTCGCCAAAGGCTTGCCAATCGGCGAGTTTTCTTTAAAAACCTCTATGGTGCCGGTAAAGAAAGCGTATGTCTCGTTCCCTTGACTGGTTAAATCGATGGGAGTACAATGTATTTGTCACATTAAGTTATCTTTTAAAGGTTTGCAGGACTCCGCCATTTGACGCAAAAAATTAATCCAACAAACCATCAAAATTATGCAAAGGGGGAAACTTAATGGCAGGAAGAGATTTTGTTAATCGTAGGCTACACTCTTTCTTAGGAGTCGTTCCAATAGGATTGTTCCTTATTGTCCACTTAACAGTAAACTGGTTTGCGACAAGAGGACCGGATGCCTTTAATAAGGCTTCGCAATTCATGGAAGATCTTCCATATTTATTAGTTTTAGAAATTGTTCTCATTTACTTGCCAATTCTATTCCATGCTATTTACGGTGTTTATATCGCTTTTCAAGCGAAGAACAACGCTAATCGTTATGGTTACTTCCGCAACTGGATGTTCTTTCTCCAACGTTGGTCTGGAATTTTTCTTGTGATTTTTATCGCATGGCATGTTTGGGAAACGAGAATCGCAATGGCACTAGGCCAAGCACTGGACTTTGGAATGATGGCGGACATTTTAAGCAATCCAGCCATGCTGGTATTTTACATCGTAGGTGTATTAGCGGCAGTATTCCATTTCTCGAACGGTCTATGGTCATTTATGGTCACTTGGGGTATTACGGTATCCCCGCGCGCGCAACGTATTTCTACATATGCAACAGTCGTTGTATTTATTCTGTTATCAATTGTTGGCGTTGGAGCGCTTTTCGCATTCACTAATTCAAGTTATGCATTTATGTAAGGGAGTGAGCCAATATGAGTAAAGGAAAAATCATAATCGTAGGCGGCGGTTTGGCGGGGCTTATGGCAACAATTAAAGCTGCTGAAGCCGGCGTAGCTGTCGACCTATTCTCCGTCGTTCCAGTTAAGCGCTCACATTCCGTTTGTGCGCAAGGCGGCATTAACGGCGCTGTAAATACGAAGGGTGAAGGTGATTCACCTTGGGAGCACTTTGATGATACCGTTTATGGCGGTGATTTTCTGGCTAACCAGCCACCGGTTAAAGCAATGTGTGAAGCGGCGCCGGGCATTATTCACCTAATGGACCGAATGGGCGTTATGTTTAATAGAACACCTGAAGGACTGCTTGACTTTAGACGGTTCGGCGGCACGCAGCATCACCGCACAGCATATGCCGGCGCGACGACAGGTCAGCAGCTTTTATATGCACTTGACGAACAGGTTCGCCGCCATGAGGTCAATGGTCTTGTTAATAAATATGAGTATTTCGAGTTTATGTCAGCTGTGTTGGACGAAGAGGAAGTTTGCCGCGGGATTGTCGCTCAGGATCTTAAAACGATGGAAATCAAATCATTTGATGCTGACGCGGTTATTTTAGCGACAGGTGGCCCCGGAATTATTTTCGGCAAATCAACGAACTCTATGATTAATACTGGTACAGCGGCCTCGGCTGTTTATCAGCAGGGCGTATATTACGCTAATGGTGAATTTATTCAAATTCACCCGACAGCGATTCCTGGGGATGACAAGCTTCGTCTTATGAGTGAATCCGCACGCGGTGAAGGCGGACGGATTTGGACGTATAAGGATGGCAAACCATGGTACTTCCTAGAAGAGAAATACCCTGCTTACGGTAACCTTGTAACACGCGACGTCGCGACCCGTGAAATTTTTGATGTCTGTGTTAACGAAAAGCTTGGCATTAACGGTGAAAACATGGTGTATCTGGATCTTTCCCATAAAGACCCTAAAGAACTGGATGTTAAGCTTGGCGGGATTATTGAAATCTATGAAAAATTTGTCGGTGATGACCCGCGCAAAGTCCCGATGAAAATTTTCCCTGCCGTTCACTACTCAATGGGTGGTATGTGGGTTGATTTCAACCAAATGACGAATATCAAAGGTCTGTTTGCATGCGGTGAGTGTGAATACCAATATCACGGTGGAAACCGACTAGGTGCAAATTCGCTTCTTTCTGCCATCTTTGGCGGTATGCATGCCGGACCAAATGCGGTTGAATATGTTAATAACTTAGACAAGCACAGTGATGATGTGTCGTCTTCGGTATATGAACAAAATACGAAACGCGAACAAGAAAAATTTGATCATATTATGGGTATGGACGGAAAAGAGAATGCCTACGTCCTTCATAAAGAATTGGGAGAATGGATGACTGACAATGTTACGGTTGTTCGTCATAACGAAAATCTTCTTAAAACTGATGATAAGATCAAAGAATTAATGGAACGTTATCAGAACATTAATATCAACGATACATCTAAGTGGAGCAACAGCGGTGCTTCATTTACGCGTCAATTATGGAATATGCTTCAATTAGCTAGGGTTATAACTCAAGGTGCTTATAACAGGAACGAAAGCCGCGGGGCACACTATAAGCCGGAATTTCCTGATCGTAATGACGATGAATGGTTAAAAACAACCAAAGCGAAGTTTAATCCTGAGAAAAACGGCCCTGATTTTGAATATGAAGATGTCGATGTTTCTCTCATTAAACCTCGTAAACGTGACTATTCAAAGAAAAAATAAGGGGGTATAAATCATGAGCGAAGGAAAAAAAGTTCGTTTCATCATAACAAGACAAGATGGTCCGAATGCTGCCCCTTACGAGGAAACATTTGAAGTTCCATATAGACAAAATATGAATGTTATTTCAGCCTTAATGGAAATCCGCCGAACTCCCGTCAATGTTAAGGGCGAGGAAACGGCACCTCCTCAATGGGAAATGAACTGTCTCGAAGAAGTTTGTGGAGCATGTTCAATGATTATCAACGGTAAACCGCGTCAGGCTTGTACAGCATTAGTTGACAAACTTGAACAGCCTGTCCGCCTTGAGCCTATGAAGACATTCCCTGTTGTCAGGGACTTAGCAGTTGACCGCAGCAGAATGTTCGATGCTCTCAAAAAAGTAAAGGCTTGGATTCCGATTGATGGAACGTATGACTTGGGACCTGGTCCCCGTATGGCTGAAACAAGCCGTCAATGGGCTTACGAGCTGTCAAAATGTATGACCTGCGGAGTATGTCTTGAAGCATGCCCAAATGTTAACAGCAAATCTGACTTTATGGGTCCTGCACCATTGTCACAAGTTCGTTTGTTCAATGCCCATCCTACAGGTAAAATGAACAAAAAAGAACGTTTGCATGGGATTATGGGTGATGGCGGTCTTGCAGCCTGCGGGAATTCGCAAAACTGTGTGCAATCTTGTCCTAAAGGCATTCCGCTGACAACATCAATTGCTGCACTTAATAGAGATTCTGCATTGCAATCATTCCGTGATTTCTTCGGCAGCGACCATCAATAATTATTAAAAACCTCCCAAATGGGAGGTTTTTAATTTGTCATTAACATAGAATATAAAGTTACCCGCATTCCGCGCTGTTTTTGCGAAGTCATGTCACAGTCAGTCATTTTAAATCATATGATATCATGACTAAATACCTTCCCCATCAGCTCTTTGATTCGAGCAAGGAGGGGGAATTGTTGAAGGAGAATTACCATCGTCCAAAGCCTTTATTGACAAAAAGGGAAAGAGAAGTCTTTGAACTGCTTGTTCAAGACAAAACTACAAGAGACATTGCTCAAGAATTGTTTATCAGTGAAAAAACAGTTCGAAATCATATCTCAAACACCATGCAAAAATTGGGGGTAAAGGGACGCTCCCAAGCGGTAGTTGAGTTACTTCGGCTCGGAGAATTGGAACTTTAATGCAAACTTCGCCGATTGGCTTACCTTAAAGGTGAAGCCATGACTTTATACCAATAAGGAAGCTGCAAATATTTCAAAAGTATCAAACCGGCTTCGCTAATGAAGCCGGTATGTTTTTTATGTTATACTTTAAGAATATTTAAGTTCACTATTTAAGATCACTACATAAATGATAAGTTGCCGATACTTAAAGTGGTGCATTTGTCCTGCCAAGGAGGTTAAACAGTGGCCGAAACGAAAACGGTGAAACCAACTTCAATTACAATCATTGAAAAAAGATTACGATATATTGCAGCTGTTATTAAAGAAAAAGGCAGGGAAGCCTTGAAGGAATACGATTTGTCGCCGCCGCAGTTTGTTGCATTGCAATGGATCTCAGACCAAGAAGGTATGACGATTGGAGAATTATCAACTCGGATGTACCTTGCTTTCAGTACAACAACTGACCTTATCGATCGGATGGAGAAGAAGGAGCTTGTCAAACGGACTAGGGATGAACAGGATAAGCGGGTTGTGCGGATTCACCTGTTACCTCAAGGGGAAAAACTTATTGAAACAGTGATAAAAAAACGTCAAACTTATCTTGCAGACAAGCTTAGTTTTCTTACGGATGATCAACTGTGGTCATTGCGTGAGAATCTTGACGAAATATATAAACACATACAACATGAATTCTAATAAAAAATGGGGCGTTTTATTTGAATCAGCCAATCGGTGTTATAGATTCTGGTGTTGGTGGATTAACAGTGGCGAGGGAGATCATCAGGCAGCTGCCTTATGAAGAAATTGTATATTTAGGGGATAATTCGAGGTGTCCCTACGGGCCGCGGCCAATTGAACAGGTTCGATCATTCACATGGGAAATGACAGACTTTTTGCTTGAAGAAAAAAATATAAAAATGCTCGTTATCGCATGTAATACCGCGACGGCTGCTGTATATGAAGAAATTAAGCGGAGCTTGCCGATTCCTGTCATTGGGGTTGTTCATCCCGGTGCGAGATCCGCGATAAAAGTAACAAAAACGGGGCATATTGGTGTCATCGGTACAATCGGAACAATCCAAAGCGAGGCGTATAACGAGGCTTTGCTGTCCATTGACGGGAATGTCCGGATTACGGGGCTTAGCTGCCCGCCGTTTGTTCCATTAGTGGAGTCCGGCGAACTGGATTCGGCAAAAACGGAGCGGATTATATCGGAAACGCTGTGTTCTCTGAAGGACGATGTCAAAATCGATACGCTTATTTTGGGTTGTACACATTATCCTTTATTAAGGCCTGCCATCCAAAAAGTACTAGGCAATAAGATAGAACTTATAGACTCCGGAGAAGAAACAGCACGTGAGGTTAGTACGATTTTGTACCATAAGGGCATTGCAAGGCAGTCGAACTATGTACCGCGGCATAGATTTTATACAACAGGCTCGCCAAAAATGATGGGTGCAATGGCATCAGAATGGCTTGGCTTTCTGCCTTCAGTAACAACTGTCTCTCTTCCTTTGTCATACAAAAGAGTGTAAGTAAGGTTTTATTTTAAAGCCCTTCATTTTAATATTGAAGGGTAATTTTTTTTGGTCTATTTTACCCTGGAGCTCGTATAAATGGTAGTACAAACCTATTGGAGGAGGAATAGCCATGCGAGTTTCGGTTAAAACGGCGATGTTCGCGACAATGCTTGTCGTCCCGCTCGTGCTGTCGGGGTGCGGATTTGATAAAGGGAGCAGTGGGTCGGTTAAACCAGGGCCGGATAAAAAAGTTGACTATGTCAAAGGGGACAAATCGAAAAAGGCAGATGAACAGGATAAAAAAGCATCAGAAGCGGATGCTAAAAAAGGGGAAAGATCAGCAACACTTTATCTTCTGGATGCGAACGGTCGAATCAGTCCCCAAGTTGTCCAGCTGCCGCAAACCAAATCCGTTGCCAAACAATCACTTAAATACCTTATAAAAGACGGCCCGGTGAGCGATATATTACCTAATGGATTTCAAGCAGTTATTCCTTCAGGTACGACGATTCACGGGGTTAATCTAGATAACGGAACCCTCGTTGCAAACTTTTCCAAGGACTTTTTAGATTATAAGGCAGATCAGGAAAAGGATATTCTTGAAGCAATCACTTGGACTTTAACACAATTTGATAATATTAAAAGAGTGCAAATTCAAATTGATGGGAAAAATAAGAAGGTCATGCCAGTGGGCAAAACACCTATCGGCAAAGGACTGAGCCGTTCAGATGGCATTAATACCGAGCTTGGGAATGTCGTCGATGTTGCGGCAAGTGATAACATCACGGTCTACTACCTTTCTGAACATGATGACATATCTTATTATGTCCCTGTAACAACAAGGGTTAATTCTAATAAAAATAATGTGGCGCAGGCTGTTAATGCATTGCTTAACGGACCATCGGGCAAAGGTCTATCATCACCATTCGGCACGGGTGTTGCCCTCAAGGACGATCCGGTTGTCAAAGACGGTGTTGTTACCCTTAACTTCAACAAAGCACTTCTGACAAATGAAAAAGATAAAACAATCAGCAGTGAAGCCATCAATTGTTTAGCACTGACTTTAACTGGACAAAATAATATTAAAAAAGTTGCAATAGAAGTTGATGGATCAACAAAAGTCATGAAAGAAACAGGAGAACCGTTAACTGAACCGGTATCCCGCCCAACTGTAAATAAAACAGGTGTATAGGCATAAATAAGAGGAAAATATGTTATAGTGATAGGGGTGGCGTCTGCCGCCCCTTTACCCTTTACAGTAGACCATGCAAGGAGGATTTATATGAGAAAAGACGGAAGAGACAATAACCAATTAAGAAGCATACATATTGAGCCAAATTTCACAATACACCCCGAGGGATCGGTTCTTATATCAGTTGGCAATACGAAAGTGATTTGCAGTGCAACAATAGAAGACAGAGTACCCCCATTTATGAGAGGACAAGGAAAAGGATGGATAACAGCTGAATATGCCATGCTCCCAAGGGCAACCCCGCAGCGAAACATTAGGGAATCAAGTAAAGGAAAGATTGGCGGCAGGACTATGGAAATACAGCGCTTGATCGGAAGAGCCCTTCGTTCGGTTGTAGATTTGGATAAAATCGGTGAAAGGACACTATGGATTGACTGTGATGTCATTCAGGCCGACGGCGGTACTCGCACAGCATCCATTACGGGTGCTTATGTCGCAATGGTCATGGCCTTTCAAAAGGCATTGGAGGCAAAAATGATCAATACCATGCCGGTCACAACTTATCTCGCTGCAACATCTGTGGGTGTTCATCCTGAACGTGGTCCGATCTTGGATCTTTGCTATGAGGAAGATTCAAGCGCTGATGTTGATATGAATATTGTGATGACGGGAAAAGGTGAATTTGTGGAAATACAGGGGACTGGAGAGGAAGCTACTTTTACTGAGGAGCAACTGGCCTCACTTATAACCCTGGCCAAAAAGGGGATCAATGAACTGATTGGTTACCAAAAGGAAATTATCGGAAGCGGCATCGCCGGTCAAATCAGTGAATCGGAGTGAATCATATGCAGAAAATCATGATTGCCTCTAACAACGCGGGAAAAGTCAAAGAGTTTAAAGCTATGCTATCGTCATTCGGAGCTGAAGTATACTCACTTCAAAATTTGCCCGAAGCTATTGATGTAGAGGAAACAGGAGACACTTTTTACGAAAATGCCAGGCTAAAAGCTGAGGTTATTTGCAAAAAAACGAATATGATAACCATAGCCGATGATTCCGGGTTAGTCATTGATGCTCTGGACGGCCGGCCGGGGGTATACTCGGCCCGATACGCCGGTCCCGAAAAAGATGACAAGGCTAACCTTCTTAAGGTTCTAAAAGAATTAGAATCTGTAGCAGAAGCGGAACGATCGGCAAAATTTGTTTGTGTTCTTGCCGTTTCCGTCCCGGGTAAAGAAACGAAGTTTGCTGAAGGAGAATGTGTTGGCTTTATTCAAGACAAGCCTTATGGTGATAATGGCTTTGGTTACGATCCAATTTTTTATTTCCCAGGGGCTGACACCACTCTTGCCGGGATGTCTCAGGAAGAAAAAAATAAGATCAGCCACAGGGCAAATGCATTAAAAGAATTGCAAAGACATTGGCGCGATTGGGTAGGCGACAATTAATGAAGGTATTGATAACGAGCGACAGCCACGGACTTACGGATGAGCTTTTGATGCTTGTGAAAAGACATGGCCATGAAACTGACGCTTTGATTCATTGCGGCGATTCCGAGCTTCCGGCCGATGCTGAGGAAATGAAACCTTTCTTTGCAGTCAATGGGAATTGTGATTTTAGCGGCGGGTATCCAAATGATTTTGTAAAAGAAATCGGGCCAGTGACATTTTTGGTGACTCACGGCCATTTATACAATGTAAAAATGACAGTTATGAACTTGATGTATAAAGCTGAAGAAGTCGGAGCCAATATTGTTTGCTTTGGTCATAGCCATATAGCTGGTTCTTTTAAAGAAGATAATCGGATTTTCATCAATCCAGGGAGTCTGCGCCTGCCTAGAAATAGTGTTGAAAAGACCTACGTGATCTGTGAGATAGCGGGGCAAAAAGTCGCGGTCATTTATTATAATGATAAGGGAAAGCGCGTCGATGCATTATGTAAATCTTACAACCTTGAAATCAAAAAATCTTGAATTAATGTATTGACAGTTTTCCATTTATCATTTATATTAGATATTGTCGTTACAAACGATGAAGACACATTTTCCAAAAAGGTGCGGGTGTAGTTTAGTGGTAAAACAAGAGCCTTCCAAGCTCTGGTCGTGGGTTCGATTCCCATCACCCGCTCCATCTATTGTCCCAGTAGCTCAGCTGGATAGAGCAACAGCCTTCTAAGCTGTGGGTCGGGGGTTCGAATCCCTCCTGGGACGCCATTACATTAAATTAGAAGACGTTTGAATAAAGTTAAAATACTCATGAATGTTGATTTAAAGGCATTCATGAGTATTTTTAATAAAATAAGAACACGTTTGAAAAAGATATAAAATAGGAACCGTTTTACACATTTTTTACACAACCATGTTCTCAAATACATCTGCTGTTTTTTCTTCATCTTGTTCACGAAGTTCTTTAACGATATGAGTGTATGTGTTCATTGTGGTTTCAATGTCGGCATGTCCCAAACGTTCTGATACGTAGTATAGTGATACCTGCTGGTATAGTAACACGCTTGCGTGGGTATGTCTTAAACCGTGTACACTAATTTGTCGTTCGATTTCTAATTCTTTCAATAGGTTTTTTAATAATTTATTGGATCCTGTGTTGCTGATGACATTATATTTGGAACTAGGGCTGAAAAACACAAGCCTGTGAATGTTATCTGGGGTTAATTCAAATAATCTTTTAAAGGCTTGCATCGTTTTATGATCCATTTTAATTTTACGAACAGACTGGTCGTTTTTAGTCGGGCCAAAACCTTTGTGCATCTTTTTGGTATAACCCCATGTTTTATCAATGTTGATCTCGTTTTTATCAAAGTTAAAATCTTTTCGTGTGAGGCCCATCATTTCCGCGTAACGCATTCCAGAGGTCAAACCGAGTAAAAGTACATAATAACTCAAACCTTTCTCTAAACGCTTATATAGCTCTTTTAACAACGTCTCGCTATCCCCAAAGTTCAAATGCTTTTCTTCTGGACGTTTTTCTTTATTATCACCGGAGATAATCGCCCCCCTTGTAAAATCCACACGAATTACCCCTTCGTCAACCGCGTCCCTCACACAAGCCCTTATATGGGTGTTCAGCTTGCGTGTCGTTGACTTAGCATGTTTCTTAGCATATTCGTTTAAAAACTCCTGATAGGAGCGTTTATTGATCTCCTGGATAGGTTTATTGCCGAAGTATTCCCGAATGGATTGAAGCGTATCGTTGTAGCGTGCCCGTGTATTATCTCCAATGCCTGATTTATAAACTTTAACCCACGACTCAAAGTAATCATCAAAGGGTTCGAATTTTAGCTGTGGAACTACACCTTTACGCAATTCAGCTTCTATTTCAGCAGCGGCCACTTCGGCTTCTTTTTTTGTTTTAAACCCACCCTTTCGGATGGGCTTTGGTTTGTGACTGATTGTATATTGCCAAGATGGTTTTTTCTTCGTCCCTCGGTTTGTATAGCTTGCCATGATATTTCCCCCTTACTAATTTAAAACAACAGAATACCAAACGACTTTTGCGTAGATCTTAAGATCGTTTGCAGTGTCATAAGGAACAACTATATCTCTAAATTTCTTGTTTGTTGATTCAGGGCTAAATACAAGGACCTTGTCCTCTTCATCTCTTCTTACTCGTTTCATGCTGTATTCTCTGTCATGACTAAAAATAACAATGTCATCATCTTTCATTTCTAAGTAGCTAATAGGTTTGGCAACAACAAATGATCCATCTGGAACAACTTTATTCATGCTTTCACCGTTAACTTTCATGGCAAACAAACTTGTGCTGTTTTGATGCTTACCCAGTAGCTCTTTTTGTATGGTCAAGTGCTCCACATTATCCTTAGTGATACCTTCCACTGTGGCAAGTGCACCAGCTGCAATTGACCCGTAAAGAGGGATAGAACTTTTATCTTGAATTTCGCTTTCAAGTGTTTCAAGAACATGATTAGAAAACCTTGGATCGAGCACCTCTTTTGAGACCCCTAACGCATCTGCTATCTTTTGACTATTTCCTGGATTAGGAGTCGATGTACCTTTGAAATAACCATTCAATGTAGTCTTTTTAATCCCTGTTTTTTCTGCTAGGTCTGCTTGTGTCATTTTTTGAGATTCTGTTAGGGTTGTTAGATTGTTAGAAATGGTTTCTCTAATTTTTTTATCTATACTTGTTTGAGCTGGTCTAGGCATAATTTACGACTTCCTTCCTTATTATCTACTTTCTATATTATATCGAATAAATTCGTATTTGCAATAGTATTTTAGTAGATTTATTAATATTAGTACGAATTTATTCGTTGACAGTACGATTTAATTCGTATAATATGAAGTTAAGCCAAGAAAGGAGGAAAACAAAAATGTTGCAGATTACATTAGGAGCAGCAAGACATAACGCTGGGTATACACTTAAAGAAGCAGCTTGTTTATTCGGTATTCACCCTCAAACACTATCATCTTATGAGAAAGATTCATCGAAAGTTTCTTTTGAGTTTATTGAAGACATACCTAGAGTTTATCATATGCCAAAGTCTGCTATTTTTTTTGGCAATGAGTACGAGTTTATTCGTACAATACGAAACAAGCAAGTTGTATAAAAGAAAGGGGCTTGAAATAAAATGACTATTCAAGCTGCGCAACAACTGAATGTCGCTTTAACTATTCCGATTCCTTCTGATTCCGTTTTAATTTCTAAAGTTGAGTTGGAGGAGTTAAAGCAGAAAGATTTAACGGGCGTCTACTGGAACATGAAGGACTTAGAAAAACGGACCAATCGGAAATCGGAATGGATAAAGGATAACATTCTTTATCCATCAAGGTTTCGCAAGATTTTGGATAGTGACAATGGCGGTTTTGTCTTTTATCCCAAATCAAAAGGTCAAACATGGTCTTTCCAAGCTTCTAAAATGTCGGAGTTTCTGGACAAAAAATTTAGTAGTATTTTTGCGGGGAGGTGATCTAATGATCTCAACAAAATATTTCGTCGACTTGCTAAGGAGTTACGAAAGAAAGGATGGTTTTGATAATTACTTTATCGGCGTTGTAAAGTCTGTGGCCGATCTCGGAACAATCGACGATTTAAAAGCTGTTGTCGCTGAGTACGAAAAAATCAGATCAGAAAAGGGGTAACTGAAAAATTTTTAATCCGAATCTAGTAGATCATTTCACTCTATTAATTATCTTGATTGCTTTAATAGGTTTCCTGCTTCTAGTAGCTATCTATTATATGATGAATGATTAATTTTAAGGAGGTGAAAACATGAACCCTATATTAATGCAACACGGCATTGAATGGTTAGGAGAAACAGAGGGTCAACGCAGCAAAAAGCTACAATCAGAAGTTTTACTATACAGCTGTATGAAGCTAGTAAGTGTGGAAGTCGATGCGAGGGAGGTTGAAGAATATTGCTCACAAAAGGCATGACACTAACAGATCCACAGGAATATGAACCCCGTGAAATATCCACATGTGATGGCTGCGGATTTTGCATTGTGGAAGGTGATGAGATGGTTGATATGGGAAGCGTTCATCTTCATGACAGTTTTAATTGTTTTAAGGATTATATTTATCACGATGGGATTAGAAAGATTGCTGGGCAAGAATAAGGAGGGTATTTATGGAAAATTACAACCCTAGTGGGTTTGGGAAACACACCGTTAAATTAAAGTTTTTATATGAAAATGCCAAAGCTGAAGTCATCGCTGAAATGGGTGGTAATGTCTGTGGTGGATCAATATTAAACGGATTTACGGATTTAGATTGTGGGATTACTGCTAGATCAAAAGAAAGTGTCAATCGAAAACACTGTAGGTTTTTCTTAGATGACCTTCAGGAAAATCGTAAGTTTGCAGAGGTTGAGGGGATATATTTCTTTTATCCAAATAGCGATTCGTTAGAAATGGACATCGAAGACGCAACTGATTATCTCATAAGTGTTGAAATTATATATTACGAAAATGAAGAATGACACGCGGGAACGTGTCACAGGAAATTAAGAATTAACTTTTTCATATTATATCACAAATAACGGAGGTTATACATTGAAACTCTATGCTCTCACAGACTCTTACCAACGTCTCCTTGAATCCACAGAGGATGTTGATTCTGATACTTATCAAGACACACTAGAATCCATTGAAGATGCTATTGAGGATAAATGCGAAAACACCGCTAAGGTCATAAAAACCATCGAAGCTGAAGCTAAAGCCCTAAAGGATGAAGAAAAGCGATTGAGTGACCGTCGGAAAGCTTTAGAAAATCGGGCAAGAAACATGAAAGAATATTTAAAACAAAATTTGATGGCTGCAGGAATGGAAAAAATAAAGGGTCCGCTTTTGACTGTCTCAATACAAAATAATCCACCTACAGTACATGTGTCGAATGAAGGAATTATTCCACAAGAATTTTTTATTCAACCTAACCCTGTCCTTAACAGAAAAGCTTTGCTAAATCATCTAAATTCAGGTAGTGATGTTGAAGGAGTTGAAATTAGGCAGGGTCAGTCATTAAGGATAAGGTGAGGTGAAATAAATGGCTTTCCAAGTACAAAGAGCCCGTCGTGAGAAAATGAAAGCTGTGGTCGGATTCATCGGCTGCAGCGGAAGTGGAAAAACGGCAGGGGCATTGTTAACAGCATACGGCATGATGAAAGAAGCCCATCCACATATTGATGATGACGAGATATGGGCCAAGATTGGTGTAGTTGACACTGAGCATGGACGGGCTAAGTTATATGCTGATTTGAAATTTGATGATACATTGATTGGCCAGTTTCTTCATGTGGATTTTGATCCGCCCTACTCCACAGCGCGGTATAACGAAGCTGTAATTGCTTTAAAAGGTGCTGGATGTGAAGTCATAATTGTGGACAGTCTATCCCACAATTGGCAGGGAGAGGGTGGAATAGTTGAAACACATGGTCAAATGGCCGGGAACTCATTTCAGAATTGGGGGAAGCTTGCACCGGAGACAACGCAGCTTATCAAAACGTTAACAAGAAATGATGTCCACATACTAACGACACTTAGGACTAAGCAAGAATATGTTGTGGAATCAAACAGCGATGGGAAAATGGCCCCCCGTAAAGTCGGGACAAGGCCAGTGCAAAAAGATGAAATGGAATATGAGTTTATGCTTAATTTTAATATTGGCATCGATCACGTGGCTGAAACATCAAAGGACAATACCAGGATGTTTGAAGGCGAGCAAATAAAGATCACTCCAGAAGTTGGTCACAAGCTTTACCAGTGGCTTGAAAAAGGTGTGGATGTAAAAGCGGAAGAAGCCGCTGAGAGGACAAGCCTTATCAACGAAATAAAAGATATTGCCTTGCACAGTATCGAAGCGCAAAAGAAAGTTGAAGAATTTGAATTCAAGGCAAATATGAAACTTGACGATTTTAATATCAGGCTGGCAAACGCCGCTTTAGATAGATTACAAACTTTTAAATCCAAGGAGGACAAATAATTATGTTTAAAATCGACCACTCACAAGTTAAGGAATTTGAACCAATCAAGCCAGGTGAATATGAGGTTATACCTGTTAATTATGAATTAAAAACCGCAAAGTCAGGAAGCAATATGGTTGTTGTTGATTATGAAATCCGTTCTGATGTGGACCAGCCAAACCAAGGTCAAAAGATTTTATACGATAACTTCGTTGTTACAGAAAATTCAATGTGGCGTTTCCAGTCAGCTTCTAAGGCCGCGCAATTCCCAGATGGTGTTGAATTTTCATCTTATAAAGAATGGGCAGATGCTTTTATCAATAAGCCGTTAAGGGTTGTAGTAGGAGAGCAAGACGGAAACAATGGCAAGAAATACCCACAGGTAAATGTTTTTAAAGAGTCTGAAGCAGCACCTATGGAACAAGTTAATATCAGTGAATCGGATGTGCCGTTTTAAGCCAAAGACATTGAATAAATGGGGGAGTTTTTCTCCCCTTCCCAAGGAGGGTAGCAATGAATTTCAACAATATACCAATCGAATTACAAAGCTCTCCGCAATGGATTCTTTGGCGATCTGAAGAACGAGAAGGTAAACCGACTAAGGTTCCATATCAATCTAACGGTTACATGGCAAAATCGAACGATAAGAAAACATGGTCAACTTTTCAAACGGCTACCGCTTCCTACGAAAACGGCGGATTTGATGGAATTGGCTTCATGTTTTCGAAGGATGATCCTTTTATAGGAGTTGACATTGATCACTGTGTTAGGGACGGGGAACTATCCACACTAGCAAATTATGTTGTGGATTTAATGGATTCGTATACAGAGTTTTCCCCCAGCGGTGAAGGTGTCCATGTCATTGTAAAAGGCGAATTGCCCATTAAAACAGGGACAGGAAAGAAAAATCCCAAAATAGGCCTTGAGGTATATAGGCACGGCAGATACTTCACTTTTACTGGCGACTCCTTAGATATCGGTGAGGTTAACGAACGGTCGGATGAGTTACGCATACTTTTTCAAGATTATTTTGAAGAAAAGAAACCCATTCAGAAACAGCAGCCAATTAATGTAACACCATCTACTGATAATCTATCGAATTCTGAATTATGGAATAGGATGTTTGATAGTCGAAAAGGTAGTGATATACAGGCTTTATTTCAAGGACAGTTAATCAATGGTGACCATTCATCCACAGATATGGCTTTGTGTAATCACTTGGCATTCTGGACAGATAAAGACGCAGCCAAAATGGATAGCATGTTCCGAGAATCAAATCTTTACCGGGAGAAATGGGATAAACAGCACTCGTCTGATGGCAGTACATACGGGCAAATGACCATCAATGAAGCCATACAGACAACACCATCAACAATATCTGAATTGTTAGATCAACAGGAATATAGAAAGCCATATGAGGTTTACATTTCAACAGATGACACTAACACTTTTTCCAATGAAAATGATAACCAAGATGAAAAAAAGCCATTTTTCCGCCTTACCGAATTAGGAAATGCTGAACGGCTTGTTTATCACCATGGTAAAAATATTCGATACTGTAATGAGCTTGAATGGCTTGTGTGGAACGGAAAGTATTGGGAAGAGGACAACAAGAGACAAATCGAATCAATAGCCGCCGGGACCTTCAGAAAGCTTTATAAAGAAGCTGCTGAAACTGATGAGGATGATAAGACCAGGCGCAAGCAATTATATGAATGGGCGCAGAAATGCGAACGGCGGTCAGTACGGATCAATAGTATATTGGATTCTCGTCCTATGGTATCCGTCAAGAAAAATGAGTTTGATTCCCACAAATTTTTGTTCAACTGCGAGAACGGAATTGTGGATTTAAAAACAGGGAAAATCATGCCACATGATAGGGGAAAGCTTTTCACTAAAATTTCTCATGTTGCTTATGAAAAAGATGCTGATTGTCCAAATTGGAAAGCATTTTTAGAAAGTATTTTCAAAGATGAATCCGGTAATGTCGACCATGAGGTTATCAATTTTATGCAGAAAGCTGTTGGATACTCCCTTACTGGTGACATAAGCGAACAAGTTATGTTTTTCCTTTTCGGCAACGGGCGAAATGGTAAATCTACTTTTATCAATACCGTACAAACCTTATTAGGTGATTACGGACGGCAGACAAATAGCGATACCTTTATCAAAAAGAAAAATGACAATGCTATCAATAATGACATTGCAAGATTAGACGGCGCCCGATTTGTCTCAGCTGTGGAAAGTGAAGAGGGGCAGCAACTGTCGGAGTCGCTGGTAAAGCAGATCACCGGCGGCGAAAAGATGTCCGCTCGTTTCCTTAGACAAGAATTTTTCGAGTTTGCACCGGAATTCAAAGTTTTCTTTACCACAAATCATAAACCAATAATTAAAAATAACGACACAGGTATTTGGCGTAGGGTCCGGCTTATCCCTTTTACTGTAACAATACCTAAAGAGGACATTGACAAAGATTTACCAAAGAAACTCGAAAAAGAAATGCCTGGTATCCTTCGTTGGGCTGTGGAAGGGTGTCTGAAGTGGCGGGCAGAGGGTTTGGGAGAACCCGAGGCTGTCAAGCAAGCCACAGAAGGATATCGTCAAGATATGGATATTATGGGCCCATTCATACAAGAAAAATGCATTGTCCATTCTTCCGTCAGTGTGGAGGCCAAGGAATTGTATGAAGAATACAAAGACTGGTGTTTCAAAAACAATGAATTTGAATTTAAAAATAGGGCTTTTTACAGACAAATAGAAACCAGGGGGTTTAAAAAAGTTAGGGGGAACTTTAATAAAAACTATTTTTCCGGCCTGGGGTTGATCAGACAAAACTTAGAAAAATCCAAGAATATGGGTATAATAGGAAATTTGGATGAGGAAGGAGATTTAAAAAGTAACAAAAGTAACAAAAACAAGGTCACAAATATTAATAGAAAAAGACTCTGAAACTATTGGTATATCAATGTTTTTAATAGATTGTAAATATATGGTGTTACTTTTGTTACTTAAATTACCTGTTCCATTCCCATGAGGATTTTAAAACTAAATAAATATACGTACTCTTTATAGAGCCGAATAGGAAAAAAGGTAACAAAAGTAACAAAATTGCCAGAAACGTTGATATGACGGGCTTCGTGCTTGTTACTTTTTAAAATCAAAAAGTAACACCATATTTTGTAAATTAAACTGAAGGTGATAATTTGCATCCTAAAACATTATGCTCTGATTTTGCCAAAATGGGATCTCCGATAGTTTTAGACGGTGATGATCTGTATATCGAGAATCCAGAAAATATTTACCATGAGCTTGAGCGCTTGGCTAAGTCATACAAGCGGAGGATTATAAAACACTTACAAGGTGATTATTCAATAAAGGACCATGCCTTATATCAGACCATCGACAAGATTGTGGATTACATGTCCGGCTGTTCGAACAAGGCTATCAATGACTGGCTTTATAAAGACTATGAATCCGTGGACAAGATTATGACACTCTTAAAAATGTTTTATGAAAATGGTTGGAAAAAGTTTGATGAACCAGTCGTAAACTTTGAAACCCCAGGTACTGATAGATTATCTCAAGAAATATTTGACCGGGCTATGTCGCATTTTAAGGGGGCATAAATTGAACGCAATACATTATCATTACAAGTTTACTGATAAGGAATTAAAAGCTGTTCTGGACACCCTCATCATCACTGTGGATACCAGGGAGCAAAGAAACCAACACATATTAGATTATTTCAGAAAAAAAGATGTAGCATTCAAATTCCAAACAATGAAAACTGCTGACTATTCCGCAGTCATCCCACAAAACATTGAATTAGGTATCACCAGGGATTTATTTTTAAATGCAGCCATTGAAAGGAAAAACGGTGTCAATGAACTTGTTGAATCGATTAAAGATAGATCAAGATTCGAGAATGAATTGATTAGAGCTTCCCGTCATCCATTCATCCTCATTGTGGAAGACCTGGAGGGATATCAAAAAATATTGAATGGTAACTATCGGTCAAAGTATGATCCAAAAGCATTGCTTGGCAGTTTAAAAACGTTTGAAGCACGTTATAACTTTTCAACTGTATTTATCAATCCAACTACTAGTGGTAATTACATCTTCCATTCTATGTTATACCGCGCTCGTGAAATGTTGAAAGGTGGAATCTAAATGATGCCCTCCGAACGCGAACAAATGATTGAAATACTCACCATGTTATCGGGATACGCCAAAGAATATTGGGAGAAGCAGACGGATGAGAAATTGGAACAGGAATATCAGGAACGTTTGAATAAATAATCGCCCATTGTGGGCAAATGGAGGAATGAAGGATGGTATCAGGTTCGAAAACAGAATTAACAAAGGAACTAGAAGCATTTATTGATGACAATGAGGACTATATTGGACCAAAGTTACATGAGCAATTAGTGGGAATTTATGAGCAGTTAAATAATGATGCTACAGATTTAGATGCCGAGTTGGAAGAAGCTAAGGAGGACATTAAAAAATTAGAAAGTGAGGTTGATAGATTGGGGGATGCGGCGGAATGACACTCACCGAACACCTATACGCTTACTGTCAGTTAATTGCACATGGTTATAGTGTGGACGAGGCTAAGGAGATTATTGAGGAAATTAAAAGGAAAATGGAAACTGAGTTGGAGAGGGTTGTGGAGGATTGATGAAGTCCATTGAACTATTCGCCGGGATAGGGGGAATTTCTTTAGCTGCTGAATGGGCAGGGATTGAGACTATAGCTTTCTGTGAGAGAGAACCATTCCCACAAAAGGTACTAAAGAAACACTGGCCAGGCGTTCCGATATTTGATGATGTATGTACTTTAAATAGACAAGTCTTAGAAGAATCAGGGGTGATTGAACGTGGAGGAACAGTTGACATTATCTCGGGAGGATGGCCATGCCAGCCATTTGCCACAGTTAATAGAAAACGAAAAGGAAGTGGCGATGAAAGATATTTGTGGCCGGAAATGTTCAGACTCATTGACGAACTTAGACCAAATTGGGTTGTTGGTGAGAATGTTGCAGACTTCTCCCGATCTGATGAACATGAACAAGTCCACAAAGACCTGGAAAGTATCGGTTACCAAACACAACCGTTCATTATGGCGGCTTCAACAGTCGGTGCGCCGCACAGGAGATACAGGACGTTCATTGTTGCCTACACCAGCAACAAGTCAGAACCACAAACCAATAAGGCCATTAGCACCAAGCGAAAAGAAAGGGACTCATGGCGTGATCTTGCCCGGTGGTATCGGAGAAAGGTACCCGGATCTTATTGGGATGTATATAAACCCGGAGTACCTGGAGTGGATGATGGGATTCCCGATAGGGTGGACAGAAGTGGAGTCTTAGGAAACGCCGTAGTGCCACAGCAGATTTACCCGATATTTAAAGCGATTATTGATATTGAAGGAGGATGCAGGGATGGAAGCAGGGCGTGAGTGCCCCATTTGCTGTGGTTGCGGTTGGGTTGAAGATTTTCCAGAGATTGTTGAATGTCTAGAATGTGACGGTACAGGTGCAATCAATCCAGACTTGTTGGAAGGTGGTGGCTGTGGTGAATGAACCACTCTGTCCTATCTGTGGAGATGAAATGAAACATTGGAACCAAGGAATCTATGAATGTCCTGACTGCAACATAATGGTTGATAAGGACTGCTTGGATGGTGAACCAGATGGAAGATAGGCTGAAAGAGATAAAAGAAAACTATTCCAACGCCATTGATATAGCATTATCAGACGGTGGTACATTACCTTCTTATGACATTGATGTTGCTGATATGAATTGGTTGATTAATTGCATTGAACAGCAACAGAAGGAAAATGATTCGTTAAGATGGGATTTGACAAGGGTTCGCGCTATTGTAGGGAAATCGGAGTATACCAATCAGACACATAGTGTTTATGATATTGTCCAGAAAGCATTAAAAAGGCGGTGAACCAATGCAAACACTATTAAAGAAAACCGTCCGCAGTGGCGACAAGCATAAATTCGACAAAGAATATAACCAAGCCTTGGACGAAGGATGGACACCCAAAGACGAGACTAGAGTTATGCATGGGCAGTATGGATCATTTTACATGGCGGTGTTTGGGAAATGAATCGGCATGACGCACGCAGGGAGCTCACAAGGCTCCTTGCGACACAGAAGACTGTCCGAATATCTAGGCTAAGGAAGCTATTAAATATCATAGACATAGACGGCTGTGAGCGGCAGAGGGTGCAGATGGGTAAGAAGATTAAGAGGATTAAGAGGATGAGAGGGGTAAGGTAGATGGATTTACCAAAACTTTATGACATGCAAAAGCAATTGGATGACCGCATTATTCAAAAACATGGGCTTGAAAGTCAGGATCTTTTACCAAATTTAATTTTATCTCTACAGGTTGAAGTCGGTGAATTCTGTAACGAATGGCAGGGGTTTAAGCATTGGAAGGTTAATCCCAAACCCAAGCTTGGATTGCTTGAAGAGTGCGTAGATTGCTTACATTTTATTCTAAGTATCGGTAATGCTAAGGGTTACAGAGGGTATTTGGAAGTGTCGAAGTCGTCTGACCTTATAAAAGAGTTTAATAGTCTTTTTAATAAAATTGGAGACTTTTGGTTTTGGCCAAGTAAGAAAAATTATATGATCATATTCGGAATCTTTATGAATATCACAGAAATGCTTGGATTCACACGGAAGGATATTTTACGGGGTTACATTGATAAAAACACCGTAAATCACACGAGACAAGTTAATGGCTACTAACATCACCATAACAGACTCTCGCCCTCTGTGGATTAGGAGGGAGGATGCGTTGGCACTCTGTCAGCGTTGCCCTCTTTATCGCAAATGCTCATCAAGATTAGGTTCTGAGTGTAATCGATTCGGTGGTACTGAAATACCAAAACTAAGGTATAGGAGTGGTCGATAATGCCAGCAATAGGTGATCAGGTTAAATATGGTGGATGTCTAGCTAAGGTCATTGATATGGACGAAAACGGGGTTAATCTAGAAATGGATGTCACGGGTCAATCAGTGTGGACGGCACATGGTAGCTGCGAACCCGTCATTTACATTAGCCAACCTAAACAACTTCCGGGTCAAGATAACGAAATATTGCAAAATGTTCGTGCTCTGATTGATCAGCAGACATTGAAAGGTTTAGAAAAATATGGGGCGACTGTTAACCCTGACGATTACAGTCTCATAGAGTGGATTGATCACGCCCAACAGGAATCAATGGATCATATCATTTACCTGGAAACTATCAAAGTAAAACTGAGGACAATTCTATGATGATGAACAGAAAGAATCATGATACCTTCGTCCAAATCGGCAATCTATTGGAAAAGCGTCGGGAATTGCATGAAAAGGGTAAGGACCTTACGGAAATTGAAGCTGAATTATTAACATTAGGTAATACTTTGTGGAATAAACCATACGTCCCAAAAGTTATAAAGAAAAAGAGAATATTTCTTGACACGGAAAAAATTATAAGCATGTACAAAGAAGGATATACAAGCCAAGAATTAGCAAATCATTTTAAGTGTCATGTTACATCCATTCGTAATCATCTTAGAAAGAACTTCCCAGACTACAACGAGACAGCTAATCGTGGCAGAACAAAGGATAAAAGAGTTGACAAAAATGAAGTTGTCAGGCTGAGAAACAAAGGTGTTAGCGCAAGAGAACTATCCGAGAAATTTAAATGCGATATAGCTTATATCTACAGGATTGTTAAGAAACACAAAGAAAGCGTGGGGTGATGCGATTGACAACAGCAATTAAGCCGCGTCCAGCAACATTTAAACACATCGAAGCAGAATTATATGGTTATCATGAAACAAAGAAAGAGATTAGACGGCTTAGAGAAGAAATCCTATCAGGCGGACAAAGGGATGATGATGACAACACTGGAGCAGGATCTAACTCCACAAGAACTCCAGGGAGACCGACAGAACGGATCGCCACAAGGTTAATGACTGATAAGCGCCTTCGTAACTTAGAAGAGATTGTGGAAGCTATAGACAATATCTATGATAGCGTTCCAGATCATTATAAAGAAATGATTAATATCAAGTATTGGAGCAACAAAAACTTCAAATGGTCAGAGGTTGCAAATGAATGTTTTGTCCATCCCAATACAGCTACTAAGATGCGAAGCGAGGTCATTACATTGATTGCAGACAAATTAGGATGGCGTTAGTGTGATAACATTGTGATTTTTGCCTGCAAATCTATTATATAATGTTAGTATCAAAGTTTATCCTTTTCCATTGTTTCCTTCTCCTCTCGAAAGGCGCTCACAAATCGTGTGGGTGCCTTTTTATATTGTAATCAAAGATGGTGATGATCTTGGATAAGACCAAGCCAATTAAAAATAAAAAGAATAAAACAATTAAACTATCTGATGCTGATCTGCGTGAGTTGATGGGTATGGATAGAGATACTTATAAGCGCCATAAGGGTGCGATTAGGCGGAGGTGATTGAGTGTGAGCGATTATGTAGAATTTGGTGGTGAACCATCACCATTGTTGCGAATAGAGTTAGATAAGATCGGTAGTGTACCTAGAGTTACTTATAAAGGTGAGGAGATCAATAATAAGGTATGCATTTCATTTGATTGGCAGACAGCGGATGATAAAGGTATAAGATCTCCTTACATCCGTATTGAGCGCATTGAAACAGATAGTAATGGAAGACCATTTTATAAAGCCGAAAGGATTAATTCACCCGATGCCTAACAAACCCAAACGACCATGTAACTATCCAACATGCGGACAACTTACCACTGACAGCTACTGTGAACTACACAAGCAAGAGCGTCACGCCTACGATAAGCAACGCGGTAATGCAGCACAACGCGGCTATGACAGCCGATGGCAAAAGGCAAGGAAAACTTATCTTGCCAAACATCCATTGTGTTTACATTGCTTAGATCATGGTGTGTATGCCGCTGCAACAGTAGTTGACCATATTACACCCCATAAGGGTGACAAGACATTGTTCTGGGATTCAAAAAACAATTGGCAGCCGTTATGTGAGATGCACCACAATCGCAAGACCGCGAGGGAAGATATGGGAAGTTGGTGAGGGTAGGGGGGAGTAAATCGCTGGTAATCCCTTCCTAAAAGACCGCATGCCCCTCAAGTACACACAAAAATCCGTTTTTGAAATATTTTTAAAGGAGGTGTAATCGATGCCTGGAAGAAATAAACAACCATTGGCTGTTATTCAGGGAAAAGGTAAGTCCCATCATCTTACAAAAGATGAGATTTCCAAGCGGAAAAAACAAGAAGATGCGATGAATGGATTTACCGACAACATAGCTCCTCCTAAATATTTGACTAAAGTTCAAAAAAGAGAGTTTGAAGAAATAGCCAAGGAATTATTGCGGCTTAACATTTTTAGTAATTTGGACGTTGATAGTCTGGCGCGTTATATTGATTCACGAGATCAATATATTCAGCTAATCAAAAATATTAAAAAGGTAAAGCCGACAATTGAAGCCCATCAAGAGGATGGTACGAAAATAACTATAGCCAACGATGATTATCCAAAACTAATGCGTACAAAAAACTTATTATTCAATGAGTGCCGTTCTGCTGCCGGTGATTTAGGCTTAACGATTACATCTCGTTTAAAATTGGTTATTCCGAAAACGGAATATGAAAAACCGAAAAGTGAAGCTGAAAGGCGCTTTGGTGGCCGCTTGTGAATTGGGTTCTTGAACGCGTATTCAGCTATTGCGACGACATATTAAACGGCAAGATAAATGCATGTAAAAAACATATATGGGCGGTTAAACGCTTTATAAAGGATTTTGAGGATTGTCAAAAAGATGACAGTCCTTTTTATTTTGACGAAGAAGTTGCGGAAGACTTTTATTGGTTTGCACGAGAGTTTAAACATGTTGAGGGTGTATTAGCAGGCGAACCCGTCGAGTTAACTGATTATCAATTATTTAAAGCGGTCAATATTTTTTGCTTTAAAAAGCGACATAATAATGCCAGGCGATTTAGAAAAATTTATGATCAAGTCGCTCGTAAGAATGCCAAATCGCAATTCCTAGCCATTGTTAGTGCGTATATCAATTTTCTTGGAGAAGAAAAACAACGTGCATTTATAGCGGGATGGACCCGAGACCAGTCGTCAGAAGTTTATGAAGCTGTGAGAACTGGGATTCAATCAAGCGAATTACTAGAAGGTAAATGGAAAGAAGCATACGGAAAGATTGAAATTTTAAGGAATCATTCTGTTATCATTCCGCTTTCAAAAGAAGCAAGAAAAACAGGCGATGGTAAAAACCCTTCTGTTGGAATTGTGGACGAATATCACGCCCATGAAACTAGCGAAATTTACGATGTTCTTGTATCAGGAATGGTAGCCAGGAAAGAACCTTTAATGTTTATTATTACAACAGCGGGATTTGATTTGTCTAGACCATGCTTTCGAGAATATGAATATGTTAGTAATATACTAGATCCAGATTCCGAAGTTGAAAATGATGATTATTTCGTAATGATTTGTGAGCTTGATAAAGATGATGACATTAAAAACGAATCGAACTGGATAAAAGCCAATCCAATTGTAGCAACTTATCCCGAAGGCATCGAATCAATTAAATCAGAATTAAAAATAGCATTAGAAGTTCCTGAAAAAATGCGATCATTTCTTACTAAAAATATGGATATATGGGTTGATATGAAGGAAAACGGCTATATGCCGATGAGTAAATGGGATGAATGTGGTGTAGATGAGGCGCCGGATGTGAAAGAATTTATGCTTTTCCCCGGTCTTGACTTATCGCAAACCACAGACTTAACAAGTATTGGAATGGTTTTTAATCTTGGTGATGGTAAATATCACATAAGGCAACACTCATTCATGCCTGAAGAAAAATTTAAAGAGCGAATGCGAACGGATAAAGTCAGGTATGATCTGTGGGCTGACCAGGGTTATCTTACGTTGACGCCTGGATCCGTCGTGGATTACAACTATATTGAATCATATATCATCAATCTCAGGAGTGAAGGATTTTACATCGTAGAGGTCCCATATGATAAATGGAACGCGTCCCATCTTGCTCAAAATTTAGAGAATGAAGGTTTTCTTCCAGTGGAAATTCCACAGGCTATTAGACAATTATCAGAGCCGACAAAGTCGTTTAGAACAGAGGTATTCCAAAAAAATATTACACATGAAAAGGATCCTCTTCTTAGATGGGCCATAAATAACGCTGTACTTAAGATAGATGATCAGGAAAATATTATGATTAGTAAATCAAAATCAAAAAACAGAATTGACCCTATTGCTGCAGTTATTAACGGTTTCGCTCGCGCCCGGGTTGCTGTACCGGAGGTGAATTTAAATGATCACATCCTTTCTGAAGAATTTTCTTTCTAACACAAAAGAAAAAATGCCAATAATATTAAGGATTCTCGCTCTTTTTGTTGAGGATCTTTTTGTTTTTGTCGGATTTGTTTTTATCGTAAAGGCAACATTTATGTGGAGTGAAACAGCGGGAATCTACTCTATTGGTATTGTTTTGATTTTAGTAGGATTGCTTTTAAGCCGAAAACCTTCGTCAAAAAGGAGGTGATTAATTGTTATTAAGAAATTTATTTGAGAAAAGAGAATTGAATCCTACAGACGTAACCAATCCGCAGCAATGGTTTGTGGACAGCATAGGAGGGACCCCCACTTCCAGCGGCATCAGTATAAATGGTGATAACGCATTAATGAATAGCAACGTTTTTACCTGCGCATCTATTCTTGGTGGCGATATCGGAAAGTTACCTATTCAAGTTTTTAAAAAGACGCGGAATGGCGTTCAAAAGGACACAAAACATCCCGTTGCGAAGCTATTAGGTACACGCCCGAATCCATACATGAGCGCCTACACTTTTAAAGAATTAATGGAAGTCCATGCCGCTGTGTGGGGCAATGGTTACGCTTATATCGATTGGGGTCCCGATGGTTATCCCGTTGCCTTATGGCCCTTGGATCCGTCATTAACCGATGTTCTTGTGGATACCAATACTAATCAAGTTTGGTATGTTACCACGGTTCCAGGTAACGATGTTAGGAAAATACCTTGGTACGACGTTCTGCATTATAAGGGCATAAGCAAATCCGGATTAAAAGGTATTACACCTATTTCAGTGCTTCGTGAAGAAATTGCCAATCAACAAGTTTCAAAAAAATTTATTGGTTCCTTTTATGCAAATGGGACAACCACCAAGGGTATTTTGAAAGTCCCACAACCTTTAAAGTCGCCAGCTAAGGACAAAGTTCGTGAAGAATGGCAAAAGGCTAATAGCGGGTTAGACAATTCTCATAAGATCGCTATTTTAGATGGCGGACTAGAATATCAAGATTTAGGAATGCCATTAAAAGATGCGGAATTTATAGAAACTCAGAAATTCGGGATTTTAGAGATTGCCAAACTTTATAAGATTCCCCCACACAAATTGGGACAGCTTGACCGCGCGACATTTAGTAATATTGAACAGCAGTCATTGGATTATGTGAAAAATACTCTACAGCCCATTATTACGAATTGGGAGCAGGAAAACAATTTTAAATTGTTTACTGATAAAGAACAAAAACAGTTTTACACAAAATTTAATGTTACTAGCGAGCTTCGCGGCGATAGCAAAAGCCGGGCAGATTATTACAAAGAAATGTTATACGCCGGTATCTACTCAATCAATGAAATACGTGAATTAGAGGATCGTGATGGTATCGGAGTAGACGGTGACAAGCATTTTATTAATATGAGTTTTGCGCCGGTCGATCAATTAGAATCTATTATAGCTGCTAAAGGTGGCAAAGGGGGTGATGATAACGGACAAGGAAATAAGGTATCTAACAGTTCCTAAATTAGATGTAAGGACACAAGATGATGGCACGATGTCCATTGGCGGATATGTTGTCAAATGGGATCAGAGAAGCGGTCTTATTTGGGGGGAATTTTATGAAAGGGTTGCAAAAGGCGCCTTCGCCAAAAGCCTAGAAGAAAATACAATAAAGGCTTTGTGGAATCACCGAATGGATTATGTTTTAGGATCCAACAATAATAAAACCTTACGGCTTGAAGAAGATTCTGCCGGGCTTCGGTTTGAAATTGACTTACCTAATAATTCATGGGGTAAGGATGCCTATGAATCTATCAGTCGAGGCGATGTGGACGGCGTATCTTTTGGTTTTAATGTTAGGTCTGATTCATGGCAGTACATTAAAGATGAGGATATCTATGAGCGGACCCTTTTAGATGTGGACTTAAGAGAAGTCTCTCCAACACCATTCCCGGCATACCCAGATAGCAAAGTAGCAAAGCGAAGTCTTGAAGATCTTGGTGTCGTTCCGAAAGAACAAAGGAAATTGGAAAAAGAAAAATTACTAATGGAATTGGACCTTTTAAATATTTAATTGGTCTTTTTTTTATTGCCAAATAACAAATAAAGTGAGGGATTTTCATTGGAAAATTATTTACCGTTTAGGCTAAACATTCAATATTTCGCGTCGCAGGATCCTGTGGAACGTGAATTGCGTCAGTCTTTAAGTGCAAAGATTGAAGAAGCAAAAAAATTAACTGGTGAAGGGAAAATGGAAGAAGCCCGTGCAACCCGTGATAAGGCAAAGGAACTTCGTGAAAAATTGGATGCTCATATTGAACTGCGGTCAATGGAAGAGGGTTTAAAAAATGAACCAGAACAGCGGCAGCAGGTTCCTATGATTAATACTGGTAAAGGTGAAGATGAAGAAAAACGAACTATAGAAGAAAAACAGGCGGAATATCGTAGTGCTTTTCTAACCTCCCTTCGCGGTAAACGTTTATCATCAGAGCAACACTCGCTGCTAGAATCAGATGAATTCCGAGCAATGAGTGGTGCCAATGATGCCGATGGTGGCTTAATTATTCCACAGGATATTACAACAAAAATTAATGAATTCAAGCGTGAAGTTGATTCGCTTGAAAATTATGTTCGCGTAGAACCAGTATCAACTCGTTCCGGTTCTCGTGTTCTTGAAAAACTGGCTACTATGACGCCTTTTGCAAATGTTGCTGAACTGGCTACTATTGCTGAAATTAATGGTCCAAAATTCCAAAACATGACTTATGCGATTAAAGACTATGCCGGTATTCTACCAGTATCAAATACACTTTTGTCTGATACTGATCAAAACCTTACTAATTACATCGCTCGTTGGATTGCTAAAAAGTCAATTGTTACTCGTAACAGCTTGATTTTGGCAAAACTTGATGGACTAACTAAGAAGACTTTTGATGGTTTAGATGCAGTTAAGCAATCACTTAACTTGGACATTGATCCTATGATTGCTCAAGGTGCTGCCATTATTACAAACCAAAGCGGATTTAATTTCCTTGATGAGCAGAAGGATGGCCAAGGACGTTATCTTATGCAGCCTGATCCTACTTCATTAACTCGCAAACTATTGTTTGGTAAGCCTGTTGTCGTTCTTTCGAACACATATTTCGCAAATGGAAACAGCGATATTACCGGAGATAGTGTAGCAGAAGATTGGGCTCCAATCATTGTTGGCGACCTTAAAGAAGCCGTTGTTATGTTTGACCGACAACAATATTCTATTCTTTCCACAAATATCGGCGCCGGTGCATTTGAGACTAACCAAACTAAAATTCGCGCGATTGAACGTGAGGATGTTAAGGGATGGGATACTGCTGCTGCTATTTATGGACAAATCGCATTGGCTTAAGAGGGGTAAAACTCCCCTCCCTCCTTGAAGGAGAGTGAATTAAATGACTCTTGATGAAATGAAGCATTATCTCCGTGTGGATGGTGCTGATGATGATAATGAAATAACAGTAATGATGACAATGGCTGATCAGTACCTTTCGAATGCGGGAGCGGCTGCTACTCAACAGGAATTATATGATGGCGCTAAGAAAATGCTAGTTAGCCATTGGTATGATAGACGAGAACCTGTGGGGCAAGCTAAGGCTTTAATATTCAGTCTTGAATCCATAATTATGCAGCTCAAATACTGTGGAGTTGATGCCACTTGAATCCCGGTAAATTAAAGTATAGGGTCGCTTTCAGAACACAAGCCGGTACTGATCCTGTTACAAGACTTCCAACAGAAGGTGGCGAAACCGTTTATACTTGCTGGTCTGCAATGGAAGCTGTTAGCGGAAAAGAATATTTTGCGGCTGCTGCTGTGCAAGCTGAAAATACGGTGAAATTTACAATTCGGTATAAAAAAGATTTAGAGTCCTCTCTTGATCTTTTTTTATTGGGAAATGAAAAAGAAAGAAAGTTTAATATTGACTCCATTTTACCTGACTATGACAATAAACGTTATATGCGTGTCATGTGTAAAGAGGTGATCTAATGGCTGATGGGTTTGAATTAGAGGGTATGGCCGAATTGCAGAAACGATTATCTCAGCTTGGTAAAAAGGCCGTTCGTGTGGAAAATAAAGCGATTAAGGCAGGCGCTGAACCACTTGCTGAATCGATGCGGCAGGAAGTAGCCTATTCAGATATTGATCATCCACACATTAGAGACAATATCGTTGTCAGCGGGATCAGTAATAAAGATGGTATTAAACATGTACAGATAGGTCCTAATAAGGAAGTCGCCTGGCGTGCTAAGTTTTTAGTTGAAGGTACGGTTAACATGGAACCTGATGATTTTATGGATCGTGCCGCTGTTGTGTCCAAAAAAGAAGTCAATGAAGCGATTAAAAACACCATCAAAGCAGGGTTGAAATTATGATTGATATTTCAATAGACGTACTTAAAGCGCTTGGAGAGGATCCGGTGCTTTTAAATTTGACTGAAGGTAAGAACAAAACCTGGCAATTTGTTATCCCGCAAGGGGTGGATCCTCCTTTTATCCGTATAGCTGAGATCAATAATTACAATGATAATTTCGCTGATGACAATGAGGTCTCAAGTGCAATCAGTTATCAAATCGATATGTGGGATAAAAGCGGCAAGCATAATGAAATTGCAAACGAGATTGAGAGAATCATGAAGTCACTAGGTTTCTCTCGCTACTATAGTGTCCCAACTTGGGATACAGAGGTTTTATCGGTTAGAAAAATTATGCGTTTTAGAACAACAAAGATGATTTAGGAGGTTTTAATAAATGGCTGAAGTTTACTCAAGTATTGTCGGTATGAAAAATCTTTACTATGCCAAATTAACATCTGATGATGACACAGGTGTTGTTTATGAAACGCCAAAAAAACTAGCGCCAGCTAAGTCAGCAAAAGTGACAACAGCATCGGATTCGGCCACGCAATATGCGGATGATGGTCCGGTAGCTGTAGCGTCGCAAATTGGTGAAACACAAGTAGAAATTGGTGTTACTGATATTCCGCTTTCAATACAAGCTGACCTGTTAGGTCAAACATTAAACAGTGAAGGTGTCATTGAGTTTAATCAGGATGTTGTAGCGCCTTATGTTGCGCTTGGGTTCGAGGGTACAAAAGAAAATGGTAAACGACGCTTCGTGTGGCTTTACAAAGGACGTTTTGGAATTCCGGATGACGATTGGAAGACTAAAGAAGATAAAACAGAATTCCAAGAGCCGACGATGTCAGGAAACTTTATCAGAAGGCAGTTTGATAAAAACTTTAAAGCTGTTGGCGATGAAGAAGCGACTGGATTCACTTCGACAATTGCCGATGCGTGGTACACAAAGGTTTACGCGCCAACTCCCAGTGGGGTCTAAAAGTGGGGGTACCCCTCCCCACTCTTTTTGCACAAAACTAATTTAAAGGAGATTAATTGATGGAAATTACTTTAAAAATAGATGGTAAGGATAAAAAATTCGCCCAACACTTTGTATCCGGTTATTATTTCAGAAAAGCGCTTGAATTAAGCAAAGAAGAAGAAAAAAAGGGCTTGGACTTAAAACTAATTGATAAATATGTCGATTTTGTTTGTGAAGTATTCGGCAACCAATTTACATCTGAGGATTATACTAACGGTGTTAACGCAGCGAATGGAAATTTTATTAAGCAAATTAATCGAATTGTCGCTCAGGAAATTTTAGGAATGCCAAGTGAAGAAGAGGTAGCGGATTTTTTGGAGAGACAAGCGGCGGCGTACGAGTAAGTTATTCCGAACTATATGAAAAAATAAAAACCAAATATCGGGAATTAATGAAAAATGGATATAAATTGCCGGAAATCGACGCAATGGATATTCATTTCTTTTTTGAATTGGAAAATGAAGAACCGGCCCATACAAAAGTCGTGCCTATTGATCGTGTTTTCTAAGGAGGTGAGGTATTGGCTAACAATGAAGAAATCGGAAATTTGATAGTAAAAGTCGGTATAGAAGGCGCTGGATTCGATAAAGGAATTAAAAATATTAATTCCCAAATGAAATTAGCGAAATCTGAATTAAAGGCTGCGTCAGGCGGCATGAAGTCTTTTGGTAAGTCCACAGATGAAATGAATACCAAGGCCGCCTCCTTAGAAAGGCAATTGCAGCTCCAAGGCGAAAAGGCAAAACAACTCAGGGAACAATACGATAAACTTGTTCAGACTCAGGGGAAAAATGCTGATGCTACTCTAAGAGTTGGAACGAAGTTAAACAATACCATAGGCTCTTATAATCGCCTTAAATCCCAATTAGATGATGTTAATGGTCAAATAAGGGCCAACAATGAACAAATAAAGAAAAATTCTAACCGATGGAACATAGCGACTGAACGGATCGGCGCATTTCAAGAAAAAATGAGTGTTGCTGGTACGCGGTTTAAAGATGTTGGAAGGAATATGACCCAGTCTATCACTCTTCCTATTGCTGGTGTAGGTTTGGGAGCGCTTAAAGCTGCTAGTGACTTTCAACGGTCACAGGGAACCATTCAAGCTCAATTAGGGGTTACAGGGTCCGAAGCTAAGAAATTAAACGGCATCGTCTCCAGAGTGTGGAAGCAAGGATTTGGTGATACCACAGAACAAGTTAGAAATACGCTCACCACGGTAAAACGTAATATCCAAGATATAAATGATCAAGATTTAAAGAAAGTTACCACAGGGGCTTTAGGACTCAATGAAGCTTTTGAAGCTGATGTCAACGAATCAACACGGACCGCGTCGGTTTTGATGAAGAATTTTAAACTGAGCGGCACAGATGCTTTCGACCTTATGACAGTAGGATTCCAAAAAGGCGGCGATTTTTCAGGGGAACTTTTAGATACACTTCGGGAATATAGTCCGCAATTTGCTAGTATGGGATTTTCGGCAAAAGGTATGCTTAATATCCTTATTCAAGGTGCTCAAAACGGTGCTTTTAATCTCGATAAAGTTGGGGACGCAGTAAAAGAATTAGGCGTTCGTGTTGTGGACGGATCAAAAACCACTAATGAAGGTTTTAAGGCAATCGGGCTTAACACCAAAAAAATGAGTGAAGCTTTCGGAAAAGGTGGGGAATCTGCTCAGAGGGCTTTTGCTGCAACTATTGCAGGTTTGGCAAATATGAAAGATCATGTCAAACAACAACAGGCTGGTGTAGCGCTATTTGGCACTCAGTGGGAAGACGTAAAAGAAAAAGTTATTCTTTCCATGGATGCATCTAAAGACAGCATAGGCAAAGTAACAGGAGCTACTGATAAGCTCAACAAATCCCTTAAGAATAATGATGCGGCAAAACTTCAGCAGGAATGGCGTAAGTTTCAAAAAGCTTTAGTTCCCGTTGGCACTCAATTACTTAAAATTGGATCTAAATTTCTTCCCGTTTTGTCGGATAGTGTAGAAACTTTCAATAGTTTTTTAGAGAAACTTACTCCAAAACAAAAAGAATGGGTTATTGGTTTAGGTGCGGCTGTTGCTGTCATTGGCCCTCTTACTTTTACCCTAGGTTCTATGTTACGTGTGGTCAGCGGTTTGTCTGGCGGACTAGCTTTTATTACTACTAAATTTGGCAAGTTCAACAGATCTGCAAAAGCAGCCGGAATCGTAGCAAGTGGATTCGGCGGAGGTGCTGCAAAGGCTGAAAAAGGTGTTTCTGCTCTCGGAAAAACAACAAAAAAAGCTGGGTTACTCTCTAAAATATTTGGGGGAGCAATTGGGAAAAGCGGCGGTAAAGTAGCAGGATTAGGCGGAAAGGTCCTTGGTGCTGTTAGTAAGTTTGGTAAATTTGGCAAGATTCTTGGTGTCGCCCGTTTTGGCCTGTCAGCTCTTGGTGGTCCAATTGGCTTGTTGGCTTCCGTAGGCATTCCTTTACTTATAAAAGGTGGGGTTAAGCTTTATAAACATTTTAAAGAAAAGGCTATCCCTAGCGTTAACCAATTCGGCAAAGAAGTTTCTGCATCCACACAAAAATCGGTAAAGTCATATTTGAAATTGAATGATAAGGCAACACAACAGTTAATGGCCCTTGAAATTTCCGGGAAACGAATCAGCAAAAATACTGCAGCTTCTTTGACAAAAACTTTTGATCAAATGGGTAAAAAAATCATTTCTGCAGATCAGAAAAATTTCGAGAGAGATTCAAATGTTTTAAAAGGGTTTATGAATAGTAATAAGTCATTTTCCAGTAAAAACCAACAAGACATTTTAAATAACATAAAAAAATCCCATAAAATTAACCAACAAGAAACTAAAAATGATCAAAAGAAGATTGCTGATATATTAAAACAGGGATCTTCACAGCAAAAAAAGGTATCACAAAAAGCTGAAGATGACATAAATGCGATAAAGAAAAAAGCATCAAAGGAGCATCGCGATTTATATCAATCTGAAAAAGATAAAATAGCAAAGATCAAAAACGATGAGAAAAAGCAAATAACCAAAATTACTAAACAGACTCGTGACGACGTTAATTTTTGGCAATCAGATATGAAAATGAGAGCCGTCAAAACCCTGTCAAAATCTTATCAAGAGCAACGTGCTATCTATACACAGCTTAGCTCACAAGCAAGTATTTTATCTGCACGGCAAGCAGCGACAGTTGTAAAGAATTCCAAGAAGACAAAAGACAAAACTATTGCTGATGCCGAGAAGAAGCGTCAAAAGGTTATTAAAGCTGCAGACTATGAGTATTACGAAACTGGCAGTATATCCAAAGAACAACATGACAAAATCGTAAAGGCAGCAAACGATACTTACAATAAGACCAAGAAAAATGCTGAAAATATGCACAAAAAAGTTGTCAGCGAAGCGAAAAAACAAGCCAAAGGGCATATTGATCAGGTTAATTGGGAGACCGGCGACATCCTATCGAAATGGGATCAGTTTACAAACAAAATATCTGGTTGGCTTGATTGGTTAAAAGATTTATTTGGTATAAAAAGAAGTAAAAGAAAAAAACCAAATCCCAAACCAAGGGCACATGGCAGCTTAAACTCAGCGGATCATTATGCTAAAGGAACAGATTTTCATCCCGGCGGCCCAGCAATTGTGGGTGAAAAGGGCCGAGAAATGGCTCACATTCCTGGTTTTGGCATGACGATGGTTGGTACACAAGGACAACAATTATTAAATTTACCTCGCGGATCGTCGGTTTTACCAAACAAAGACACTGAAAAAATCATGTCTGGAAAACTTTTCGGTTATGCGGGGGGTGTGGGAAAATGGTTTGATTGGTTAATTAAAGGACCGGCCACATTATTAAAGAATTCACTGAGTAAATTCGGTATAGGTTTTAATCTCCCTGGCGAATTCTCATCTCTAGCAAAAGGCGCAATTACTAAAGTAAAAGATTGGGGATTGGATTGGATAAAGGATAAGATATCTGGTTTTATGTCATTCGGTGGTAATGTAAGTGGAAGCGTCAAGTCGTGGATTGCTAAGGCTATGGCTATCACAGGAACACCTTCATCATGGTTTAAACCTCTTATCACAATTGCTATGAAGGAATCTGGCGGTAACCCTAATGCCATAAACCTGTGGGATTCTAACGCCAGAGCAGGACATCCCTCACAGGGATTATTCCAAACCATACCTTCCACATTTAATGCATATAAAATACCAGGGCTTGGAGGCATCACTAATCCTATCGCTAGTGGTGTTGCTGCTATTCGTTATATCATAGACCGTTACGGCTCTATCTGGAATCATCCCGGTATTCACAACATGGCTCGTGGCGGCGGTTATCTCGGTTATGAAAACGGCGGCATCGTCAACCGCAAACAACTTGCCTGGGTTGCTGAAAACGGTCCAGAGGCTATTATCCCTCTCTCTTTAAATAAAAGAGAGCGAGCAACACGTTTATTAGAGGATACTAATAGACGGTTGGGAGTCAACGATCAACATTCATATGCGCCTGAATATGTTCTTGTAGATCTACACTTGGATAAAGATAGGATTGCTAGGGTAATGGCAAAGCCTATAACTGTGGAACAAGAGAGGCACAAGAACCATAACAGACGGTCATTTAAAGGGAGGTTGGCATAATGGGTATTACCTATCGTGGAAACCATTCAGATGCGTTTGGCCTTGCCGTAAAAACCAATCCTTCCCTGCTGCCTGATTTTAGTTTAATTACACAAGGTGTACCTAATAGGGATGGGGCTTATTTTATTAAGTCCAAATATGGTATGCGTCCTATTCCTTTGGAAATTGGGTTTGTCGCAAACAACTTATCAGATTATCTTTCTAGGTTTCGTGCATTAGCGGAATGGTTGCGGCCGGATCTTGGTGAAGGCGAGTTGGTTGATGATAATGAGCCTGATAAAAAGTATTACGCCGTTTTATCCGAACAGAGTATTAAAAGGCTCGATAATATCGCTAAGGCCGGGCAGGGACAACTCACCTTGATTTGTCCTAAACCGTATGCCTATGGTGAAAAAATAACCCAAACACTGGACCAAAACAATTCGCTTGTTACCCTGTTCGCGTCGCAGTCATCACCATATGCAATGAACTTATCTCCTGTGGATGCACAACCGAAATTCACAGTGACTTTTTCCGGGGCAGCAACCGAATATAAAATTACGCATCAAGAAAGCGGGAAATATATCCGGGTTATTTATAATTTCAGTGCTTCGGACATCTTAGAAATTGATGTTTCAAAAAGGAAAATATCAGTAAATGGCGCAGTCAACCGAACTATATTTGATTGGTCCGGTAGCCGGTGGTTTAATCTGCAGCCCGGCAATAACAACTTTACCATTGATCAAGTTAGTGTTGCAGAAACAAAAATAACATATAGCCCGAGATGGCTATAAAGGGAGGTATATCATATGCCTGTTAATTTACCCAGAGATGATGAAGAGATAAAATATGCGGGTGTGGAAAATGAAGATGGAACTACATTTCACATGCCATCAAAGCCTGTGGGGGCAGATGGGGTTACGCCGTTATTTACTGATTCTAACCCAGGTAGTATGAAACTAACGGGGAGTAATCCTCAAGATAAACTCATTTACGGAGCGTATTGGAATAAGGGTTCCGACCCTACCATGACACGTACAGATGCCGCGGTTGACATGGTAGCAAACGCGGGTGTCGATGGGCAACTAGTCAAAAACGACTTCGACAACGCTCCGATTTGGGGAGAGATTGAAGAAGTCGAGGACGAGTACGGAAATGTCTTCATAAAAATTCCTAAGGTGTACATCCGTAAACACATTGGAAAAGACTTTCTTCTTGAAAAATTATCGAAAACTAAACATCCCGGATTTTATCTTCCATGGTGTTTTTGGGATTTCGAGAATAATAAAGAGCTTGACTATATATTGGTCGGTAAACACGAAGCTAGTCTTTCGGACGACAACAAACTAGAATCCAAGCCAAACAAATACCCATTAATAAATAAAAACATTGTCGAGTTTCGAGATTACGCAAAAGCAAATAACGCAATTGGATTAAAAGGTTATCAGCAGCACGATGTTCACGTTCAAGATTTGTTGGCTGTTTTATTCCATATTGAGTTTGCCACACTAAACTCTCAATCGATTATGCAAGGGTTCACCGCAGGTCGATATACTGATTCCGAATTGGCTACTGTTGCAGAAACAAATGTTAATCGAATTATTGTGGCAAACGCGACAGCTGATCAATATCGAATAGGACAGGTAATTAGTGTTGGGACATCTCAAGGCGGCAATCAAGTCTTTTATGGACGGACGATAACAGCTATAGAAAATTATGACACTAATAATAAAGCAATTTTGTTCGATGGCGATCCAGTTAATATCGCTGTAGGAAATTACCTTTATAATACCGGGTGGATTACAGGATTCTCTAAAAATATCTTAGCAGCAAGCGGTAGCATTGGATCTAATACAGATGGTAAATACCCTTGTTCCTACAGAGGGGTCGAAAACATATGGGGTAATGTCTATAAGTGGGTAGACGGGATAAATATCGATGCTAGACAAGCTTGGGTTGCTAAAAATGCAGAAGATTACACAAGTAATGTGTTTACATCACCTCATGAAAAATTAGGATACGTAAATGCTTCCGAAAACGGATATCCGATGGATATGGGATTTTACTCTAAATTACCATTCGCTAACCTCCCGAATAAAGTCGGAGGAAGTTCATCCACGTACTATAGCGATTACTATTATCAAAACACCGGGCAATGCGTTGCCCTCGTTGGTGGATCCTGGTACAATGGCTCTTATGCCGGTCTTTCGTTATGGGCTCTGTCTTCTTCTTCAGGGTATCGGTACGTGAATTTTGGCGGGCGGCTTCTTAAAAAGGCTCTTTAGGGGGTTTGGTGGACGAAGTCACCCAAGGTCTTCAAGGGTTTTGTATTTTAAAATATAAAAACAGGGTTATAGGATGCGCGCTTGCCCACGTTGGTGGTAACTGGAACAATGGCTCTAATGCCGGAATTTCGTTATGGAATTTGAATAATTCTTCAGGGAATCGGAACGTGAATTATGGCAGGCAGACTCTTATTTGATTTATTAAAATTACATTGCATTCTATAGTCCATACCGCTTGGTAAAAATTCGCCACAAAGAGCAGGGTTTAGTAGTGTTTGTCGAAAGACCTTGAGGCTAATAAGAAAGAGATGACATCATTGAAGATTATTCATTGGTCACTAATGCTTCAATTAGAACCAATTATCGCAAGAAAGGATATCTCAATGAAAAGGATTCTGCCGCGTTAATATCATATTGGGGTTGGATTAAACGAAGCAATAGTTTTTATTTTTATCATAAATACATTAAGCCAATTGCTAGTATAGGTTTGGCTAAGAAGGTGGTGAGCACGAATGCAAAGCTACGGAATTATCAAGAACGGGGATTTGTTATTGAGCTCCCGTCAACTTAATGGCTATAAGCCAGTTGAATATGCCGAAATCCCGGCTGATTTTGACCAATTGACGCAGTATATTACACAAGCTACGCCCCTCGATAAAGGAGATGTTATCTTTGTCGGAGTAGAAATACATCAACTAGAGATTACAGAAGGTGATGAATTTGGAGGAGAACTGCCAATCTAAAACTTATTTTGAATTAGCTGATCTTGTGGAACAACAAGGTCAAGTCATCAAAAGTCAAAGTGAAACAATTGCCAAACTTTTAAATGAAAATGTTGAAAAAGAAAATTTGATTAATGAGTTGATGAAAGGCTCGATATTGAACTAACGGGGGATCTTTAATATAGGGTTATACGGCGACTCAATCGGTGAGGGTGCTAACAGCGCAAATTATTTAGCAGACAGCTTTGGAGCAATTATCCGTGATGTCCTCCAATCAAAATACGGTAATGCCGGCGTAGGTTTGATGACTTCTTGGCGGCGAAAAGATTCAGTTCCTACGAAAGTTTGGACGGAAACAGGAACTTGGCAGGATAGTAACTACGGTAGGCAGGGCGGCTCGGGGGCGACTATATCGTTAACCTTTATAGGCACAGGGGTAAAAGTGTTATATCAAAAGGGTGGACTTGCAGGAAAATTTTCAGCATCCATAGATGGCGGTACAGCCACGGAATATGATTCTAATGGTGCTTCGGGAACTGGTTCTTTTACCATTACTGGACTGACTAATGGTAGTCATACACTTTTATTAACAGTAGGCACAACAGGTAATTTGTACCTATTTGGCGCTATACCGATATCAGGAAATACCGGGGTACGACTGGACAATGGTTCATGGTTTAGCAAGATGGCTTACGATATCGCATATACAGTCGATAATGAATTTAAAGAAAACCCAAAACTGTCAATTATCGCTCTAGTGGCAAACGATTATGACAGGCAAACCTCCCTTTCCAGTTATAAATCATACATCGGTCAGCTTATTGATAAAGGTTTACTCAGCGGTAAAGTTATATTACTTAACAACGGTATAAGGGGTGTCCAGAAACAACTAGATCAAAAGTGGTATTCTAACTCACTTTACGAACTAGCTATCGAAAAAAAATGTGGCTTTGATTGATATCAATAAGAAATGGGGGACGTATGAGGATGCTCTTGCAAAGGGTTATTTTGAGAGTGGAGAAATCGTCCATCCGAATAATAAAGGACACAGGGACATAGCTAATACAATTTTAGGCTATATACTAAATCAATAATTAATTCAATCTACTCATGTTATGTTTTATTAAGTCCTTTACACTTTTTATAGAGGTGGTTATTTGGAAAACAATAACTTTTCTAAAGGATGTATGATTGGATTGATATTTTCAATTCCTTTATGGATATTGTTAATTTATGTAATATATTTACTTGTGTCCATCTTGAACTAACTGGGGATCCCTAAGATGGGAGGGGGAGCATAATTGAAATTAGTTACAAAAGTAATGATTAATTCGCCGGTCAGTGACGAAGATAAGGCCGACTACACTACAATGAGTGACCAGGAATGTGCTGAACGTCTTAAATATATTCGTGAAATGGTTGAAGGAGTATCGAGTGAATTAGTGCCAGACGATGGCAATTTGGAAGTTAGTATTTATATAGAAGATGAATAGATGTGAAACTAACTGGGGATCTTTAGTTCAACATTGATACCCAATATATTGACTATTTAGGAACCTCCGGGTTCTTTTTATTTTACCTTTTAGGAGGGAGGTGACCACTATATCAGATTTATATATTTTCGATCCATTCGATAAGCTTATTACGATTCTATCCAATGAAGCTGAAGAAGCATGTCCATTTTGGGGCGATTTATTCAAGGAGAAACTTAATAATGGTTCTTCTTTTTCATTTACCTGCCAGGGGAATCATGAGGATTCACGGCATGTCATTGCTGAAAATCAAGTTGGCTTCTATGATAAGGATGATATTTTCCGTTTATTCGTTATCCGAGAAATTGAGGATTCAGAGGATGACAATGGACCGATAATCTTTGCGACATGTGAACCTTCAATGCTCGAATTAAACGATGAGATTGTGGAAGACAAACGTCCACAGAATAAAGCTGCATTTTATGCATTAGGTCAGGTTTTAGAAGATACAAGATGGAAAGTCGGAAAGGTTGCTGAATTAGGAGCACAATCAACTTCTTTCTATTATATAACCGTAAAAGATGCTATTAGCGAAATAATCAGTACCTGGGGCGGAGAACTGCAAGATCGTGTTGAAATTAATGAGGCAGGTATTATTGGTCGTTATATTGACATCCTCCCACGGCGCGGCGCTGATATGGGAAAGATATGGGAAATGGATAAGGATATATTATCAATCAAACGTGCTATCCAATCCTATCCTAAAACAGCGCTTTACGGGCGTGGATCAAGCTTAGAGATAGAAGAAACAGGTGGATTTACAAGGAAAATTGACTTCGCTGATGTGGAATGGTCGGTTGCTAATGGTGATCCGGTGGATAAGCCACTTGGGCAGGAATGGGTCGGTGATCCAGAAGCGTTAGAAGCCTTTGGCCATCTTAATACCGATGGTTCCCTACATCACCGAAAAGGCATCTTTGAAGATGGAGAAGAAAAAGATCCGGCTGGCCTCCTTAAGAAAACATGGGATGCTCTTCAAGAGCAACAAAAGCAACTTGATAATTTTGAATCAGACGTTTTCCTACTTGAAGAATTAACAGGATATGAACACGAAAAGGTCCGTCTCGGTGATACATCCATTGCCATTAATCGAAATTTCGCTAAGCCAATTGAGATTGAAGAAAGGGTCATATCTTTCGAATATAGCGTCTCCGATCCTGATAATACAGGCAAAGTAGAAATGGGACAGTTTATCAATTTATTTGGGGATTCGGAACGCCTGGATCAGGTTGAATCAAAGTTGTATGATAGATCCGGTGTGTGGGATAAAATGACTGAAGCGACTGAAGATGGTAATTTTGTTGATAAAGTGCCGCCTGTTCCTACAAACTTTATAGTGGATGGATTATTTAAAAACATTATGGTGTCGTGGGATTATGACGCAAGCGGTTATATCGCTGCCTACGAGGTTTACGCATCACAAATCCAAGGGTTTACCCCAGATGAATCAAATCTTGTGTGGAAGGGGCGTGGTGGAGGTTACGTCCACAAAGCTGATGTAGGCCAACAGTGGTACTTTAGAATTCGCACAATAAATACTCACGGCACGGTGTCCGCATTTACAACGGAGATCTCAGCACAAACTCAAAAGATAATGACGGATGACATGCTGTTTGGATCAGTCACAAAAGACATACTGGCTAATTTATCGGTTGATGCCGCAAAACTTGCTAATGGATCGGTAGAAGAAACAAAAATTGCAAATTTAGCTGTGGGTAATGCGGCCATTCAGAATGGTGCTATTACAAATGCCAAAATTGGCACTGCCGCTGTTGGATTTGCCCAGATTGAAAAGGCCGTTATTACGGATGAGTTGATAGCGCCAAATGCCAATCTTGACGGCGCTAAGATTGGTGATGCAACGATTACCAACGCCAAGATTATTGGCCGCCTTCGTGCTAATCAAGTAGCTATTGGTTCAGATTCAATATTTGCAGATGGATTTGATCCAACACAAAAGGCAACTCCAGAAGATGTGCAAAATGCTGTTGATGTGATCGACGTAGTTGCTAGAAACTATATTTTAAATAGTGATTTTAGGGATGGAATGAATCACTGGGTTGCAGGTGCGGGATTAATTATTACAAATCCTCCTACTGAAGGCAATTGGATTGAGAAATCAAGTGTTTGTAACAATTATATACGAATTGAAAACCCTGACACTACTTCAAGATATGTATACCAAGACATTGATTCCCCTTCACCATCTCCATATGAAAAGTATATGTTTTCTTGTTTTTCTACAAGTGGGGGTATTACAAGTGGGACATTCAAAGTATATGTAAGAGTTACCTACGATACTGCAACACTGTACGATCAACAAGCTTATTTTAATGATAATCCAACTTACGATGTAAATAGTGGCGATATTGTATTTCCTGTTGATTTGAGTACAATTCCTGATGCAACCAATATAAAAACAATGAGGATTACAATCAGGTGTGACTTTGCAGGGACCATATGGCAAACCGGTTTTCAATTTGAAGATGGTACCAAGAAAACATCATGGAAGCCAAATACAGGTGATACTGCTTTAATTTACGGTTGGAGATACCCAGGGACCACTTATATTGATGGTGGTGCTCTTTATAATGATTCAGTGAGCACAAACGCTCTTAAGGCGGGAACCATTGACACGAATAAATTCAACGTTTCCGGCGGTACCGCAACAAACTACACAAAAATCCAAGGTGCATTCTTAGAATCGCGTGGCCAATTTACAAGGACTTGGAACGGTAAAACAGAGAGTAATAACGATATCAAACTTAAGTTTGAAAATGGTTATTTCCGTGCAAGAAACGAATCATTGAATCGTTCAATTTACGTATCGGATTTTGGTATTGCTACAACTATTGATGGTACGGATGGATCTGGAGCCATTGAATTTTTCAGCCATGAATATAGTGATTCAGCTGGTGTAACGATTTCTTCCGAAAACGGACATGTTGCTCTACGGACCGCGCCCGACCATAACCTAATTTTAGATGCTAACGGTGTAAGAGTTGATACCCGTGGACAAATGTGGGCAGACGGCTTTGTTACTAATAGTGAAAATTGTTATGTTGGTGCCAATAATGAAGTAAGGATGGTCAATAAAGGATATGCTGACAATTTCCCTAGCAGTGTGGTTTACCGTAATGTACGGGCAAATGGTTATTACGGTTCCTTCGTAGCGGCTGATCCTAACCTTAATGTATATATTGGTACTGATTTAGAATTACGCGTTACCTCTCGCGGAATGGCTGACGACCCTAATAATATATATTATCGTCCTGTCCGTACAAACGGTGTAATAACCGGATACACTAACCTCTATTTATCGGCGGCCGATGAGGTTAGGATCACTAATTCCGGTTCCGACAAATGGGGTAGTGGTGGTTTTACCTACGGCAATTTAAGAACAAATACTGTTTATACTACAGCTGTCGATATTAACCCGATCGGTGCGGCACAAAATGTTTATATTCGACCAAGCAGCGGTGCAGAAGTTATTGCGACAGTAACAGGAACGACCGGTTCATATGTTCCTGTCCGCGCTTCTTCATTTCCCACAGGATCTTTGGAAAAATACAAAACAAATATTACAGAAATGACAGTAAGTGCATTAGATATCATTGATGCCTCTAAGGTATACGAATATAACCTCATTTCGGAATTAGATGCTGGAAAAAATAAACTACGGCATGGTTTAGTGATTGGTCGTGAAACACCCATTGAAGTAATAGATGGCGATGGTGTAGAACAATATGCTATGAATAGCCTGTCTTGGAAAGCTGTACAGGAACTGTCTTCAAAAGTTAAGGATTTACAAAACCAAATTAATGAATTGAAAGGAGCTGCTTAAATATGAACATTGATGCAAATGAAGTTATCCAATCATTGGGTCAAAAGATCAGCCAATTGGAGGTGGATAATGCTGTTAAGGATGTTTATATACGTAAGTTAGAAAAAGACATTGCTGAGATTAAAGAGTCAATGACTAAAACAGAAATGCCACAAACAGCCAAATCAGAACCAGCAGTAGACGCAACGAAGCCTTAAAAAGGGCTTTTTTTATTTTGGATTAAAGGGTGAAAGGGGGCTTACTATGGCACAAGAAAAGGAGATGGCCAACAACGTGCAATACGAGAAACTAGGTGATCGTGTAACTGCCCTGGAAACCAGGATGGCCGTTGCTGAATCCCACATACAAGACATAAAGGAAGATATTTCATCTATCAAAAATAACACGACGTGGATTTTAAGGATTATCATAGGCGCGATTATTTTGGCTGTCATCGGGTTGTTAGTCAAAGACCCATCAATTTTAAAATAGGGGGGATACCATGTCTAAGGGTATAGACGTATCGCATTACCAAGGTCTAATCAATTGGCTGCGGATGGCGGAGGACGGTGTCACATTTGCTTTCTGTAAAGCCACAGAGGGCAGTGAGGATGGATCGGCTTATGTTGACCCAACATTAGAATATAACGTCAAACAAGCCCATTCGGTAAGTATTGAGGTGGGCGTTTATCATTTCGCCCGGTTTATTTCTGTGGGAGACGCCAGAAATGAAGCTGATTGGTTTATTAAAAATACTCGGGGTTTGCCGATTACACTTCCTTTTGTCCTTGATCTTGAGAGTAATCACTGCAAATCCGACAAGGAAATGAACGCCGGAGCCAGAGCATTCCTTGAAAGGGTTAAGGAAAAGACAGGTCATCCCGTTATGCTATATAGCTTCGGCAACTTTTTCCGGGACCGTATAGATAAGCAGCTGGTTAAGGATTACCCTTACTGGCACGCCCGTTATTCAAAAATAGGGCCAATAAATATGGACCTAGAAGACATTGCTTTATGGCAGAATACGAGCAAAGGTGACATTGGAGACATCACCCCAATTGACATGAACATTCCCGGCGGCAAGTGGAAGTGTTGGGATAAAGATCATGAGACTGCTGATCCAAAACCACAAAAACCTAAACCAGAGCCAAAACCAGAGCCAAAACCAAAGCCAAAGAGCAAATGGCACGAAGTAACGGGCAATTGGCATGGACAGACCCTTAAAGAGGGGGATCACGGGGAGCCGGTCAAGCAATTACAACAAATGTTGTGTAAGCTTTATTTTTACCCGGATAAACATGCAAAAAACAATGGTGTGGACGGTTATTATGGAGAGGACACAGAGGACGCTGTTGCCCGGTTCCAAAAGATCAATCTGCCGCATGAGGTGGACGGGAAAGCCGGCCCTCATACCTACGCAAAATTAAAAGAGGAAATCCGGGACCAAAAGAAAAGCAAGCCAAAACATTCATCTAAAAAGGTATCAGGCATCCCGGTAAAAGGTCATATCAAGATTGTCAACGTTGCTCGTGCGGCGTTTATTTGTGATCGTCCATCGGATCATTCCAAGAATCTATCTACAGCAAAAAAAGGGTCAGTCTTGCCAATCAGCGGCAGCGTTCCCGGATGGTGGGAAGTCATTTATAAAGGTCAACGCGCTTATGTCAATGAAAATTATGGAAAGAGGGTTTGATAATATGAATAAAGGTACAATCGCACGCACAGCAGTTTTAATTATTGCATTGGTTAACCAAGTCTTAACAATGGCTGGTCTGAATCCCCTGCCTTGGTCGGACGAGTCTATTTACACAGTGGTCACTGGCGTATTGACGGTAGGTGCTACAATCGTAGCTTGGTGGAAAAATAACAGCTTCACGGAAAAGGCTATTCGCGCCGACCATTATTTAAAATCAATTAAATCTAAGTAACATTCAAGCCTGTGTCCTTTGTGTGGATGCAGGCTTTTTTTATTTGCCTAAAAATAATTTAAAAAACTTTTAAAAAGGGGTTTACATTTACCCGTCAACGGTTATAATATAAGTATACCAACCGATAACGGCTAAAACAAAGGGAGAGGTTAAGATGAAAAAATCAGTTATGGCAATCGCTTGGAAGATGGCAAGACACGGCGCTAAGAAGTTTGGTGGGAAGGTTAAAGATTACTTTTCCGAAGCCCTTAAATTAGCTTGGAAAGCAGTAAAAGGAGGATTTGTTAAGATGACAGCGAAACTTGAAACAAAATCCGGTAGCCGTAAGCATAAAACTTGGGTCGCAAAACTCACTGGTAAAAATTCTACTTATAAATACGAGCGCTCTTTTGTTAACGATTTTGAAGAGGATGGTTTCAGCGGTCGCATTTATACACTTGATGACGGTGTATATGATGTCTGCGACGGCGGCGATCGTAAATACATTAAAGTCACTAATGGCGAAATTGCAAAAATTTCTGAAACTGATATAGCGGTCGCACTTTAAACGGCCCCTCTCCCTTGTTTAACCAGAAAGGATGATGACATGAGTATTTTAGATCAGATTATGGGCGTAAAAGAAGCGGGCGAATTGTGGGGCCTTTCGCCCGATCGGGTAAAAGGATTATGCCAGGCCGGAGACATTGAAGCAAAAAAAATTGGTAAGACATGGATCATTTTTAAGGATCAACCTAACCCCAAAAGGAGAAATTATGTGAGACATAAAGAAACGTTTGCCGTTGTTGTTAAAAAAGAAGACTGGATGGACGAAGTGGAATACAGCGATACAGTTTACGATGAGTCCGAAGCAATGGAATTAGCCCAAAAATGGGCGGAAGAACACAAAGAAATGTATGTATATATTGAGTATCACCGTGCATCTGATGGGCAAAAAGGGTACCTCAATCCAAGTGGGTATGACCTATCCGGTGAGGATTGGGCAGATAAATATAAATGACCGAATTATTCGGTAAACTAAAGGAGGAAAATTAAAATGAAAAGAACATACAGATTCACATCTTACACTGGAATAAGGGGCAATATTACAATTGATTGGGAAGCCTTAACCTATAAGGTAGAAACAAATAAAACAGATTATGCAGGTAATATAAAACCAAATGGCGAAGGATTCACTTTTCGATACGTAGATGGGAATGTGGCTTTAAAATTAGACAATGACAAACTGCTTGTAATGCCAAACAAACTTCTAAAAATGGATTACGAATGTTTCCAGTGGAATTGGCGTGTAGGTTATAGAGAAGGTGACATCGATCATATTCTATACGAAAATTTGCAAATAGTTCAAGGGCAAGAAGTGGAGAGGCCTTTTTAAAAACTTGCGCAAGTAGTTGGAATATTGTATTATATTTCTAAACCGTACCACATGGTGTATTTAAATGTATAAATGATTTATTATGTTTAAACAATTATTTATCATTTAAACCTTAGAACCGTAACACGAAGTGTAAAAGGCCACCTCCATCAGGCGGCTTTTTCTTTTGCCTAAAACTTAACCGGATTCTCCACGATCCTTTCGACCTTCCCATCCCTAACCACAAGATGGCCTTTCTCCATTAAAGACTTCACAATCCCTTTCAGATCATCTTCACTTTTGCCTGTGTACGTGCTTAGTTGCTTAAGTGTGGGCTGCCGACCGTGCAGTGATTCATTTACGTATATCCTCAATACTTTACGTTCGATGTCTGGGAGTGTGTTAGTCATCGTCAATCACCCATATTTTTTCGATTGGCATATCTAATCCTCTGGCTATTTTATAAGCATTCATTAACCCCGGTAAAGTGCGATCCCTGGCTAACAAACTTATTGTTGTTTGAGCGATCCCTACTTTATCAGCAAACTCCCCCTGTGGAATGTTTTTCTCCGCCAAAATTATTCTCAGCCTACATTTTAATTTCAAATTAATTCCACCTTATTAATATTTATAAAAAAAATTAAATGGACAGGCAATATTTTTAAAATCGCCCATATATTAAACTAAGACCAGTCGGAAGCACTGCCCGACGCACAGTCAGACGAAAGGAGGTTAACCCACATGACTACTATGTTATTTGGAGGTCTTAGCGCTTGTCTATTGCAAATAATTTTAAAGCAAAAAGGCTTGGTTCATCTTTCTAAGATTGTCCTACCAGCTTATATCACAGCTTGCTTAATTGTGTTCCTGGTGATATTCCGGCAATTGTTCGGGGTATGAATGGCAGTTGGTATTAAGTTTTCTTACTGTTTATATACGTTATAGCTTGTATATAGTCCTTCTTTCAAAATGCAATTTCATTACATGAAGTGTCGTTCGTTTCTCTCTCTCCTTCTCCATTTCATTAAAGCGTGTGTCTGAATAGTCAGACAATTATAAAAAGGAGGTAGATTCTAAATGGTTTTATTTGTTTCAATGGTTGCCGGTGCGTGTTTATTTTTCGCCGGAGGATGGACTATAGGGTACATGGATAGTTACAACCGAGCACGAAAAGAATTTGAGGAGTATTTAGATCAATGGGTCCGGAACTAGCCATTATCACTGCTGTCAGCCTTGCCGGCTATTTAATTTGGAACCATGACAAAAACCTATCTAAGCTTAATAAAATATTTAAAAATTGGGGGCTTATGGCAGGGGAGGCGCTGCCGGTATTCAAAGGTAAGGAGGGTGTGGTGTATAAGTTTAAATTGCCGATGGGTCTAGTATTCGACCAAATGAAAGCCAAGGAAGATGCGTTTAATGAGTCATTTCCATTTAATGCAGTGGAATTGGATTTCGTAGGCGGATTACTACATGTCATTATCGCGGATCAATTACCTAAGATGCTGCCTTTTAAAGAGGATATGCTCAAAGGTAAATGGTCAATTCCAATTGGTCAATCTATTAGAGGGATGATCTACCATGATTTTAATAAGATTCCACACATACTCGCCGCGGGAATAACTAGGTATGGTAAAACCGTTTGGCTGCGGTTGCTTATGTTGTCGATCATCCTGCAACAGCCTAAACAGTCAAAATTAGTTGCCATCGATCTTAAAGGGGGATTATCTTTCATGGATTTTGAAAAGCTCAAGCAGACGCATTGCGTGGCGTCTGACATTGCAGAATCCGTGGAAGCTCTCAGGGAGATTGCCGACGAGATAAAAGGCAGGCAAAAATGGTTTAAAGAAAAGGGCATACAAAAAATTCAACAGGCAGGAAAGAGACAGAAAAGAGTGTTCATAATCATAGACGAAGCGGCCCAATTAATGAGCAACGGGAGAACAGGAAAGGAAAAATTAATATATCGTGAATGCGAAAGGCTGCTTGAATACATTGGTCAGGTTGGGGGCGGTCTTGGTTTCCATCTTATCTATTGTACACAGTATCCAACAACAAAAACATTGCCCCAACAGGTAAAAGCAAATTGTGACGCTGTAATATCTTTCAGGCTGCGTAACAGCACTGCAAATAATGTTGTTTTTGATGATGTGGGGATGGCAGAGGATTTACCTCATATCCCCGGTAGAGCTGTGTATCAAAGCGACAGGGTCCATGAGGTACAGGTACCGTTTGTAGAGGATGACCAGATCTTAGAATTAACTAAAGACCATCTTAAGGAGGATCATGATGCACCATTCGTCAGCCATAAAGATAACACGCCAGGAGCAAATACTCTTGTCATTGAGTAGTTTAGGGTTTGCCAGCCGGAGTCAGCTTCAGAAAGTCCACAGTTTAGGGAGTGACCGCAATGCCTGTCGCGTCATGAGCGAGTTAAAGCAGTATGTCAATAAGTTTGTGGACGGTGAATCAATCTTTTACCTAAATAAAAAAGGCGCTCAGGTGATAGGGCACCCAGGCGCGGCAATGTCTAAAAAAATGAACTATACTCACACACTTATGCGGAATGACCTTTATATATACTATGGGCAGCCTGATCTATGGAAAAATGAACCGCGGTTTAAAGTAGTCGAACAGGGATTGATTGTTCAGCCCGATGCCTTTTTTAAACACGACCGTACGGGTCAGCGGATGTTTGTGGAAATTGACCACACGCAGTATATGGTAGCAAATGTAAAAAAGCTTGAACGTTATAAACAATTAAGTGATAGTAGAGCAGTCCACAAACAGTTTGGCTATTTCCCGGAGATTGTTTGGCTCACTATCTCTAATGTTCGGCGGGAACGCCTGGAAGCTGCGGCAAATAAATTAAAACTTAAAATTAAAGTGTTCTTGCGGGATGACATTATATAGGGAGTGGTTGCGTGGATCTTCGAGAACGATTTAAAAACGAAGGTGAGAAAGATTTTGACGGCACTTACTTCATAGCTACACCAGAAGGCGATTATGTCATTTACGACCCTATTGATGAATCTTTTTACATTGATGATGGTGATGTTAGGGAAATCGACGATGAGGACGAAATTGAGTTATTAATTTGAATTATAAGGGAGGATTTTAAAATGATTAAATATAAAGGCCAAAAGGTTTATGGAAATAAGGTAGAAAGCAAATTATCTATTATATGTGAACACTGTAAATGTGGTTTTAAGAAACAAGATGATGTTGTTATAAGTGACGAACGTGAGCCATTTCACAAGGATTGTTTCCTTATTTATTGCCTGGATCACTTCGCTATTAAAGTTACACCCTTCCCGGAGTATTTAGAAAAGGAGACAGAATATATAAGAGTGATGGAAGAGAGATTTAGAAGGTATCCTGAGTTAAAATAATTTTTAATTCCTGAAACATCTTGCCAAGTATTTCCGTATAGAGTACATTAAGAATATATTAAATAGGGGGAAATGATTAATGAAAAGGAATGCTGAGTTTACCTTATCGCTTATAGCGACAATATTTTTAACGATTGGATGGGTCTTTACTGGCGTCGTCACGATTTTAGTAGGCTTCACGCCATCCACAGACGGATACGGTTGGTTTATATACCTGATGGTTTACACCTTATTATCTATTCCGTTGCTGGTGCTAATCTGGATGGCTACGTTTAAGATAAAAAACAACAGTAAGGGATGGGGAATTTTTATCCTGGTAATGGGAGTCCTTTATACTCTGTCCGTTTATTTTGTACCAGGAATACTACTTCTAATCGCTGGCATTATGATGGTTGCTAAAAAGACTGACAGGTTGAATGTATCGGCATAAATAAAAATATAAACAGCAAAGAGGGCACTGATCCTCCTTGCTGCTTTTTTCACCTAAAAAAACCTTTTTACACATATTTTACACGTGATGATCGTAAAACCCTATAAAACAGGCGTGTTTCTTCCTATTATATACGTCCTCCTGGGACGCCATCTGTGAATTAAAATGATCCGTACATAAATGACAAAATTCCTCCTTTCAATAAGGGGGATTTTTGCATTTTTACTAAAAAATATATCTCATTTGTCAACTCACAAGTGACCTGCTAAACTATAGAGAAGTACATAAGGATAGGACGGCCATAACATGAGACGAAATGATAACTCGCGACGAAGGAGACAAGATAATCTATTCTTTTTCCCGCAATTAGATGAAAGGCTTGTGGAAAAGGGTGTTCAGGCGTTAAAAAACAAGCAATATGTGCAGGCGCGGGACTTGTTTGAACAGCTGCATGAATTGGATGCTGACCATCCGCAAGCGGCTTATGGGCTTTCAATCTGTTATGTTGAGCTTGGTGAATATGAGCGTGCGGAAGCTCTTACGGAAGATATGTTAAAGAGGGATGTTGGCGACTACTTCGATGTCCTTAGGCTCCACATCACTGTCCTCATTCAGAAGCGCCGTTATAAGAAGGTTATCGAAATGATCGAGGCGGTTTTGGAAGAGGGTGATGTCCCACCGGATTTGGAAGTCACATTTCAGCAGCTTGCCGAATTTTCCAAGGTTAGGATGGAAGAGAAGACAACTAGCGAGGTGATTCAGGATGAAGGTCATGCTCCGCATATTGGAAGGGAGCCGCGTGACAACATCGATCTGTCAGGTTTAAGCAGTATTGACCCTGAGCAGCAATGGCTGACCATTCAAAAGCTCCAGCACTCTCTTTCACCTGAGGATTATCCTCAATTGGAAGATTTCTTAACATCGGATGAAGGCGATCCCTTTATTAAAAGTATTGTTCTTAAAACAATAAAGGACAGTGGATTTAATGGCATTATAAGGGTAAAAAAGTTTGGCGATACATATGAGTTAACACCAGAAATTGATATCCTTTTTTATGAAGGGTTCTCGGATGAAGTCAAGGTGAAGATAAAAGAAGTGCTCGCCTCCGATAATCCGACCCTTTGTGATCTGGCTGAACAAATCTGGCAGCATTTTATCGTGGCCGTCTACCCAAAACCGCTCGAGCCCGACAATACCGACGTTTGGGCTGCGGCATGTTCTTTGTATACATACCAAATTAACGGGATCGAGACGAATCAGGACGCTTTGATCCAATTGCTAAATGTCTTCGAGAGAGACGTTCAAAATGCGGTCGGATTGATTAAACGGGTTGAGGAAAGTGCCTCAGGGAAAAAACTGTAGAAGCCGTTTGATTTGATTTTTGAAATAGGAATCTATTATGTTATAATGAAGTGGTTGCAAGTGGGCTGTAAAAAACTTGACCGGCTAATATCCGCCGTATATCAGGGGAAAAGGCAGTTTGCCGTTCAAGAAAAATATAGTATGAAGATACATGTTGGAGGTAAGAATAAATGGATGTAAACGCAAAGTGGGAGAAACAAGAAGGAAACCAAGGCACATTGACGATTGAAGTTGATGCGGCGACTTTTAAAGGAGCGCTTGATCAGGCCTTCCAAAAAGTTGTAAAGAAGGTCAATGTCCCAGGCTTTCGTAAAGGGAAAGTTCCACGCATGATTTTTGAACAGCGCTTTGGTGTTGAATCACTTTATCAGGATGCTCTGGATATTGTCCTTCCTGAAGCCTATTCCAAAGCGATTGAGGAAACGAACATCGAACCTGTTGACCGTCCAGATGTGGATGTTGAACAAGTTGAAAAAGGCAAGGAGCTTATTTTTAAAGCGGAAGTCACTGTAAAACCTGAAGTGAAATTAGGGGATTACAAAGGTCTTGAGGTTGAAGAGCAAGATGTTGAAGTCACAAAGGAAGATGTGGACAACGAGATCAAACAACTTCAAGAACGCTTTGCAGAGCTTGCAGTTAAAGAAGACGGAGAAGTTGCAGAAGGCGATACCGTTGTCATGGACTTCGAAGGATTCGTAGATGATGAGCCGTTTGAGGGCGGAAAAGCTGAGAATTACTCCCTTGAAATAGGTTCAAATACTTTTATCCCGGGCTTTGAAGAGCAGGTCATCGGGCTTTCAACTGATGTGGAAAAAGATGTTGTCGTAACCTTCCCTGAAGATTATCATGCTGAAGAACTTCAAGGTAAAGAGGCAACGTTTAAAGTGAAGATTCACGAAATCAAAGAAAAGCAGCTTCCGGAACTTGATGATGAGTTTGCGAAAGATGTTGATGAAGAAGTCGAAACACTGGACGAATTAAATGAAAAGCTTGAAAAGCGATTAAAGGAACAAAAAGAAACGAATGCGGATAACAGCAAGCGCGATGCTCTCGTAGAACAGGCAACTGAAAACGCTGAGATCGACCTTCCTGAAGTTATGGTTGAAAATGAACTTGAGAACATGCTTCGTGAATTTGAACAGCGCATACAATCACAAGGTTTAACAATGGATATGTACTATCAGTTCTCAGGCACAGATCAAGATGGTCTTAAAGACCAAATGAAGGATGATGCCGAGAAACGCGTCCGTGCCAACTTAACTTTGGAAGCTATAGCCAAAGCGGAAAACATTGAAGTAAGTGAAGAAGAAGTTGAAAAAGAACTAGAGAAAATGGCAGAAAGCTATAAAATAGAACTTGATCAAGTGAAGCAAATGATAGCAATGCAAGGCGGAAGCGATGTTATTAAATCTGACCTTAAGCTTCGCAAAGCTTTAGACTTTCTTGTTGACAACAGCAAAGTAAAAGCAGCATAATGACTAAAACAAGGCGCGAGGATTCGTGCCTTGTTTCATACAATACATATTTTTTATGCTGTCACTTCAAAAAAGCGTTTATTTTGTGTAGATCATACATAACCTTGTAATAGTAAATATTTTATTTCATCGAACCATTTGTGATACAATGCGTACATATACCAGTTAAAGTGGAAGGTCAAAGATTTGAAGTGGTTGATGACAATTCGTTATGCTATAGATAATAATGCTTCGCTCTTGTCTGCTTTAAAAGTCAAAGACAGAATTGTTTAGGGGTGAAAACATGTTTAAATTTAATGAAGAAAAAGGACAACTAAAATGTTCTTTTTGTGGAAAAACACAAGATCAGGTCCGTAAACTTGTTGCTGGACCAGGTGTCTATATTTGTGATGAGTGCATTGAATTATGCACAGAAATCGTTGAGGAAGAATTGGGTGCTGAAGAGGAAGTTGAATTTAAGGATATCCCAAAACCGCAGGAAATCCGTTCGATCTTAGAGGATTACGTCATTGGACAGGAAGAGGCAAAGAAAAACCTGTCTGTGGCAGTTTATAACCATTACAAACGGATCAATGCAAAGCAAAAGAACGATGATGTTGAGCTCGCCAAAAGTAACATTGTTATGATCGGTCCGACAGGTAGCGGTAAAACCTTGCTCGCGCAAACAATGGCAAGAATATTGAATGTGCCTTTTGCTATCGCTGATGCGACCTCCCTGACAGAAGCTGGTTATGTTGGTGAAGATGTTGAGAACATTTTGCTTAAGCTGATCCAATCCGCGGATTATGATGTTGAAAAAGCGGAAAAGGGCATTATTTATATTGATGAAATTGATAAGATTGCCAGAAAATCCGAAAACCCTTCGATTACAAGAGATGTGTCGGGTGAAGGCGTACAGCAGGCGCTGTTGAAAATTCTTGAAGGAACGGTTGCAAGTGTTCCGCCGCAAGGGGGCAGAAAGCATCCTCATCAGGAATTTATCCAAATCGATACAACAAATATACTCTTTATCTGCGGCGGTGCCTTTGACGGGATTGAGCAGATTATTAAGCGCCGTCTTGGAAAGAAAGTCATCGGTTTTGGATCTGATGCTAAGAAGAAAGAGCTCCATAAAGATGAATATCTCAAGCAGGTATTGCCTGAAGACTTGCTTAAATTCGGTTTAATCCCTGAATTTATCGGCCGCCTTCCAGTTGTCACAAGCCTTGAGCAATTAGATGAGCAAGCTCTTGTTGAAATATTAACTAAGCCAAAGAATGCTCTTGTCAAGCAATATACAAAACTCTTGGAACTTGATGATGTAGAGCTGGAATTTAAAGAAAAGGCGCTTCGGGAAATCGCCAAACTTGCCATCGAACGAAAGACGGGAGCCCGCGGTTTGCGTTCAATCATCGAAGGCATGATGCTGGATGTTATGTATGAACTGCCATCCCGCGATGACATTGAAAAATGCATTATTACCGGAGAAACAGTGACAGACAAGGAAGCACCAACTTTAATTATGAATGATGGCACTGTAGTAAAGAATCTGGAAACACCAAAAGAAAGTGCATAATCAAGATTATAATTTAATTTGAATAAAAAAATATAAGGGACGGCTGCTTTGAAAGCAGCCGTTCTTTTAGGTTAATCAGAAAGTATAACTTTCTGACGCACGTAAGTGCAACTACGCCTCTGTCTTCACCAAAGGATCGCCAATCGACGAGTTTTCTTTATTGCATTTATGCAAAAAAGAAAATGATAATTTCCCCATGAATTCCTTTAATTTTTGTTTAGTCCAATCCATGGTCGGAGATACTAACCGAAAGAAGCAATTAGGGAGGTTAGGACATGAATTGGACGACTTTGTTAATTTTTATACAAATTTTCTTTGGCATTATTATCGGACTTTATTTTTGGAATTTGCTACGGAATCAGCATACACAGAAAGTCTCGATAGATCGTGAATCCAAAAAGGAGATGGAACAGCTTAGAAAACTAAGAAGTATATCACTGACAGAACCGCTGGCCGAAAAGGTTCGCCCTAAATCAATGAAGGATATCGTTGGTCAAGAGGATGGTATTCAAACATTAAGAGCAGCTTTATGCGGGCCAAACCCTCAACATGTGCTGATTTATGGCCCTCCGGGAGTAGGTAAGACTGCAGCTGCCAGACTTGTTCTCGAAGAAGCGAAGAAGAATTTCCAATCCCCGTTTAAGCCTTCTTCTGTTTTTGTGGAACTTGACGCAACAACTGCTCGTTTCGATGAAAGAGGGATTGCTGATCCCCTTATCGGTTCGGTTCATGATCCGATTTATCAGGGGGCTGGTGCTATGGGGCAGGCTGGAATTCCCCAGCCAAAACAAGGAGCCGTCACCCATGCTCACGGCGGTATCCTATTTATTGATGAAATAGGGGAATTGCACCCTATTCAAATGAATAAGCTGCTAAAAGTTTTGGAGGACCGTAAAGTCTACTTGGAAAGCGCTTATTACAGCGAAGAAAACAATCAGATTCCATCGCACATTCACGATATATTTCAAAATGGCTTGCCTGCTGATTTCAGGTTAATTGGTGCTACAACAAGGTCCCCGGAGGAGATCCCTCCAGCCATTCGTTCGAGATGTCTGGAAGTATTCTTTAACGAGTTAAAAAATAATGATATTGAGATTATTGCTAAGCGTGCTGCGGAAAAATTGAAACTAAATGTTGCCCCCAATTGTATTGAAAAAATAGCTGAATATGCAAGAAATGGCCGTGAAGCGGTGAATATTATGCAGATTTCGGCAGGGATGGCTTTGTCGAAAAAATCTACAAAGATCCGGCTCGCAGATATCGAATGGGTCATTCACTCAAGCCAGTTGACGCCTAAGCCAAACAAAAAAATCGAAAATGAAGCCAGGGTTGGGCTCGTTAACGGATTGGCAGTTTATGGCCCAAACCGTGGCGCCCTTTTAGAAATCGAAGTCACAGCGGTTAAAAGCAGAAAAGGCAGCCTAACAATTACCGGGATTGTAGAAGAAGAAACAATGGGTTCTTCAAGTAAGTCGATTCGGCGCAAAAGCCTTGTCAAAAGTTCGGTTGAAAATGTTTTAACGGTATTAAATAAAATGGGTGTCAGAGCCTATCAATACCATATTCATATCAATTTTCCGGGAGGCGCACCAGTGGATGGGCCCTCCGCTGGCATCGCTATTGCATCAGCAGTATATTCCGCTATAAAAGATGTCCCTACGGATCCAGAGCTTGCTATGACTGGAGAGTTAAGCATTCATGGAGCGGTTAAACCAATCGGCGGAGTCATTGCAAAAATTATCGCCGCGAAGGAAGCAGGGGCAAAGCGGGTGATTATTCCTAAAGAAAATGATCAGGAAATTCTTCGTGAAATAACGGATATTGATATTATTTCGGTGACCCACTTGAAGGAAGTTCTTGATAAAACACTGTTGCAGGAAGTGATCGAAAAACCATCCATACCTGCTGCCGGCCTAAGGTCTTATATACCTCCGGAATCGGTATAATTTGTGGAAAAATGTCGTTTAAAATTAGACAATCCACAGCCTTATAGGATAGAATTGTACAGAGGTTATGTCCTGGAGGTGAATTTTTCCAATGAATAATGAAAAAAATCTTACAATCCCCCTCCTTCCTCTGCGTGGGCTGCTGATTTATCCATCGGTGGTGCTTCACCTTGATGTTGGTCGTGATAAATCAGTTGAAGCGCTAGAAAAAGTCATGGTTAATGATCACCGCATTTTTCTTGCTGCTCAGAAGGAAATTTCTTTGGAAGACCCAGAGTCTTCGGATATTTATGAGGTTGGGACAATATCAATGGTGAAACAGATGTTAAAACTGCCGAATGGAACCATTCGCATTCTTGTTGAAGGTGAACAGAGAGCGCAGATAACATCTTTTGATAAAACGGATGATTATTTTGAAGTGAATGTTGATCTTATTGAAGATGAAGAAGAATTAGATATTGAAACACAGGCTTTAATGAGGAATGCTTTAGACCAATTTAATGGCTATATCAAGCTTTCCTCAAAGATGACGCCGGAAACGCTTGCAACTGTGTCTGATATAGAGGAGCCAGGCAGGTTGGCCGATGTCATTGCCTCACACTTGTCTTTAAAGATAAAAGAAAAACAAGAGATTCTCGAAGTCATTAATGTTAAAGACCGGTTACAGAAACTCATAGAAATATTAACGAACGAACAAGAAGTTTTGGGCATTGAAAAAAAGATCGGCCAGCGGGTTAAGAAGTCCATGGAACGCACCCAAAAAGAGTATTATTTAAGGGAACAAATGAAGGCGATCCAAAAGGAACTAGGGGAAAAAGAAGGCAAGGATAGCGAAGTGACATCGCTAAGGGAAGAGATTGTGGCGGCGGAAATGCCCCAAAATGTGAAGGATACCGCACTTAAAGAATTGAATAGGTATGAAAAGATTCCGTCAAGCTCCGCTGAAAGCGGCGTTATTCGCAATTATATAGATTGGCTTCTCCGTTTGCCATGGACAAATCAGACTGAGGATGATCTCGATATCAATCATGCTGAAGAGATTCTCAATCAGGATCATTACGGTTTGGAAAAAGTAAAAGAAAGAGTTTTAGAATACCTGGCTGTCCAGAAGCTGACACGTTCCATGAAAGGGCCGATTCTCTGTTTGGCAGGGCCGCCAGGGGTAGGTAAAACATCGCTGGCACGATCTGTAGCCAAATCCTTGCAGCGCCATTTCGTCCGTGTCTCGCTTGGCGGGGTTCGGGATGAGGCGGAAATCCGCGGTCATAGGCGGACATATGTTGGTGCAATGCCAGGGCGTATCATTCAGGGCATGAAAAAAGCGGAAACGATAAACCCAGTCTTCCTCCTTGATGAAATTGATAAAATGTCGAATGACTTTAGGGGCGATCCAGCATCCGCCATGCTGGAAGTATTGGATCCTGAACAAAATAATACATTTAGTGACCATTATATCGAAGAACCTTATGATTTAAGTAAAGTGATGTTTATCACAACAGCAAATAATATCGCAACAATTCCTAGGCCGCTTCTTGACAGAATGGAAATATTGCAAATTGCCGGTTATACAGAAGTGGAAAAACAGCATATTGCCCTAGGGCATTTAATTCCTAGGCAATTGGAAGAACACGGCTTGAAAAAGAGTCAGTTGAAATTTCGCGATGATGCCGTCTTGTTTTTGATTCGTCATTATACAAGAGAAGCAGGTGTCAGAAATCTGGAACGGCGTATTGCTTCCCTTTGCCGCAAGGTGACTAAGATCATCGTTTCAGGCAAAAAGAAGAGCATGACGATCACGGACAAGCAAGTCGAAAATCTTTTGGGTAAACCATTATTCAGGTATGGACTTGCAGAAACGGAAGATCAAATTGGCGTCGCAACAGGCCTTGCCTATACGGCATTTGGCGGTGATACATTATCGATCGAAGTATCCCTCTCACCTGGCAAAGGGAAATTAACCTTAACGGGAAAACTCGGGGATGTTATGAAGGAATCTGCCCAGGCGGCATTCAGCTATATTCGGTCAAAGGCGGAAGAGCTAACAATTGATCCGAAGTTCCATGAGAAATACGATATTCATATCCATGTCCCTGAGGGGGCAACACCTAAGGATGGTCCCTCCGCAGGGATAACGATCGCCACCGCGGTTGTTTCTGCATTAACGAATAAGCCGGTCAAAAAAGAGGTGGGGATGACTGGTGAAATTACGCTAAGAGGAAGGGTATTGCCGATTGGCGGTTTAAAGGAAAAAACATTAAGCGCTCATAGAGCGGGACTTTCGACAATCATAATACCAAAAGAAAATGAACGGGATTTGGATGATATTCCTGAAAGTGTGAAAGATGATTTGACATTTATCCCTGCCGCTCATTTGGATGAAGTTTTAAAAGTAGCACTTAAGGATGTGGCGCGGAAATGAAGGTCAATCAGGCAGAATTTATTATCAGCGCCGTAGCGCCCTCACAATACCCTGATGATGGATTGTCGGAAATTGCGCTTGCCGGCAGATCCAACGTCGGGAAATCATCATTAATTAATCGACTGCTTAACCGCAAAAGTCTGGCCAGAACCTCGCAGCGGCCTGGTAAGACCCAAACTTTAAATTATTATAAAATCAATGACGCTTTTTACTTTGTCGATGTCCCAGGCTACGGCTATGCCAAAGTGTCTAAATCAGAAAAGCAGGCTTGGGCGAAAATGCTTGAAACTTTTTTTACGACGAGCAAGCAATTGAAAGCAGTTGTTCAAATTGTTGATCTTCGCCATCCTCCGTCAAAAGAAGATATTCAAATGTACCATTACCTTAAGTATTTTGATCGGCCAACCATCGTTGTGGCAACGAAAGCTGATAAAATATCAAAAGGGAAATATGAAAAACATAAAAAAGTGATCAAAACAGATTTACAGATGGATAAGGAAGACGCGATCATCCTTTTTTCATCACAATCTGGCTACGGAAAAGATCAATTATGGCGAGCCATCAATTCTTATATTTAAATCTTAACCTCATTGGACAAAATCCTTTGGGGTTTTTCTCTTTTTTTTAGTCTAGACACATGGGGTTTGTATATATTCACGCGTAAATGGGTGAATATCCTTGATAAATGGCAATGAGCAGTCCTAGAGCCAATATTTGCTTTAATAACCAACTATAATGAGTTTGTCTTGAATTTTTCGACTTGTTAAAATTATATATGTATATGCCGCTCAAAACGGCATTTTTTTAACACTTAAAGAAAACTTGCCGATTGGCAAGCCTTGAATAGGCGCAGCCAGAGGCTAGTTGCACTTATGTGCGTAAGAAAGTTTAAACTTTCTTATTAACAAAAAAAGGGGAGGATTTCTAAAACATGAAGAAAAAGATGACAATTTTATTAGCGCTTGTATTGAGTATGGTTTTTGCTTTGGCTGCCTGTGGGAACAGTGACAATAAAGCTGACAAATCGAGCAAAGCAGACAAAAAATATGACTTAGTGAACCCCGGGGAGTTTACTTTTGCGGCTTCCGGTGAGTTCAAACCATTTAGTTATCCAGATCCGGATGACCCGACTAAAATGACTGGTTTTGATATCGCTGTTGGTAAGGCAATTGCTAAGGAGCTCGGTTTGAAGCCCCATCCTGTTAAATACAAGTTTGGCAGTATAATTGCCGGTATCGAAAGCGGTCGTTTTGATGCAGCTGTAGCTAGTCACACTGTGACCGACGACAGAAAGAAACATGCCAATTTTAGTACCCCATATTATTATTCTGGCCCACAAATTTACACACGCCCTGATAGCGGCATTAAAAGTGCTGAAGATTTAAAAGGCAAGGAAGTCGCTGTCTCCAAAGGTTCCACTTATGCAAGTATGGTGAAAAAATATACGAATAATATTAAAACATATGATAGCGATGTTACTGCATTAGAGGCTTTGTCCAAAGGCAAACATGATGCGGTTGTCACCGATTTTGTCACAGGGCAATTAGCGATCAAAGAGGGTTTTAAAATTAAAGCGCAAGATCGCCTCGGTTCAAGCAAACAAGCTGTTGCTGTTTCCAAAAAGAAAGAAAAGCTGTTAAAAGACATTAATAAAGCACTTAAGAGTCTAAGAGAATCCGGTAAATTGTCTGAGCTTAGTAAGAAATTCATTGGCTCCGATATTACGAAGGAACAAAAAGTAGACAAATAATAACACACAACTTTTAGCTTGTGCGCCGGCTCATGTCGGCGCACATCTTGCAAGAGAGAAGGGATTGAATTTACTTGGAATCACTCACCCACTTTTTTAATGCCTTTATTGATTCGTACCCAATTTTTCTTAAAGGAATGTGGTTGACTTTAGAACTAACAGTCGTATCAATTTTATTTGCGATTGTCATCGGGCTTGTCTTTGCCCTCCTTAAGTTGTCTAATATAAAAATATTGGAATGGATTTCTAATATCTATGTTTATTTGGTCCGGGGCACGCCATTAATCGTGCAAATCTTTGTCCTCTTTTTTGGTATAACAAAGCTGATCCAAATGGACGCCTTTTGGGCAGCAAGTATAGCGCTTGCCTTCCACAATGGCGCGTATATTGCTGAAATATTCAGAGGTTCAATTCAATCGATTGACCGCGGCCAAATGGAAGCAGGTCGTTCGCTAGGTATGAGCACATCGCTTACTATGAGAAGAATCGTTCTTCCGCAAGCATTCCGCAGAGCCCTGCCGCCGCTTGGAAACCAATTTATCATAGGTTTGAAGGACTCCTCACTTGCCGCATTTATAAGTATGAGCGAACTGTTTAACATTGCAACAACCCTTGGATCTGCTAAGTTCGATACCTTAACATATCTTCTTATTGTTGCCGTTTATTATCTGGTGCTTGTTCTTTTATTAACGCTTTTCGTTAATCTGATTGAACGGAAATTAGCTGCCAGTGAAAAATAGGAGGTTGACACTTTGACTACAATAGATAATCTCATGATTAAAGTTGATAAATTAAATAAATCCTTCGGGGATCTGCACGTATTAAAGGATGTGGATCTGACGGTAAAGGAAAGCGATGTTGTTGTGTTGATCGGGGCAAGCGGCTCCGGCAAAAGCACCCTGCTTCGTTGCCTGAATTTCCTGGAAATGAAAAATAGCGGTGACATTATCATCGAGGGTGAAAAGGTAGAAAAATCAACGCACAATTTAAATAAGGTGCGCGAGCGGGTAGGGATGGTGTTCCAGCATTTCAATCTGTTCCCCCATAAAACGGTGCTGGAAAATATCATTGAAGCACCCGTTAAGGTAAAAGGCGTCAAAAAAGGAGATGCAATAAAAGAAGGAAAAGAGCTCCTTAATAAAGTCGGTCTTGGCGATAAGCTTGATGTCTATCCGTCAAAATTGTCGGGAGGGCAAAAACAGCGTGTTGCGATAGCGAGGGCATTAGCAATGAAACCAGATGTGATGTTATTCGATGAACCGACATCAGCCCTTGACCCCGAGCTCGTCGGCGAAGTGCTGGCTACCATGAAGGAGCTTGCCAAGGAGGGGATGACGATGGTTGTCGTGACCCACGAAATGGGATTTGCACGTGAGGTCGCCGATTGGGTCGTGTATATGAATGATGGCAGGATTGTGGAGCGCGGCCATCCTAATGATGTGTTCGACAATCCCAAAGAACAGCGGACCAAAGACTTTTTGAATTCTATATTATAAAGAAAACACTAAACTGTAAGGAAGGGAACCTTGCAGTTTAGTGTTTTTTCTTCCCGAACAGAAAATACAGTCCGACAAGGATGAGGGCGACCGGCCAAAGCTGGGTGATGGATGGCAAATAACGATGGAAAACCATAGAGCTCATTTCTGCGAGGAGAACGAGTAAGGAAAGTAAACATAAGACGGTCCCTGTAAACAGCCCTTTCTTTTTTGCTCCAAAGTGGAGCGCCAAGAAGGCAACGCCAATGATCAGCGTATAGACGGCCCAGCTGTCAGGCCAAATAGGAATGAACGCTCTGAAGTAAAAGTGAATACCAAGGCCAAGCAAAATGACTCCGGGAAAAATGTTGTTTTTATCCTTGCTGAATAGTGACTGGATGAGAAAGGCGAGTCCCACGATCACGAGAAACATGGGCCAGTAATTAAGTTCTTGAAGAAAAGGGATCTGCCATTGGTCAAACAAAAATAACAGCCCAATGCCTATAATAATAACCCCAATAAAGAGATTTTGTTTTTTCATCTTTTCCCTCTTTTCTTTAAACCAACATTTTGATTTTGACCATTTTTTTTGCTATACTTTTGCTATACTTTTAGAGAGTTTGATGTCTATTTTTATCATATCATAATACTTTCATATACTGTTCACATCATTTATTATTTGTTTTTTTTGGGACATGTTATAATGAAGAGGGTTATTTGGATTATTATGGGGGGACCATAAATGCATATCCTTTCAATCGGAATCAATCATAGGACAGCCCCTGTCAATATAAGGGAAAAGTTCACTTTTGATGCATCGACACTTCATGAAGCGCTGATCAGGCTTCGCCATACCAAAAGCATTTTTGAAGATGTCATTGTTTCAACATGCAATCGGACGGAAATTTTCGTCGTTGCTGATCAGCTCCACACCGGCCGCCATTATACCAAAACATTTTTGGCCGAATGGTTTGGCATCGAGAAAGAGCAACTGACACCTTTCCTATTTATTAAAGAGGATGAGGGAGCGATTGAACATCTATTCAGGGTCACCTGTGGCCTAGACTCCATGATTCTCGGCGAGACACAGATTCTTGGGCAAATTAGGGACGGCTTCTTAACCGCCCAAGGTCATCAGACAACAGGGACAATATTCAATGAGTTGTTTAAGGAAGCCATTACACTTGCCAAACGGGCTCATTCCGAGACAGCTATTAACGATAATGCCGTATCGGTTAGCTATGCCGCTGTAGAGTTGGCAAAGCAGATTTTTGGCCGGCTGGATGACAAGCATATTCTAATTGTTGGCGCGGGCAAGATGAGTGAGTTAACAGCAAAACATCTTGACAGCCAAGGTGTGTCAAAAATTACGGTAATGAATAGGACTGTCGAAAAAGCGCTTGAATTGGCAAAAAGGTTTTCGGGACAAGCCGCTAAGATGTCGGAGATGGCTGAGACACTCGCTGATGCTGATATTTTAATTAGTTCGACCGGTTCGCGGGACACCATTTTGCATAGTGACTTTGTCAAAAAAGCGGTGAAACAGCGTAAGGGCAGACCGTTATTTATGGTTGATATCGCCGTGCCAAGGGATATTGAACCGGCTATAAATGATATTGACGGTGTCTTTTTATATGACATTGATGATCTGGAAGGGATCGTCCAGGCTAATCTGGCGGATCGAAAAGAAGCCGCCCTCCAAATCGAATTATTTATAGAAGAACAGCTCATGACTTTCAAGCAATGGCTGCAAACTTTGGGTGTTGTTCCAGTAATTTCAGCATTAAGAAAAAAGGCCTTGAATGTACAGGCGGAAACGATGAAAAGCATAGAGCGGAAAATTCCTGATCTGAGCGATAGAGAACGGAAAGTTATTAATAAGCATACCAAGAGCATTGTCAATCAATTACTTAGAGATCCGATACAAAAAGCAAAAGAGTTGGCAGCCGGACCTGATGCTAATGCTTCCCTGCAAATGTTAATTGACATATTCGCGATCGAGGATGATGTTCAGGAAGAAAAGGATTTGCAGGATCGGAAAGAGCGGGCCAAGCAAGTGACGTTGGACACCTCAAAGCCCAAGACTGCAGAATCAGATGCAGCTAAGGTATACTGATCATGCAAAAAAGCTCCTAGAGAGGAGTTCACATCTTTATGACAATCAACTGGCTGTATGATGTGACAATCGTCCTATACGCTTTAAGCGTTTGCGGATATTTTATAGATTTCCTGGAGAACAACCGGAGGGTCAATCGCATTGCCTTCTGGTTGCTTTCTATTGTATGGCTTTTACAAACGGTTATTTTCTTTGCAAAAGCTTACCATGTCGGGGAATTCCCAATCTTGACCACAAAAGACGGTTTGTTTTTTCTGTCATGGCTAATTGTTACTTTGTCTCTATTAATCAATAGGTTGCTGCGTGTCGATTTCTTTGTTTTCTTTGCCAATTTAATTGGATTTACTATCATGGCAATCAATTTATTTAAATCGAAGGACCGGATATCCGGTGTTTTGGCCCAGCACTTAATGTCCGATCTGTTAGTTATACATATTACAATCGCTTTTATTTCTTATGCCGCTTTTACAATTTCATTTATTTTATCACTCATGTATCTCGTCGAGTACAACATGCTGAAGAAAAAGAAATGGGGCAAGCGGCTTGTCAGATTCGGAAGCTTATCTAAAATCGACCAGCTTTCATTTTTTTGTAACCTTGTGGGTGTTCCTCTTTTACTAACAAGTCTTGTTTTAGGCATTATGCGAGCCTATTCTATTTATCCGGATTTTAATTGGTTTGACCCTAAAGTCATTGTTTCTTTTATCGTATTCGGAATCTATTGCTTGTATCTCTACCTCCGTCTAGGTAAGAATGTCTATGGGAAGCCATTAACTTTTTGGAACACTCTTGGTTTTTTATTAGTTCTAATTAACGTGTTTTTATCAGAGGCGCTAACAAACTTTCATTTATGGTAAATGTGTTCAAGTTAACCGGAGGTGCATGATGCAAAGGATAAAGGTTGGATCAAGAAAAAGCAAGCTTGCTTTGACGCAAACGAATTGGGTCATTAATCAATTAAAAGAGCAAAATGATGATTTAATGTTTGATTTGAAGCATATCGTCACGAAAGGGGACAGGATATTAGATGTCACCCTTTCAAAAGTCGGAGGCAAGGGACTGTTTGTTAAGGAAATTGAACAAGCCCTGTTTGATAAAGAGATTGATTTCGCCGTTCATAGTATGAAGGATATGCCGTCAATTCTCCCGGACGGGCTTACGATTGCCTGCGTGCCTGTAAGAGAAGACTTTAGGGACGCTTTTATTTCCAAAGGACATGTTGCCTTTAAAGATCTTCCGGAAGGGGCTGTCGTCGGAACGAGCAGCCTTAGAAGGTCGGCACAGCTTCTATCTGATCGACCAGATTTAACAATCCGTTCAATAAGGGGAAATATCGACACAAGGTTAAGAAAACTTCAAGAAGAAGATTTTGATGCGATCATTCTGGCGGCGGCCGGTTTAAAGCGAATGGGCTGGTCCGACGACATTGTGACAGAATATCTTTCTGTGGAAACTTCGTTGCCCGCAGTTGGACAGGGTGCCTTAGCGATCGAATGCAGGGCGGATGATGGCGTGATCCATCGGCTGTTAAGCGCACTTCACGATGAGGAGACATATGTGACAGTGCAGGCAGAACGTGCCTTTTTGAAAACACTTGAAGGCGGGTGTCAGGTGCCGATTGCTGCATTCTGCCGCAAAATAGATGGCGACTTGCTTGAATTAACAGGCCTTGTTGGCACTCCCGATGGGAAGACGATTTTAAAAGAGACTTTATCCGGCAGGGAGCCGGTTGAACTGGGTACCGAATTGGCGAGCCGTCTAATGTCGCGCGGAGCAAAGGACATTCTTGATCTAATTAAAGAGGACCTTGATCAATCGTGACGCAGGTACTAAAAGGGAAGAGAATCATGATTACTCGGAACGCCAGGCAGTCCCGTGATATGGAGCAGATGATTCTTGATTATGGAGGCGAGCCTGTCCAAGTCCCTTTGATGACTTATGAGCCGGTGTTATTCGATAAAAATGATAAATGCCAGCTTTTGAATGATATTAAGTCCAGCGACTGGCTAGTCTTTACAAGCGGCAATACTGTCAAGTTCTTTTTTGACCTAGTAGATCCACAAAAGGATTTGCACCAGGTGAAAATAGCGGCTGTTGGCGTAAAGACAAAAGCCGTACTTGAGACATATGACCTGAAGGTCGACTTCGTGCCAAATACCTTCACGGCAGATGCCCTAGCTGACATCTTTTGCAAGGACGGATCCAAAAGGGGATCGGTCTTTATTCCAATGGGTCAGCTGGCTAAGGCAAAGCTAAAAAGCCAATTAACTGAAGCTGGCTTTAAGGTTAAAACAAAAGTTGTCTACAATACGATGATTAACAAAGCATCACAACAATTATTAACCGACCTGGTTTTCGGGGATAAAATTGATGTCATTACATTTGCCAGTCCCTCTGCTGTTACCTTTTTTACTGAACTCTTAAAGGGATATGATTATCACAACTTGCTTAGAAATAAAGTGATTGCCTGTATTGGGGCGGTTACAGCCGAACAGGCGGCAAGTTATGGTTTCAGACCAAGTGTTGTGCCGGAACATTATACAGGAAAAGAACTCATTCAAGCTGTTGCAAAATTTTACATGGAGGAATGAAAATGAACCCTTTATCTTTCGATCGTCATAGAAGACTGCGTCAAACTGCTGCGATAAGAAATATGATAAGGGAAACGTCCCTTAAAGCAGATGATTTTATTTATCCTTTATTCGTTGCTGAAGGAGAAAATATTAAGAAAGAAATCCCTTCAATGCCCGGTGTTTTCCAATTCTCGATGGATCGACTTGGTGAAGAGCTGGCCGAAGTGACGGCATTGCGTATACCATCTATCATGTTTTTCGGCGTTCCGAATGAAAAGGATGATGTCGGCTCGGGCGCCTATCATCCGCATGGCATCGTTCAAGAAGCGATTCGATTTACCAAGGAAAGCTTTCCCGAGTTGGTGGTCGTAGCGGATACGTGCCTATGCGAGTATACGGATCATGGGCATTGCGGTGTGATCAAAGACGGTGATGTAGATAATGATGCAAGCCTCTCTCTGCTTGCCAAGACTGCCGTATCCCAAGCGGAAGCCGGAGCTGATATCATTGCACCTTCCAATATGATGGACGGCTTTGTGATAGCCATCCGCGCTGCATTAGATGAAGCAGGGTACCAACATATTCCGATTATGTCCTATGCGGTAAAATACGCTTCGGCATTCTACGGGCCATTCCGCGATGCTGCCGAAAGCACACCACAATTCGGTGATCGGAAAACATATCAAATGGATCCGGCTAATCGTCTGGAAGCGTTAAGGGAGGCGGAGTCCGATGTGGTGGAAGGCGCGGACTTTCTTATCGTTAAACCGGCCCTTTCTTATCTAGACGTGATGCGCGAAGTCAAAGATCGCTTCAATTTGCCTCTTGTTGCATACAACGTCAGCGGTGAATACGCGATGGTCAAGGCGGCAAGCAGAGAAGGATGGCTGGACGAAAAAGCCGTTGTTCTTGAGAAACTGATCAGTATGAAACGGGCTGGCGCAGACCTAATAATGACTTATCATGCTAAGGATGCTGCAAGGTGGCTGAATCAATAATAAGACTTAAAGGAGGCAAAACGGGATGAATAATGAACGTTCAGTTCAAGCATTTAAAGAAGCCAGGCGTCTTATGCCAGGCGGGGTGAACAGTCCAGTCAGGGCGTTTCGTTCTGTTGATATGAATCCTATCTATATGGAAAAGGGTAAGGGTTCAAAGATTTATGATATCGATGGCAACGAATACATTGATTATGTACTTTCATGGGGACCGCTAATTCTAGGGCATGCTGATGATCAAGTCATTGATTTTCTAAAGGAAACAGCTGAAAAAGGGACAAGCTTCGGCAGTCCGCATGTCCTTGAAACTAAGCTTGCTGAGCTCGTCATTGACCGCGTTCCGTCCATAGAAGTCGTCAGAATGGTAAACTCAGGCACGGAAGCAACAATGAGCGCCTTACGGCTTGCGCGCGGGTATACAGGCCGTGATAAAATCATTAAATTTGAAGGCTGTTACCATGGTCATGGTGATTCACTGTTGATCAAAGCAGGATCAGGAGTGGCAACATTAGGCCTTCCCGACAGCCCAGGTGTCACTAAAGGTGTTGCTGAAAATACGATTACGGTCCCATATAATGATCTTGACAGTATTAAGCTTGCTTTTGAACAATTTGGTGGAGAAATAGCAGCGGTCATCGTGGAACCCGTCGCTGGAAATATGGGCGTGGTGCCGCCTCAGCCTGGTTTCCTTGAAGGACTTAGGGCTGTTACTGAGGATCATGGCTCACTATTGATCTTTGATGAGGTTATGACTGGTTTCAGGGTTGATTATAACTGTGCCCAAGGCTATTTCAATGTCACGCCTGATTTGACCTGCCTCGGAAAAGTCATCGGCGGCGGTTTACCAGTTGGTGCTTATGGCGGGAAGCGGGAAATTATGGAACAAATCGCGCCTGAAGGACCTATCTATCAAGCCGGAACACTTTCGGGCAATCCTCTCGCTATGGCTGCGGGTTATATGACACTATCACAATTAGGCCAGGATAACTACACTGCTTTTAAGAACATTGCCGACCGCCTTGCTGAAGGTTATACTCAGGCGGCTGAAAAATACAGCATTCCTTTAACTGTTAATCAAGCTGGCTCTATGATCGGGGTTTTCTTTACCGATCAAGATGTTGTTAATTATGACACAGCTAAGAGTGCTAACCTAGATTACTTTAAACAATACTTTAAAGCGATGCTCGAACAGGGGATTTCCCTTCCCCCATCCCAATTTGAAGGATTGTTCCTTTCAACTGCTCATACGATGGATGATATTGAGGCTACAATCAAATCGGCGGAAAATTCGTTTAGGTCAATGGCAAAATAGGATAACCAATATGAAAAAGGAACTTCAGGCCGTAACGGATCTGGAGTTCTTTTTTTATATGTCAGATCATAGAAATAACTATTAATAGATTTCTTCATATATTGGCATAAAAGCAGACTAGCAGCATAGACCTTTAATGATAAACACTGAAAGGGTGAGATAGGTGTCCCAATCTTCGAACGGAAGTTTGCAATTCTCAATCAACGAAACGATTTGGTTAAAGGATGGAGAGCTCGCGGAGGAGATCCTTTCGATGGCTCTGGAACCGGACATCACGATAGAGGAGAATCGGAATTACGCCACAATAAAAGGCGGTCTAAAATTATCAGGGGAGTATAAACCTGTAGAAGGAGCAGAGGCAAGCGATTATTCGCATGCTCCAGGGGTAAGGACGGTGGATGATATCACAGAAACGGATGTCGGAACAGCCCTGATGGACCACCATTTTCCTGTCGATATCACCATTCCATCAAACAGGATCAGTGACATTGAAAATATCTTTGTCACAGTTGAATCTTTTGATTACAGTTTACCCGAAAGAGGCTGCATCCAGTTAGAGGCTGATATCGCTATTACAGGTCTAGCTGAACAAATTGAGTATGGGCATGAAACAATGCGCTATGATGAATACAATGAAGAAAATGAAGAAATTGTAGAGGAAGAAGAAGAGGATAGCGCGGATAGCGCCTACCCAGAGGCTATTGATGATCATGAAGATAGTGGAACAAATACGTATGAAGACGAGATTTCACCAGAGATTAACATGAGATATAGTGATGCCGATGATGGTGATGAAGATGAAACGGTTCAATTTGGGGAGAATGACAGTGTGGAGGACGATCCATACGATGAGGATGACGGGCAATTAAGTCATAATATTACACAATTTCCATTTCAGGATAAGTTTCAATATGAAGCCTATCGTGATCCGGAAGAAGAAGAAGCGGCAGAAGGTCCGCATATTGATTTAAAGAAAAGAAAAGAGGATGATGACGTTAGCTTGAATGAATTTGAGGAAGCAAGGGAAGAGAAAACCAAACATCCATATCAGACAATCCCAACACCTGCAGTCCCAGTCTCAGATACGACTGATATGTATGAGCACGAGTTAGAGGAAAAGGCGGATAGCGGAGCAGATCAGGCTGAATTAGAAAACGAACCTGAAAATAGTGCCAAAAAGCCTGGAAGGCGAGAAGAAAATGCCTTATATCTGACCAGTATGTTAACAAATGAAAATGAACGGTTTTCAAGAGTGAAAATGTGCATTGTTCAGGGCGGTGATTCTTTAGAAACAATCTCTGAACGCTACAAAGTTCCTGTGTCCAGTATTCTAAGGAAAAATCAACTTGATTCAGATGTTATAGATGAAGGGCAAGTCCTCTACATTCCTGTAACATCGAAGAGTTAAAATAGCCAAAAATTCAGGGGGCTACTAAAAGTTATGAACCAGGAAGGGAGAAACCAAATCCATCAAAGATATCACCAGCTATATATGGACACGGGGGCATTTCATCGGCAAACGGTTCAGAATACCCCTTGGGATAGCGCATTTCACGACCAAATGTATCAACACTATTTACAAGAACTGATTTCAGAACAGCAATTTTTTGAGCAATTTACTGAGCAGGCTGAACATCGGGTCTATCCTTCGCCGTTTGAACAATTTTTTCTGGAAACACTTTCACATCTTATGAATAACTATCAAGAAGCAAAAAACAATCTAGACCGGTGGAAATCTGAAAGTAAAAACGAGGAACGAATTGTTTACACTTTTCAAAACGGCAATAGCGGCTCCCGCGGGGGTGGAGTAACACATCCATCTAGGGAGCTGGCTCTTGTCATGCAGCAAACAGGCTATGATTTGCCATTGGATAGTCAAGAGTGGCGGCGCTTTTTTGACGACTATGAGTCGGCTTTTCCATTAACAACCCATGAACTTGTGCTGCTCGGCAGTTTTTTATACCGTCCAAGGCAGCTTTATAATATCCTTCATCGGTACCAAGAAGATCAAAAAGATGATTTGGGTGCCATAGAAAAATGGACGGATGCCTTCGCAAAGCATCAAGCACTCATAAGCTTTTTCCAAAGTAAAGCAAACAGCGCGGGCGGGGATGATGACAATCCTGATGATTCATAACCATCTTTTGAGAAAGGAAATATAACAAAGGGCGAGCAATGCGAGCAAAATGACATCAAAGGTTGTAGGCAGCAAAAGGGTTCTCATTAATTGAAAAATGGACAATGGCAGGATAATAATTTCCAATCCGTCCCTGCATCGCCTTAACCATGGTGGCATCCGGTGACGATTGAACACAATATCTCCTCCTATTTTACTTATTAATATTATGTTATTAATTTCAAGCTATTTGGTGAAGGGATATATTTTTTTATAATGGGCAATAAATAATATGAACCAATGTTGACGATCTGCCATAGTTTTATATATACTGAAATAAATTAAGTGAATAAATGCATTGATAGGGAGCAGTACATCATCTGGTGCTACCAGAGAGGGAGACCGAAAGGCTGGAAGGTCTCTTTAGCTAATACAGAGGTGGAAGTCGCCCTTTGAGCAGCTTTTTTGAACGGACATGACCGTCTAAGTAGAAAAAGCCGGTTTAGCCGTTATCTTAGTTTGAGAGTGCATGGTTTTTTATAAGCCTATGCAAATAAGGGTGGTACCGCGGAGCTTTCTTCGTCCTTCGAGACAAGAGGGCTTTTTTTACTGCCATGAAATAAAGGTTTAGGAGGAGATAAAATGACAGATACGAAGGAGATGGCCACAAAGTATAACCCTGGCCAAACTGAAGAAAAGTGGTACGATATATGGAAGGAAAAGGGGTATTTTAAAGCTGGCAATGCCCCAGAGAAGAAGCCTTATACCATTGTCATTCCGCCTCCAAACGTTACCGGAAAGCTTCATTTGGGGCATGCTTGGGATACAACGATGCAGGATTTGTTGACGCGCTTTAAGCGGATGCAAGGCTATGATGCTCTCTATCTCCCTGGCATGGACCATGCGGGGATTGCAACCCAAGCAAAGGTTGATGCAAAGTTGAGAGAACAAGGCACATCACGTTATGACTTAGGACGCGAGAAATTCCTTGACGTCTCATGGGAATGGAAAAAGGAATATGCGGAATTTATTCGCAAACAGTGGGCAAAGCTTGGCCTCTCGCTCGATTATTCCCGCGAGCGGTTTACCCTGGATGAGGGGTTGTCAAAGGCGGTAAAGGAAGTTTTTGTTAAGTTGTATAAAAAAGGCTTGATTTACCGCGGGGAATATATCATTAACTGGGACCCTGCAACAAAGACCGCCTTATCGGATATTGAGGTTATCTATAAAGAAGTTCCAGGAAAGCTTTATCATTTACGCTATCCTTTGGCTGATGGCTCAGGGAGAATTGAGATTGCCACAACGCGTCCAGAGACGATGCTTGGTGACAGCGGCATCGCGGTCCATCCAGATGATGACCGCTATAAAGAAATGGTAGGGAAAAAGGCGATTTTGCCAATAGTGGGCCGTGAGATTCCGATTGTCGCGGATGATTATGTGGATATGTCGTTCGGGTCGGGCGCTGTTAAAATTACGCCGGCACATGATCCTAATGATTTTGATTTGGGCAATCGCCACGATTTATCCCGAATCCTGGTTATGGACGAATCGGGAACAATGAATGACAATGCCGGCAAATATAAAGGTCTTGATCGCTTCGAGTGCCGCAAACAAATCATAAAGGATCTTGAAAAGGATGGTATTCTGAAAGAAATCGAAGAGCACACCCATTCTGTCGGCCATTCGGAGCGAAGCGGGGCTGTTGTTGAACCTTATTTATCAACACAGTGGTTTGTTAAAATGGAGCCGCTGGCGGATGCAACCGTCAAGCAACAGGCAACAGAAGAGAAAGTCAATTTTGTCCCTGAACGGTTCAACAACACCTACCTTCATTGGATGGATAACATCCGCGACTGGTGTATTTCCAGACAGCTGTGGTGGGGACATCGCATTCCAGCTTGGTATCATAAGGAGACAGGAGAAGTCTATGTCGGTATAGAAGAACCTGAGAATCCAGAGCATTGGACACAAGATGAGGATGTCCTGGATACTTGGTTCAGTTCCGCTTTGTGGCCTTTCTCAACTTTAGGATGGCCTGATGAAGAAAATCCTGACTTTAAGCGGTATTTCCCGACTAATGTCGTCATCACCGGCTATGACATCATTTTCTTCTGGGTGGCCAGAATGATCTTCCAATCACTCGAGTTTACTGGTGAAAAACCGTTTGCTGACGTGCTGTTCCACGGGCTGGTCCGTGATGCTGAGGGACGTAAAATGAGTAAGTCACTCGGGAACGGCATTGACCCGATGGAAGTCATTGATCAATACGGTGCCGATGCTCTCAGATATACGTTGGCAACGGGCACGACGCCTGGTCAGGACCTCAGGTTCCAATGGGAAAAGGTTGAGGCCAACTGGAACTTTGCCAATAAAATTTGGAATGCCTCACGCTTTACGATTATGAACCTTGGAGACTTCACCTTTGATGATATCGACTTGTCAGGTGACAAGTCGGTGAGTGATAAATGGATTCTTTCCCGATTGAACGACACGATCGAAAAGGTGACGCGATTCTTCGACGCCTACGATTTCGGTGAAGCTGGAAGACACCTTTATTCCTTTATATGGGATGATTTTTGTGATTGGTATATTGAAATGGCAAAGCTGCCCCTTTATGGAGAAGATGAAGAAGCGAAGCGGACAACGAAGTCTGTTTTAGCCTATGTTTTAGACAAAATCTTAAAACTGCTCCATCCTTTAATGCCTTTTGTCACAGAGGAAATCTGGCAGCATATTCCGCATAAAGGTGAAACGATTCTTTTAGCTGATTGGCCAGAGGTAAAAATATCGCATCAACATGACACGGCTGTTCAAGAAATGACCCTGCTGCAGAATATCATCCGTTCAATCCGTAATATAAGGGCTGAAATGAATGTTGCCCCAAGCAAACCGATTGACATCCGGATCATGGCGGCATCAGATAAAGAACAGGACATTTTATCGAAAAATCGAGCTTATTTGGAGAAATTTTGCCATCCGGAAAGTTTAGAAATCGGCACGGCTGTCAAAGTACCGGAAAAGTCCGTTTCCTCTGTTGTTACAGGGGCGGAAATCTACTTGCCGCTTGAAGGCTTGATTAACATTGATGAAGAAATTGAACGTCTTAAGAAGGAACATGAGAAATTGACGTTTGAAGTTGAGCGGGTACAGAAAAAGCTGAATAATCCCGGTTTTGTTAATAAAGCGCCGGCACATGTAGTCGATGAGGAAAGAACGAAGGAAAAAGACTACCTTGACAAACGGCAAAAGGTCGAGGTCAGGATAAAAGAACTTAACGCATAAATGGCTTAGCGGATGGCGGACAACCCAGTCCGCCATCCCTTTTGGAGGAATGCATGATGTTATCAACAATCGAAGAAACACTTTCCTGGATCCATGATCTGCTTCCACATGGTATTAAGCCGGGTACAACACGGATGGAGTGGATGCTTCAACAGCTGGATCACCCGGAACGGAAATTACGGACGATCCATGTCGCCGGAACGAATGGAAAAGGGTCGACGGTCAGCTTTCTAAAGCACATCTATCAAAAAGCGGGATACACTATTGGCACATTTACATCACCCTACTTAACGCATTTTAACGAGCGGATTGCGGTAAACGGGGAGTGGATAAGTGATGAGGACCTTATTAAAGCCGCAAACATCGTCTATCCTCTTGTAAAAGAACTTGAAGACTCAGATATGGGGACACCAACAGAATTTGAAGTTGTCACCATGCTTAGCTTTGTTTACTTTGCAAAAATCAAACGCTGTGATCTCGTCATCTATGAAGTTGGTTTGGGCGGGAGACTCGATTCCACGAATGTCATCACCCCTTTGGTTTCGATCATAACGAGCATTGGGATGGACCATATGGCCCAGCTTGGGGATACGATTCAAAGTATTGCTTCTGAAAAAGCGGGTATTATCAAATCGGGTGTTCCCGTAATCACCGCTGTTGAGCAAGCTCCGGCGCTTGAGGTCATTCGCCAAAAAGCAAAAGAAAAGCAGGCCAAGCTCTATGAGTTCGGCAAAGAAATTAAGATTGATACAGGAGAATTCTCTGAGGATTTTCAAGCATTCGATTGTCATACAGTATTTCATCACCATGATAATCTGAAAATCGGGCTTATAGGTGCGCATCAATTAAGAAATGCGGCTTGCGCATTGATGGCTGTTGATGTCCTAAATATGTATTTTGCTGTCTGGGTTGACGAGGCTGATATTCTTGCAGGTCTCGAGGACACCGTTTGGCCAGGGCGGTTTGAAGCGGTGTCACAAACACCCAAAATTGTGCTTGATGGGGCCCATAATCCTGAAGGGTCCGAAGCTCTTGCCAGTGCGATGAATAGGTATTATAAAGGCAAGGATGTCACGACAATTTTTGCTTCTCTTGCAGATAAAAATAATGATGCCATGACCAGGAACATTGCCGGGATTTCAAGTAAAATGGTGTTTACCACTTTTGATTTCCCTAGGGCAGCTTTACCTGATGATTTGTATAGCCTATGTGATCATACAAACAAGGAGTCCAATGAAAATTGGAAGGAAGCGATTGATCAGGCGAGGGCTCAAACATCAAAGGATGGCGTGATTCTTATTACGGGTTCACTGTATTTTATATCAGAAGCCCGGCAATATCTTCTAAAAAGCGAAAAGCCGTTATCATAAAAGATAACGGCTTTTGCCATTGCTATTTTGTCCTCGTGTTTAAAGTCACATCAATGTTCCCTCTTGTCGCTTTTGAATAGGGGCAAAATTGGTGTGCTGCTTCGACTAAACCTTCTGCTGTCTCCTGATCGACACCGGGCACGAGCACATCAAGCTGTACGGCAAGTCCGAGCCCATCTGATTGCTTTCCAATTGACACATTGGCTGTCACTTCTGTTTGGCCGGCATCAATTTTCTTTTGGGTTGCCATGAGGTTTAATGCGCCGTCAAAACAAGCGGCATAGCCTGCGGAAAACAATTGTTCCGGGTTTGTCCCGCTTCCACCCTTACCCCCGAGACCTTCAGGAGTATCAAGTGACATATTAATAACCCTATCATCGGATGCGACGTGGCCATCTCGGCCCCCTTGCGCAGTGGAAACTGCTGTATACAATGTTTTCACAAACAATCACTCCTAGTCTAAATTTTGCTAATGCGTTATATATGAATCATTCCTCGAGCTGTAAATTGTTAAACCTAAAAAAACTTCCCTAAAGGTATTTAAATTTTCTAGATTAATTTGTATGATAGATCTAATAGTTAATTAGTCGGACTTTTTGAAAAATGGGAATAGGAAAAAAGGAGGGTATATATGCCGGCTAGTTTGATGATTATTAACTATATGTCGATTTTCCTCGTGGGATTGGTCTTAGGCTCATTTTATAATGTTGTCGGTCTGCGGTCTGTGAAGGGCGAATCCGTTATCTTCCCTGGCTCCTATTGTTATTCCTGCGGCCGCAAGTTGACTTATTTGGAAATGGTCCCGGTTTTTTCTTATTTTCTTTTAAAAGGTCAGTGTAAAAGCTGCAACGTTAAGATTTCCCCGCTTTATCCCATACTAGAGTTTTTAACAGGGCTCCTATTTGCGGTTGTTTTTGTAGCCGCTGACTCCTTATCCTATATGTACTTAGGCTGGCTGCTTTTTTCATTGCTGCTCATCATTACAGTATCGGATCTTAAAGCCATGATGATTCCAGATAAGGTCCTATTCGTCTTTCTCTTGATTTTTATCTTTTACCGCATCATCATACCCATGACGCCATGGTGGGGGCCGATTTTGGGATTTTGTGCAGGTTTTTTGCTGTTGAACTTTATTTACATTATTAGCAGGGGGAATATTGGCGGTGGGGATATTAAGCTCTTTGCTGTCATTGGTATTTTAACAGGCTGGCAGCAGGTTTTACTCATTTTCTTCTTCGCGGTTATTTGCGGGACAATGTTCAGCCTGGTTGGGCTCGCCTCTGGACGCTTTAGAAGCAAGCAGGCCATCCCCTTTGGCCCCTTCATTTTCGCAGGAAGTGTCATTTGTTATTTCTTTGGTGAGCATTTTCTTGAATGGTATATTTCCTTTCTTGGTTAAGGACGTGAGAGGGATCCTGTTATAGACCTCGGACCCCAGCGAAATATCAATTTTATCTCTTAATATAATGTAGAAAGACCCGCAAGTGATGCAAGCGGCAGCGTTAAATTTCCATAATAATAACCGGTACTGTTGCCCCTGGCACTATACCCTCCTGCATATGGGGTTCCGTAAGGCCTAGTTTCATAAATATCACCAACATGATCAGTCCCTATGTTACCGACATGATTGCTGCCAATATTTATTGGAACAACGATATGAATGTTTTGCCCGTCAACATGGCCAAGAATGCCATCAAAAAGTTTCCCGTCAACCGTACTCAATTTTATAGGTTTATTAAGATGTTTTTTTAATTCATTCATATCGTGGAGCGGGATATATTTAACATTTGCCATGAACATTCCCCCTATATTTATTGTCCTTATTAAAATATTCATTTAAATTATTTATGTTCCCTGCCTAGTTAATGTGCATGGTATCTTGGGCATATGATAGTGTTGTATCTAAAAACTTTTGCGTTATGTTCAGAGATGAATTTAAAAAAATTGACGAAAAGAATTGGGGGCGAGACGACAAAAGTCTTGTCCTTTTTCTGTGTTCTTATGATATTCTTCGGATTAATAGACACCATTAGAAAGGGGGACCCGAACGGTGACTGAGAAACATCATAGTAACAATCATATGAAAGTCAGCTTCAATGGGGAAGAACGGAAGCTTGAAGAAAAGAAAGATCAATCGAAGGTAGCAGCTGTTGATAAAGATAAGATGCTGAATTGGCGTGACACTTTTCCAAAAACGGCCGATAAGCAGTCGATTCATGACGTTGAAGAAGATGACATGCAGCATGCCGCCGGGCACGATCCCATATACTTTCCCAAAGGAAAAAAGAAAAAGAAAAAGAAGAAAAAACGGACGGTTGCAAGTAAAAACAACAGGGAGTCAAGCCCCCAGCTCATTATTATCTTAAAAAATATTTGGATTCCACTCCTTTCCGCTGTCATTGTCGGGCTTGGACTCGGCTTTACGATCCTCCTGTTATTTTCAGGGGATGACAAAGCACAAACAACATCTAAAATCCAGGCAAACAGTGCGGTGAAATCGGAAAACACAACATCAAAGCCATCCGAAGAGGCGGCAAAAAATCTCGAGCTTGACCTCAATGTGATCCAGGCTGGGGCGTTTTCAAAGCAAGATCAAGCTAAGGAACTGGCCAACAAACTAGAAGATAAAGGGCTAGCGTCATTAACAACAAAGAATGATAACTTCTATGTTTTTGCCGGTTTGGCAAGTGATGCGGATCAAGTCGACGGATTGAAAGAATACTTCAAAAATCAGGGTATCGATGTCTATGCAAAGACATGGGATATACAGTCAACAAAGTCTTGGGCAAAAGAAGCGCCCTTAAATCAATTTTTCTATCAGGGCAAAGAATTGCTCGGGAAACTTTTAACCTTAAATAATAAAGTGATGGTTTCAGGTGATCATCCAAAAAACAGCCGGTTGAAGGACATCAATAAAATAAAAGTCGGCTGGGACATGATCGATGACAACAAAATGAGCGGGTTATCCAAAAAGGAAAGAGCCAAGGTACGGGATTTCCACAGCACATTGTCAGACGCGACCATGGCAGCAAACAAACTGGAAAACAAGGCGACAAAGGAGAAAGTCTCGGCATTGGAGCAAAACCTGATGGATGCTGTTAAACTATATAAAGACTTGGTGGGAGGAAAAGAGTGATCGATGGATTGCTCTTTTTTTTGATTGGGAAAATAAAACCAATAAATTTACAACATTAAAGGTCATTTCTAGTTAAAGATGAAGTGGCTATTTTTTATATTCTATTTAAAATTATCTAAAAATTGGTTATGCTTAAATATATAGATAGAGCAGACATAAAAAGGGGGAGTTTGTTTGGTTCAAAGTGTGACTCGGTTATCACTGAAGTTTGTGTTAATATGTATTGGCCTCTTGCTGATCGGCTCGGTTCCTTCATTGTTCGATGGCATGACACCGGATTTTCCTGTTTATTTTCAGTCGATTGTTCAGGTTTTAAAAGACTTGTTCCATCCTTTTTCACTCACTTACAATTTAGTCGGAACGGAACGGCCGCTTTTGCCCGCTTTATATGAAGGCTGGAAGACGAGCATGCTGCTTCTGTTGCCATCTTTCATTATTGCCTTGGCAATAAGTCTTATATTGACGTATTTGACTATGTTGCTTCCCAATAAAATAAGGAGGAGCATAAAGTTTGTCCTCTTTGTTTTGGAGTCAATGCCGGATGTTCTGGTCATTGGCATTTTCCAGTTGACTGTTATTTGGATTTATCAAAAAACAGGGGTCCTATTCTTCAATATTGCCAGCTTCGGTGAGGAAAACGCGATCGGGCTTCCAATCATCGCTTTAACGCTGCTGCCCATCGTACTCTTTTACCGGATGATGGTTCTCGATGCTGAAAATGAAGCGACGAAGCCTTATGTTGAGTTGGCGCAAAGTAAAGGGCTTCAAAGGCACAAAATTCTTATCGTACATATTTCCCGAAACGCACTAATCAGCATTTTTTCTCATTCCAAACTTAGTTTGTGGTTCATGCTGTCTAACTTATTGGTTGTTGAATTCCTATTTAACATCGAGGGCATACTTAACTTTCTGATGGATAACACAGAAGCGCTGTTTTTTACAATGGGTTTGTTCATGCTTTTTCTGCCTATCTTCCTTATCTTCTCAATCGGGGAGCTGCTCATTGAATGGTTCACGAGACAGAAGGTGGACTTCTAATGATAAAAAAGTTATTCAAGCACCCATTGTTTTTAATCGGTTTTACTTTCATCACCATTTTACTGATTGCAAGCATCTGTCATGCTGTCTTTTTTGATGGCTATGTTCCAAAAAAGACGATGCTATATGATCACAATGGTGAGTTCGTCGGCATGCCGGCCTTTCCTCCATCTGTCATTCCCCCTCTTGGAACGGACAGCTCTGGAAATAATCTTTTTGTGGAGTTGATCCAAGGCGCAAAGTATACAATCACCATTGCCTTTGTTGTTGCGGGACTAAGAGTTTTCTTGTCATTAATTATAGGTTTGTTTTACAGCAATTTTCTGATGCGACTTAATAAATATGTTTCAGGAATAATCGATGCCTTTCATTATGTTCCCATATCGCTTGCAGCATATCTGCTATTGATCAATGTCCTGTTCAGCCATGGCTTAGAGATGAATTTCACATACAGCTTCACTGCGCGGATCATATTTGAATTTATTATCTTGGCGGTGATCGCGATGCCAACACTTTCTGTGTACTTTGCCGCTGAAACTAATCAAATTAATAAAAATGAGTTTATTACCTCAGCGAAGCTATTAGGGGGAAATCGGCTTTATATTACGAAAAAACATATTTTACCTTTACTTTGGCCCAAACTAATTATCAGTTTTTTTGAGCAAATGATTCAAACCTTAATATTATTGGTCCATTTGGGCCTGTTCCATTTATTGTTTGGCGGAACACAAGTCATACGAAGTGCGATAGGTGATTCACCACCTAAGTTTATTTCGATAAGCGGCGAATGGTCGGGATTAATCGGCAATAGCTTCAAATATATCTTTATCTCACCGTGGATCGTTCTCGTGCCATTGTTTGCCTTTGCTTTCCTCATTCTCGCATTAAACTTTATGCTTGAAGGGATCAGAGCCTCACTGCCAAACGGGATACAAATCAAGAAGGAACGAAGAAAGAAGACGGCTAAAATCCCTCAAAAGGTTGTGTCAAAAGAAGGTTTTACTTTTATTAATAAGGGAGCTTAAACTGCAGCGGGGAGCAAAGTTTAAGCTCCTTGTTTATTAAGTCCTATAACATCGAAAAAGTGACTCTTTTCGTACAAATAGCGGAATCTGAGTCCTATATAAAATGAGTAGAAGCTTGCATTGTGTTAGGTCGCCGTTTTGTCATTTAAATTTTAGAAATTCAACCTTTTTGCTTGAGACCTGTCATAAACCCGTTAGATTTGTCGAATAAATTGTATTAGGTTACTATGTCAAGTTGTTCGGATTGGGACATTATGGATGGGATTTTTTTGATGACAGGTCACTTGGGTTATGCTAAATTGAAGTTATACCAGTCAAAATGGCCTCGTTTGACCTGCTGAAATCCTCGATTTAACCATCCTGATGCATTTCCTCCTATTTTTTCATTGTGCACTGATCATACATGTTCTCCTGCTGCAGCCTAGCCGAGGTATGTGCTTAAAGTGGTCTGAATCATATTCGGATGGATGATATGTCATTACGCCTATCGTTGGTTTGAGGTACAAGGCTGTGTCATCATCATTGTCAGTCACGGAAAAAAATTAGAGGAGGAATGAATGTTTTGAGTGATGTGTTAATGATCCGTGATGTACCAAAGGAAGACCGGCCCAGAGAACGATTAATTAGAGAAGGTGCACATGTTTTATCCAACCAAGAGCTGCTTGCTATTGTCCTCCGAACCGGAAGCCAACAAGAATCAGTCCTTCAGCTTTCCCAACGCCTGCTTCATGACTTTGAAGGACTTAGGCTTTTGAAAGACGCAAGTGTTGAAGAACTGAAGAAGGTAAAGGGAATTGGCATGACTAAGGCGGTTCAAATTATGGCATCCCTCGAATTCGGCAGACGAATCAATCAAATGAAATATGGTGATCGCCACGTCATTCGTTCTCCGGAAGATGGTGCAAATTACGTGATGGAAGACTTGCGGTTTTTGACACAGGAGCATTTTGTTTGTTTGTATTTAAATACAAAAAATCAAGTGCTGCATCAACAAACTGTGTTTATAGGAAGCCTGAACGCATCCATCGTCCATCCGCGTGAAGTCTTTAAGGAAGCCTTCCGGCGCTCGGCGGCCTCAATCATTTGTTTTCATAATCACCCGAGCGGAGATCCAGCGCCGAGCCGCGAGGATATTGAGGTAACCAAGCGATTAGTCGAATGCGGAAAAATGCTTGGCATTGACGTTCTTGACCATATTATTATAGGTGACCAAAGTTTTGTTAGTTTGAAAGAAAAAGGTATTGTTTAACACTATTTTTTTGCTAAGCTTTAAGATATAATAAAATTTATGAGTTTTGCATCATGAAGGGAGATTACATAGATGTTTGGCGGATTTTCTAGAGATATGGGAATCGACCTTGGAACGGCGAATACGCTCGTCTACGTCAAAGGTAAAGGTGTTGTTGTCAGAGAACCTTCCGTTGTTGCTTTGCGCACGGACACTGACACAATTGAAGCTGTAGGTAATTCAGCAAAGAATATGATAGGCAGAACACCGGGCAATATTGTTGCTGTTCGGCCTATGAAAAATGGTGTCATCGCCGATTTTGAAACAACGGCTACAATGATGAAGTATTTCATCCAGGAGGCACAAAAAACACGTTCTGTTTTTTCACGCAAACCAAATGTCATGGTTTGTGTGCCATCGGGTATTACCGCTGTTGAAAAGCGTGCGGTAGAAGATGCCACTAAGCAAGCAGGCGCTAAGGAAGCCTATACGATTGAGGAACCGTTTGCCGCAGCCATCGGTGCCGATTTGCCTGTTTGGGAACCGACAGGCAGCATGGTTGTTGATATTGGCGGCGGAACAACCGAAGTCGCTATTATCTCACTCGGCGGAATTGTGACAAGCCAGTCGATCCGCATCGCCGGTGATGATATTGATGAAGCCATCATTCAATATGTCAAAAAGACGTATAATTTGATGATTGGTGAACGCACGGCGGAAGCCCTGAAGCTTCAGATCGGATCCGCAGGCAAGCCTGAGGAATTTGACAGCATGGAAATACGCGGCCGTGATTTGCTAACTGGTTTGCCAAAAACCATTGATGTCACCGCTGAGGAAATTTCGAGTGCCCTCGGCGATACGGTTAATCAAATCATTGAAGCTGTGAAAGTAACATTAGAAAAGACCCCGCCTGAATTAGCGGCGGACATTATGGATCGCGGCATTGTGTTAACAGGCGGCGGCGCACTCTTGCGCAATTTAGATCATGTCATTAGTGAAGAGACGAAAATGCCGGTTATTGTTGCAGAAAATCCAATGGATTGTGTTGCAATCGGAACTGGCCGTGCGCTTGAAAATTTACACCTTTTTAAGTCTAAAGCAGGAATTACATCGAGATCTCGTTCAAAGTAACGTCAAATAAGTAGGTGTCTTTATGCCGCCATTTTTCTCAAACAAAAAGTTAATCATCCTTTTGGCAAGTCTTATCGTCCTCGTGGCTCTCGTCGGTTTTTCCATCAAAGAACGAAAACAAATGACATGGCCGGAGCAATTCGTCCATGATACAGTCGGATGGTTTCAGGTCATATTCAATAGACCCGCTCAATACGTAGCGGGTTTCTTTGAGACAATTGATGATATCGAGAACGCATATAAGGAAAACAAGGCCTTAAAAGCCGATCTGGAAGACTATGCCAAAGTCAAACAAGAGAACAAAGAAATTAAGCACGATAATCAAGAGCTTAAGAAGGAATTGGATTTATTAAATGATCCCGATTTAAGTGCGTATAAGAAACACCCGGCGCTTGTTATTGGCCGTTCCTATGATAAATGGAATCAGCTCGTCACAGTTAACAAAGGTGAACAGGACGGGATCAAACCCGACATGGCTGTTATTACACCGGACGGTTTCATAGGCAAGGTAAGAAAAGCGGGCCAATTTTCGAGTGAAGTCATTCTTATGACCGATACGAGAAATGCCAATCAAATAGCCGCTATGGTACAAGGGTCCAGAATTTACGGCATGATTGAAGGGTATGATCCTGAGAAAAACGTCCTTCTTTTCAAGAAAATCCCAGTGAAAGCTAAGATCAAAAAAGGACAAATGGTTGTTACATCTGGTCTAGGCCAAATTTTCCCAAGGGGTCTTCCTATAGGGAAAGTTAAAAAGGTAACGACTGATCAATATGGTTTAACAAAAATTGCAGAAGTGGAGCCGGCAGCCAATCTCAATGACCTGACCCACGTCGTCATTGTAGAAAGGGAAGCGGGAACACCTGCTGCCAACAATTTAGATAAGAAGGGGGATAAGTCTTGAAAAAGGTGAAATTATTTCTTATCCTCTTTCTTTTATTCATTGTTCAGGGGACAGTGATGACCGTTTTTTCCCCTGAATGGTTTGGCTATCATATCCCTATGATTCCTCATTTCATTATGGTAACTGTGCTTTTTATTGCCTTTTTTGTTAATCGGGGGCAGGCCCTAAAGTATGGTATTATCTTTGGTTTTATGATTGATTTAGTTTATACAACCGTTTTAGGTGTTTATGCTTTTTGCATTGGTTTAACGGCCTACATATTGTCTTATCTAACGAAAGCTTTTCATATGAACATATATGTTGTTCTATTTGTTTGCATGTTTGGCGTTTCACTTTTGGAATTGGAAGTTTACAGCATTTATTCTTTAATTGGCATGGCGGACCAAAGCTTTTCTAATTTTGTTAAATGGCGCCTGCCCCCGACAGCGATATTAAACGGCGTGTTTGCTGTCATTGTTTTTTATCCGCTGCGCCGTTTTTTAGAGACAGTGGAAACGGACTCTTCAGAAGAATGATGACGTGAAAAAGGATTCCGCAACTTTGATGTGGAATATAACAATGTTGAGGTGAACGATATCCTATGTCAAAGACACAGCCGCTCGTAACGATTAAGGGAACTAAAGACGGCCTTATCCTTTCATTAAATGATATGTGTTCATACCATCATTTAATTGCAGAATTAAGGGAGAAGCTGTCTGTAAATAAAAAGCATTACCAAGAAGGCCCGCTTATTTCTGTAAAGGTCCAAGGCGGCAACAGGTATCTGTCAAAAGAACAGCGGGCAGAAATCACCGAGATTATTCGTTCGCAAAAAAAACTCTTTGTTGCTGATATTGAAACGAACGTTATGACGAAAGATGAGTGTGAAGAAAAGCAAAGAAAAGGTCAGCTTACATCGCTGACGCAGGTTGTTCGCTCCGGTCAGGTTTTAGAGATAGAAGGGGACTTTTTACTTATTGGTGATGTTAACCCTGGGGCAAAAATCACAGCGACAGGAAATATATACGTTTTGGGTTCGCTTGGCGGGATCGCCCATGCCGGCGTTGAAGGCGATCATGACGCCATCATTGCGGCATCTCTCATGAAACCGACACAGCTGAGAATTGGAGATGTTATCAGCCGTTCGACTGACGATATGATTGAGTATGGCAATCCTGAACAAACGATGGCATGCGCCTTTCTTGACTCATCCTATAAAAAAATCGCCATTGATCGCATCCAATCGTATTTTAAGAGATCTAAACAGTTAGCAAGGTTGTAAACATTAGTGAGGTGTTGACAAATGGGGGAAGCAATTGTAGTAACATCTGGAAAAGGGGGCGTCGGGAAGACAACAACATCGGCGAATATTGGGACGGTTCTTGCCCTGCAAGGGAAAAAAGTTTGTCTTATAGATACAGATATTGGTTTGCGTAATCTTGATGTCGTGATGGGACTCGAAAACCGAATTATCTACGATCTCGTGGATGTTGCCGATGGACGTTGCAAGCTTAATCAAGCTCTCATTAAAGACAAGCGTTTTGATGACTTGAGTCTATTGCCTGCTGCGCAAACAAGAGACAAATCCGCCGTTAGTCCCGAACAAATGAAGGAAATCATTGATGAACTCAAACGCGATTATGACTATATCGTTATTGACTGTCCCGCTGGGATTGAGCAGGGATTCAAGAATGCTGTTGCCGGTGCCGATATGGCGATTGTTGTCACCACACCTGAAATATCGTCTGTTAGGGACGCTGATCGTATTATCGGACTTCTTGAGCAGGATGACCGACTCAAATCACCGCGGTTAATTATCAACCGGATTCGCAGCCATATGATGAAAAATGGCGACATGCTTGATGTTGACGAGATTATGAATGTTCTTGCAATCGACTTGCTTGGCATTGTTAAGGATGATGATGCCGTGATCTCAGCAGCAAACAAAGGGGAACCGATTTCCTTAAATCCTTCCACTGCAGCCTCTATTGCCTACAGGAACATTGGCCGGAGAATTCTTGGCGAATCCGTACCTTTAATGTCGCTTGACGATAAACCAAGCTTCATTGTAAAAATTAAACGTTTGTTAGGCATGAGATAAACCTCGGACCATGATCCGGGGTTTTTAGTTTGGTCCGTTTCTTTGCCAAAGGCTCGCCAAAGGCTTGTTAATCGGCAAGTTTTCTTTATCATAACTTGTCTCCCTTGGACATACATATAGAAAAAACAAGCGGCATTCTTACTTTTGGGGATGCTATCTCTTTTGCAAAGGAAGGGAAGTTATGAGCCGTATTGATGAGATTAAGCGGAGACACCAAAACCGTAAAAAGGAAGGCAGAAGCAGGTATCCCTTGAATGGGGACAGCTCCGATTCTTATGATCACCATCCGCCGGAACCGAGACCAGATCGGGGTGATTCGGAGGGACCGCATCCTTTGTTTCGAACGAATATCTTCATTCTTAAATGTATGGTTGCGGCGTGCCTCGTGCTAGCCGTGGGGATCGTGTATAAACAGTCTGGTGCAAGTTTTAAACCGATACAGACTGCTGTTGCCAGCAGTTTGTCAAATGATTTTAAATTTGCCCGCGTGTCTAACTGGTATGAGGATATCTTTGGAAAGCCAATGGCCTTTCTGCCGGTTATAGGAGGAAAGGAAGATAAGGCAGCTGAAAAGGAAAAAAAGGGTGCCGATTTTGCCGCACCGGTCAGCGGTCGGGTACAGGAATTTTCCAAAGCCAAGAAAGGTGTGATGGTTCGGACGGCAGCTAATTCTTCAGTGACCGCTGTTCAGGATGGGCTCGTTACCTTCGTAGGTAAGAAGGATGAAACTGGGGAAACAGTCGTGATCCAACATAGTGACGGCACTGAGTCATGGTATGGAAAATTATCAGAGGTTAATGTGAAAAATTATGATTTCGTAAAAAAGGGCCAAAAAATTGGCAAGGTTTCTGATGCTGAAAAGGGGAAATCCGGATCATTCTATTTTGCATTAAAAGAAGATAAGAAGTTTATTGATCCTGTTCAGGTGTTTAAATTTGAATAAAATTCCTAATATGATTCAGAATACCGGCAGATTTTCACTTCTAAAAATTAAAATTCATCCGGTGTTCTGGTTTGTTGTTGCAGCGGGTTTGATTACAGGTCATTTTTGGGAGGTTGCCAGTGTCTTTTTCATCGTCTTCATCCATGAATGCGGACACGCCATTGCTGCATTGTTATTAGGATGGCGAGTGAGAGAAATTCAATTATTGCCTTTTGGCGGTGTGGCAAAGGTTGATGATCATGGCAATCGCCCGATGCATGAGGATCTCATCGTAACCTTGGCGGGTCCCGTTCAACATCTCTGGCTGCCGCTATTATCCTACTTATTTTTATTAACCGACTACTGGGATCAAACCAATCATCAGATATTTATAACTTATAATTTTATGATCCTCCTCTTTAACAGCCTGCCGATTTGGCCGCTCGATGGCGGCAAGCTAATGTTTTTACTATTATTAAAAGCTTTCCCTTTCAAACGGGCTTACGACATAACACTCATTCTATCTTGCTTTATCTTAATTATTCTCTCAATCTACGTTGGCGTGGCTACACCATTCACCTTAAACTATTTTGTTGTAGGCAGCTTTATTTGCTTCTCAATCATTAAAGAATGGAAGGAAAGGCGCTATGTTTTTATGCGTTTCTTATTATCACGCTGGCGAGACCCTGTGCCCTTTCATTCAACAACCCCAATTGTTGTAACAGCAAAAATGCCTGTGGCGACCGTCTTAGGGTTATTTAAAAAAGGCTCCCTCCATCCCGTTATAATCGAGGAAACACGTCGTCACATCGAAGAAAAAGATATATTAAATGCTTTTTTCAGCGGAAAATGCTTTGACAAACCGATAGGAGAATGCTTTAAATAGAATATAAGTCATTTAAGATTCGCATTCTCCGGAGGTTCGTCAATGAACAGAATTTTGTTTGAATCCTGCGGATCGCGAGCCAGGGCTGCTTTCTTGCGGGATGATTCCCCGATAACTTTTTATATAAAAAATAAAAATAAAGACCATGCGGCAGGAAATATATATATTGGAAGAGTCACGGACGTTCACAAGGGACTTCAAGGATTGTTTGTAGATATCGGAACAAAAAAACACGGTTTTATTAATAAATCCGATATGGTGTCTGTGCCTTTTAACAATGTGAAGCAAGGCGACTTCGTGGTTGTTCAGGTTGAAAAAGAAGCCATGGGCAGTAAAGGCCCTAAGTTAACCCAGCATGTTCAGCTTCGGGGAGAAGATCTTATTTATCTCCCTTATAGTTGTTATATCGGGGTTTCCAAAAAAATAGCTGGCACGGAAAAAGAACGTCTAAGGGATGTCATGGAGGAAGCCTGTCAAGGTTCTGAGGGTGTCATAGTAAGGACAAAAGCAGCGAAGCAAACCGATGTAAAGCTAAAAGCGGAACTGCAAAGGCTTCGCACCGAATGGGGAAGGTTGACATCAGGCTGCGAAGAGGATCAGTTAGTTAAAGCACTATATACTGAAGAGCACTTTTTGGCTGAGGTGCTAAATGAGGGACAAAGATTTGGAACAATTGATGAAATTATTCTGAACAACGGCGTCGATCTGAACGCGATGCCTGATATTAGTTTTACAAAACCCCAACCTAAAATCACTCAGCAAGTGAAACCGGATCTTTTTTCAATGTATGGTATTGAAAAGGACTATCAAAGCGCATTGAAACGGACTGTCTACCTTAAGTTAGGCGTGTCAATTGTCATTGATTACACAGAGGCCTTGACCGTAATCGATGTTAATACTAAGGGGTTTACGGGGGATGCCGATTGGGAAACGACCGCTTTTCAAACGAATATGGCTGCTGTCGAAGAAATCTGCCGACAGCTAAGCTTGCGGCAAATCGGCGGCATCATTCTTATTGATTTTGTTAATATGAAGGATCCGGAACATAGAGAAAAGGTGTCGAAAAAAATGGCGGCATCGCTGGCAGATGATTTTGTTACGGTAAAGCTTTTTGGTTTTACTAATCTTGGTTTATTCGAGATGACAAGAAAAAAACAACGATACAGCTTACAAAATGCTGTGATCAATGATTTATCAAAACCTGATTGACATGGCTTTTTCATTTATGGTATGATTTTTCTGTTAGTCTATTGGATGCAGTGCGAAAGCGCACCCGCTCCAACCGCACAAAAATAGGCCTTAAAATGCGACATGCTGCCTATTTTGGCGAGTCTGAGAACTTGAGGAGGTGCAGAAATGTACGCGATTATTGAAACAGGTGGAAAACAGCTTAAAGTGGAAGAAGGCCAAGCTCTTTACATTGAGAAGCTTCAAGCTGAAGAAGGCGAAACAGTAACATTTGACAAAGTTCTTTTTGTTGGCGGCGACAATGTTAAAGTCGGCGCACCGACGGTTGAAGGAGCCTCAGTTACTGCAAAGGTCGAAGCACATGGCCGCGGCAAGAAGGTTGTTGTGTTTAAATTCAAACGCAGAAAGCATTATCGCCGTAAGCAAGGTCATCGTCAGCCTTTCACAAAAGTAACGATTGACAAAATTAATGCTTAGGACCTTTATACATGATTAAGGTAAACGTTCATCGTGACCATAGAGGCAACATTGAATCCTTCACAATGGAGGGACACGCTGACAGCGGGCCACATGGCTTCGACCTTGTTTGTGCCGGCGCGTCGGCTGTTTCATTTGGATCGCTTAACGCTGTTCAAGCTATAGCAGGTATTGAACTTGATGTCTGGCAAGCTCCTGAAGGCGGCTATCTTCGCTGCCAGCTTCCCATGACATTACATCTAGAAACACAGCGGAAGGTCCAAATTTTATTGGAAGGCATGATTGTCTCCCTTCAGACAATTGAAGCGTCTTATGGTGAACATATTCAGATTAATGATCAAGGAGGTGGAAAGGATGCTTAAACTCGATCTTCAATTTTTTGCCTCAAAAAAAGGTGTAGGTAGTACCAAGAACGGCCGTGATTCAATCGCAAAACGCCTTGGCGCAAAACGTGCAGACGGTCAGTTTGTCAGCGGCGGATCAATCCTTTACCGTCAACGCGGTACTAAGGTGTACCCTGGTACTAACGTAGGCCGTGGCGGTGATGACACGCTTTACGCAAAAGTTGACGGCGTTGTAAAATACGAACGCGTCGGCCGCGATCGTAAACAAGTGAGTGTCTATCCTGTAGCACAAGAAGCTTAAGCTATTGACCAAGTGATCTTAATAAAGGCAGTGGATGATTCTCTACAAGGAATTAATTCACTGTCTTTTTATATTTTTCCAATCCGTTAAGTATTTTTTGGTATAATGGGAAATAAAGCTGTTCTTTCAATGAAGTCAAACATAGGAGTCATATCATGATAAGCGAGACTGAATTGATTCATCTTATTCGTAACGCCCGGCATGAGTGGCTGAACGAACTGCAGGTTATAAAAGGATACCTTACATTAAATCAGTTAGACAATGCTGAAGGTATTATTGAAGGACTCATTATGAAATCTAGAAATGAGGCCAAATTATCAAACCAGGATATCCCGCTTCTCTCGGCCTTGGTTCTGACGTTTAACTGGTATCAACATACCTTTAAGCTTGACCTAGAGGTTACTGGTGAAGGATTCAGGCTATCGGTCTATGATCGTCAGCTGGCATCACTGCTCCAGAACATGCTTCATGTTTTCGATGAACATGCTTCAAACCGTACCGAAAATACAATGGCTTTGTTGATCCATATTATGGACACATCAGCATGCTTAACACTTGATTTCACGGGGCAGTTAAATTATCCCGAACAAATCGAACAATTCGTAGAAGTAGAAAAGGAAGAATTGAATCAATCTATTCATTTGGTTGAACACTACATAAAGACAAATGAGGCAGTAATCACGTTTGAAATTAATTAAAGTATTGAGGTGGAGCATGTGTTTGTCGATCATGTTAGCATATATGTAAAAGGCGGCGATGGCGGAAACGGAATGGTAGCCTTTAGAAGAGAGAAATATGAACCGAACGGCGGGCCGGCTGGCGGTGACGGAGGAGATGGTTCTAGCGTTGTCTTTGAAGTAGATGAAGGGCTTCGAACTTTAATGGATTTTCGTTTTCAGCGGCATTTTAAGGCGCCAAGAGGAGAAAATGGGCGATCGAAGAGCCAGCATGGAAAGAACGCGAAAGATATGGTCGTTAAGGTTCCCCCTGGAACTATTGTTATTGATAAAGCAACCAATCAGAATATCGCCGATTTAACTAAACAAGGACAAAAGGCGGTCATTGCGAAAGGCGGCAGAGGCGGCAGAGGGAATACCAGGTTTGCAACACCGGCAAATCCAGCACCGCACATCGCGGAAAATGGGGAACCAGGTGAAGATCGGGAAATTGTTATGGAATTGAAGCTTCTCGCGGATGTCGGGTTAGTCGGATTTCCAAGTGTTGGAAAATCAACGCTTCTATCGGTCGTGACAGCAGCAAGGCCAAAAGTTGCCGAATATCATTTTACAACAATTAAACCAAATCTTGGCGTTGTATCCCTTGAGGATGCTGGAAGCTTCGTCATCGCCGATCTGCCTGGTTTGATTGAAGGTGCAAGCCAGGGCGCAGGGCTTGGCCATCAATTTTTGCGTCATATTGAGAGAACCCGTGTCATCATTCATGTCATCGACATGGCGGGAACTGAAGGACGCGATCCTTATGAGGATTATGTTAAAATTAATGATGAGTTAAAGGAATACCAATGGCGTTTACTAGAGAGGCCGCAGATTATTGCGGCAAACAAAATGGATATGCCGGGTGCCGAAGAGCAATTATCTGTTTTTAAGGAAAAGTTGGATAAGGATATACCAATTTTCCCTATTTCAGCCGTAACAAAGGCAGGAATCAATGAACTTCTATACACTGTTCGAGATCTTCTGGAAAAAACACCATTATTCCCAATTTACGAAGAAGAAATTGAGCAGGAAACGGGTCATGTAACATACCGTTTCGAGGAAGAAGAAAAGCCTTTTGTCATTAACCGTGACGATGATGGGTCATATGTTATCAGCGGTCCGAAGGTTGAGAAGCTGTTCAAAATGACTGATTTTAATCATGACGAAGCCGTGCGCAGATTTGCCCGTCAACTAAGAAGCATGGGCATTGATGATGCTCTGCGTGCTAAAGGCATTGAAGACGGGGATATTGTTCGGATCCTGGATTTTGAGTTTGAGTTTATGGATTAGAATCGGGTAAGGGGAATCCAATGGATAATAAGCAGCAGTTCTTTTTAGTTCGTGAAGATGTTCTTTCAGAATCAATGCTTAAAGTGCTTCAAGCAAAAACATTGCTTGAGCGGGGTAAGGCAGAAAGTGTAACGGATGCAGTCAAAAGGGTGGGGCTCAGCAGAAGCGCCTATTACAAATACCGGGACGGCATTTTTCCTTTCCATAAGATTGTAAAAGAAAACATCGTCACCCTCCTTTTGCATCTTGAAGATCGAAGCGGCACATTATCGCTGCTTCTAGATATCGTTGCAAAAGCAGGGTGTAATGTGCTCACTATACATCAAACGATTCCACTTCAAGGAAGGGCAAATGTCACGTTATCAATTGATACAAGTTCTATAACCATTGACTTCAATGATGTTATCGATCGGTTACTAAAGCTTGACGCGGTTGATCAAGTGGATATTATCGGATCAGGCGGCTATAACAAATAGCCCGCCTGACTAAGGGCATGACAAACGTCCTCAAGAATGTTTTCATTCGCCCCCTCAATGGTATGGAGATGGATGCCTTCCGTCAGTGCGGAAAGAAGCTGTGCATTTGTCTCCTTTTTCTTTTTCATAAACAGCTCCACATCCCGCCGGTTTTGAAGCATGAGGGAAGCGGTAATCTCGCCGTATACCTGATGCTCAACTATCACATTTTTAACCAACACACCATGATCCACAATGATGTTTAATTCTTCTTCAGTATCAGCCTCCGAATGACGGCAGGCAATCACTTTTGTTTGAGTGGTGCTGTTCGTCTTTTTTATATAAATGTAGCCTTGGGCGGTTGCTATGATGGGATGATTTTTAGCTTTTAATAATGAAATGTCTTGAACAATGACCTGCCTGCTCACATTTGTTTGTTTGGCTAAGTCGCTTCCTGTTATAGGCTGATTACTATCCAATAAATGCCTCAGGATGAAAGCGCGTCTATCTTCTCCAAGGATTTTTTTATTTTGTTTCATTATGCCAGCTCCATTTTTTCAACAAGTTTCTTTTTATTATAATTGAAAATAGGGACGTTTTGCAGGGTTAAAAAAAGAGTGGCAAATCGCCCAATCTCACCATATACTGTAATGACTTTGTGCAGGAGGGATGAGATTGTGAAAATTTATGTTGTCCAAAAGGGTGATACGTTATATGAAATCGCCCAAAAGCACGGGATTTCCTTAGCTGATCTGAAAAAAATGAACCCACAGCTCAAGAATCCGGATATGATCATGCCCGGAATGAAGATAAAGGTGCCTGTTGCCGGCGGGCCTGCAAAAAAGAAAGAACAGCAGGTGAAAAAGGAAGCACAAATAAAAAAAGGAAAAAAGGAAAATATCGCTCCTAACAACAAAATGCCAGTAAAAGAAAAGAAAAAAGAGATGCCAATTAAGGAAGAACAAAAAAAACCATTGCCTAAAAAAACGGCACCAATAACTAAAAAGGAGGTTCCTGTTAAGAAGGCACCAGTCAAGAAGCAAATGCCTATGATGGAAATGGAAGAAAAGGAAGTGCCAAAATACAAACATTCAAAGAAAACGGCTCCGACCTTTCCAATGATGGATGAAAACATTAGTGAAAATCTTGCTGGCATGGAAAACAAAAAGCAGAATTTGCCATTGATGGATAATAATTTCCCAAATGTGATGATGCCAAAACCCGATCATCAAATGCCGATTAATCAAAAGGCTAACAAACAGGATAGTTTGAATACCATGCCGATGTGGGATTGGCCGAATGCTGGAAATGTAAATGAGCATCATGAGCATCTGGAGAATGCCGAGCAAAATAAAATGCCATCTCCTAAATGGCATGAAGTTCCAATCCAGAGCAGCAATGAGTGGCCAAATCATGAGCAACATATGATGCCTGAGGCGACAATGCCTGCCGAGCAAATGCCAATGGCTCCACCCCCTTATTATGGTTATTCGCCATGCGGATGTGACAGCGGTGGAAAAGCTATGATGCCTTATGGTTATACAGCACTTGAAGGGATACAGGGGAGTTATCCGAGCACAGATTATATGCCACCGCAAACCTATCAGCCAATGCCTGCCTACGACCAGCCTTATCAGGAGTATATGCATCAAGAATATCACCAACCGCAGGATGATTGGCAGGATTACCAAGGGCTATCTGAATTTCAACAGCCCGAGTATCAGCAACCGAGCTTTCAACAGCCTGTATATCAGCAACAACCGGTATACCCACAACAGCCTGTATATCAACAGCCTGTATATCAACAGCCTGGATACCAACAGCCTGGATACCAACAGCCTGGATACCAACAGCCTGGATACCAACAACAAGGATACAACGCAGCTGATTTCATGCAGCCCGGGTTTCAGCCAATGTACCAACCTGATCAACAACTCGTTCCACAATCGCAAACACCTTACCCGGCCTATCCACAACAAGATATGTGGCGAGCAAGTGCCAATCAACGCTGGGACAGTTATGCTAATTACGAGGAACCACCGTATCAGCCTGGTTTTCCAATCAAAAATAATGAAGAGGAGTGACGACCATCTCGTCACTTTTTTCTTTTTGATCAAAAAACTTCCGAATAGGTATGACGTCCCAAGTTTATGCTAAAAAGACGGATAATATTAGGATATGGCTATCAAAATTTTGACAGTATCACCTCTATGTAACAGTTTAAGTCAAGCCTCCTCCACACAAGATATATGTGAAAGGGGGTTTTTAATGTGAAAAAATCAATTTTGACACTTTCCACAGCTTTAATGTTCAGCGGTGCTCTTGTTGGCTGTACAGCTAACAACGGCGATAACGGCAGAGGCAATAAAATGGGGATGCGCGATGTCGGTTACTATACAGATCATAACCGCGGTTATAATGATTTAAATAATCGTAATGACCGCTATAATGTAGCCGACCGCGTCAGGAACAATAACGATAATTTGGATATCAATGATAACAACAATAATAATGGTGTAAATGGCACGCGAAATTCACGGTCAATTGCCGATCAAGTAAAAAAATTAAGCGGTGTACGCGATGCTCACGTTTTGATTACCCAAAATTATGTTGTCGTTGGTCTTGATGCCGATAAGGATATGAACAAAGCAAAGCTGAGATCAAAAATTGATACCATCGTCAAAAATCAGACGACTGGCAACAAGGAACTTCATATTGTGACAGACAAACGTTTGGTTCAGAGGATCACAAACGTAAATAATCAGATAGTAAATGGAAATAACGGCAACGAGGTCCAATCTGATGTCCAAGGGATTATCAATGATGTTGCTGATGCAGCGAAACGTCCGTTTCAAAATAACTCTAAATAAATGTATTGAGCAGGGGATATGACCCCTGCTCAAGTTTTGCATAACATTTATTTATTCAGGTAATAATTATAATGTAAAAACAACCTGAAGTTAGAGGTGATGTGAAATGATACGGCCCTTATTTCTAATCTTAAGTATAATTGGTCTTCTGGCTGCAAATGGCGGAATTGCAGCAGCAGGTCAGTCTTACACACAAAAGCCGCACATCGTTCATGTCCATTTGGAAAAGATTTTTTTGGACGGTATTTCAATAGAAGAATCCAAAGAAGAACATCCATTATCAATGGAGGTTTTTTGGAAGTCATATAAAGATTGGGTTATGGTAAAGAAAAGTGACGGACAAATTTATTTAAAAAAGAAAATCAATGATATCTCGCCGATCGCTAAGACAAAGGGGATTTTTGGCTTAACCGATCATACAACATTAACCATTTTTAAAGGCGATCCGAACAACCATAAAATCATCCAAACATTTTTTCAAATTGATACCCAAGCGCTAGAGGCAGCTGACGTACAGAAATTGCTTAAGGGCTTTCCAGTGAAGGATAAGCAGCATTTTACGGCTATTATGAAGTCGCTTGCGAAATATGAGAAACATTAATGGGCATTCGAGCTTTCGAATGTCCGTTTGGGTTTCCCCAGGGTAAAGTGTATCAGAAACATGATTTATATGGTATGATAGATCTTAGGAATTTTTTATTAGGTAAATAAAAAAGGGGAAACGTGTTTTGATCGATTATATCCAAGGTGTTATTAAATATATATCAAGCCATAATATTGTGGTTGAAAATAATGGGATTGGATATCAGATCATTTGCGCCAATCCATACGCATATCAGAAAGACCTTGATCAGCTAACAACGATCTATACATATCAATATGTCCGGGAAGATATTTTAGCCTTATACGGATTCAAGACAAGAGCGGAGCGCTCGCTTTTTATCCAGCTTTTAAGTGTTTCAGGTATAGGTCCAAAAGGGGGGCTCGCCATCCTCGCCTCGGGACAGCCTGAACATATCATCAAGGCTATTGAGAATGAAAATGAAAAAGTGCTTATAAAATTCCCAGGGATCGGCAAAAAAACAGCACGGCAAATCATTCTGGATCTTAAAGGCAAGTTTAATGATCAATTTGGTTTGTTCTCGCCTGCAGAAACCGAAGAACCTGTTAACAGTGCATTGGATGAAGCCGTTGCGGCATTAGGCGCGCTTGGCTATTCCGAGCGGGAAATCAAACGCCTTTTGCCTAAATTGAAGGATCAATCGTTAACAACCGAACAATACATCAAAGAAGCCCTGAGGTTAATGTTAAACGAATAGGGAGGTTAGCCTGACGATGGAAGAACGCATGGTTTCAGGAGAGTCGATTCCTGAAGAGGAAGTGATGGAAGGATCGATCAGGCCGCAAAAATTGGCCGAATATATTGGCCAAGAACAGGTAAAAGAAAATCTGAGTGTCTTTATCGAAGCTGCAAAACAACGGCAGGAGCCCTTGGATCATGTCTTGCTGTACGGCCCGCCTGGACTTGGCAAGACTACACTTTCGATGATTATTGCCAATGAAATGGGCGTTAATATTCGTACAACTTCTGGACCGGCAATAGAGAGGCCCGGGGACCTCGCTGCGGTTTTAACCGCTTTGGAGGCGGGTGATGTTCTTTTCATTGATGAAATTCATCGTCTGAATCGGCATGTCGAAGAAGTCTTGTATCCGGCAATGGAAGATTTTTGCCTTGATATCGTTCTTGGGAAAGGCGATACAGCCCATTCGGTCAGACTTGACCTGCCGCCATTTACATTAATTGGAGCAACAACCAGGGCAGGTTATTTATCACCCCCGTTAAGGGACCGGTTCGGTGTGGTCAGCCGTTTGCAATATTATACAACGGAAGAGCTCGCCTTTATCGTAAAACGAACGGCTCAAGTATTATGTGCACCGATAGAGGATGAGGCTGCCTACGAAATTGCCAGGAGAGCCAGGGGCACACCGCGAATTGCTAACCGATTGCTGCGGCGTATCCGCGATTTTGCCCAGGTTACAAATGATGGCGTGATTAACCAAATCGTGACCCGAGAAGCTTTGAAGAGATTGCAGGTCGATGAACGCGGACTCGACCATATCGACCATCAGCTGCTAAGAGGAATCATCGAAAAGTTTAACGGCGGTCCGGTTGGTTTGGATACGATAGCAGCAACTATAGGGGAGGAGAGACATACCATTGAGGATGTCTACGAGCCTTATCTCCTGCAAATTGGTTTTATTCAAAGGACACCAAGAGGACGTATGGCAACGGCTGCTGTCTATGAGCATTTTAATATTGAAAGGCCGGAAGGACATGTCTGATTTCGGAAAAATGTTTATGATTATCGGCATCGTTGTGTTTTTTATCGGGCTATTATGGCAGTTTATCGGAAAACTTCCCGGTGATATATTCATAAAAAAAGGAAACACAACGTTTTATTTTCCGATTGTCACGTCTTTGTTGATTAGTATTGTTTTATCGCTTATTTTTTATATTATTAATCGATTTCGCTAATAAAAAGGTGAGTTGCAGAAATGGATGTTTCAATGTTTGATTTTGATTTACCAGAAGAATTAATAGCCCAAACCCCATTAAAGGAACGGACGGCTTCAAGACTAATGGTTCTAAGCCCTGAAAATGGGACGGTTCAGCATCGCCATTTCACGGATTTGACCCAATACCTTAATCCCGGAGATTGTCTTGTGTTGAATGATACGAAAGTTCTGCCGGCAAGACTCCTTGGTGTGAAAGAGGATACAGGCGCCAAGATTGAGGTCTTATTGCTGAAACAAACAGTTGGTGATGAATGGGAATGCCTTGTGAAACCGGCAAAACGGATAAAGGTTGGTTCAACCGTTGTATTCGGTGAAGGGCAACTGCAGGCGGAGTGCACTGGTGTAAAGGACGAGGGCAGGCGGATGATGATATTCCGTTACCAAGGAATATTCCATGAAGTATTGGATGAATTGGGTAAAATGCCTTTGCCGCCTTATATTAAAGAACAATTAGAAGATCAGGACCGTTACCAAACAGTGTTTGCCAAAAATCGCGGTTCAGCGGCTGCACCAACCGCCGGGCTTCATTTTACAGATGAGCTATTGGACGCCCTCAAGGCAAAAGGCGTCACTGTTGCCTTTATTACGCTACACGTAGGGCTCGGCACTTTTCGCCCTGTAAAAGCCGAAAAGATCGAAGAGCATTCGATGCATGCTGAATTTTATCAAATGACTAAGGGAACCGCGGAGCTTTTAAATCGTACAAAAGAAGAGGGCGGCCGGGTTATTGCTGTCGGGACAACTGTTATTCGCACTCTGGAAACCATTGCAGCTAAGTCTAATGGCAGGCTGACAGAAGCATCAGGCTGGACAGATATCTTTATTTATCCCGGCTATAAATATAAAGCGATCGATGGCATGATAACAAATTTCCATTTGCCAAAATCAACGCTGATTATGCTTGTCAGTGCTTTTGCAGGAAGGGATTTCTTACTTTCAGCATATAAGCAAGCGGTGGAGGAGAAATACCGCTTCTTCAGCTTTGGGGATGCTATGTTAATAACAGAGAGGATTTAGAAGAATGAGCGCAGTGACCTATGAATTAATAAAGGAATGCGGACAATCGGGTGCCAGGCTGGGCAAAATCCATACCCCCCATGGATCGTTTGACACCCCAATGTTCATGCCGGTTGGAACACTGGCAACAGTTAAAACAATGAGTCCTGAAGAACTGAAAGAGATGGGCGCCGGTATTATTTTGAGCAACACTTACCACTTATGGCTCCGTCCCGGTGAGGACATTGTTGAAGAAGCTGGCGGCCTTCATCAATTTATGAATTGGGACCGGGGTATCTTGACCGATTCTGGCGGCTTCCAGGTTTTCAGTCTTAGTGATTTAAGAAAAATCACTGAGGAAGGGGTTCACTTTCGGAATCATCTCAGCGGTGAAAAGCTGTTCTTAAGCCCCGAAAAGTCGATAGCGATACAAAATGCGTTAGGGTCTGATATAATGATGGCCTTCGATGAATGCCCTCCGTACCCAGCCGAATTTGATTATATGAAAGCCTCTGTGGAAAGGACGAGCCGCTGGGCAGAAAGATGCCTTCATTCAAACAAAAGCCCTGATCGCCAGGCATTATTTGGCATTATACAAGGGGGAGAATATGAGGCGCTGCGGAAGCAATCAGCAGCTGATCTGACGTCACTGGATTTTCCGGGTTATGCTGTCGGCGGCTTGTCGGTTGGTGAGCCGAAGGACGTCATGAATCGTGTCCTAGAATTCACAACACCGCTATTGCCGCAAAATAAGCCAAGGTATTTAATGGGAGTTGGTTCACCTGACTCGCTTATTGATGGCGTGATTCGTGGCATCGATATGTTTGATTGTGTCTTGCCCACGCGGATTGCCAGAAATGGGACATGCATGACAAGCACCGGGCGCTTAGTTGTCAGAAACAGCAAATATGCCAGGGATTTTGGCCCGTTAGATGAGGCTTGTGATTGCCATGTCTGCCAAACGTATTCAAGAGCTTATATCAGGCACTTGGTCAAAGCGAATGAAACATTTGGATTTAGGCTTACAACTTACCATAATCTTTATTTTTTGATAAAATTGATGGGGCAAGTCCGACAAGCCATTAAAGAAGACCGTTTGCTTGATTTTAAGGCAGCTTTCTTTGAACAATATGGTTTTAATAAGCCTAATGCCAGAAATTTTTAATTTTTTAAAGGAGGGTTGTATATGGGATCTAGCTGGTTAACAACGATTGGACCACTTATTATCTTTTTCGTTATCTTTTATTTCTTGCTGATCAGACCTCAGCAAAAGCGTCAAAAGAAAACGCGTGAAATGCAGTCAAGCTTGAAAAAAGGCGACAAGATTGTAACGATCGGCGGACTGCATGGTATCGTCGACACGATTGATGATCAATCGGTGACAATGAAGTGTCATACTTCCAAGCTAACGTTTGATCGCGCGGCGATTCGCGATGTCGTTGAACAAACTCAGGTGAAAGAACAAGAATAGAAAGAAAAGCGTGCCTTTATTATATATGGGGCGCGCTTTTTCTTTGGCAAGCTTTTTAGTATTTCCGCACAAAGAGGTTGACGCCAATGGCCCCGCCTAGTGCCGTTACAACGATATTAGCACCGTAAAAGAGGTATTGTTGGGATGAACCGGAGTTGTCAAAACCCAAAAATTTTACGGCAAAAATAAGAAAGCAATAAAGTATGCCGGTAACCGCTCCGATCATCAATCCCTTTTCTTTCATCTTTACACCTGCGATAAGCCCGCCGATGAACAATGCAGTAAACGAAATGATTGTTGGCATTAAATTAACAGATGACTCGGAAATGGTCGTTAGCTTAAGTAATGTGGCAAGAACTAATGCCGAGATTATAATAATGATAAAAGAAGTAATCATACCGTAGCAGGCGGCGGTGAATAATCGTCTAGTCATCAAAACACCCCTTATATTCCTTTTTTAATTATGCTTATTCACGCTTGGCCATTTTAGAAGCAAAACATGTCTTTAACAGTTAATTGCTAATCTTTTTGATTCATGATTCCTTATGTTTCTGCTCATACTAACAGAGTGGCTAAGTGATGAAAGGGGATGTTGGATTGGCGACCGTTATCTTAAGAACCATATTTCTGTATGTCATCATTCTTGTGACCTTTCGCCTTATGGGAAAAAGAGAAATCGGTCAGCTGAGCGTTGTTGATTTTGTTGTGTCGATTATGATTGCCGAACTTGCAGTTGTCTCGATAGAAGACCCGGATAAGCCGCTTTGGATGGGCATTGTTCCAATTGGTTTACTCATTGTCATCCAGCTGCTATTAGCCTTCGTTTCGCTGAAAAGCAATCCCTTACGCCATATCATCGATGGGCGGCCCGCTACGATTATTAAAAAAGGGAAAATCGACGAGCATGAAATGAGGAAACAACGTTATAATTTTGATGACCTGCTCACCCAATTAAGAGAACAAAATGTTAAGAATATCAGTGATGTCGAATTTGCTGTATTAGAACCAACTGGGAATTTATCGGTTCTAAAAACAGATCAAGGCAACCAAAAGGATCAGGAAAAAGAGGAAGACATGCCATTTCCATTGATTTTAGATGGTAAGGTTCAGGAGGGGAACCTGGATAAAATTGATAAAACACCCCTTTGGTTAAGACAGGAGTTAAGGAAATTAGGGTTTCGCGACATAAAGGAGATATCCTACTGTATTTTAGATAGTCATGGCACATTCTATATAGATTTAAAGGATGAATTTTAACCCTATGCCGCGTATTTGACACAAGCGGCGTGGGTTTTTTTATTGTTTAGAATAAATCATCAATTGGCGATCACGGTTCTAAAACGCCAAATAAGGAGGAAGAGTATTCCCATCTTTTATTTAAGCGATTTACCTATTATCGGAAAATGCCTAAGTTCATCTTTAGTTAAAAGTCTAAATAAGACAATCAGAACAAAATAGAAAACAAGCACAATGATGATGAGACTTGCCGTTCTAATAAGAAGCGGCCATTCAAGCAGTGTGTTCTTCATAAGAAAACCAGCAAAGAGACCGGTCAAAATTATGCATATGACGCCTTTGAGAAAATCCTTTACAACTAAGGAAAAACCAATTGTTTTAATGACAGTCGCAAAGTGCAATAACGTTACGAGGACGACGCTGACAACAAATCCTAAGGCAGCGCCGATGATCCCTAAATCAGGCCGGGAAGCGAGTGCGATTATAGTAACGATTTTCAAGGCAGCGCCAATAAAGCTGTTAATCATGGCCGCCTTCGCAAGGTCCAGGGCCTGGAGTACAGCTGCAAGAGGTCCCTGGAAGTAAAATAAGAAAAAGAATGGGGCCATCACATAGACATAAACAGCTGATCCAGGAGAATGGTACATCAATGTCATGATGGGCTTGGCAAAAATGTACGATATCACGATGGTAATCCCACCGGTGATCATCGCGATTTTCAGCGCCTGATTCAGCCGGTAATGGATCACTTGAAATCGCTTTGTTGCATGGGCTTCACTAATTGATGGAACAAGTGAGACATGCAGGGCATGCGTAATAAAACTTGGCAAGAGCAAAAGTGGAATCGCATATCCCGCAAGTTCACCGTATTGCCTTGTAGCTAATGCCGTTGATACCCCCGCCAATGTCAGACTATTAGCTATGACAATGGGTTCAAGAAAATTGGATAGGGAGCCAATCAGCCTGCTTCCGGTTGTCGGCAGGGCAATATTCATGAGCTGTTTGAAGGTTTCCCTCCCGCGATTGATATAATTCCAAAACCCTTTTCGGATTTTAATTTTCTTATTGACTTTAAACATTGTCAGCATGTATATCAATGAAACGAACTCGCCAATCACCCCGGCAATCATTGCTCCCCCTGCCGCGTATTCAATGCCTAAAGGCAATAATGATGTGGCTAAAAAGGCAACGAGGGATATCCTGACAACCTGCTCAATGACCTGAGAATAGGCGTAAGGCTTCATATTGCTGAGTCCTTGAAAGTATCCGCGCAGGACTGAAGAAACAGCGACAATCGGCACAATCGGGGCAATCGCAATGAGTGGATACAATGTGCGTTCATCGGTAAAGACAGTTCTTGAAAGTAATGGCGCCAACAGAACCATAACAGTTGTAAAAACAACGCTTAAAACACCGACAACCATAAAGGAAACGGTGAGAATGCGTTTGATTTTATTTCGGTCGTTCAATGCACTCGCTTCCGCGACCATTTTGGAAATTGCAACCGGCAGTCCCATTTGGGTTAACGTGACTGTTAAGATCAGTGTCGGGTAAGCCATCATATACAGCCCGACTCCCTCATCACCGATAATTCGGGCAATGACAATTTTGTTAACTACGCCAAGTATTTTGGTGATCATCCCCGCTGCCATTAATATAAAAGTACCTTTTAAAAAGGATTGTTTTGTCATGACCTGTCACGCCCTTTATATGGAATTACAACTTCATTGATAACATGTATATGCCTAAAAGGGGACAAAGCATGACAAGGAGTTGCCGGATCATGTTTTCAGTTATTTTGTAATCAAGCAAGATATGCTATGATGGAACTTGGGAGTGGTGGACATGTCACAAGAGAATAGTTACGGTAAATGGCGGGAGCATATTGGGCCTTTTCTTCAAAGCAAGCTTGAAGAATTTCATCATTTTGGGCTGAAACGTCTGACAATAGATGAACTATGGCTTTTTATTAACGAAAGCCTGGCTAAGAGAAAAGAACAAAATGAGTTGTCGTTGAATCAATTTGTTAATTTCGTTATGTCGCTGTCAGTCAATGACTATATGAATCGGATTCGAATGGAAATGTTTAAAGACGCTGATCTTACGAACATTGGTCATTTATTCAATTAAATTCAAATTGACATAAAAATTCAAAAATAGCTATAATAAACATACATAGGGTGGGGTTTACAGAAGGGAGAACATGACATATGGTGAAAAAAGGACGGATTGTATCCTTTTTCGCAATCCTTGTTGTACTGGCTGTCATTATTGGTTTTACCATTCAGCCCATTATACATAACGTAAAGCTTGGATTGGATTTAAAAGGCGGATTTGAGGTGCTTTATCAAGTCAAACCGCTGAAAGAAGGACAGAAGGTTACGAATGATACACTGAAGAACGCCGTCGCTGCGATCAATAAAAGGATCAATGTCCTTGGTGTCAGCGAACCGGAAATTTCAATTGAAAAAGGCCACCGCATAAGGGTGCAGCTTCCGGGCGTCAAAGATCAAAAAAAAGCAAGGAAGCTTTTGTCAACGACAGCCAACCTAACCTTCCGGGATGTTAATGACAACGTTGTGCTCGATGGCTCCGATTTGCAAGCCGGAAAGGCAAAGATTGTTTTTAATGATCTTAACAAGCCAATCGTGTCCTTGAAGCTTAAGGACGCCGATAAGTTTGCCAAAGTGACTAAGAAAATTTCCTCGATGCCGCCGGGGCAAAATCTTATGGTCATTTGGCTTGACTATAATAAGGGTGATTCTTATAAAGAAGAATCACAGAAAAAGGATCCCAAATATATATCGGCTCCTAGTGTAAATAAAGTCCTTAACACGAAAGACGTTGTCATCGAAGGCCAATTTACAATGGAGCGGGCGACAACACTGAAGGATTTACTTAATGCCGGTTCACTTCCGGTCAAGATGAAGGAAATCTATTCGACTTCTGTCGGAGCACAATTTGGTCAAGATGCGATGCAGAAAACAGTTTTCGCCGGAATCATTGGCATTGCAGCGATTTTCTTATTTATGTTATTGTTCTATCGGTTTGGCGGATTCATTGCCATTCTTACGCTAATTGTCTATATTTACCTTGTGCTTGCTGTCTTTGTCGGCATGAAGGCGGTGCTGACCCTGCCGGGTATTGCGGCATTGATTCTAGGGGTTGGTATGGCGGTTGATGCCAATATCATTACGCTGGAGAGAATTAAGGAAGAGATTAGGTCAGGCAAAACAATCTTATCAGCCTTTAGAGCTGGTAACCGGCGTTCGCTCGGAACGATTTTTGATGCGAACTTGACAACAATCATTGCAGCTGCAGTTATGTTTGTCTATGGAACAAGCGCTGTTAAGGGGTTTGCTGTCATGCTGATTGTCAGTATCGTTGTCAGCTTTATTACCGCTGTCTATGGGGCAAGACTTTTTCTGTGGCTGTGGGTTCAAAGTCAAGCACTTAACAAAAAGCCTGGTTACTTTGGTGTGAAAAAGGGTGATATCAGTGATCTTTAAAAATTTTGATTTTGTCAAACACCGTAATAAGTTTTTTATCTTTTCATCTGTATTAACAGTGATTGGTATCATCTTCCTCTTTGTTTTCGGCATGAATCTTGGCATCGATTTTTCAAAGGGGACACGAATTGATATTAAAGGAACGCATGCCCTCTCAACAGAAAAGGTGGACCAGCAAGTTCAGAAGCTTGGGTACAAACCTAAAGAAACGATTCTTTCAGGAAACAACAAGGATATCGTGACGATTAGGTTGAATGAGGTTCTTGACAAAGAACAGATTGCAGAAATGAAAACGGCCTTCAAAGATTCAGTAGGCGTAGATAAAAATAATGTCAATATCAGCACGGTATCTCCCCAAGTTGGCCGTGATTTGGCTAAAAATGCCTTTTATGCCGTGATCATTTCATCGATCTTTATTATCATCTATGTGTGGATTCGGTTTGAGTTTCTGCAAGGGCTGACGGCGATAATTGCGCTCTTGCATGACGCCTTTTTTATCATTACGATATTCAGTCTGCTGCAAATTGAAGTCAACATTGTCTTTATTGCGGCAGTGCTAACAATTGTCGGTTATTCGATTAATGATACAATAGTAACCTTTGATAGAATTAGGGAAAATACGAAACTCAGAAAGAAAAAGCCTAAGACTTTCGAGGAATTCAGCGAGATCGCCAATAACAGTATTCGTCAGACGCTCACACGTTCAATCAATACCGTTTTAACTGTATTGCTTCCGGTTATTGCCTTGTTGATTTTTGGCAGTGAATCAATCAGAACCTTTACTATAGCACTGTTCATTGGTCTGTTAATAGGTGTCTACTCATCTATATTTATTGCTTCACCGCTGTGGGCCATTATGAAAGCCGGTCATATAAAAAGAAAACAAAAGAAAAAGGCGGCGCAGCCGCAAACTTAATTTCTACTGAGCCAATCTCTTTCAAAGGGTTGGCTCTTTTCATTGTTTATTTGCAATAAACTAGGGGAATATATTTCTAAACAGACAGAATATCATAAAGAAAACTCGCCGATTGGCGAAGCCAGAGGCGTAGTTGCACTTATGTGCGTCAGAAAGTTATACTTTCTGATTAACTAAAGAAAACTCGCCGATTGGCGAAGCCAGAGGCGTAGTTGCACTTATGTGCGTCAGAAAGTTATACTTTCTGATTAACTAAAAAAGAGGTGGAGCCGATGAAAGGGCAATGGGGATTGATTTTAGCACTTATTTTTATTTTGATTATCGCGATTTTTTCCGTTATTAATGTTGATCCTGTTTCAGTAAACTATTTGTTTGGAACAGCTGAATGGCCGTTGATTCTCGTTATCATTAGTTCTGTTATTTTGGGCGCTTTATTTGTCGGATCAATTGGGATGGTTAAGATTTATCGTCTGCAGCGGGCGTTAAAGAAAGCCCAAAACGAAAATGAGTCTTCAGAACCTAATATTGACCAACATATACCGGAAAACTTTGAGATAGAGGAAAGTAATGAACAGACACAGGTATCCCGCCGGTCAAGAAAAAAATAACAGCGGCCTGAAGGCGAATACCTAGTGTCGCTGTTAATTTGCTGTTTAAATAAAAATAAACCTCATGTATAATTATTATTGTTTTTATATGAGGTGATAACATGCTTAAGGCAAATTCCAGATGGCAAGTCAAAGATATCGATAAATCAAAAGCGGACATACTCGCCCGTTCACTCGGCATTTCCCCGATTATTGCGGCCCTGCTTGTTGGGCGCGGCTTGACAGAGGTTGACCAGGCTGCTGATTTTTTACATACAAATGAAGGGACATGTCACGATCCCATGTTAATGGATGGGATGAAAGAAACGGCTGAGCGCATCCAACGTGCCATTAATGGAAATGAAAAAATATTGATTTTCGGCGATTATGATGCTGACGGCGTCAGTTCAACGTCTCTTATGGTCAGGGCATTAAGGGCTATGGCCGCCGACGTCTCTTACTATGTGCCAAACCGATTCACCGAAGGCTATGGCCCAAATAAGCCGGCCTTAGAGGCAGCCAAATCTAAAGGAATAGATTTGGTTATTACTGTCGATACAGGCATTTCCGCCTGTGAAGAGGCAGATTATGCCAAGGCATTGGGACTGGACTATATCATCACTGACCACCATGAACCGCCGCCGATTTTACCGGAAGCTTACAGTATCATTAATCCAAAAAAACCTGGGTGCCACTACCCTTTTAAATCATTAGCCGGCGTTGGGGTGGCTTTTAAACTTATCCAAGCATTAAAGGGTGGGGAATTGCCCCATGAGCTTTTAAGCTTGGCCGCGATCGGCACAATTTCCGATCTCGTGCCGTTGATAGATGAGAACCGTTTAATCGCCTCATGGGGGTTAAATGAAATTAACAAGGGGTCATATATTGGGATCGAAGCGCTCACAGCTGTTTGCGGCATAGATAACGGTCTTGTTGATGCTGATCACATTGGTTTTGGCATTGGTCCAAGGCTGAATGCCGCGGGAAGAATGGATCATGCCGGCCCCGCCGTTGACCTAATGCTCTCTGATGATCCAGTAGAAGCGGGAGAGCTTGCAGGAATGCTGGATAATTTGAATAGTGAAAGAAAAACCATCGTTGATCAAATGACTGCTGAAGCTTCCGACATGGCTGAAGCATTATCAAAAAGCGGCCAAAGTGTGTTTGTTATAGCCGGGCATGACTGGCATGCAGGGGTGATCGGTATAACAGCATCACGAATTGTGGAAAAGTATTATAGACCAACAATCATTTTGGCCATTGATTCAGAAACGGGCCTTGCGAAGGGGTCAGCCCGCAGCATCGAAGGATTTGATATTTTCGAGGCGCTGTCAAGCTGCCGGGATATCCTCCCTCATTTTGGCGGGCATCCTATGGCCGCGGGCATGACCTTAAAAGCTGATGATTTACCGCAGCTTCAGGAAAGACTCAATGAGTTTGCAAAACACGTCCTGACGGAGGACATACTGACACCAGTGACGGCAGTCGATGTTGATTGCTGCGTCGAAAATATTAATCTTGAGCTTATTGAAACATTAAACAAGCTGGCACCATTTGGGGTTGCGAATCCTAAACCCCAGTTTGTTGTACGGGATACAGCCTTTTCCCAAATGAAACAAATAGGCAGAGATAATAATCATATTAAAATTGTTTTTGAAAATAATGGTGCAAAACTGGACGGTGTTGGGTTTCGAATGGGTGATAAATATAATCACATCACTCCGGATGCCCTCATCTCAGCCGTAGGTGAATTATCAATAAATGAATGGAACGGTTTTAGAAAACCACAATTAATGATTCGCGACCTTAGCGTCAATGGGTGGCAACTGTTTGATTTGCGGAATGAACAAAAGTTAATTCAACGAATCCGACAGCTTCCTGAAAGCAAGAGGGTTATCATTGCTTTTCAATCTGATACAGTGGATCAATTAGGCTTGAAAGAATTGAAGGATGAGGTTAAAGATGCTAAAGACATCACACCATCATTAATTGAAAACAGTTATATCATTTTGCTAGATTTACCTGATCATAAAGCAAACTTGGAAATGTTATTGCAAAATGGCGCATTTCCAGAAAGGATTTATACTGTCTTTCATCACAATGATGAAAATTACTTCTCTTCGTTTCCTACTAGAGATCACTTTAAATGGCTTTATGGTTTAATCAATAAGCAGCAGCCCTTTCACCTTGAGCAGATGCTAAATAAAATTGCACGGCATAAAGGCTGGCATCCGGATATGATTAAATTTATGGCAGAGGTGTTTTTTGATTTAGATTTTGTTAAAATAGATGATGGTGTCGTGACGATAAATAAGGAGTCAGGGAAACAGCCATTGACGGCTTCTAAAGCATACCAGAAAAAGCAGGAAAAAATGGAATTAGAAGATATATTATGTTACTCCTCCTATCAATCGTTAAAAACATGGCTGGATCGAAAGCTGGTTGACGGAGAGCGCCCTGAGGAGGCTTGCACGTAAATGAATTATAAAGAATATATAAGCATTGTTGAAAACTTTCCAAAAGAAGGCATCGTTTTTAAAGATATTACACCATTGATGCAAAATGGTGAAGCGTATAAGGCAGCTATTGAGGACATTGCTGTCTATACAAGACAAAAGAATGCCGATGTGATTGTCGGACCTGAGGCTAGAGGCTTTGTAGTTGGCTGCCCGGTTGCTTATGCGCTTGATTTGGGTTTTGTTCCTGTTAGAAAACAAGGGAAGCTGCCTCGTGAGGTTGTTAAAGTCGATTATGGCAAAGAATATGGAAAAGATGTCCTGACTCTGCATAAGGATGCTATTAAACCTGGTCAAAAGGTTGTCATAACCGATGATTTATTGGCAACAGGCGGAACAATTGAAGCGACTATTGATCTGGTAGAACAGTTGGGCGGTGTTGTTGTCGGTCTCGTCTTTATGATTGAATTAACTAATCTTAAAGGCAGAGAGAAGTTGAAAAATTATGATATCTTCACATTGATGCAATACTAATGGATCCCGGAGTGCTCGTTAAACTGAGCGCTCTTTGTTTAATTGAAAAAGAATAGACAAATGGTGATTGGGACCAATTTTCGACATTTTTCTTACTTTGCTTTACATTAACTGCAATTTCTTTGATAATAGAAGAAATCATATCATAATGTTTATGAGTTTCCTTATAAGGTGATGGGTATATGACTATAGAAGATTTATTGGCCAAGGCGGGATCCTACCTTAGCCCTGAACAAGTGAATAATGTTGAACGGGCCTATAATTTTGCCAAAAAGGCGCATGATGGCCAATATCGTAAATCAGGAGATCCTTATATAATGCATCCGGTGGAGGTTGCTTGCATCCTTGCAGATTTGGAAATGGATCCGACGACGATTATCAGCGGACTGTTACATGATGTCGTTGAAGACACATCTGTGTCTCTTGATGATATTAGAGAAAAGTTCGGCGGTGAAGTGGCGTTGCTAGTTGATGGTGTAACAAAGCTTCGGCGCTTTGAATTTAAATCCAAAGAAGATCAGCAGGCGGAGAATCACCGGAAGATGTTTGTAGCCATGGCTCAGGACCTTCGCTGTGTCTTAATTAAGCTTGCCGACAGGCTGCACAATATGAGGACACTGAAATATATGTCTGCAGAGAAACAAGTGCAAAAAGCAAATGAAACATTGGAGATTTTTGCTCCTTTGGCCAATAGACTCGGGATTTCCGCTATTAAATGGGAGCTGGAGGATATTGCGCTGCGCTATTTAAATCCTCAACAGTATTATAAAATTGTTAATTTAATGAAACGAAAGCGCAATGAGCGTGAGGAATATATATCTGAAGTCACAGACGAGATAACTGAACGGGTAAAAGAAGTCAATATTGAGGCGGAAATATCAGGCAGGCCCAAACATATCTATAGTATATATCGGAAAATGGAATATCAACACAAACAATTTAATCAAATTTATGATCTGCTTGCAGTGAGAATAATAGTTAAGAGCATTAAAGATTGTTATGCTGTTTTAGGCATTATTCATACACATTGGAAACCAATGCCAGGCCGCTTCAAAGACTATATCGCTATGCCAAAGGCCAACATGTATCAATCACTTCATACGACGGTCATTGGCCCAAAAGGTGATCCACTGGAAGTTCAGATTCGTACAGAAGAGATGCATAAGGTGGCAGAATACGGTATTGCCGCGCACTGGGCTTACAAGGAAGGCAAAAGTAAGGGGTATAATAATAAATTTGAAGACAAGCTCGCATGGTTCCGTGAAATCCTTGAATGGCAAAATGATGCTGAAGATGCCAAAGAATTTATGGAGTCATTAAAGGTTGATTTATTTTCCGACATGGTGTTTGTTTTTACACCAAAAGGTGATGTCATTGAATTGCCGGCAGGCTCAGTGCCGATCGACTTTGCTTACCGTATTCATACAGAAATCGGTAATCAGACCGTCGGAGCTAAAGTAAACGGTAAAATGGTGACATTGGATTATAAATTAAAAACAGGTGATATCATTGAAATGCTGACATCCAAGCATTCATATGGTCCAAGCCAGGATTGGCTTAAAATCACCCAGAGCTCAGCGGCAAAAAACAAAATTCGTCAATGGTACAAGAAACAGCGCCGTGAGGAAAATGTTATTAAGGGCCGTGAGTCCATTGAGAAAGAACTTAAAGCACAAGGCTATGATCCAAAGGAAATATTAACTGAAGAAAACATCTCAAACGTTGCAAACAAATACAATTTTACGTCCGAGGAAGAAATCTATGCAGCGGTTGGATACAACGGCATTACCACAAAGCAGGTTGTCACGCGCTTAACGGAAAAGGCACGAAAAGAGCAGGAGGAAAGTGCCGAGGAAATTCTGAAATCCTTCCCCGATGTCAAAAGCTATACATCCAAAAGGAGGGCAGATTCAGGCGTAAGGGTAAAGGGTGTTGACAATCTTTTAATCCGTCTGTCAAAATGCTGTAATCCGGTGCCCGGTGATGACATTATTGGCTATATTACTAAGGGGCGGGGCGTTTCAATTCACCGCACGGATTGTCCAAATATAGCCCATGAAAATGCTGATCAGCGGCTTCTTGAGGTGGAATGGGAAAATGATACCGAAAAGTCTAAGCAATACAATGTAGACATAGAGATTACTGGTTTTGACCGGAGCGGTCTGCTAAACGATGTCCTTCAGTCTGTGGCTGAAACACATACAATGATTAATGCTGCCTCCGGAAGAGGAGACAAGAACAAAGTTGCTCATATTCAAATGACGATATCAATAAATAATATCAGCCACCTTAAGCGGGTCGTTGAACGAATCAAGAAGATCCCTGATATTTATGCTGTTAAACGCGTGATGCAATAAGGAAGTATAAAGGGGAGATAACATGAGAGTTGTCGTACAGCGAGCGAAGAATGCTTCGGTTTCCGTTGAGAAAACAATTGTTGGCCAAATTGAACACGGCTTGATGCTTCTTGTTGGCTTTAAACACGATGATAACGAACAAGATTTAAAATATGTCGCTGACAAAATCGCCGGTCTAAGAATTTTTGAGGATGCGGACGGCAAAATGAATGATTCTGTTATTGATGTTGAGGGTCACATTTTATCAGTATCCCAATTCACGTTATATGGTGATGTCAGCAAAGGCCGTCGTCCCAGCTTCACCGAAGCTGCGAGACCGGAACAGGCCAAAGCTCTTTACGAGGCTTTCAATCAGCTTCTTGCGGAGAAAGGGCTGACGGTTGAGACCGGGATCTTCGGCGCAATGATGGACGTGTCATTCACGAATGACGGACCAGTCACCATCATCGTTGAAAGCAAGGGGTAAAAAATATGTTTATTTTGTGAGGCATTAGGCGATCCTAGGGAAAAAGAAGGGATCGTTTTCTATGAGGTTAAGCCCAACACATCTGGCTAGAACTTATCATAAGCAGCACGCTGAAAAAGAAGCGGCACTCTTAATGGAATCAGGTGAAGAAGCCTTAGATCCAATGAGGCAAGAGCGGGAAAATGTTACAGCGATTAAAAGGAAATTTACCCGTTAATGAAAAAAGTATTGACAAATTTTTTTCTAATCCGTATGATAGGAAAATAATAATTATTTACGAGAAACCAGTGACGAAGAAAAGTAGTTAGCTACAGCGTGTGTTAAGAGAGGAAATATCTAAGGCTGAGAGTATTTTCCGCATAGCGCTAATGAAGGACACTTCAGGAGGTGTCTCTCCGAAATATTTTTGGATAGAGTAGGGGAGAACGTTGGCAGGCGTTAACTGCAGCTTAATTAAGGAAGCGTATGTGAGCTTCGAATTAGGGTGGCACCACGGATTTTAAGTAATCACGTCCCTTGTTCATCATGTGATGATGAGCAGGGGACTTTTTGTTTGTTTTAAAAAGGAGGGTAATTTATGAGCGTTCAAATCCCACGGGGGACACAGGATATTTTGCCAAAGGATGTTGCAGTATGGCATGTGATTGAAGATGCAGCCAAACGTATATGCAAGCTTTATAATTACGACGAAATTCGGACGCCGATGTTTGAATCAACCGATTTATTTCAAAGGGGAGTCGGTGATACGACAGACATCGTACAAAAGGAAATGTACACCTTCGAAGACAGAGGCGGAAGGAGCTTAACGTTACGTCCTGAAGGAACTGCTTCTGTTGTTCGGTCTTTTGTGGAAAATAAGCTCTATGGTTTGCCTGATCAGCCGGCCAAACTATATTATATTGGCCCAATGTTCCGTTATGAACGGCCACAAGCTGGTCGGACCCGTCAATTCACTCAATTTGGCGTCGAGGCCATCGGCAGCGCTGACCCCGCCATTGATGCGGAAGTGATCGCGCTTGCTATGACATTTTATCAGGACCTTGGGCTTAAGAACTTGAAGCTTGTTTTGAATAGCCTTGGGGATCCGGAAAGCAGAGAAGTCCACCGAAATGAATTGATTGCACATTTTGAGCCGTCTATAAATGAATTTTGCTCAGACTGCCAGAACCGTCTAGAAAAGAATCCGCTTCGGATCCTTGACTGCAAGGTTGACAGCGGCCATCCGCTAATGGAAACGGCACCTTCCATTGTCGATTTTCTTAACGAAGAGTCAAGGGATTACTTTGATAAGGTTAAGAATTTGCTTGATAATATGGACATCTCCTACGAGCTCGATCCGAATCTAGTCAGAGGGTTGGATTATTATAATCACACAACATTTGAAATCATGGGCGGGGGATTCGGTGCTATTACAACTTTAACCGGTGGCGGCCGTTACAATGGACTTGTTAAGGAGCTCGGCGGTCCGGAGTCAACTGGCATTGGTTTTGCGTTAAGTATTGAAAGGCTTTTGCTCGCACTTGAGGCTGAGAAGGTTAGCTTGCCTGTTAACAAAGGTGTTCATTGCTTTATAGCTGCGATTGGTGATAAAGCAAAAGAAAAGACGCCTGCCATTTTATATAATCTCAGAAAAGCAGGCATAACGGCCGACATGGATTATATGGATCGCAAGGTGAAAGGACAATTTAAGCAGGCGGACAGGTTAAATGCCACATTTGTCGCCGTTCTAGGCGAAGAAGAACTTGATAAGCAAATCATTAATGTTAAAAATATGACATCAGGAGAGCAGAAAGAAGTTAAACTTGAAGAGCTTTCCGCCTATATCGGACAACATATATAAGGGGTGAATCTCATGTATCGCACAGCACATTGTGGGGAATTAACAGAAGAACAAGTCGGTAAAACCGTTAAACTAGCCGGTTGGGTCCAAAAAAGAAGAGATCTAGGCGGATTGATCTTTATTGATCTCAGAGATCGTTCAGGCATCGTCCAGGTTGTATTCAACCCTGAGGGATCTAAGCAAGCGATGGATATCGCTGACAAGATTCGGAGCGAATTTGTTATCGAGCTGACAGGTGATGTTATTCTGAGGGACAAATCATCGGTTAACGACAAAATGGCAACAGGACGAATTGAAATCGCCGCAAAAGAGGTTGCCATTTTAAATAAAGCCAAAAACCCACCTTTTGCTATTAAAGATCAGCCGGATACAGCAGAGGATGTCCGGTTAAGGTATCGTTATTTGGATCTAAGGCGACCAGAAATGCTTGAAACATTTAAAATGCGTCATAAGATCACAAAAAAACTTCGTGATTTTCTTGATGATGAAGCATTCTTAGAAATCGAGACACCAATGCTTACGAAAAGCACGCCTGAAGGTGCGCGGGATTACTTGGTGCCTAGCCGCGTCCACCCGGGTGAATTCTACGCGCTTCCACAATCACCGCAGATCTTTAAGCAACTGTTAATGGTTGCCGGTATGGAGAAATATTATCAGATTGTCCGTTGTTTTAGGGACGAGGACTTGCGAGCCGACCGTCAGCCTGAATTTACTCAAGTGGATATTGAAATGTCCTTTTTTGAACAGGAGCCGTTCATCGCCATGATTGAAAAAATGATGACAGAGCTTGTTGCTGAGATAAAAGGAAAATCTGTTGAAAAGCCTTTCCAACGCATGACCTATGCAGAAGCGATGGGGCGTTATGGCAGTGACAAACCTGATACAAGGTTCGGTATGGAATTGATTGATCTATCCACAGCAGTAAAGGGCTGCGGGTTTAAAGTCTTCAAGCAGGCTATAGAAAACAGCGGTCAAGTCAAGGCTTTGAATGTGGAAGGCCAAGCAGCGAAATATTCAAGAAAAATGATTGATGATTTGGCTGCATTTATCTCCACATATGGTGCAAAGGGCTTGGCATGGTTAAAGGTTGAAGGTGAAGGTCTAAAAGGGCCGATTGCAAAATTTCTTGAAGAAGAAGTGTCTGCCGCCATCATCGAAAAAATGGGTGCTAAGGACGGTGATTTACTATTATTTTGTGCTGATTCACCCAAAGTTGTGGCCGACAGTCTCGGGGCGCTCCGCTTAAAATTAGGTAAAGAGCTTGGGCTAATTAACGAAGAGGCGCTAAATTTCCTGTGGGTAACGGAATTTCCACTGCTCTCCTATGATGAAGAGGCAGGGCGCTATGTAGCCGAACATCATCCTTTTACTATGCCTATGGCAGAAGACCTTAAGAAGCTTGAAATGGCACCGGGTGAGGTCCGGGCACAAGCCTATGATCTTGTTCTTAACGGTTATGAACTTGGCGGAGGGTCAGCGCGTATCTATCAAAGAGACGTTCAGGAAAAGATGTTTAAAGCACTAGGGTTTTCTAAAGAAGAGGCTGAAGAACAATTCGGATTTTTACTGGAGGCTTTCGAATATGGCACACCGCCGCATGGCGGAGTGGCACTGGGGCTTGACCGGCTTGTTATGATCCTTGCAGGCAGATCTAACCTTCGTGATACGATTGCATTCCCAAAAACAGCGAGCGCATCATGTTTGTTAACGAAGGCACCAAGCGCCGTCAGTGATCGCCAGTTAGAAGAACTTCAATTAAAGTCGACTGCAGGTCTAAAGGAAGTCAAGGCGGATATATAGAGCAAAATGACACGGGTTGTCCCGTGTATCCCTCTACTTATCTGAAAAACGTTAATAATTGGACAGCTTATGATCTTGCGGAATATAAAATCTTATGCTATGATACAGATACAGTAATTGAGAGTCCTAAAGTGTACGTAATGAACCAAATGTTTTGACCGAACATTTTTTGATCGGGAGCTTGTTGTTTCCATCCGGAGTGCATGCCTCTATGAAGGACGTACAAAAGATGGAACAGGGCACCCACCTGCTGGGAGCGGGTTTCAAAACTAGGGTTTTTATACGGCACAGTTGGGACTCTCATTCTATTTTAAGCGATGATAAATACAAATATAAATATAAATAAAAGACGGCGATTTGCCGTCTTTTTTATTTCGCAATTTTCTCTAAGTTACCATTCTTGTCCATCTTGAAGGCAGGGCTTGCTGACTCCTCTTGATCTTGAAAAATTACCATACGTCTTGCCCGGTCCATGATGCTAATCAGTGATTGATAATCTTCCTCAATGGTGTGATGCTTTTCCTCCAGCTTTTCTAACTGTTTTTCAAGTTCAGTAACTTTTGCTTCAAGATGTTTGTTTTGTTCCTGCAATAAGTTGTTTTCTTTAGCTAACCGCTGGCTTGATCTATCATTCATTTGTAAGTTTTCTAGAAAATGTATGACAGCATTCATGGTTAACGGGCGGCTGTCATTAACAGCTTCTTCGTACATAGGCATTACAGCGTCATTCATCTCATCGTGCTCGAGCGTGTCATGGCCCCCCCCAGCTGATTCAGGGTGAATGAAAGGCTTCGCGGAGGCAGTTTGCCAAGTCTGGCTGCGTTCTTGTTGTTCAGCCCGCTTCCTTTGCTTCCTTTGCTTTTTGGCGATCTCTATCGCTTGTTCATATTTTCTCCGGACAATCGCATTCCAGCGAAAACCACAGGCGGCTCCGGTTCGGTTTAATTTATCGCCGACTTCTTCAAAAGCGACGAGCTGTGTGCTGCCTTCCCGAATATGTCTTAGGACTGTTTCTGCTAATAATAGATCATCTTCATGAGACCAGGCATCTTGTCTTACTTTTGTCATGGTGACCTCTCCTTAAAATTTTCTTTGGTAGAAATCATTGACAAAAGGAACCTGAATTATACGTGCCCAACGTTATTTTTCTATGGAACGGGGAAAAAAGTTACTAGAATCATTTATTGTTCCTCTTTTTTTCTCCTAATAAAGTAATCTAGCCGCTTTTGGATAGCCTTTTCATAGCCTCTCTCGACTGGTCTATAAAATTGGCGGGACACAAGGTGATCAGGCAGATAACTCTGCGGGACATAACCGTCATCGAAATCGTGGGGATATTTATACCCTTTTCCATGTCCAAGACTCTTTGCGCCTTTATAATGCGCATCACGGAGATGAATCGGCACCTGCCCTGTTTTTTCCTTTTTAACAGCTGCCATGGCTTGATCGATTCCTGTCACAACCGCGTTGCTTTTGGGTGCGGTGGCAATGTACAATGCCGCTTCCGCAAGAGGAATTCTTGCTTCAGGGAACCCAATATAGTCTACGGCATAAGCCGCGGATTGGGCAATAAGCAATGCATTGGGATCGGCAAGACCGACATCCTCTGCAGCATGGACATAAATTCTTCTGGCTATGAATTTAGGATCCTCGCCCGCTGTTATCATTTTCGCCAGCCAAAATAATGTCGCATCAGGATCAGAGCCCCGCATGCTTTTAATGAAGGCGGAAACGGTATCATAATGGTTATCACCCGTTTTATCATATTGCAGCACTCTTTCCTGGATTGACTCTTCCGCAACAGTTACATCGATGTGAATGGCGCCGCTGTTGTCAGGATCCGTTGTTAAAACAGCAAGTTCAAGAGCGTGCAATGCCGTTCTGCCGTCGCCATTTGCGACATGGACAAGATGCTCTATCGCATCATCATCGATTTTAATCGGATGAGAGCCATAGCCCCTTTCTTTGTCTTTTAGTGCCTGAGTTAACATGGTGGCTACATCATCGTCTGTTAACGGCGAAAAGCGGAATAGCCGGGACCGGGAAAGCAGTGCCGGATTAATTTCAAACATTGGGCTTTCCGTTGTTGCACCGATTAAAATGATTGTGCCGTCTTCAACTGACGGCAGAAGCGCATCCTGTTGGCTTTTATTAAAACGATGAATTTCATCAATAAAAAGAACAGTCTTTTGTTCATCATATTTTAGCCGTTCCTTTGCGTCTGAAATCACATGTCTTATATCCCCGACACCTGAAGTGACCGCGTTAAGCTGCTGAAAGTGTGCTGATGTTGTATTAGCGATAATTTGAGCTAATGTCGTTTTTCCTGTTCCAGGCGGTCCAAAAAAGATCATTGGCGTTAATTTATCAGCCTTAATAGCTCGCCTAAGCAGGCGGCCTTCCCCAACAATATGATCTTGACCGATGAATTCTTCCAGTGTCCTTGGCCTCATTCTATTGGCCAGCGGCTTCCTGTGAGATTGTTTATCTTGATCAGGTGAAAAATCGAACAGATCCATCTCTATCGTCCTTTCTGTTAATCGGTAACACACCAATAATAAAATGACTTTGTAATGAATGATGGTTCTTGGAGAAAAATACTACAGAGTCATTGGAAATGCAAGAATGAGGGATTTCATGCTATAATAGGTTAGATTTGTGAACGTTTTAACTTAAAGTTGATAGCCATCAGATCAATTTTATCAAATAATTAACGATAAAACGGAACACATGTAGGCAAATTTTTGCCGGTATACTATAAATTAGTCAATACTAGTGGGAAGAGGTGTTGGATGTGAAAATTTCCACAAAAGGGCGATATGGACTGACCATCATGATGGCCTTAGGTAAAAACGACGGCAAAGGTCCGCTTTCATTAAAGTCTATAGCCAGTGACCATGAGCTATCAGAACACTATTTAGAGCAGCTTATCGCTCCGCTCCGAAATGCGGGGCTTGTGAAAAGCATAAGGGGTGCCTATGGCGGGTATGTCCTAGCCAAGGGGACAAGAGACATTACCGCTGCTGACATTATAAGGGTTCTGGAAGGGCCGATCCGTCCTGTAGAGGTGATGGATGATGATGATCCGGCCAAAAGAGAGCTCTGGTTAAAAATAAGAGATGCAGTAAAGGATGTATTGGAAAACACAACGCTTGATGATTTGATACACTTTGACCATGATCACCAAGTACAGGATCCGTATATGTTCTATATATAATGTTCAAAAGGAAGTGTCGGATTTGGAAGCAATTTATTTAGACCATGCTGCGACAACCCCTGTTCATCCTGAAGTTCTTGAAGAAATGGTCGATGTCTATCAAAAGATCTTCGGCAACCCTTCAAGCATTCATCAATTCGGACGTGAAGCGAGAAAAGTGATTGATGAAGCGAGAGATGCGCTTGGGAGGCAAATTGGAACGGAAGGGAAAAATATTGTCTTTACAAGCGGAGGGACCGAGGCTGATAATATGGCTATTATTGGCGCGGCCTTAGCCAATCAGGAAAAGGGTAAACATATCATTACATCGAAAATAGAACATCATGCTGTTCTGCATACATGCCAAAACCTTGAAGAACAAGGTTTTGAGGTGACATATCTGGATGTGAACAGTAACGGGAGACTTGATTTAAATGATATCCAGCAGGCGCTCCGTGACGATACAATTCTTGTCACACTGGTCTATGGCAATAACGAGGTGGGTACACTGCAGCCTATAAGAGAAATCGCTCATTTACTTAGGCCGCACCAGGCGCTGTTTCATACCGATGCGGTGCAAGCGTTTGGAACAATAGACATCGATGTAAGAGAAGCGCCCATTGATTTGCTCTCACTAACGGCTCATAAGATTAACGGGCCAAAGGGTGCCGGTCTCTTATATGTCCGTGAAGGGGTCCCTATTTCCCCTTATTCGTACGGCGGTGAGCAGGAGAGAAAGCGTCGGCCAGGGACTCAGAATGTTCCCGGAATTGTCGGTTTGCAAAAAGCTGCGGAAATATCGGCCGAAAGTATTCTTCCACGCATGGATACTTATTTTGCATATCGCAAGATTTTGTTAAATACACTTGAAAAAAACGATATCGAATATAAAATAAACGGTGACCCCGACCATTTTCTGCCACATATATTAAATCTCTATTTTCCTGGAACAAATGTGGAGGCGTTACTGGTTAACTTGGATTTGGCTGGGGTGGCAGTATCCAGCGGTTCGGCCTGTACAGCTGGGTCCATTGAACCCTCACATGTCTTAACGGCGATGTATGGAAAAGAATCAGAGCGGGCAAAGGCTTCGGTCAGGATCAGTTTTGGTTATGGTTTATCAACTGAAGCCATCCAAAAGGCTGCAGCTATTATTGCCAAAACGGTTAAACGGATGAAACAATAGATAAAGAAAACTCGCCGATTGGCGAAGCCAGAGGCGTAGTTGCACTTATGTGCGTCAGAAAGTTATACTTTCTGATTAACTAAAGAAAACTCGCCGATTGGCGAAGCCAGAGGCGTAGTTGCACTTATGTGCGTAAGAAAGTTTATACTTTCTTATTAACTTGTAAAGGTGGTGGACGACGGTGACAAAATCACCGGGTGAAACCAGGGTTGTTGTCGGCATGTCGGGAGGCGTTGATTCCTCTGTTACGGCCCTGCTTCTTAAGCAACAAGGCTATGATGTTGTCGGCATCTTTATGAAAAACTGGGATGATACAGATGAAAACGGGGTTTGCACGGCAACGGAGGATTATGAGGATGTAGCCAAAGTAGCGAGCCAAATAGGCATCCCGTATTATGCTGTCAATTTTGAAAAAGAATATTGGGATAAGGTGTTCAGCTACTTCTTAGAGGAATATAAGGCTGGACGGACACCTAACCCAGATGTGATGTGCAACAAAGAAATTAAGTTCAAAGCCTTCCTTGATCACGCTATGACACTTGGGGCAGATTATGTTGCCACAGGGCACTATGCTAGAGTTAATGGGGAAGACAATAACGTTCAAATGCTTAGGGGTGTCGATCGTAACAAAGATCAGACTTATTTTCTAAATCAATTATCCGAGACCCAACTAGCTAAGACGATGTTTCCGTTAGGGGAATTGTCCAAACCCGAGGTGCGTGACATTGCCAAAGAACATCATCTGGCAACCGCATCAAAAAAAGACAGTACGGGTATTTGTTTTATTGGCGAAAGGGATTTCAAAGAATTTCTCAAGCATTATCTTCCCGCCAAGAAGGGCGAAATCAGGACAATTGACGGAGAACTTAAGGGGTATCATGACGGCCTGATGTACTATACTAATGGTCAGCGACAGGGACTCGGTATTGGCGGTCCAGGCGGCCCGTGGTTTGTTTGCGGCAGGGACCTTAAAAAAAATATACTTTATGTTGCGGCGGGATTTCATAATAAAGCCCTCTATTCGGAAGGGTTAATGGCCGAGTCAGTGAACTGGATCAACGGAGTGCCTGAGGAAAAGGTATTTTCTTGCACTGCTAAATTCCGTTACCGTCAAGAAGATCGTCCAGTTAAAGTCTTTATTGAATCGGCTGATTGCGTTAAAGTGATTTTCAATGAGCCCGAACGAGCCATTACACCAGGTCAATCTGTTGTTTTTTATGATGGCGACGTCTGCCTCGGCGGCGGGACGATTGATACCATTCTAAATCAAGAAGCGAAACCGCATCTCGATTTTGTAGACTCAACCCTTTCATGAGGTTTGAGTCTTTTTCTTCGAAATTATAGAATATTAGGCTTCTGGAAAACTGGATGAGACCCTGAAAAAAAGATGTTATTTTTGATATACTATAATTGGAACTTATGTACGGAAGCGTGGGAGTGGGTTAGATGCAAGAATTGATTGAGCAAGGTCTTGAACATATGAAGCATCGCCGTTATGAAGAAGCGGCAAAATCCTTTAATGATGCGATAGAGGGTGATCCGTCCGACCCTGTTGGTTATACAAACTTTGGTAATTTGTTAATCGCTGTTAAACAACCTGAGCGGGCAATCCCTTTTTATGAAAAAGCAGTTGAGCTCGATGACAACCATGCATCCGCAGCATTCGGATTTGGGAATGCATTGTATGAACTTGGACGTTATCAAGATGCCTTAGGACAATTTCAACGTGCGGTAGACTTGGGCTTAAATGATGATGATGTGTTTTATATGACCGGTATGTCCTTAACCCATCTAGACAAAACTACTGGTGCTTTAGCCGCTTTTCAAAGAGCTGTTGAATTGAACGGGGAAGATATTGCTGCCCGCTTTCAATATGGCCTTTGTCTTGCCCGTATTGGTCAGGTTGATATGGCCGAAAGCCAGTTTCAGCATGTGGCGGATAAGGATCCAAAACATGCGGACGCATTTTATAACCTGGGTGTGGCAGCTTTATACCGTGATCACGATGATAAAGCACGAGCTTACTTCCATAAGGCTTTATCCATTCAGAAGGATCATCTCCTAGCGGCGAACGGTATTCAACAAATTGATCAGCGAGAAAATGAACAGAACTAAAAGCGAGGGAACAAGGTTATGGCCGACCAATCTTCATTCGACCTTTTTTCAGAGGAGCAAAAGTATATTAAAGGCACACCACACCGGATTATCTTTCAGAATAATGATAATGCCTATACAGTCATGCAGGTGAAAATAGAGGAAACGAATGAGCAAGTTGAAGAAAAAGAAATTGTCGTTATCGGCTTTTTCCCCATGATTCACTTACATGAAGCGTATCATTTTAGGGGGAAAATAAAAGTTCATCCCAAATACGGCAAGCAATATGAAGTCGACCAATACCGAAAGCTGCTGCCGCAATCAAAAGCCGGGATGGTTCAATATTTATCTGGGGATCTCTTTCCGGGTATTGGGGAAAAAACAGCGGAAAATATAATGGACACACTTGGTGAAGACGCCATTTCTAAAATCCTGGATGACCCGGCTTGTCTTGACGATGTATCAAAACTCACGGAAGAAAAAGCCAAGCTGTTGTATGAGATTCTCATCGAACATCAGGGGCTGGAAAAAATAATGATCGCTTTGTCTGACTATGGTTTTGGTCCTCAGCTATCAATGAAAATTTATCAAGCATATGGACATTTGACTCTGGATATGATCAGAGATAATCCCTATCAGCTCGTACAGGATATTGAAGGGATTGGTTTTCAGCGGGCGGATGAGCTTGGCAAAGCATTGGGTATGTCAGGGAACCACCCTGATCGGATCCAAGCAGGCTGTCTGTTCTGGTTGAACGAACGGGCGCTCGATGACGGCAATGTCTTCATGCCTTATGATGAATTGATTAAGCAAGCGCAAAAACTATTATCAACACCGAATGAACCGGTGACAGATACTGATGTCGCCAGAGAAATCGATGTTCTTGAAGAAGACGGAAAGCTCGTGTTAGAAGATAAGGATGTCTATTTGCCATCATTATATTTTGCCGAAAAAGGTATTGTAACGAGCATCAAAAAGATTACGGAACAAACAGCTTTTAGGGATGAATTTTCAGAAACGGAGTTTTTAACCGCGCTAGGAGAGCTTGAGGAACGGCTTGAGATGCAATATGCTCCATCGCAAAAAGAGGCGATCAAGCAGGCGATTGAGTCCCCTGTCATGCTCTTGACCGGGGGACCGGGGACCGGCAAAACAACGGTCATCAAAGGCATTGTTGATGTGTATGCTGAACTTCATGGGGTGTCATTGAATACCAAGGACTATGATGAGGATAACCCTTTCCCGGTGTTGCTCGTCGCACCGACAGGGCGTGCAGCCAAACGGATGAGTGAATCGACTGGGCTGCCAGCTGTTACGATCCATAGATTACTGGGATGGAAGGGGGGATCGGGCTATGATCATGATGACGAAAACCCGATTAAAGGCCGGTTGCTCATTATTGATGAAATGTCGATGGTCGATATTTGGCTTGCCAACCAGCTATTTAAATCTTTGCCCCCTGATATCCAGGTTGTTATTGTCGGTGATGAAGACCAGCTGCCATCGGTTGGTCCAGGGCAAATTTTACGGGATTTTCTTCATTCGGAAATGATGCCTACAGTCCGTCTCAACGACATTTATCGTCAATCAGAAGGGTCTTCCATTATTGATCTCGCCCACGCCATTAAAGGCGGAGGTTTGCCTGATGATTTGCTTCAGCCAAAGGATGACCGCCGCTTCTTTGGCTGTCATCAGAATCAAATTGTCGATGCGATTTGTCAGGTTTGCAAAAATGCCCATCAAAAAGGCTTTTCGCCAAAAGATATTCAGGTGCTAGCACCCATGTACAGAGGCAGTGCCGGAATAGAAGCGATCAATACAGCTCTTCAGGCATTATTCAACCCGCCTTCAGAACAAAAGCGGGAGCTCACATTTGGGGATAAATTGTACCGCATCGGTGATAAAGTCCTTCAGCTGGTTAATAATCCCGATCAGCAAGTGTTTAATGGCGATATAGGTGAAATTGTGGCGATTTTTACTGCCAAGGAAACAACGGATAAAGAGGAAACGGTTGTCGTTTCATTTGATGGCATAGAAGTGAGTTATCTCAAAAGGGACTTGACTCAGATCACCCTCGCTTATTGCTGTTCTATTCATAAGTCACAGGGAAGTGAATTTCCGATCGTTGTCCTGCCGGTTGTCAAAGGCTATCACCGGATGCTCCGGCGAAATCTTATTTATACGGCTGTGACCCGAAGCAAAGAATATTTGATTTTATGCGGTGACCAAAGGGCATTCGAATATGCGGTGGATCGGAGTGATGTTGACAGACGGCACTCAAAGCTCGCCGGAAAACTGAAAGAAAGGTTAGGCAGCGCATCTGAGTCTATTCCTTTTCCCGAGGGTGAGGAGATTGTTACTGAAATTCCGGCTGCAGAGGACGAGCCATACAAAACGTTTTAATAGTATAAAATTTATTTTTACGGACAATCATGCTAGTAACATAATTTTTTTATAAAAGTCCTGCAATAGAGGTGAACGCATGTGAAATGTCCGAACTGTGCGGATAAAAACTTAGGCAAAATTGGTGTCAATCAATATTATTGCTGGGGTTGCTTCATAGAACTGACGCTCGTGGATGGAAAGCTGTCTTTGAACCAAGTAGAGGAAGATGGCAGTCTGACTGAACTCGATGATCTGTTCCAAGAAGACCAGCTTCGTGCCGAATCGAACGGCTTTTAAAGATAGATATTTTTCAGAATCTCTCCCGTGATATTGTGTGAGAAAATGGGTCACACTAATAGCTGGAGGGATTTTTGTCATGACAAAATGGTCAGCGATCGAATGGATCAAACGGTTAACCATATTATTGCTCATTTTCCTGAACGGCTATCTCCTTTATAAACTCATCCCGTTTCTAGGCATTATCTTTCATTTTTTGGCCGCAATATTATTTCCTTTTGTGATTGCCGCTCTGATCGCTTACCTGTTTCATCCTATCGTCGAAAAATGTCATAAAAAAGGTATTCCAAGATCACTCGCGATTATTTTACTTTATCTTATATTCTTCGGTGTAACAGGCTACGGGCTATTTAAAGGTGCTCCAGCTGTCATCCATCAGCTTAAAAGCTTTGATAAGCAGATCCCTGAATATACAGCGATTTACCACGATCACTTGAATGATTTTTATCAATCAACACCTGAAGCCGTACACGATCACTTTAACGGCGTGTTGAAAAAAGGTGAAATAAGTGTCAATCGCTTCGTCAAAAAGATTATCGGGGCTGTCACATGGGTGTTCCAATCATTTTTTACATTAATTATCATTCCCTTTTTAGCCTTTTATTTTTTAAAAGACTTTGATGGCGTAAAAAAAGGTGTTTCGGCCATGACACCAAGGAAATGGCGGCATCCAGGAAGAGAGCTTCTTCATAACATTGATGATTCGCTCGGAAAATATATAAGAGGACAGCTGTATGTTTGTCTCATTCTGGCTGTCATCGCTTTTTTAGGGTTATGGCTCTTGAAGGTCCCTTACCCTATGTTGCTAAGCATATTTATCGGCATTACGGATATTATCCCTTATTTTGGGCCGCTGATTGGCGCCATACCTGTTATCTTTATGGCGGCGACTATCTCCCTAAAGACAGTTGTTTTTGTTCTCATTTTGATCGGTGTCTTGCAACTGCTTGAAGGAAATGTCATTGGTCCTCTAGTCGTTGGAAAAAGTGTGGATGTCCATCCCGTCTATATCATGCTGTCGCTTTTGATCGGCGGGGAAATCGCAGGGGTTATCGGTATGTTATTTGCTGTGCCGGTTTTTGTGATTATCCGTGTGGTGATTAAATATTTTCGCAGGCAGCATAATAAAATTGACAAACCAAACGATTCTCATCTATAATGTCTTCATAGTTAGTGGAAAAAATAGCCGAAAGGCACCTATATGAACATGAAATCGATGAAAGAGCCCTTTCGCCAAAGAGCCCATTGACAGAGAGGAATTCATGCGCTGAAAGAATTCTGAATGATGGCCGGCGGAACGCTACTCTTAAGAGCAACTAATCCTTGCCGGTTTGACCCGTTAACGTCTCTCGAGGCGGCAGATCTATTTAAGTCTGCAACCGGGGTGGTACCGCGCGGGTTTTTAAAGGCTCTCGTCCCTGTATTAGGGATGGGGGCTTTTTGGTGTCTAAAAAAATTTCGGGAGGTTATTCTATGAAAAAGCTGATGTCTGCAGATGTGAGACAAATGTTTCTTGATTTCTTTAAAGAGAAAGGGCATAGGGTTGAACCAAGCGCATCGCTCGTTCCAGTCGAAGATCCATCACTGTTATGGATCAACAGCGGCGTTGCAACATTAAAAAAATATTTTGATGGACGTGTCGTCCCTGAGAATCCCCGCATTGTCAACGCCCAAAAGGCGATTCGTACAAATGATATTGAGAATGTTGGCTATACAGCAAGGCACCATACATTCTTCGAAATGCTAGGCAATTTTTCGATAGGTGATTATTTCAAAGAAGAGGCCATTATCTGGGCTTGGGAGTTTTTGACTAGCCCCGAATGGATTGGGTTTGATCAGGAAAAGCTTGCCGTGACGATTCATCCGGAAGATGATGAGGCTTATGCCATTTGGCATGATAAAGTCGGATTGCCAGAAGATAAAATCATTCGTCTTGAAGAAAACTTTTGGGACATCGGTGAAGGTCCCAGCGGGCCAAACACGGAAATTTTCTATGATAGAGGCGAAGCTTTCGGCAATGATCCGAATGATCCCGAGCTGTTCCCAGGCGGGGAGAATGAGCGGCATCTGGAAATTTGGAATCTGGTTTTCTCGCAATATAACCATAATCCCGATGGCAGCTATACGCCGCTCCCTAAGAAAAACATCGATACAGGCATGGGGCTTGAACGTGTCGTGTCAGTCATTCAAGATGCCAAGACCAATTTTGATACGGATTTGTTTTTGCCGATCATTAACAAGATTGAACAAATATCAGGTGTTAAATACGGCGTCCAAAAAGAGAAAGATACGGCTTTTAAAGTCATTGCTGACCATGTGCGAAGCGTTTCCTTCGCCGTGTCTGACGGGGCGTTGCCTTCGAATGAAGGACGAGGCTATGTCCTTCGCCGCTTAATCAGGCGTGCAGTCCGATTTGCTATGGAACTCGGCATTAATAAACCGTTCATGTATGAGCTTGTTCCTGTTGTGGCTGATATTATGAAGGACTTTTATGGTGAAGTTGTGGAAAAATCAGCATTTATCCAAAAGGTCATTCGAGGCGAAGAGGAACGCTTCCACGAAACGATTCATGAGGGGCTCGTAATTCTTAAAGATGTGATTGCCAAGGAAAAAGCGAACAATCGTCAAACGATATCAGGTGAGGACGTGTTCAAACTCTATGACACCTTTGGTTTTCCTGTCGAATTAACGGAAGAATATGCCCAACATGAAGGGCTCAACATTGACCATGAAGGTTTCGAAAAGGCATTAGATGCACAAAGGAAACGGGCTAGATCAGCCCGGCAAACAACGGATTCCATGCAGGTTCAAAATGAGACGTTAAGAGAAATAACTGTTCCAAGTGAATTCATTGGTTACAGCAAGAATGATTTCCCGTCCCATATTAAAGTGATTATTAAGGGTCATGATATTGTTGATTTTGCTTCAGCTGGTGAGGAAGTACAAGTCATATTAGATCAGACGCCTTTCTATGCGGAAAGCGGCGGACAAATCGCGGATCATGGCGTACTGGAAAATGAATCAACAGCACTTACTGTTAAAGATGTTCAGAAGGCACCTAATGGTCAAAACCTGCATTCAGTAATGATCACAAAGGGTAAAGTGAAATCCGGGGACAGGTTAGCAGCTGAGGTGAATAGCGGAATGCGCCGGGCAACGGAGAAAAATCACACGGCAACCCACCTGCTTCATCAGGCTTTAAAAGATACACTAGGCAGTCATGTTAACCAAGCCGGCTCACTTGTTACCCCGGAGCGGCTAAGATTTGACTTTTCCCATTTCGGACAGGTGATTGAAGATGAACTGAAAGAGATTGAGAGAAGTGTCAATGAAAGGATATGGGAACAGCTTGCTGTCGAAACGATGCAAAAGCCTATAGCTGAAGCAAAGGCTATGGGGGCGATGGCACTATTTGGGGAGAAATATGGTGACGTCGTTCGTGTTGTAAAAATAGCTGATTACAGTCTTGAGCTATGCGGCGGCTGCCATGTAAACAACACTGCTGAGATTGGTTTGTTCAAAATTGTATCTGAAGCAGGCATTGGTGCAGGTACACGCAGGATCGAGGCTGTCACAGGACAGGCGGCATATGAGCGGCTTAATCAATTCGCCTTTGAGCTTCAGACCGTTGCCCATCAGCTCAAAACAAACGTGGATCAGGTTCCGGCACGAATTGATGCCCTGCAAAAACAAATTAAGGATTTGGAAAAGGATAATGCCTCCTTAACAGCGAAATTAGGTAATGCAGAGGCAAATGATCTTATACAGACCGTGCAAGAAGAAAATGGTGTTAAATTTATTGCGAAAAGGGTCAATGTATCTGACATGAATCATTTGCGCTCAATGGTCGATCAACTAAAAAATGAGCTGAAATCAGGTATTATTGTTTTGGCAGCGGTGAATGATGGAAAGGTGAACCTTGCAGGCGGTGTGACAAAAGATCTTATATCTGAAGGCTACCATGCTGGTAAACTTATCAAAGAAGTTGCCGCAGCTTGTGGAGGCGGTGGCGGAGGCAGGCCGGATATGGCCCAAGCCGGCGGAAAAAATCCAGCACAAGTTGATGATGCACTTGCCGTCGTACCGAATTGGATTAAAAGCTTAGTGTAGATATTGTGATGAGGGGGATGCTCAATATGGACAAGACAATGAAATTTAATTTTAATGAAGAACCCGACAAGAGTGATGCAAGGGAAGTTTTATTTAAGGTCTACAGTGCCTTGCAAGACAAAGGGTATAATCCCATTAACCAAATTGTGGGTTATTTATTATCAGGTGACCCGGCGTATATTCCCCGCCATCAAGATGCAAGAAATTTAATCCGCCGTATTGAACGGGATGAGATTATTGAGGAATTGGTAACTTCATATTTGAACAGACATGGAGAGTAAGCATGAGAATTATGGCATTGGATTACGGAACCAAGACTGTAGGGGTGGCGATCAGTGATGCACTGGGGTTAACCGCCCAGGGGATTGAAACCATCAACTATCAGGAACACACACAACACCTTATCTTTGAACGCTTATCTGAATTGATAGAGGAATATGACATCCACAAGGTCGTGGTTGGCCTTCCGAAACATATGAACGGGGATGTGGGTGAACGCGGAAAGGCGAGCACCGCTTTTGCAAACAAAATAAACAAAAAGTATGACCTTCCCGTTGACCTTTGGGATGAACGGTTGACAACTATGGCCGCGGAAAAGATGTTGATTACAGCAGATGTCAGCAGAAAAAAACGAAAGAAAGTAATCGACAAGATGGCAGCGGTGATTATACTTCAAAGTTATCTTGATCGAAATGGAATTGGAGGGTAAATGTAATGACTGAAGAACAAGAGCGTATTATCATTCCTGATGAGAATGGCGAGGAGCACCTATTTGACATTCTTTTCACATTTGATGTTGACGACACTGATAAATCCTACATGGTAGTAAAACCTGTGGAATCTGAGGAAACTGATGATGACGAGGAAATGGAAGAAGTGTTTGGCTTTAGGTTTGAGGATTCAGATGGCGAATTCAGCCTTTACCCAATTGAAACTGATCAAGAATGGGATATGGTTGAAGAAATGTTCAACACTTTTTTAGCAGAAAATGATGTATAAACATGAGTGGAGTCCCTATTATGGGGCTTCCTTTTTGCACTTTAGCGTTCATGCTTTTTAATTTACAAAAAATGTTGATACCTCTTCAGACATGTCAACCTCTAGTGTATAATGGATGAGGAATGTCGAAAGGGGTGTGTCAACTGGTGTCGGATTCTGATGATCGATTTAAGCCAATTCAAGACCGGACAAAAGGGAAAAAACGCGTCCGCCGTCTTTTTTTAAGTATTATAATATGCTTTATTATATTCGTGCTGGCAGCGGCGGGAGCTGGATATTACTATGTTCACCGTGCCCTGCAGCCAGTCAATGCAGCAAGCCACAAGAAAATAACTGTTATCATCCCCAGGGGGGCATCAGCTGCAGCAATAGGGAACATACTAGAGGACCAAGGAGTCATTCGGAACGGTCTTGTTTTTCAATTTTACTCAAGGTACAAAAATGAAACGGGTTTAAAGGCGGGCACTTATTTGCTTTCACCCTCTATGACGGTCAGTGAAATCGTTTCGGCCATGCAAAGTGGTAAGCAAAAAGCAGCGGTTGTGCTCTCGATCCCTGAAGGCTTTTGGGTGAAGGACATTGCTCGCCGGATAGCAAAACAAACCGATCTTAATGAAAAAGATATTTTAAATAAGATGCGCGACCGAAAGTATATCGAGAACCACTATATGAAAGAGTATCCTTTCTTAAAAGATGAGATTTTAAACAAGGAGATTAAATATCCTTTGGAAGGATATTTGTTTCCGGCAACATACAGCTTTTATAAGAAGAACCCATCTTTAGATGACATGATTAGGAAAATGCTTGACAAGACTCAGGCCATTCTCAAAAAATATGATCAAGACATTCAGGAGAGCCAATTAGGCTCGGTTCATAAAATTTTAACAATGGCATCGCTTTTAGAAGAGGAAGCATCAACAACTAAGCATCGAAAAGAAATCTCAGGTGTATTCTATAACCGATTACAAAAAGGCATGCGCCTGCAAACGGATCCGACTATTTCGTATGCGAAGCAAAAACATTTGGTCCATACGTATTATAAAGATTTAGACATTAAATCTCCTTATAACACTTATCGAAATAAGGGTCTTCCGGTAGGACCAATTGATAATCCAAGTGAAAGTGCAATTAAAGCAGCTTTAAATCCAGTTTCTACTAATTATTTATATTTCTTCGCTCGGCCAAACGGTGAGGTTATTTTCTCAAAAACATATAAGGAACATCAGGCAGTCGTCAAGAAATATGGAAGTGAATGGGATAAAATAAAAAATAAAGGGGAGTGACGTTAGCATCTCCCTTTATTTAACGTTATAAAATGAGGTGTGCTATGGACTTTAGTAAGGCAGCAAGCTATGTTGCCTCTTTTGTAAATGAGGATAATAAAGAGTTGAAGGGGCTTGAATCCGAGGCTAGGGAACGCGGAATTCCCATCATGCAGCCGGAAGCAATGGCGCTCGTTCAGCACATGATTAAATGGCTAAAGCCAGAAAGGATTTTAGAGATCGGGACAGCGGTCGGATTTTCAGCCATTAAAATGGCGCTGGCATCCAGGAAACGTTCGAAAATCATCACTGTTGAAAGGGATGATGACATGTTTCATGAGGCTAAAAAAAATATCTTATCCATGGGTGTCCAAGATTCTGTCCATCTTGTTCATGCTGATGCCATGGAACGTCATCATGATACAGTTGAGCAAGGCCCATATGACATAATTTTCATTGATGCCGCAAAGGGGCAGTACCAGCATTTTTTTGAATTGTATGCACCGCTTTTAACATTAAAGGGCTTAATCATTACTGATAATATCCTGTTCCGCGGGTTTGCTGCTGAACCTGAGACGGCCGTAAGTAAGCGGTTGGAACGGCTTGCCAATAAAGTTAACGATTTTAACCATTGGCTAAGTGAGAATGATCAGTTTGATACTGTCTATTTGACTGTCGGGGATGGTTTAGCGATCAGTTCAAGGAGAGAAAAGAAAGATATATGAGAAAGGATTTTATAAAGATGAACAAGAAACCGATAATAATTGGTGTCGCCGGGGGGACTGGCTCCGGAAAGACAACAGTTGCAAAAGAAGTTTATCGGAGTTTTCCTAACCAATCAATTACGATCATAGAACAGGACGCATATTATAAAGCCCAGGATCATAAAACAATGGAAGAACGGCTGCTGACGAACTATGATCACCCGCTAGCATTTGATCATGATCTCTTAATTGCCCATTTGCAAAGGCTCCTCGACTTTGAACCCATTGAAAAGCCGGTATATGACTATACAGTTCATACAAGATCTGATAAAATTATTCCTGTCCGGCCCAAAGATGTCATTATTCTTGAAGGTATTTTAATTCTTGAAGATAAAAGATTGCGCGACCTTATGGATATTAAAGTTTTTGTCGATACTGACTCTGATTTAAGAATAATCCGCAGGCTGCTAAGAGACACGGAGGAGCGCGGGCGTTCAGTTGAATCTGTTATTAATCAATACATTACTGTAGTAAGGCCAATGCACCTTCAATTTGTTGAACCTACTAAGCGTTATGCTGACATCATCATTCCAGAAGGCGGGCAAAATGTAGTAGCGATTGACTTAATGGTCACCAAAATTCGCTCAGTTCTGGATGCTGCAGCTTTAGCTTAAGGCAAGAATGGATCAGATATTACAAAAATATTTATATTGGTAATTGTAAAGGGAGTGGATCTCATGGCTGAAGAAAAAAAGCATTATATGACAGCGGAAGGTAAAGAAAAACTAGAGCATGAATTAGATCAATTAAAAACAGAGAAGAGAAAGGAAGTAGTGGAACGGATTAAGATCGCAAGAAGCTTCGGTGATCTATCTGAGAATTCCGAGTATGATGCAGCTAAGGATGAGCAGGCTTTTGTCGAATCACGAATTCAGCAGCTTGAACAAATGATCCGCAATGCTGAAATTATTGAGGATGACGAAACAACTGATGTTGTTAAAATCGGTAAATCCGTTACTTTCAAGGAGCTTCCAGACGGTGATGAAGAAACGTATATGATTGTCGGGAGTGCCGAATCCGACCCTTTTGAAGGTAAAATTTCGAATGACTCCCCTATGGCAAAAAGCCTTATCGGTCTTTCGGTTGGTGAAGAGGTTAACGTAGCGACACCTGGTGGAGACATCCGGGTTAAGATTGTTGAAGTGAAATAAATCCATACTTAAAGTATAGAGAAAACTTGGCGATGAGCTGGGTTTTCTTTATATTTGGGTTTTCTTTATATTATCGATCTTGAAATAAATAAAACACCGAGACGAGTCAGACATTAAGTGTCTCGGTGCCATATAACATCATTTGACTTTTTATGTTCCTTTTATAAAAGGCTTCTTTATCAAAGGATAAAAGAAAAGCAAACACAATTTCTTCAGGGACATCTGCATAAGTTTCCAATGTGCCATCATAAAATTTAATTTGCAGCTTTTCCGTTTCACGGTCATAGCCAATCGTATCGAAAGTTACTAGCGTGGAAATCTTTTTGTCAAATTTAGCATAATTCATAGTGTACGGGCATTGAATCTAATAATGGGGGTTGCCCTAACGCTCCCTTCCGTATATAGTTTAACTTGACCTCTTAATTCATTCTATTAGCCTTTGACAAGGTTTATTCCTGCAATGTGTCAAAACTAGTGTTTATTTGACAGGAATCGTATCAAACGAGTAAAATCAACATGTAAAATAATATTTGATTTGTATATTTTTTAGCGGACATGATAATTATTTTAGCCACGAATGATATAAAGATGTTACAATGGAATATATTCTCTGGTAAGGAGGACATGATTAATGGGAGCATCACGTTCTTCAAGAAATAAAAAGAAGGCTGACAAGGTCCTCAATTGGGCTATTGGCATTGTGTCGGTTATGATTTTAGTTATCGGCGGTATTATATTAATCTCTTTGCTGAAACCAACCGATCAATCAGCTTCAACAAATAACTCACATGAGGAACAGCACAATCCTCAAACGAGTGCGGATCAAAAAAGTAATGATGGGTCATCGGATGATAATAATGGAAAGTCCAATGACGAGCAATCGAATGTAAGTAATGATGATAGTTCTTCGGATGTTTCGGCAGATGATTCAAATGCTGATCAAAAGGATAAAAATGCTAATAAAGAAGACGCCGATAAAGCCAATAAAGAGGAAGATTCTAAGACCCAAGAAGACGTCCCTGATAGTGAACACCGTGCCTCATATGATAAAGGTTCATCGGATTGGAACGCTCAGGTTGCCGCCCTTTCTGAGGCGACAGGCATTCCATCTGGCAATATGACAATCTTTTGGTTAGGGAATGGCGGGGGACCAAACAGCTCATTGGGACGTGTCAGCGCAAAGAATACACCGAATAAGAAATTCATTGTCCATCTTGTTTACAAAGACGGACAATGGCAAGCTGACAACGTACAAAAACCATCATAATAGTCAAACAAACAACCCCTTTTTAGAAGGGGTTGTTTTTCTATCTAAATGCGTTCATATTGAGTTCATAAATGTATTGTATGATCAATGTAAAGTATTGCGTATTTAATTATTAAGTGTAAAGGAATGGCAAACATGACTAAAATATTGATTGTGGATGATGACCCTAATATCCGTGAACTCGTTGGACTGTTCCTGCAGAAAGAGGGTTTTGATATTTTCGAGGCAGAGGACGGAGAAGATGCTCTTAAATGTTTGGCGTCCAATAAGGTCGATTTGGCCATTCTTGACATTATGATGCCTAAGATGGATGGCTGGGAGCTTTGCCGTGAGCTTAGGGAATACTATGATTTCCCTTTGCTCATGCTCACGGCCAAAGGCGAAACAGCACAAAAGCTGAAAGGATTTGAGCTTGGGACCGACGACTACCTTGTTAAGCCTTTTGAACCAATGGAGCTTGTGGTCAGGGTAAAAGCATTGCTTAAACGTTACCGCATCTCCGTTTTGCAAATTGTCCATATAGGGAACGTTACGCTGAATCGTAAATCGCATGAAGCATCTTGTGGTGATACGCATTTGACACTTCCCTTAAAAGAATTTGACCTTCTTTTTACTTTAGCAAGCTATCCAGGCAAAACATTTTCTAGAGAACAGTTAATTGAAGATATTTGGGGATATGATTATGAGGGTGATGAACGGACAGTGGATGTTCATATCAAACGCTTGCGGCAAAGATTTTCCGGAGAACCACATGGGTTCACAATCAAAACCGTCCGGGGATTAGGATATCGGTTGGAGGCGGGTTCATGAAAATCGGGTCTAAAGTCCGCCATGTTTTGGGATTCACGTATATTCCGGCTTTGATTGTGGTGTGTTGGTCCATTGCCTTTTTCATCACCTCCGCCATTTATAATGGAGTCGGCGTAGAGCCAAATGATTTTGTCAAAGAACTTATTAACTCCCTGCTCGGGTTTGTTATTTTTTTCTGTGTCGCCATTTGTATTTCTAAATTTACCGGATTAAATCAAAAAAGATTTCTTATGTTCCAAACATTGAAGGATGCCATGCAGCAAATTGCCCGTGGGGATTTTAACGTTAATCTTAAGATTGATTCAAACAATGGTAAGAATCCTTTTGGTGACCTTGCCGAGAACATCAATCACATGGCTAGCGAGTTAAATCAAATGGAGACGATGCGCCAGGAATTTGTATCAAACGTCTCACATGAAATTCAATCCCCGCTGACCTCAATTAGCGGGTTTGCGAAAATATTGCAGAATGATGAATTAAGTCCAAGCGAGCGCAAGCATTATGCAGATATTATTGAATTGGAAAGCAGAAGGTTATCGAAGCTCAGTGATAATTTATTGAAGCTGACTTCACTCGAATCTGAGCACCATCCATTCGAACGTGTACCATATAGGCTTGACCATCAATTGCGGGAAATTGTTCTAGCGTTCGAACCCCAATGGACTGATAAGTCGATTGAAATGGATATTTCCTTGGACAAAACAGAAATCATAGCCGACCGTGAGCTGATGAATCAGGTTTGGAATAACCTGATCAATAACAGCATTAAATTCACACCTGAAGACGCGCGGATCAAGGTTGAATTACAGAAAAATGATCAAGAGGCTGTGGTCCGAATTTCAGATACAGGCATAGGCATATCAAAGGAAAATCTGGCTCATATTTTTGAACGTTTTTATAAAGCGGACAAATCACGGACACGCTCAGTTAATGGCAGCGGATTAGGACTGTCCATTGTCAAAAAAATTATCAGTATGCATAAGGGTATCATTCAGGTAGATAGTGAGCCGGGAAAGGGAACAAGAATGTCTGTTCATTTGAAGTTGACGAGAGTGGAAAGCGAGAAATAGTTAAAGGGGAGGGCCCGAATTTCCTCCCCTTTTGATTTTACCACTGGGTTATTTATTAAGCCTCACATGTTCAATTATTGCAATTCCTTCAAGGGTGTGTTAAGTTTGTAACCATAAAACCAACTATTCATAGTTTAATAGTAGGAATAAAAAATAGCCATTATAAAATGGAGTTGATCATAAATTATGGGGAGAGAGTTTATTGATTTATTTGATGTTTGGGCTGAAAAATATGATGAAACAGTAAGCGGCAATGACATTGAGTATCAAGAGGTGTTCGATAACTACGATGGTATTTTGCAGATTGTAGCGAATTTCTCTAAAGGGACTATCCTTGAATTTGGTGTAGGGACCGGTAATTTGACGGAAAAGCTTCTCTTGAATGGACATAAGGTTTTCGGTGTAGAACCTTCAAAGGGCATGAGGGATAAAGCAAAGGAAAAGTTTCCTGACTTGGACCTCTGCGATGGCGACTTTTTGACCTACCCGGCATTTAAAAAAGAAATAAATACGATTGTCAGTTCTTATGCTTTTCACCATTTGACAGACAGGGAAAAAGAGACGGCCATTCGCGCATATAGCCAACTGCTTCCTGCAGATGGTAAAATAGTATTTGCAGATACCATGTTCGACGATAAGGTAGCGAAACAGGAGATTTTGGATTGGGCAGAACAAAAGGGACACCATAACCTGTTAGCTGATCTGCAAGCAGAGTACTATCCTTTAAGGGAAACGATGGAAAAAATATTTGAAAAAAATCAATTCCACGCCGAGTTTAAGCAGCTCAACCGATTTGTTTGGCTGATATGTGCGAAAAAGGAATAAAAGGAGCATGATATGAAGATTGGCCTTATTGGAGCAATGGATGAAGAAGTTGATATTCTAAGAAATCGAATAGAAAACCTTGAAGAAAAAGAAGCAGCAGGCTGTCACTTCTATACAGGCAGGCTTTTCTCCCATGATGTCATATTATTAAAATCAGGGATCGGCAAAGTCAATGCCGCGGTTGGCACAACGCTATTAATACGGGAATACCAGCCGGACTACATCATTAATACCGGCTCAGCCGGCGGCTTTGATCAAACGCTTGCAGTCGGCGATGTTGTGATATCAACAGAGGTCCGTTACCATGATGTTGATGCGTGCGTCTTTGGCTACGAATACGGCCAGGTGCCGCAAATGCCTGCTTTTTTTCAGCCTGACCCCTTTCTCATAGACATTGCCGAAAGGGCAGCTAAAAACAATTTAGACGCAAAAGTTGTTAAAGGTTTGATCGCCACCGGTGATTCATTCATGTCGGATTCTGAGCGGGTCGCCTTTGTAAAATCGAAATTCCCTGTCTTGCAGGCAGCCGAGATGGAAGCGGGAGCCATCGCTCAAGTCTGTCATCAATTCGGCACACCGTTTGTCATCATCCGATCATTATCGGATATTGCCGGCAAGGATGCCGGGGTATCATTTGAACAATTTCTGGAAACGGCAGCGAAACATTCCGCGGGTCACATTTTATCAATGTTAAAGGAGTTGAAGGCTCATGCCTAAGAAAATGAATGTTGAAAGCTTTAACTTGGACCATACAAAAGTTAAGGCGCCATATGTCAGGCTTGTTGGCGTCACTGAAGGGACACACGGTGATAAAATTTATAAATATGATGTCCGTTTTTGCCAGCCTAATAAAGACCACATGGATATGCCTGGTTTGCATTCAATCGAGCACCTTATGGCCGAAAATATCCGCAATCATATTGATAATGTTGTCGATATTGGACCGATGGGCTGTCAAACAGGCTTCTACTTTTCATTGTTAAATAATGACAGCTATGATGATGTTTTGGATGCACTTGAAAAAACGTTAAATGATGTTTTGAATGCAACCGAAGTGCCAGCCTGTAATGAAGTGCAATGCGGCTGGGCAGCAAACCACAGTCTTGAAGGTGCACAGAAAATCGCCAAACGCATGCTCGAAAGCAAGGATGAGTGGACACAGGTTTTTGGAGAATAACAGCTGATGAATGTCTATAAAAATGTCCATGAATTAGTAGGCCAAACACCAGTGGTTGAAATCACAGCATTCCCCCTTCCTGAGGGGGTTCGTTTGTTTGCAAAGCTTGAGTTTTTCAATCCGGGAGGAAGCATCAAAGATCGGCTTGGTCAAGAACTGCTAAAATGTGCGTTAAGCAGCGGGAAAATCACTGAAGGCGGGACACTAATTGAACCGACAGCCGGAAACACCGGGATTGGCTTAGCACTCGCGGCTGTTGGCCGTAATATCGATGTGATATTCTGTGTTCCAGAAAAGTTCAGTGTCGAAAAACAGGAAATAATGAGAGCGCTTGGCGCCAAAGTCGTTAACACCCCGACGGAAGAGGGGATGAAAGGTGCAATCAAAAAGGCGAAAGCATTATTGAATGAAGTGCCAAATTCTTACTGTCCGCAACAGTTCGCCAATCCTGCTAATCCGAGGACTTATTATAAAACGCTTGGTCCTGAGATTTGGCGTCAAATGGACGGGGAAATCGATGTATTTATTGCCGGCGCGGGGACGGGCGGCACCTTTATGGGGACAGCCGAATATTTAAAAGATCAAAAGCCGGATGTTAAGACAGCCATTGTTGAACCCGAAGGATCTATTTTAAATGGAGGCAAATCTGCGCCGCATAAAACGGAGGGTATAGGGATGGAGTTTCTGCCTGATTATATGAAACCGGATTATTTTAATGCGATCTGGACCATTTCTGATGATGATGCCTTCCGCCGCGTTAAAGAGCTGGCCGAGAAAGAAGGGCTTCTTGTTGGAAGCTCTTCAGGGTCAGTGCTGCATGCTGCCCTTCTTGAAGCGAAAAATGCCAAAAAGAACACAAATATTGTCACGATTTTCCCGGATTCAAGTGATCGTTATTTAAACCAAAAAATTTATCAAGGTGGGTTATAGATGAAACCAAGAACGAAGATGATTCATGCCGGCATTACCGGTGACGAACAGACAGGGGCAGTATCTGTTCCAATTTATCAAACGAGCACATACAAACAAGATGGCATCGGAGAGCATCGCGGCTACGAATATTCCAGAACCGGCAACCCTACAAGACACGCTTTAGAAGAACTAATCAAGGATTTGGAGAACGGTGTTTCCGGATTTGCATTTGGCTCAGGTATGGCTGCAATCACATCGATCATGATGCTGTTCAATTCAGGTGATCATGTGGTGATGACTGATGATGTATATGGGGGAACCTATCGGGTGATGACCAAAGTGCTGAGTAGACTCGGCATCACATCAACGTTTGTGAATACGAGCGATCCTGATCAGGTGAAAGAAGCCATTACTGACAAAACCCGTGCAATATATATCGAAACACCGACGAATCCATTGTTAAAAATTACTGATTTAAGGAAAATGAAAGAAATAGCGAATGTTCATAATCTCCTATTGGTTGTTGACAATACGTTTAATACGCCATACTGGCAGCATCCGCTTGACCTTGGCGCAGATATTGTCCTCCACAGCGCGACAAAATATATCGGCGGCCATAGTGATGTTGTCTCAGGACTCGTTGCTGTTAACTCGGAGAAATTAGCCGAAGAGCTCCACTTTATTCAGAATTCCGCAGGCGGTGTTCTTGGACCACAGGATTCCTGGTTATTGATTCGGGGAATTAAAACGCTTGGCTTGCGAATGGAAGCGATAGAAAAGGGAGCCAAAGATGTCGCCAGTTTTCTCAGCGATCATCCCAAAGTAGAAAAGGTCTACTATCCTGGCTTGCCATCACACCCGGGTCATGATATCGCCAAAAATCAGTCTGACGGATTTGGCGGCATGATTTCATTTGACGTTGGAAGTGGTGAAGCCGCCGATCACTTGTTGAAGAAGGTTAGATATTTCACACTTGCAGAAAGCCTAGGCGCTGTAGAGAGCCTTATTTCGGTTCCAGCGAAAATGACCCATGCCTCAATTCCAAAGGATAGGCGTGACGAGCTCGGGATTGCCGACGGCCTTATCCGCATCTCAGTCGGCATTGAAGATAGCGAAGATCTCATTGCGGATCTAAAGCAGGCTTTGGAAAGATAACTTGCGGCTTTCCGCCCTTCCCATTGACAACAATTACCGGTCAGATAACCGGTCCATTCATGTTACAGTAAAATGGGAGGGGATACGAATGGATGAAAAAAAGCAAAAAGATCTGCAAGTAAAAATAACAGACAACCAGCGTTTTAGTTTAATTTTTATGTTCCTGGGAGCATTCTTATATATTGGTACGCTTGTACCATTTGATGGAAAAACGATATTTAAAAGTGAAGTGCTTATGTTTTCAAGTCTTGGTGCTATTATCATTGCACTAGTATTTTACCAGCAAATGCGTAAGGCCAAAAAAAAGCTTAATAGTTTTTAAAAGCAGGTTCCGCGAGCAGAACCTGCTTTTTAATGTCGGTTTGGAGTTAATTTTAAAAAAAGTCGATGATTTTGGGGTTAATTGGCAAAAAGGCCGTCTGCACCTCACCGTGAAGTGGATGTTAGGATTTTTATCGGACTGTTGTTCAGCTATTTGTGACAAAATGCCATATTTTATGAACATATCGGACTGTGTGGAGTTATTCGGTCATTCAAGAGGCCATTTGAGTTAATTTTTCGCAAATAACGGAACCTGGGTCCTATCACCTCAAAAAAGGGGGTCTTTTTATAGAGATAGCGGCATCTGAGTCCTATAATGAATGAGTGAAGCTTTGATTGCAATTTGTACGTTCGCCCGATTTTTTTATTTATGTGCCATGATATCTTTTATTTTATTTTGCCATTTGTTATCATCCAAGATAATTTGAAATGAGATGCGGCGATTCTTTTGTTTGGCTTCAGCGCTGTGACCTTTTGCAATCGGTTTATATTTCGAATAACCGGTCGCTGCCAAATATTTGGCGTAACGGTCCTCCTGGAGTTTGGGGTTTGCCTTTTGCAAATATTTAATGACGCTGACGGCACGATCCTCCGACAATGTCCAATTATCATATGGAACCGAATCGGTATGACCTTCGACAAGAATGATATAAATGTATTGGCTAAGTTCCTTATTATCAATAATATTAACTAACGCGTCAGCAACATTGTTCAACACATGCTTGCCTTTGCCGCTGATTTCGGCACTTGCTGTTTTAAATAAAACATCCCCTTCAACAGATATTGTATTATTTGGCCCCCGGGTAATTTTATCTTTTCCAACTTGATCTTGCAGTTTTTGATTAATGACATCGGATATATGCTTTTTAACATTAGTAACTTTAGATAGTTCACTTTTGATTTGTGTTTGATCATACGCTGTATAGATGCTTTGTACAAATGCGATGACAGTTATAAAAAGAAAAACGAGAACAACCATGGCCATCATATCGGTGAAGGAAGGCCAGTAATGTTCTTCAAGTTCAGAATCTTGGAGAAAGCGGCCGCGTTTTCTCATGAGTCAATCACCCTTGATGGCAAGGTCCGTGATGAAAGTCTGGCTGTTGTTTGACTGCTTTGTTCCAGCTGAGCAGCGATTTTGTATAAAGCGTTTTCATAGCCCTGTAAATAGCGCTGATAATCTGATTGGTATTGGTCCATGCGATGGGACAATGTTTCCACACTGCGAATGAGCTCCCGCGTATCCTGCCGTCCTGCCTCATTGGTCATCATCGACGCTTGCCTGTCATTTTGGTATTTCATTTGCTCAAGTATATCTCTTTTCACTTTTTCAAACATATTATAAAGTGATTTCTCGAGCTGATCGACGGATGTTGCGAAGTCATCTGACGCCTTAGCATAACGGCCATTCATATCTTGATGTTGGTAAAGCCAATCTTCCTGCTTGCGCGACAGCAAGCCTTCAGCATTGTCATATTTATCATGAAAGCCTTGCATTTGCTGCTCCGCTGCGCGCAAGAACTGCCGCGACAGCTCCTCAATCTTTTTATCTTCTTGATCTATATAGGCCTGCATTTGGCGGACAAGCTCTTCATTTTTCTTATTTCCGTGATCAATGAAAGCCTGTGTTTGCCTGGAAACCTCCTCTGCTTTTTTGTTTGACTGTTCGATAGAGTTCTGAGTTTGTTTGTAATATTGTTCGATCCGTTTCTGCTCCCTTTCCTGATGCTGAAAAACACGGTCAACATTTTCTTTTAGGCGTTCTATACTTGCTCCCACACCATGATTGGTTTCATCGAATTGTTTGGTTGATTGCTCAAACTTTTCACCAAAAGATTTGAGTTCTTCAGTCGAGACAGCAAAGGCATCACTATATTGCCGTTGGGATTTTAGAATTCCCTGAACGTCGTTCATTGCGCCATCAAGCTTTTCGGTGAAATTGACCATATCGTGAGCAAAATCGCCGACCGTTTCATGGAAGCTCTCATGGACTTTGTTAGCAAGCCGGTCAAGTATTTTTTCAAACGAGTCTTGCGGTTTGTCACTCATTAATTTCATTTGCAGCTGATGGTCAAGCCAAGCTTCGCATTCTGTATAAAGTTTGTTTGTTAAGTAGCTGATCGATTGGCCACCCGAGAGAAACCCGGCGTGCAATATATTCAAAAACAGAGCGGCACTAATTCCGGCAATACTTGTTATAAAAGCGAGGCTCATCCCTTTGAAGGGAGCTGTGATCGCCTGAAGGATATTATCCATGGAAAGCGAACTACTAGATGAGGCATTTCCAAGTGACAAAAGGGTTTCCTGCATTGAAAACATGGAAAGTGTTAACCCGACAAATGTCCCCATAACACCGAGAATAATGGTGAATGCGGGAAGATGCTGCAAAAGCTTGGCACAGTTGCCGATGGGCGCTTTAATAAGACCTGCAATTAAAATCCTTTCCTTTAACAAATGCTTTTCAATCAATGCCTGTGTGTTGACTTCTGTCCCTGCCAAATGATACGTTTTATATTCCTCAATGGTGTTATGCAGCCATTGTGACGGCACTGTGCGGCTGTCACCGCTAAGTGATAAAGCATTAATTTCCTCCAGCCATTTTTTGACGATAACACTGATTTGGACATGGCTGATAAAGCCTATTAAAGTAAAGAGAGCAATCAAACCGACAACAATTGTTGTGATGCTCATGATGTGCGACACCCCCATACCCTAATACATATGTCACAGCTTGTAAGACTTGATTAGAAAAAATATAAAAATTGAAAGGATGATGAACATGGATCTCGGATTATCCGGAAAGAATGCGTTAGTGATGGCTTCAAGCCAGGGATTAGGCAAAGCGATAGCCAAGGAGCTTGTTAAAGAAGGTGCGAATGTTATGATTGCCGCAAGACGCGAAGAGAGGCTTAAGGCAGTACAAGATGAGCTTAGCAGGGACGGTCAAGGAAAGGTTGCGTTCTGCCGGGCCGATGTCAAAAATGAAGAGGACTTGAGGGCTCTTGTTCAAGAAACGATCCATCAATTCGGCTCAATCGATATTCTTCTGAATAACGCTGGAGGTCCGCCAGCCGGAGGTTTTTCGGAGGTGACGGATCAGGATTGGCAGCATGCATTCGAATTAAATCTGTTAAGCTATGTCCGTATGATTCGGGAGGTCGTGCCGTCGATGAAGGAAAATGGCGGCGGTCGCATCATTAATATTACATCTTCTTCCATTAAACAGCCGATTCCAAATTTAATCCTGTCAAATACATTTAGATTAGGCATTGTAGGCATGGCAAAAACCCTAGCAGAAGAGCTTGCACCGGATAATATTCTGATTCATACTGTTGCACCGGGAAGAATTGCCACTGACAGGGTCACACACTTGGATCAGGACAAGGCTGACCGTACTGGGCGAACATTGGCGGACATTCGAGAGGAATCGGAGCAACAAATACCGCTGGGACGTTATGGACAGCCCGAAGAATTCGCGAAAGTTGTCACTTTCCTGGCATCAGATGCTTGTACATATATGACCGGCGACGCTTTCTTAATAGACGGAGGGTTGATTCGCAGCATATAAGTATTGCTTATTATTTTCATAGTCTAATTGATCAGACCGCTCCATATACTATTGGGGTGGTCTTCTCATGCATTAAAAAATGGATGCACGAAACCCTTTTTCCCACGTATATATAATCTTGCGCTTTGTATTAAGCCGAAAGATTGACATTAAGAAGGGAGCCTGATATATGGAAGTGTTATCCTATTCAGATGAAAAGAAGTTAAGGTCCAAATCACAAATGTATAATCAACAAGTGAGTGAACGCGACGGGAAACGAATCCTTCATATTCATTTGTTTGCCTTTACGATCACTCTTACATTAAATAAAAAAAGGATGACTATGGAAGAATATGATGATCAAAAGCGTGTCAAGAAAATTCGGGAGGATCTGCTTAGCAAGCATGCACAACATATCCCGTTCCAATAGAAATTAAATTTTAGAAAGAGTAAAAAAAGAGGTTTACAAAGAAAAAAATCCCATATATAATCATTAGTGTACTTGAAAAAGAAAAGGAGGACTCGAGTGTCATGATGAAAAATAACAGCAAGACCACAACAGCAATTAAATATTCTAATCACCACTCGGCCTCGCGGATGATGCTACACTGCAGTTGATCACATTGATATGAACTGACACAGCCATCGCAGGCCAGTATAGCCTGCGGTTTTTTTATGCCTTCTGATATTCTTTGCTTTCGAGCAAAGGCTATGGGTATGATATGTTTTATACAAAACCACCAGGCTATGACGGCCCGGTGGTTTTTGTTTTACAAAGGGGTATAAGGAAGGATGGTTTGATGACAAACCTGATGTCCTTTATATAAATAAATTTGATATAAGGAGGTACATTTTTATGGCTTTATTACCGTTATCAGGGAGCAATTGGTTCGAGGAGGAGACAAATTTTTTATGAAGGGAACCGAAAAAAGAAGGGAGGGAAACGCATGTTAAAAATGAATCTTTTCGTTTTTACTCTCACAGTATCGTTAAAAAAGAGAAAAATGACGATGTCGGAATATGAAGATAAAATGCGTATCAAAGAACTCAGAGAAGATATAATAACACGCCGCATAGAAAATAACCGATTTTTATAAGGGCAAAGGAAACTTGGATTGCCGCCAAGTTTCCTTTATCTGACTTTTTTTATTAAGCACCGGTTGTCGCTGTTTCTTTTTCAACCAACTGATCTTGAGGGCCGAAGAATTCGAAATGGATGTTTTCATCTTCAATTTCCCAATGTTTTAAAATAGTGTATATTGCTTTCATAAAAGGCTTTGGCCCGCAGAAATAATAATCAGCGTTTTTATCAATGATGACTTGAGCAAGCCATTCACCATCAATATAGCCTGTTTTTGCATATAAGCATCGTTCTTGATCAGATTCAGTCGGAGCTTCATAGCAAAAGAAGGTCTGCAGATTTTTATGCTGTTGATCAAGTTTAACAACATCCTTTGCAAAGGCATGGGTTGTTCCGTTGACAGCCGCGTGAACCCAAGTGATGTTACGTTCGGGCGTTTGATTTACCGCTTGTTTTAACATGCTCATCATAGGTGTTTGCCCAACGCCGCCACTGATTAAGACTAGCGGTTTGTCTGGAGTATGGTCCAAGGTAAAATCGCCGGCTGGCGCGCTGATTTGCAATACATCACCAACCTTTACAGACTCATGAAGATAATTGGTTACTACACCTTCAGGAAATGGATCCCGTGCATCCTCACGTTTGACACTAATGCGAAAATAACCTGTTCCGGGAGCATCGGAAAGGCTGTACTGGCGGATGTGTGTATATTTTTCACCGGGGATATCCAATTTAATACTTATATACTGGCCGGCTTCAAATTCCGGCAGCTCTTGCCCGTTAACCGGTTTTAGATAAAAAGAAGTAATCACGCTGCTTTCCTCCACTTTCCGGTCAACTTTAAAAGGCAAGTAGCCGTTCCAGCCATGACGATTCTTCACTTCCTCACGCAACGCATCTTCAATGGCAATGAATACTTTGGCAATCTCCCCGTAGGCGATCTCCCAGGCCTGCATAATCTCATCCGTCGCCGCATCACCAAGAACATCTTTTATAGCCCATAACAGATTTTCTCCAACGATCGGATAATGCTCAGGCTTGACACCGATGCTGCGGTGTTTATGCGCGATTCCTTTGACTGATCCTAATATAGCTTCAAGCTTGTCAATATGCTTGGCGGCTGCCAGAACGGCTTGAGCCAATGCTCTCTGTTGTTTTTGTTGTTTTTGATGTGTTTGATTAAAGACATTATATAGTTCAGGGTGTTCACTGAATAGATGATTATAGAAGCTGACTGTAATAGCATCACCTTTTTCCTCTAATACAGGCACAGTGGCTTTGACGATATCAATTGTTTGTTGATCCATATTACTACCCCCTTGTTTTTACATTTTTATTATAATCCTAAAAGGTGTATTTAAAATACACCTTTTGTGTCGTTTTATTGAATCTTGCCGTTCAGTCTTATATGTAGGCAAAAGAAGCTGCAATCGGATATACTACCAGTGAGAACAATTAGGAGAAGGATGATAATGAGACTAACGAGCTATACAGATTATTCCATTCGTGTCTTGATTACTCTTGGTGCTTTGCCTGAGAAAGAAAAAATCAGCATACAAGAAATTGCTGACGCATTTAAAATATCGAAAAACCATTTAAAAAAAGTTATCCACAAATTGGGGCAGCTTGGTCTTGTTCATACAACAAGAGGAAGAAGCGGGGGAATCAGATTGGCAAAATTGCCTAAGGACATTAATATTGGCTGGGTTGTACGCCACACGGAAGATGATTTTCACATTGTCGAATGCTTTGATGCCGGACGTGATGCCTGTATCATCAGTCCGGTATGCCGTGCCAAATCCATGTTTGCTGAAGCATTGCACCATTATTTGCAGACACTTGACCACTACTCGCTTGCAGATGTGATCACAAACAAAGAACAGTTAGCAAACCAGATAGAGAGGAAAGGGCCAGACCCGGGCCTTTAGTCCCGGGTCTGGCCTTTACGCCTCTGTCTTCGCCAGGCTCGCCAATCGGCAAGTTTTCTTTAGCGCGACTTCTTATAAGGCTGCCGGTAAAACTCATTAAAAAGCTTCATTAACGCTCTCTTTTCTATCCTGGAAACATAGCTTCGCGATATATTGAGCTTCTTGGCAATTTCCCTTTGAGTCAGTTCTTTTCGATTGTCTAAACCAAAACGGGCAATCACAACTTCTTTTTCCCTGTCATCGAGGATGTGCAGGTATTCATACACTTTCCTTTTTTCCATATTTAATGTTATTTCTTCGACGACATCCTTATTTTTGGATTTTAGGACATCGATGAGGGAGATCTCATTTCCCTCTTTATCCTGACCGATGGGATCGTTTAATGACACATCTTTTCTTGTCTTTTTGAGCCCTCTTAAATGCATCAGAATCTCATTTTCAATGCATCTTGCCGCATATGTCGCGAGTTTCGTTCCTTTTCCCGGGGAATAGCTTTCTATCGCTTTGATCAACCCGATGGTGCCAATAGAGATAAGATCTTCACTATCTTCTTTTGTGTTTTCAAACTTTTTTACGATGTGTGCAACGAGCCTGAGATTATGCTCAATCAAACGGTTCCGTGCATCAGGGTCTCCTTCAGCCATTTTTTCCAGGCACTGCCGTTCTTCCTCTTCTGGAAGCGGTTGTGGAAAAGCATTGTTCCTAACGTATGATACGAAAAGCCAGAATTCCTTCAATAAGTATGCCATGCCGCCAATTAAGGATAACACCCTTTCCACCTCCAATTGGGCTCACATCTCTCTTTATTACTATGTGAAGAGGTGGGTGATCGTGTCTGTCCTGGTTATGTTTTTTGTATTTGGGGCCAGAAACAAGACCCGGCCCTTTTTCTTACATAATAAACGATGCTCCGGCGAATAGCAGAGCGGTAATTCCGGCCGCGATTAGGGCCGGCACAAGCTTGGAACGGGCGTATTTCATAACAGGGAGATCCATGATCGTACAGAGTGTAACCGTGTTGTCACTAAGCGGCGAAGCAAAGGCTCCAAAGGTTCCGCTGGCGAAAACGGCACCGATAACTAATAAGAGATTTGAACCCGATTGATGGGCTAGCATAATACCTAAAGGCATCAGCAAACCCCATGTTCCCCAAGACGATCCGATAAAATAGGATATAAGAGCACCGAGGAGGAACAGTACGGGAGCAACAAGCATGCTTGGAATCCAGCCCTTAACATGATCCGTAATATATTGTGAAAAGCCGAGGTCTTCGGAAACTGCCGATACGCCCCAAATTAATGTTAACAAGACTATAACTGACATGAGCTGGTTACCGCCATTAACGAAGTGGGTCACGATTTTCGATACAGCAAATTTTTGGAACATGAAGAATACAATGGTCAGAATGAGTGTAATAAGCAGAGCCTCAAGCATCACACCCAGTGCATCGCTTTTGATAAAGGCACCGAAGAAGCTGTTGGCTTTATTATGGCCGTCCCACCAGCTGAGAAAGAGTGTTAAAAGCAGGACCACTATAATCGGAAGAATCAAATTCCATGGGCGTGAAGGCGTTTCCTCATCATAGCCTTTCTTTACATCTTGCAGATCCTCTTCACCTTGCTTTTCATTAGGATTTCCATGCTGCTCCATGTGCTTTTGGTTGGCAATATCCGCTGAATCAAGATGTCTTGAATACTCTTCATTAAAATTTTGCTGATTTTGATCCATTGATTGGATAACATGTCCTTGATCACCGTCGTGCAAAAATGTGTCGGGAACAATACCTGGAAACGCTGGTTCGTCCCTATCAGCCGACATTGTTGTCTGGGGATTAAGCTGCGTTTCTCCAGTACCCTGCTCCTTATTTTCTCCCTGCGCATTTTTCTTTGCCATCGTTGGGTCAGGCAAAGGAGAGGGCACGGGTTTGTTTTTTTCTTTGGACGTCTCTTTGGACGCCTTTTGATCCCCTGTGTCATGATCTGCCGCAGCCTGTGATAATTCCGTTTCTTTATCATGCTTTTTATGCATAAAAAAGGTGTAATATAGTCCAACTAACACAATGACGAAAGAGAAAAAATTAAAAGGGATACTTTCCACATACGTTTTATATGGCGCCCTGTGAATGCCAGCGTGCTGAAGTGATGTTCCAATGACTGTCACCATATATCCCACGAAGCCTGTAGCAATAGGAACTAGCGCTACAATTGGGTTTGATGTGACTTCAATCACGATGCCGATTCGACGGGATGACATGTTCAAACGGTTTTTTAATGCTTTCATAATCGGTGCAATCGTCACGATGCGGAAATCCGGATCGCTGAATGTCGCCATGGTGGAAACCCAAGTTAATATCATAGCGCTTTTTTTAGTTTTCACCTTATCGCTGACAAGTTCAACAAACCCTTTGATACCGCCTGCCATTTTAACCATATTAATTAGCCCGGCAAACATATAGAGAAAGAGTATGATTCTAATATTGTTGGACTTTACCGTATTATCGACAACGTAAGTTAGGGCTTGTTTGATACCGCCGAGCAAGGATGGTTCAACAAGATAACTCCCCAAAATTAAAGCAACAAATAAGCCCGGTTGAACCTGTTTTGTAAAAATAGAGATGGGAATGACGACAAGAAAGGGCAACAATGATAACCAAGATCCATGCACAATAATCACCTGCTTTATTAGTTCGTGTGCACTTAGTCTTGTATAAAAAAAGGTAAAATATGTACCGGTTTTTAGAAAAAGCTTGGCAGAAGCCCAAATTTAATAGTCAGCTCCCTTATTCCGCGTTAGCCCGGTCAACTACAGCTTATGGTCATATATTAATCTTGAACCGATAATTAAAGGAGCTGATATGAATGAGCTATGCTGGTGGCGGCGGATATGGAGCAGGATTTGCCTTAATCGTTGTTCTATTTATCCTTTTGATTATTGTTGGTGCTGCTTACGTTTACTAAATACAAAGAGACCCCTTCCTTGTTCGGAAGGGGTTTTTTAGTTAATAAGTTTTTAGTTAATAAGAAAGTATAAACTTTCTAACGCACATAAGGGCAACTAAGACTTTCGCCATTAAAGGTGCGGGCGTAAGCCAAGTTTTCTTTACATCTGTAATGGCACCAGGTATCTTAGATAAATATAAACCGTTGATATAATCAACGCCACAATGGTTAAAGGAGCACCTATTTTTAAGAAATCCATATATGAAAACCCATGGCCTTCACGGTTGGCAAGACCCGCAACAATAACGTTAGCCGATGCCCCAATTAATGTCATATTGCCGCCAAGACACGCTCCTAAGGATAAAGACCACCATAAAGCATTTATTTGCGGGGAATCCGGAGACAAATGCATACCTTCAGCCATATCTTGTATTAGCGGGATCATGGTTGCAACATACGGAATATTGTCGATCGTTCCCGAAGCGATACCCGAAACCCAAAGTATCAAAAGGGATGCAATGGTAATATCGCCACCGGTTAAATCAAGAGCTTTCTTTGCCAGTGATTCAATGATTCCCGCATCAACAAGACCGCCGACAAGGGTAAAGAGTCCGGCAAAAAAGAAAATGGTCACCCATTCAACGGAAGATAAAATCTCATCAATATCGTTCTCCTTTACACCAATTAATAGTAGAAGTGTGGCTCCGGATATTGCCACCGTTGCTGCTTCCAGATGAGGGACAAGGGAGTGAAGAATAAACCCCAATATTGTTAGTCCGAGGACGATCAAAGATTTTATCATAAGCTTTCGGTCTTTAATAAATTCGTTTTCATCGATAGCCATTAATTCTTTTTTCTTATCCTCATTTACTTTAAGATGTTTTCTGTACATAAAATACAGAATCAATAAAGTCACAAAACCAATAATAATAATGACAGGTGCTAGATTCAATAGGAATGTATTAAAGGTCAAATGCTTATTCGCCGACCCAATCATTATGTTGGGCGGGTCGCCGATCAATGTCGCTGTGCCGCCGATATTAGAAAATAACACTTCAGAAATAAGAAAAGGAAAAGGTTTAACCCCCAAGATACGAGTAATTGAAAATGTGACTGGGACGACCAGTAAGACCGTTGTGACGTTGTCTAAGAAAGCCGAAGCCACAGCGGTTAAAATAGAAAGTATAATCAGAATTTTCACCGGTTCACCTTTTACTAACTTGGCCGCTTTGACCGAGGCATATTGAAATATTCCCGTCTTATTCGTAATGTTAACTAAAATCATCATGCCTATGAGTAAAGTGATCGTATTCCACTCGATGTGCTCTGTAAATGCTGTATGGAGATCAACAATGCCAAACAGCACCATTAAAGCGGCACCGGCGAGAGCGATGACTGCCCGGTTTATTTTTTCAGTGATAATAATCGCGTAGGTTACAAGAAAAATGATTACAGCGATGGTTGCCTGCATCGAAATATGCTCCTTTTATAGTGTTTTTCCGCTTATTTCTCGGTTATTTGGTTCAGTGACTTTAGCTTTTGGATTTGCTTAACTTTATTACCATCAACAGGGCATGTCAGTTTGGTAATGTCAGCGCTTAAATCGCCGATGTAAAATTGAAAACCGCATGTGTCACATTCGAGCTGAAGCATTCGATCAATAAAAATGTCGTTGGCTTGAACCTTAGGCTCTTCGGTATCAATTAATTCCGTATGCATGTCAGCTTCACTGTCATCATCAGCTATCATTTTACCCGTGATATCATGCTTCGTCCTCCAGCTTGAATCTAAGGAAAATTCCTCAAGTTCACTATGGGAAGCATTTTTAAATATTTTCTTGGCCAAGGCCATTAACTGTTCATTGGTCAATTCCCGATAGGATTTCCCTTTGTTATGTCTTGCCCATGCGCCTTTAAGCTGTGCTTCTGTAAAAACATATTTTTCAAGTTTGTGTATAATCACATTCTTCAAGTGTTCCACCCCCAGTTAATATGTACCCAAACTCATTTTACATTATTTCTTGTTTCAATTAAAACATTAATAAAAAAACGAGCGAATTCGCTCGTTTTTTAAATGATTTTTTTTACCCTTCCGTCAAGGGCTCTTCTATGAATTTCCTGCTCAATTAAGCGAATAAACTCCTTGCTTAATTGCAGCTCCCGTGCCTTTAAGTAAGATTCAATAAGGAGATCATCTGACAGCTTTTCCATTTGACGGCCGTGTATCCGGCGTCACACCTCCTTTGATAAAAGAAAACTTGTCCATTATAATTAAAAACGCTGTGTCGCATTATAGTGTCTTAAATAACTTGTTTGTTTCGATAAATTGAATGTTACCATGAAGTACACTTAAGAACAACCGTTCTGATATCCACAGTTGCAAGTGGATATCTTGTTGACAGGTTGTTTATAACTTCGGAAAAGGTTGATGTACAAATGTGGGTATTGTGCATAAGGTTATCCACAGGTGAGAATCTCTGTCAATATTTGTCGAACGTTTTTTAGTCTTATTATCTCTGGTTAATCATAGAATGGTTTTTTTAAAAATAATGGGAAGTCCTATCCCTGTTATATTTTGTCGAATTATAATGGAGCAATTTAAAGAGGTTTATTGGTTAGTTTCTCTAAAATTTGATAAAAAGTGTTGTGAAAGCACGGGCACTTGGTAAAATAAACATGTTGTGGGAAAATAGAAGTCGAAGAGAAGATATGAGGTGTTTTTTATTGTTAAAGCATTTTTTGCCAAATGAGCATGCAAATAGAATTCTTGATATCCGTCCAGAAATCTTGGCTGAACGCGGTATCAAGGGCATCATCACCGACCTAGATAATACACTTGTCGCCTGGGACAGTCCTGAAGCTACTCCCGAGCTGCAAATATGGTTTGAGGAAATGAGACAAGAGGGAATTAAGGTCACTATTGTATCCAATAATAACGAAGCAAGAGTTAGAGACTTCTCTAACCCGATTGACACGCCTTATATATATAAAGCGAGAAAACCGATGACGAAAGCTTTCAAAAAAGCGATCAAAGATATGGGATTGAAGCGTGAAGAAATCGTTGTCATTGGTGATCAGCTATTAACTGATGTCCTTGGAGGCAACAGGCTCGGTGTTTATACGATATTAGTCGTACCCGTTGCTAAATCGGACGGTTGGGCAACAAAATTCAATAGAAAAATGGAGAGGTATCTTCTATCAGCCATGAAAAGAAAAGGCTGGGTTGATTGGGAGGATTAAGACAATGACAGAAAAAATAGTATGCGCCGGCTGCGGTGTGCCAATTCAAACGGAGGATAAAGAAAATATTGGGTTCGCTCCTCCGTCTGCATTAAAGAGAGATGTGATTATTTGTCAGCGGTGTTTCCGGCTAAAACATTATAACGAAATTCAAGATGTATCAATGACGGATGATGACTTTCTAAAACTGTTGTCGGAAATTGGAAAAACTGACTCATTGGTTGTTAAAATCGTTGACATATTTGATTTCAATGGCAGCTGGGTACCGGGTCTCCACCGTTTTGTCGGGGACAATGACATTTTGCTTGTAGGAAATAAAGTGGATCTGCTGCCTAAATCAACAAATCATAATAAGCTCATCAATTGGATGAAGCAATCGGCAAAAGAGCTTGGGCTAAAACCCATTGACACGCTGTTGATGAGCGCGGAAAAAGGGATTGGCATTGAGGAAGTGGCTGATGCCATCGATGACTATCGCGAAGGAAAAGATGTTTATGTTGTAGGTTGTACAAATGTAGGTAAATCAACCTTTATTAATCAACTGATAAAACAATTCGGCGGGGGAGGGGAACAGTTAACCATCACAACATCACAATTTCCAGGAACAACATTGAATTTCATTGATATTCCTCTTGATGAAGAACAAATCTTATATGACACACCCGGCATTGTTAATCATCATCAAGCTGCACATTTTATTAGTAAGAAAGATTATAAATTGGTCATGCCGCGGAAGGAAGTCAAGCCTAAAGTTTACCAGATAAACGAAGATCAAACCTTGTTTTTGGGTGGGCTCGCGCGGCTTGATTACCTTAATGGAGGAAGGCGTTCGGTTGTTTGTTATGTTTCCAATGATATGTATATTCACCGTACAAAGCAGGAAAAAGCCGACGAATTATATCAGACACAATTTGGAAAACTTCTTGCTCCGCCGAGCGATTATAAAGGTGAAGTGCCCAAACTGAAACGCTATGATTTTTCAGTTAAAGATAAAGAGATGGACATTGTATTTTCAGGATTGGGCTGGATAACGATAAAGGGCACAGGGGCGAAGCTCAGCGCTTATGCACCGGAAGATATCGGTGTGACGATTCGCCCATCAATTATTAGTTAATCATAAAGTTTCTTAAAGGGTGAGTGAATGAATCAGCTATTAGGGGTTATTGGTGATCCAATCGAACACAGTCTTTCACCGGCGATGCATAGTTTTTGGTATAAAAAGTATGGATTGTCCCACCATTATCATGCTTTTAAAGTCATGTCAGCAGATTTAAAAAAGGCAGTAGCGGGGTTTAGGGCGCTAGGGATAAAAGGTTTTAATGTCACAATTCCCCATAAAATTAACATTATCCCATTATTAGATGACATTGATGAAGAAGCACGGCTGCTTGGTGCGGTTAATACGGTTGCGTATGCCGATAACAAGCTTATCGGCTACAATACAGATGGGTTAGGTTTTCTTCATAGTCTTAAGGAGGCTTTTCCGGAAGTTCTTAAAAGGAAGCCTAATATTCTCATTCTCGGAGCGGGCGGGGCCGCGCGAGCCGTTGGATTAACGTTGGCCAAGCATACAGGAGGGCGGATTGATTTTGCTAATCGAACGGTATCAAAAGCTGAAGATCTCAGCGCCTCCTGCCTGCGATTTGGAGAATCCGCTGTTAAAACATTGACGGAAGCAGAGGAAGTGCTTCATTGTTACGACCTTATTATTAATGCGACATCGGTTGGTCTCGCTCCAAGAAGTGATCAGACCCCGATTAAACTTACGAATTGCAGCAGCAACACCGTTATTGCCGATCTTATTTACAAGCCGCTGACAACGAAATGGCTTCGTGAGGGGCGGGCTATGGGACTGCAAACATTGAACGGCCTGCCAATGTTAATGTACCAAGGGGCTCTGGCGTTCGAACATTGGTTCGGCTATCTTCCCGAAACACAGGATATATTAACCTATTTAGAACAGACACTGGAGGTTAGCCATGCTGACAAATAAGCAGAAAAGATTTTTACAAAGAGAGGCGCATCATCTTAAACCCATTTTCCAAATTGGCAAATCAGGTCTTCATGAAACAATGGTTCATGAAGTAAATGCTGCGCTTGAAGCAAGGGAGCTAATCAAGATCAACCTCTTGCAAAATACAATGGAAGACGTTCGCGAAGCCGGCATACAGCTAGCTGAGGGGACAGGCGCTGAGGTTGTTCAAGTTATAGGCAGTACCATTATTCTTTATAAAGAATCTAATGAAAACAAGAAAATTGAGCTGCCGAAAAAGTAAGTCAGAAAGTATATAGAGGAGAACCATGTATATGAAAATTGAAGAGGCGCAAAAAATTGTAAAAGGTATTTTACCTGCCAAAAGATTTGACCATACATTAGGTGTAGTAGAGGCGGCACAAGGGCTGGCAAAGCGATTTAATGGTGATATTGATAAGGCGGGCCTCGCCGCAATGCTCCATGATATTGCGAAATACTTTTCAAAAACAAAGATGGCTGAAACGATCAGGCGGCGCAATGATATTGCGGATGAGCTTCTTCAATATCATTTATCTTTATGGCATGCCTCGGTTGGGGCAGTGTATGCAGAGGAAGAGCTGAACATCACAGATCACGACATTCTCGAAGCGATGAAATGGCATACGACAGGAAAAAAAGATATGACACTGCTTGATAAGATTGTTTTTTTGGCGGATTACATTGAACCCGGCAGGAATTTTCCAGGTGTTGATGAGGTGCGGGCCACAGCTGAAAAAAGTCTTGATCTTGCCTGTGCAAAAGCGCTTGAGAACACTATCGTTTTTTTGGTTGCAAGACGACAGCAAATCCATCCAGATACGATCTACGCTTATAATGATTTAATAGAAAAAACAAGGAAGAAGGTTATATGATGCATGGCGAACAACTTCTAAATTATGTTGCTGAGATTGCCGATGATAAAAAGGCCCACGATCCGGTTATATTAAATATGCAGGGGATTTCAGTCATGGCCGATTATTTTATGATTTGTCACGGTAATTCTGAAAAGCAGGTACAGGCTATTGCTAGGGGTTTAAAGGAAGCGGCAGCTGAAAAAGACATTCCCGTCAGACGAATGGAAGGCTATGATCAGGCGAGATGGGTGCTTGTTGATATGGGTGATGTCATTATCCACATTTTCCATAGGGATGAGCGAGATTACTATAAGCTTGAAAAATTGTGGGGCGATGCGCCAATGATTACAGTAGAAAATAGGCTGTTGTAGGGGATTATAATGGCTTACGAACAATTTTCACGCCTTTATGATGATTTAATGGAGGATGCCCCGTATGATCAATGGGTTACATTTGTCAAAAGGGCATCAAAATTTGCTGATCGCCCGATTCATCACATTCTTGATATCGGATGCGGTACAGGTGAGATCAGTCTAAGGCTTGCACAGCTTGGCTACGCATTGACAGGCGTTGATATTTCTGATGATATGCTGGCGATTGCCCAGGAAAAAGCCCTGGAGGATAATAGGCTTTTTCCGTTATTTCAGCAGGATATGCGGGAATTATCACTTTCTGATACATTTGATATGGCTATTATTTTTTGTGATTCATTAAATTATTTGGAGAGTCTTAATGATGTGAAAGAAACCTTTATTAAGGTTTATGAGCATCTTAACGGAGGAGGCCTTCTATTATTTGATGTGCACTCATTACATAAGATCAACGAGCTATTCGTTAACCGGCAATTTTGTTTAAATGAGGACAAAGTGGCTTATATTTGGGAATCATTTCCTGGCCCTGAACCAAATAGTGTTTACCATGATTTAACTTTCTTTAGTGAACTGCCGTCAGGCCTTTACCAAAGGTTTGATGAAACGCATTTCCAAAAGACGTATTCGGTTAAGGAATATCTTAATGCACTTCAGGAAGCGGGGCTATGCTGCTTGAATCTTTCGGCTGATTTCACATCCCTTGCCCCGAATGAAGAATCGGAAAGAGTTTTTTTTATAGCAAAAAAGGATTTAGGCTCTTGAGGGAGAAATAATAAACAAAAGGGAAAAAGGGATGCCTAGGGACATCCCTCATCCTAAATCTTTTTATGATAGTCAAACTGTTTATCCACTGCCTCGTGATCCTCTGCAAACTTATTTTGGGTTTGACGGAACAGTTGTTCAAACATATCCCCTATTTCATTTTCTAACACATCAAGACCAACCCCAGTTACACCGCCTTTAACTGTCACCTTTTCCTGTAAGCTCTCCAATGAATAGATATCTTTCTCCAAGAGCTTTCCTAAGCCGACAACCATTTCGCTAGTTAGCAACGTTGCTTGTTCTTTAGATATGCCAGTTTCCTTAACTGCAGCATCAATAAAATGTTCGAACAAAAAGCACAAAAAGGCAGGACCGCAACTGGAAATATCGGATGCTACTCTCGTAACAGCTTCATCGATCAAGACGGGTTTTGACATGTAACTTACTAATTCTGTTAGAAGTTCTTTTTGGTAATCCCCGCAGCTTTCTCCAAATGTTATAAGCGTCGAGCCCGAAAGTGATCTGTTAGTGATGCTTGGTATAACCCTTGCCACATGACAATCCACAATGGATTCAACTTGATCAACTCTTACAGGGCTGGTAATTGAAACAAGAAGCTGATGAGGCTTGAGCACTCCTCTTAATTGTTCCAGCAGTGGCTGAATGTCCAATGGTTTGATGCAAACGAAGACGATATCAGCCAGCTTTGCAGCTTCGTTCGCAGTTTGAACCACTGTAAGGTCTGGATAATCTGATTTTAATTTATTAGCCTTCGTTAAAGTGCGATTGGTAATCACCAAATCGGCTGGAGGGAGAGCCGTGCTTTCTATTAGTGATTGAACCAAAATCGTTCCCATATTCCCGGTGCCGATAATACCGAGTTTCATAATTTTTGCCCCCTTCTTGACTGCTATTCCTATACCACTCTATGTTGAACACCTATCTTTTATGAATGCCTGTGAGGTGAGATTTATTTGTTCAGAAAAGAAAAATTACCTTATTTTATTGGTGCTGCAGTGCTTATTGTCATACTGATCGTCGTGTATCAAAAGCAAGAGACGCCCCGGCAGGATATTCTTAATGCGCCGGAACCCGTTGTTAAGACAAATGAAAAAGGCGACCAGGAAAATAAGGATAACAAAAGTAATGAGTCACAAAAACAAAACACTCAAAAACAGCCCGTTCAATTAGTTATAGATGTTAAAGGTGCAGTAAAAAAGCCTGGTGTCTACAAGATGATGGGCGGAGAAAGAGTGGTTGATGCCATTAGGAAAGCTGGTGGATTTAATTCACAAGCAGATGAAAAGCAGATTAATCTTGCTCAGAAATTAAATGATGAAATGGTTGTTTATGTTCCTGCAAAGGGTGAAGAAAAGCCTGCAGTCCCAGGACAAACAGCAAACTCAAATGAAAATGGCATTGCAGGTGAACAGAAAATTAATTTAAATACAGCGACAAAGGAGGACTTGGAAAAATTGCCCGGTGTAGGACCGGCTAAGGCCGAAGCGATCTTAAGCTATCGTGAGGAACATGGCACATTTCGTTCGGTTCAGGATCTGCTGAATGTTACGGGGATAGGGGATAAATCTCTTGAAAAAATTAAAGAAAAAGCTGTTGTCAATTAATGATATTGACGGCAAATAAAAATGGTGAAAGAATATGGGTATGTCATTTTTTATCGATGAGAGGTGTCACTATGAATAGATTATCATGGGATCAATATTTTATGGCACAAAGCCATTTGCTTGCAAACCGGAGCACGTGCACGAGGTTAGCGGTAGGTGCTGCAATCGTTCGGGACAAGCGTATCATTGCTGGAGGATACAACGGGTCTATATCGGGAGGGGTCCATTGCATCGATGAAGGCTGTTATGTGATCGACGGTCATTGTGTCCGGACTATCCATGCCGAAATGAATGCGGTGATCCAATGCGCAAAATTTGGCGTGCCAACTCAAGGGGCAGAGCTTTATGTGACGCATTTTCCTTGTCTGCAATGCTGCAAAGCCATCATCCAAAGCGGCATTAAGGTGATTTATTATGCCAATGATTATAAAAACCATCCTTATGCCATACAGCTTTTTAGAGATGCTGACGTTGAAGTGAAGCGTGTGCCATTTGAGAATTTTTTTGACAAAGAAGTAGAGCATAATGAGGATAACTTGGTTATTATCGCTAATGTTTTGAAAAAGCTTGAAGACGCCGGTATTGAACAACAGGAGATAACCGATATTTATCAGCAGGCACAAAGGCTTTTTTCAAATGGGGTTTAAATGGCGAAGCTTTTGGGCAGATGCCATTTCTTAGCCCTCGCAGCCGTCCTTTCCGAATGGGTTTTATTAGGTGAAAGATTCTTAATACCGCTTGGCTGCTTAATCATACTTGGCTGTTATTTGTTTTATAAACATGTGTTGCTTGGCTTTGCGTTCCTCGCGGTCACTTTCTTAACCTCTGTTAGTATCTTATTGTTTCTGCCTTCCGAATCCTCGTTAAATCCGAGTCAAACGCTTTTTACGGGTAAAATAAACGAAATACCCAAAATTGACGGTAATCGTTTATCTTTCCCATACAAACTAAGGGAAGGTGAAACGGTGTTATTGACTTATCGTCTAAAAAGCAATAAAGAAAAGCTGAGTCTCTCAAAGCGCCTTAAGGTCGGGCAGCATTGTGTAACCCCCGGCCAGCTAAGCGCTCCCGACCCTTCTTCTAACTTCCATGCCTTCGATTATAAAGCCTACTTGCTTCATCAACGCATATTCTGGATTCTCGAAGCAAACAAAATTAACTCATGCAGGAATACCGCCTTAACATTATATGATCACTTAAAGCAATACAGACAAAACATGGTGTATGAAGTGAGCCAACGTTATCATCCTCCGGTTAGTGAAATGATCAATGCCCTTGTTTTTGGTGAGCGAATGGGCATGGATCAGGATGTCATTAATGCCTATCAGTCACTCGGCATTATCCACCTTTTGGCTGTATCGGGCTTACATGTTGGATTAATTATCGGAGCCTTTTATCTCATAGCGTTAAGACTGGGGTTTATTAGAGAGCACATCATGATAGGCCTTATGGTGATCATCCCGATATATATCGTGTTAACTGGCGGTGCACCTTCAGTTATTCGTGCTGGGTTGACGGCGGAGGCTGTTATAATAGGGTCTCTTTTTAAGATTAAAATGAATTCGCTTGATATCATTAGTTTTGTATGCGGCGTTATGGTTATCTTTAATCCTCACTTTCTCTACCAGCTCGGCTTTCAATTATCCTTTTTGGTCACTTTTTCCATCCTTTTGTCAGCACCTTCTGTTGCTAAGAAATATGTCTCTTCGTTGACCAGGCTAGTAGTCATAACTATCATTGCCCAGTTGGCTTCCTTCCCGATTGTGATCTATCATTTTTACGAACTTTCTCTTTTAAGTTTTCTTGTAAATCTTATTTTTATCCCACTTATAACATATATTGTTCTGCCATTAGCATTTGTCACTTTTTTAACGGGGCACATAACAGCATCATTGTCCCACGGACCGGCTGTCATGCTGAATATCATCCTAGAAAATGCGCATCGCTTGCTTATCGCTCTTCAAAAAGTCCCTTTTACTACACTCACCTTTGGTTCACCGCCGTTTGGTCTACTCATGATGATTTGCCTTGGCGCATATCTATCTCTTTGCCTGTGGGAAAAAGCCAAAGGAAAGCGTGCGGTTATGTTCTTGGTATCTTTTTTTATAGTTACTTATTTTACCTGTACGGTTGTAAATATGTTACATTCCACAGGCAAAGTCACCTTTTTGGATGTGGGTCAGGGAGACAGTATTCTCATTGAGCTGCCATTCCATCGAGGGAACATCCTTATAGACACAGGGGGCATATTGCCCTTTAAGAAGCCGGAATGGGAAAGAAAGGCGCATCCTTTTGAGGTCGGCCGCGATGTCGTTCTGCATGAATTAAAAGCAAAGGGGATTAGCCAAATTGATATGCTGATCCTAACCCATCGTGATTATGATCATATTGGCGGGTTCAAATCTCTTGCTGGAAAAATTAAGATTAGGCAAATCGTGATCAGCGACTATTTTCAGGTAGAAAAGAAGGAAGAACAGCTGTTTCAAAGGGCAGCTAAAAAAGGAACAAAGATAAAAAGGGTGAGGGCGGGAGACATTCTGAAGTTCGGCGATTATCAATTTTCAGTCATCTCTCCAATGGACGGAATGGAGGATTCTAACAATGATTCCCTTGTTGTTCTGACCGACCTTGGGGGGGTATCATGGTTATTTACAGGTGATTTGGAAAAAGAAGGGGAGATGAATATCTTGACACATTATCGGCATTTACCGGTAGATATTCTAAAAGTTGGCCACCATGGCAGTAAAACATCAACGACTGAAGACTGGCTGGATGAGCTTAGGCCAAAGGTGGCCATTGTTTCAGTAGGGAAGAGGAATCGCTATGGTCATCCCAGTCCCGAGGTGTTAGACCGTCTGGAAAATCGCCAAATGAAGATTATCCGAACCGATAAGAATGGGGCGGTTCAATTTTCATTCAATAAAAAAGGCCTTATTGATGTGAAAACAGTTAAAAGCGCTAATTAAAGGACCGCGTCCAGTGCGGTCCTTTTTAGGGTCACGACATAATCTGTTGGATCACGATGCCAATGATGAATATAATCGCGAAAAATCCAAATGAATAGTTAAAGCCTTTTAATGCATCAACAAAATCATTGCCCTTGCTTTGGACATCTTTTTCGAAATCGTTCATGGCGCACCCCTCCTATATCACATCTAGTATAAGTTAAAATACAGGAAAAATCCATCTTTCCAGAATTTTTTATCTATTGCTAAGTGTTGTCACCCATACTTTGAATGAGCATAGGATACCATAACAAATACAACCAGAGCATCGTCAGCAAAGTTATTGTCCTAGGCTTTTTCTTTGCGGCGTTTATATAAACAGAAGGGTCAGTCAACGTGCGCTGATCCTTCTTTTTTTCTTGCCCGGGCACTTTATTTGGGTTAAAGTAAATATTGAAAAGAGAGGGATCAGTATGGCGCTTACCCAAAAGGATTTGACTGTAAAAAAACCATTGGCACCAGTTTATTTATTATTTGGAAAACAAAGCTATCTTATACAATTTATGAAAGAGTCAATTGTGAATGAAGCCTTAAATAAGGATGAAAAGGATTTTAACCTATCCGTCTATGACATGACAGAATCACCTGTTGAAGCAGCTGTAGAGGATGCTGAAACACTGCCTTTTATTGGGGAAAAGCGGGTTGTTATTATTGAAAACCCGCACTTTTTATCAGCTTCAAAAGTAAAGTCAAAGGTAGATCACGATCTGAAACGTCTGGAACAATACATCAATGAACCGTCGCCAGACAGCATTTTTATTATCCTCGCAATGTACGACAAGCTTGATCAGCGAAAAAAAATAGTTAAACTGGCAAGAAAGCAAGGGATAACTTTTGAATTATCCCAGTTAACAAACGATTTATTGTTCAATATCCTTGAAACAGCAGCCAAGAAGTATAATGCTCTTTATACAAGGGATGGGCATGATCAGCTGCTGGCTATGGTTGGACCTAACCTCATGCAGCTTGTCAGTGAAGTGGAGAAATTCGCACTTTATTGCGGTGACGAACGCCCTATAGATAAAAGCGTTGTTATCGAATTAGGTGCGCGTTCTTTGGAAAATAATATTTTTAACCTCGTCGATATGGTCATGAAAAAACAACCGGTGGATGCCTATAAGCTCCTGGCTGATTTAATTAAACAAAAAGAAGAACCGATCAAACTCTTAGCCATTATCACAAGGCAGCTTCGTATCGTTTATCAAGTCGGACTGTACCAACAGGAAGGCTATACCCAAAAAAATATGGCAGCCAAATTGGGGATCCACCCATACGCCGTTAAATTAGCCGCTGGGCAAACAAAACTTTATCATCTCGAAACTTTAAAAAGGGCTTTGGCCATTTGTGCTGAAACGGATTATAAAATGAAAACCGGTGCAGTTGAAAAAAAGCTTGCCCTTGAAATGCTGATACACAAGTTGGCTAAATAACAACACAATAGCGGAGAAATAAAAAAGAGGTTGTCCATGATACAATGGATACCTCTTTTTTGTTTAAACATTTACGCTATCAGAGCGTTAAGTTTTTTGCTGAGATGTGATTTTTCACGTGCGGCTTTATTTTTATGAATCAAGCCTCTGCTAGCTGCTTTGTCAATTTTTTTGGTAGCGGCTAAAAATGCTTCCTTTGCACCTTCTGCGTCGTTTTCAGCTACTTTGGCATTGAAATTTTTAATAGATGTGCGCATCGCTGATTTGAACATCACGTTGTGCTGACGATTTGAATCATTCTTTTTAACGCGTTTGATTGCAGATTTAATATTAGGCATACTTTCACCTCCTTGAGGCAGTTCATTGACAAAGTGTATTGTACCAAAGCAAACGGTCTTTTGCAATATGAATGAAAAAACTTAAAAAAGGTCAGAATGTTAAATAAGGAATTGTAATGGAAGGGGGCCTCTCTGTGGGCGAGAATTTGGATATCAACGCTTTTAAAATTAGAACTGACCTTGCTATAGAAGCCCGGGAAATGGTTGTTGAGGAACAAAAGCAACAAAAGCAATCCCCCATTCCCGGTATTGATATGAAAGAGGAAAATGTGGACGGCATCAAATTAACAAAAATGATGATTAATGATAAAGCGGCGGAAAAGCTAGGGAAGAAAGCCGGAAAATATTTAACGTTTGAGGCTCAAGGCATACGCAACCAGGATACTAAATTACAAGAGACCGTTGAGCGGGTTTTCGCTGAAACCTTTGCCGCTTTTTTAAAAGAAATTAATATCTCTAAGGACGCCAGCTGTCTTATTGTTGGATTGGGGAACTGGAATGTCACTCCCGATGCATTGGGACCCAATGCTGTGGAAAATGTTCTGATTACCAAACATCTATTTGATCTGCAGCCGCAGAATGTACAAGAAGGGTTTCGGCCGGTAAGTGCCATAGCTCCAGGTGTCATGGGACTGACAGGTATTGAGACGAGCGATATTATCTTCGGTGTCATAGAAAAAACCAAGCCCGATTTTGTCATAGCCATTGATTCGCTTGCTTCCCGATCCATCGAGCGGGTCAATACGACGATTCAAATTGCCGATACAGGGATTCATCCTGGGTCAGGTGTAGGGAATAACCGTAAGGAATTAAGCATGGATACCTTGGGGATTCCGGTCATTGCGATCGGGATTCCGACTGTCGTGGATGCAGTAACAATAACAAGCGATGCGCTTGATATGGTGCTTAAGCATTTCGGCAGAGAGATGAAAGAGCAGAATAAGCCATCAAAGGCTTTAACCCCAGCGTGGATGACATTTGGTGAAAAGAAAAAGTACTCTGACGAAGATATGCCAAGTAAAGAGAATCGCGCGTCATTCTTAGGCATGGTCGGTACATTATCCGATGAAGAAAAGCATCAGCTGATTAAAGAAGTTTTAGGACCAACTGGCAATAACATGATGGTGACACCGAAAGAAGTTGATATTTTTGTTGAGGATATGGCAAATGTTATTGCGGGAGGGCTGAATACAGCTTTACATGGTGAAGTCGGGCAAAAAAATATGGGGCATTATACACATTAACTGTCATACATTTTGCTTTTGATCATATTTATGAATAAAACTGATTGGGATAACTGGACAAGTCATTAAAAATTTTTTAAAAGGACTGATTGACCTTGAAAAAGTTTCTTTTTAAAACAATGTTTTTGCTGGTGTTACTATCATTATGCGTGATCTACGGGATGATAACGGCAAAGGATGGCACCACGACATTCCAGGGACAATCAGAACAAAAGGAACAGATCCAATCTTCCGGTTCGAACACATCAGTAAAAACGGTAAATGCTTCTGCCGCGCAATATGAAGGACCAACGCTGTCAGAGCGGGCGGAACGGCTTGAGAACAGCAGGTCGGTCCAGCCGGTCACAAGCATTGGACAAGCCATGACCGGAGTAATGACTAATGTCATCAAAACCGGCGTAACGATCACCTCCACTGTTGTGGACAACATTGTTCAGGCGATTTTATAAAGGGGTCTGACCCGAGAGGGGTCAGACCCTTTCCCTTTATGCTATAATCGATCTAGTATGTTTTTTTTTGATAAGTAGGAGTGATTATAATGTCAGACAACAAAAAGAGTCGGCAATCTAGGATTCGTAATTTTTCAATTATAGCTCACATAGACCACGGAAAGTCTACATTGGCTGACAGGATTTTGGAAGCGACGAGTGCGCTTACTCATAGAGAAATGAAAGCACAAATGCTTGATGCCATGGACCTTGAACGTGAGCGCGGCATCACAATTAAATTAAATGCGGTCCAATTAGTTTATAAAGCAAATGATGGCGAAGAATATATTTTTCATCTGATTGATACACCCGGGCATGTCGATTTCACATATGAAGTCTCCCGAAGTTTGGCTGCCTGTGAGGGGGCGTTGCTTATTGTAGATGCTGCTCAAGGCATCGAGGCGCAGACGCTTGCCAATGTTTACCTTGCTTTGGAAAATGATCTTGAAATCATTCCGGTTATAAATAAAATTGATCTTCCGAGTGCTGAACCCGAACGCGTCAAGCAGGAGGTTGAGGATGTTATCGGACTAGATGCCTCCGATGCTGTCCTGGCTTCTGCTAAAGCAGGGATCGGCATTGAAGAGATCTTAGAACAAATTGTGGAAAAAATCCCGGCCCCATCGGGTGACCCTGATGCCCCATTAAAAGCACTGATTTTTGATTCGGTCTATGACTCCTATCGCGGGGTTATTACGTATATACGTGTTGTTGAAGGGTCGGTAAAAGTGGGTGATAAAATCCGAATGATGGCGACTGATAAAACCTTTGAAGTTGTTGAACTCGGCGTATTCACTCCAAAACCAATTGCCAAAGATGAACTCACTGTTGGCGATGTTGGTTTCCTGACCGCCTCGATTAAGAATGTCAGCGATACACGTGTGGGTGACACGATCACCAGCGCTGTTAATTCCGCAAACGACCCGCTGCCAGGTTATCGTCGGATGAACCCGATGGTCTATTGCGGTCTGTATCCAATTGATTCAGCACAATACAATGACCTGCGAGAAGCTCTTGAGAGACTTGAGCTTAACGATTCTGCCCTTCAGTATGAACCTGAGACTTCGGATGCTTTGGGATTTGGCTTCCGCTGCGGCTTCCTGGGTTTATTGCATATGGAAATTATTCAAGAGCGAATCGAGAGGGAATTTAATATTGATTTAATCACGACGGCGCCAAGTGTTATATATGACGTGACACGTATCGGCGGAGTAAAGGAACGTGTTGACAATCCTTCGAAAATGCCTGAAAAGAAGGATATTGAAACCATTGAAGAACCGTTCGTTAAGGCAACGATTATGACACCAAATGATTATGTCGGACAAGTCATGGAGCTTTGTCAGGGCAAACGCGGTGAATTTATCGATATGGTCTATCTCAGCGAAAACCGTGTTAATGTGATTTATCACTTGCCACTGTCGGAAATTGTGTATGATTTCTTTGATCAATTAAAATCCAACACGAAAGGTTATGCCTCTCTCGATTATGAGTTCTTAGGCTACAAGCCATCACATCTTGTGAAAATGGATATTCTGCTTAATAGTGAGAAAGTTGATGCCTTATCCGTGATCGTCCATAAGGATTTTGCCTATGAAAGAGGTAAGGCTATCGTAGAGAAACTGAAAGAACTGATACCAAGACAACAATTTGAGGTACCAGTGCAAGCGACCTTGGGTCAAAAAGTTATCGCGCGATCCACGATTAAGGCTTTAAGGAAGAACGTTCTTGCCAAATGTTACGGCGGGGATATTTCCCGGAAAAGAAAACTGCTTGAAAAGCAAAAAGAAGGTAAAAAACGTATGAAAACAGTCGGCAAAGTGGATGTGCCCCAAGAAGCGTTCATGGCTGTTCTTCGTATGGATCAAGATAAATAAAGGCTGTGATGCAACATGATTAAAGGGGCATACGTCCACATACCATTTTGTGAGCATATCTGTTATTATTGCGATTTTAATAAGGTGTTTATCCAAAAGCAGCCGGTCGATGACTATCTTAACGCTCTTGAAAAGGAAATCACTAATCAACCCAGAAGTTGCGAGATTGAGACGATTTTTATCGGAGGGGGAACACCGACCGCCCTTAATACCGAGCAATTTGAAAAGCTTATGGTGATGATAAAAGACCATTTGTATCATAATGGCATAACGGAATATACGGTGGAAGCGAACCCTGAGAATCTCGATAACGCCAAATTGAGGCTGATGAAGAATTATGGTGTCACTCGTCTAAGCCTAGGTGTGCAAACCTTTCAGAATGATTTGTTGACGGAGATTGGCCGGCCGCATACTAATAGGGATGTCATTCATGTTATGCAGGAAGCGCGACATTATGGCTTTGACAATATTTCCATTGATCTCATGTTTGGGCTGCCAAACCAAACCGAGGATATGCTAAGGGCTTCTATAAATGAAGCCCTTCGGCTTGACCCTGAGCATATTTCGATTTATTCTCTTCAAATCGAACCCAAAACGATTTTTTATAACCGCATGAAAAAAGGCAAGCTTGTTTTGCCGGGTCAAGACATCGAAGCGCAGATGTATGAATTGATTATTAACGAACTTGCGGCAAATGGACTGATCCATTATGAAATCAGCAATTTTGCTAAAAAAGGACATGAAAGCAGACATAACCTTCATTATTGGAACAACGATGAATACTTTGGTTTTGGCGCAGGTGCCCATGGTTATATTAATGACAAGCGGGTTGTCAATGCCGGTCCTATCAAAAGTTACATTCGCGAGGTTAATAAAAAAGGGCACGCCAGAACGGCGACACATGAGGTAACTCGGACAGAGAAAATTGAAGAAGAGATGTTTTTAGGTTTAAGAAAATTATCCGGCGTCAGTAAACGGGCTTTTTACACTAAATATCATCAAACTATTGATGATATCTACAGCAGGGAATTAGCGGATTTAAAAGAGCGGGGCCTTTTGACTGAAGATGAAAAAAGGGTTGCTTTAACGAAGCAGGGCGTTTTCTTGGGAAATACCGTCTTTGAATCATTTATTAAATAACGAAATGATTGACAAATATCACGATCATTGATAAATTTTATTTTAGAATTAGCACTCACTGGTCTCGAGTGCTAACAGAGGTGATGAGGGATGTTAACAGAACGGCAGTTATTTTTGTTGCAAGTTCTTGTCGATGATTATATTCGCTCTGCTGAACCCGTTGGCTCCCGTGCCATTTCAAAACGTGATGATGTCCATTACAGTTCCGCCACGATTCGTAACGAACTAGCTGATTTAGAAGATATGGGCTTTTTGGAAAAGACCCATTCATCATCAGGCAGAATCCCATCAGAAAAAGGATACCGTTTTTATGTTGATCATTTGTTGTCACCTGTTATGATATCTGCTCCTGAAATGAATAAAATCAAAACGGCATTTACTGAGAAATACTTGGGTTTAGAAAAACTGATCCAAGTGACAGCGGAAATGCTATCTAATTTTACGAGTTACACAACAATTGTCATGGGTCCCGAGCTTTTGGATACGAAGCTCAAACATATCCAGATCATTCATTTAAATGATGACCGGGCCGTAATGATTGTAGTGACGGATACGGGGCATGTCGAAAATCGGATGATATCACTGCCTCCAGGGATTAATGAGCAGGATATTGAAAAACTCGTCAACATCCTTAATGAAAAGCTTAAAATGGTGCCGCTATATCAGCTTAATCAAAAGATTGAGCAGGAAGTCAAAAATGTTTTGAGAAAAAACATCAGCAGCTATAATCAAGTTATGACCATTTTGGAGAAAACATTAAATGTTGACTCGCCTGATAAAATTTTTTATGGAGGCAAAAACAACATTTTATCCCAGCCTGAATTCCAGGATATAGATAAAGTGTTGCCGCTCTTAAACATATTTGAAAAAAAGGAAATCATTCACGATCTGCTTCGGACCCCATCTGCCGGTCTGCATATCAAAATTGGCAAAGAAAATGATCTTGTTGCGATCAAGGATTGCAGTGTCATTACCACGACATATTCAGTCAGCGGTGAACATTGTGGTACCGTTGCAGTGATCGGTCCGACAAGGATGGCCTATCCCCGGGTGGTGACATTGATGGATATTTTTTCAAATAGTTTATCGGCAATATTAAACGAAAGAGATTAGGGGAAACATTTTTAGGAGGTGAGTATATGACAGATCGTTCTAAGCAAGATTATGCAGACCAGGAAACTGTTACAAAAGAGCAAACTGAACAGGTTACGATCGATGAACAGGACATAGAAATTTTAAACGAAGAAAAAGCGGAAACGATCGAAGCGGAAAAAAGTGATGAAGAAATACAAAAGCTTCGGGAAGAGCAGGAAACGCTGCAAAACCGCCTTCTAAGAGTGCAAGCAGATTATGAAAACTTCAAACGCCGTTCGAATGAGGAAAAGATAAAAAATAGGAAATACGGTGCACAAAATTTAGTGGAAGATCTTCTGCCAGTCGTCGATAATTTTCAGCGGGGACTCGATATCCAGACGGAATCGGATGAAACCAATGGATTAAAGGCAGGATTAGACATGGTTTTTCGTCAATTAAAGGATGCTTTGCAAAAAGAAGGTGTCAAAGAAATTGATGCTCTTGGAAAACCATTTGATCCTAATAGCCATCAAGCGGTTATGAAAGTGGAAAGTGATGAGTTTGAATCAAATACAGTGGTTGAAGTCCTTCAATCCGGTTACACTCTTAATGACCGAGTCATTAGGCCAGCCATGGTCAAAGTAAGTTCTTAAAAAGCTTTTTTAGGCGGCTTTCCGCCTTATTTTACATAGGAGGGTTATTGAAATGAGCAAAATTATTGGTATTGACTTAGGCACAACAAATTCTTGTGTTGCTGTTATGGAAGGCGGCGAAGCAACAGTTATCCCAAATCCTGAAGGGAACAGAACAACACCTTCAGTCGTTTCTTTCAAAAATGGAGAGCGTCAAGTCGGTGAAGTGGCAAAGCGTCAAGCTGTAACAAACCCAAACACTATCATGTCAATCAAAAGACATATGGGGACAGATTATAAGGTGGAAGTTGAAGGCAAAGAATACACTCCACAAGAAGTTTCCGCTATTATCCTTCAAAAGTTAAAATCTGATGCTGAGTCCTATCTTGGGGAAACGGTTGAACAGGCGGTTATTACCGTTCCGGCATACTTCAACGATGCTGAGCGTCAAGCAACCAAAGATGCTGGTAAAGTAGCCGGTCTTGATGTCCTTCGCATTATCAATGAACCGACAGCAGCCTCACTGGCTTATGGTCTTGAAAAAGGCGAAGACCAAACGATCCTTGTCTATGACCTAGGTGGCGGTACGTTCGATGTCTCTATTCTTGAATTAGGTGATGGGATTTTTGAAGTAAGGTCAACGGCTGGAGATAACCGCCTTGGCGGTGATGACTTCGACCAGGTGATTATTGATTATTTAACTCAAGAATTTAAGAAGGAAAATGGCATTGACCTTTCTAACGATAAAATGGCATTGCAAAGGCTTAAGGATGCAGCGGAAAAAGCGAAAAAGGATTTGTCCGGCGTGACCCAAACCCAAATCTCTCTACCGTTTATCACCGCTGATGCTTCAGGACCAAAACATCTTGAACTAACATTGAGCCGCGCGAAATTTGAGGAGCTTTCTTCAGACTTAGTGGAAAGAACGATGGGCCCAACCCGTCAGGCTTTATCCGATGCCGGTATGTCATCAAGTGAAATTGATAAGGTTATTCTTGTCGGTGGATCAACACGTATTCCAGCGGTACAGGATGCGATCAAGAAGCTGACCGGCAAAGACCCTCATAAAGGCGTTAACCCTGATGAAGTTGTTGCACTTGGTGCAGCCATTCAGGCCGGTGTTCTTGCAGGTGATGTAAAAGACGTTGTTCTTTTGGATGTCACACCACTTTCACTTGGAATTGAGACGATGGGCGCAGTCTTTACAAAACTGATTGAAAGAAACACAACAATTCCAACAAGCAAATCACAAATTTTCTCAACAGCCGCCGATAACCAAACATCTGTTGATATCCATGTCTTACAAGGTGAACGTGAAATGGCTGCTGACAACAAGACACTGGGTCGTTTCCAGCTGACTGATATTCCGCCGGCACCGAGAGGAATCCCTCAAATCGAAGTGACATTTGAAATTGATGCCAATGGGATCGTTAATGTAAAAGCTAAGGATAAAGGCACAAACAAAGAACAATCCATTACAATTAAATCTTCATCAGGATTAAGTGAGGACGAAATTGAAAAAATGGTGAAAGACGCGGAAGAAAACGCTGAAGCGGACAAAAAACGGCGCGAAGAAGTAGACCTAAGAAATGAAGCGGACCAGCTGGTCTTCACTACAGATAAAACGTTAAATGACCTCGGCGATAAAGTGGATGAAGCCGAAAAGGCTAAAGCAACAGAAGCCAAAGAGAGCTTGCAAAAAGCTCTTGAAGGGTCGGATATCGAAGCGATCCGTTCAGAAAAAGATGCGCTTCAAGAGGTTGTCCAGCAGCTGTCAGTAAAACTTTATGAGCAAGCCGCACAAGAAGCGCAAGCTCAGGGTGAACAAGCCGAGAATAAAGGGCAAGACGATGTTGTTGACGCTGAATACGAAGAAGTTAAGGACGACGAAAAGAAATAATCAAATGTTGAAAAGAGTCAAAGTCAGACATTTGTCTTGGCTTTGGCTTTTTCTTTGCAAACAAAGGTGTTATTATTTTATCTATGTGAAGACTTTTCGGGAGTGATTTCATGAGTAAAAAAGATTTTTATGATGTACTCGGCGTTAACCGTGATGCGTCAAAGGAAGAGATTAAGAAAGCATATAGAAAACTAGCTCGGAAATATCATCCTGATGTTAACAAGGATGCCGATGCGCCAGATAAATTTAAAGAAGCCAAAGATGCTTATGAAACACTAAGCGATCCGCAGAAGAAAGCCCATTATGATCAATTCGGCCATACCGATCCTAACCAAGGATTCGGCGGCGGGCAAGGTTTTGGCGGCGGGGACTTCGGTGGCTTTGGCGATATATTTGATATGTTTTTTGGAGGCGGCGGGTCAAGAAGAAGGGATCCTAATGCTCCTCGGCAAGGAGCGGACCTGCAATATACCATGAGCCTTAGCTTTGAAGAAGCTGCGTTTGGCAAGGAAACCGATATTGATATTCCGAAAGAGGAAACATGCGGAACATGTCATGGCAGCGGCGCAAAACCTGGCTCCAAGCCCGAAACATGTCCACATTGCCATGGTTCCGGTCAGCTGAATGAAGAGCAGAATACACCTTTTGGCCGTGTTGTCAATCGTCGTGTGTGCCGTTATTGCGAAGGAAAAGGAACCACTGTTAAGGACCCATGCAGCACGTGTGGCGGATCCGGAACAATAAAGACAAATAAGAAGATTCATGTAAAAATCCCTGCTGGTGTAGATGACGGGCAGCAAATTCGTATTTCCGGTCAAGGTGAACCTGGTGCAAACGGTGGTCCGGCAGGAGATCTTTATGTCGTATTCAATGTACGGACGCACAAGTTCTTTGAAAGAATGGGCGATGATGTCTATTGTGAGATCCCGCTTAATTTTGCACAGGTTGCTTTAGGGGATGAGATTGAAGTCATGACCCTTTATGGAAAAGTGAAGCTGAAGATTCCGGCTGGAACACAAACTGGAACGAAATTCAGATTGAAGGGCAAAGGCATTAAAAATGTTCGAGGGTACGGACAAGGCGACCAGCACGTCACTGTCAGGGTTGTCACACCTAAGCGACTATCAGAACAGGAAAAACAATTGTTCAAAGACCTTGCTGAAATCAGCGGTGATGCGGTCAATGGTGAACAGAATGACAATTTTTTTTCAAAAGTTAAGCGAGCTTTTAAAGCGGATTAAAAGAAATGGAGTTGGACTTGATGAAATGGTCGGAATTATGCATTCATACGACTCAAGAGGCCGTTGATCCGATAACGAATGTTTTGCACGAATCAGGTTCAAGCGGTGTGGTCATTGAAGACCCTGAAGACCTGCAAAAGGATTGGCCGACTGACTTAGGTGAAGTGTATGAACTTGACCCCGCCGATTACCCTGTTGAAGGCGTTTATATAAAGGCTTATCTGCCTGTGAACAGCTTTTTGGGAGAAACGGTTGAAGAGATCAAACAAGGCATTAATAATCTCCTTCTTCATGACATTGATCTTGGCCATAATACGATAACGATCAGTGAAGTAAATGAGGAAGAATGGGCGACCGCCTGGAAAAAGTACTACAAACCAGTCAAATTAACCGACCATATTACGATTACTCCAACGTGGGAGGAATACCAGCCTGCAAGTGATAAAGAATTGGTTATTGAGCTTGACCCAGGGATGGCTTTTGGGACAGGAACACATCCAACCACTGTGCTTTGCATTAAGGCGCTTGAGGCGGTAATGCCGGAGAAGGCTGAGATCCTTGATGTCGGGACCGGAACAGGGGTCCTAAGCATCGCTTCCGCAAAGCTTGGGGCTCGGTCCGTTATGGCTGTTGATCTTGATGATGTGGCTGTCCAATCCGCAAGATTGAATGTGAAATTGAATAAGGTCCATGACCGTGTTACTGTAAAACAAAATAATCTTGTGGATAACTTTAACGAGTCCTATGATATCATTGTCGCCAATTTACTTGCTGATATCGTTATTCGTTTATCCGATGATGCGGTAAATTTGTTAAAATCAGGAGGCTTTTTTATAACCTCGGGTATCATTTATAATAAAAAGGATGATGTTCGAACAAAACTGGAACAAAGCGGTCTTTCGATTGTAAAAACTTTAGAAGAAGACGATTGGATCGCTTTTGTTGCACAAAGGAATTGAGCCATGCAACGATATTTTGTCGCTCCGGAACATATCCTGTCACACAATGTGGTCATTACCGGGGACGATGTCAGACATATACACAAGGTCATGCGGATGGGGCCAGGTGATGAACTAATTTGTGCCAACGGTATGGAACAGGCCTTTTTGTGCCGTATCACAGAAATAACCGCCGAAAAGGTTGAGGCAGCAATCATCCATGAGTGCCCGCAAACACAAGAGCTTCCCGTTCGCATCACTATCGTTCAAGGGATGCCAAAGGGTGATAAATTGGAATACATTGTCCAAAAAGGGACAGAGTGTGGAGCCAAAGCCTTTTATCCCTATGAAGCTGAACGGTCTATCGTGAAGTGGCAGCCAGGCAAAATAGGTAAGAAGCTCGACCGCTTGAGGAAAATTGCCAAGGAAGCTGCTGAGCAATCCCACCGTGCTATGATTCCTATGGTCAACGAACCGGTTTCAATAAAGACATTAATAAAAATGAGTGCTGAATATCAGCATAAAATTGTTGCTTATGAGGAGACTGCAAAGGCGGGTAAACAGGGCGGCTTACCTGAAGTCTTTCATAGCATGGATTCCGGCGAGGAATGTCTCGTTGTCATCGGACCTGAGGGAGGGCTTTCTCCAAATGAGATGGATGAATTCAAGCGGGCCGATTTTATTCCGTGCGGACTGGGAAACCGGATTTTGCGAACTGAAACGGCTTCGCTATTCGTTTTATCTGCCGCTTCCTACCACTTTGAATTAATTAATGAGGTGAAATAATTATGCCATCTGTTGCTTTCCATACTTTAGGCTGTAAAGTGAACCACTATGAGACTGAAGCCATTTGGCAGCTTTTCGAAAAGAATGGCTACAAGAGGAAAGAATTTGAGACAAATGCTGATGTTTATGTTATTAATACATGCACTGTAACGAATACTGGCGATAAAAAAAGCCGTCAGGTGATTCGCCGGGCAATTCGTACGAATCCTAATGCTGTCATATGTGTAACCGGGTGTTATGCCCAAACATCACCGGCTGAGATAATGGCGATACCGGGCGTGGACATTGTTGTCGGAACCCAAGACCGGGAAAAAATGCTCGGTTATATCGAGCAATATAAAAAAGAACGTGAGCCGATCAATGGTGTCAATAACATCATGAAAGCCAGGGTCTATGAAGAGCTTGAAGTACCTTCATTCACGGACAGGACAAGGGCATCCCTTAAAATTCAGGAAGGCTGCAATAATTTTTGCACCTTTTGCATTATTCCATGGGCGAGAGGGCTTCTCAGATCAAGAGAACCTCAATCTGTTCTTGAACAGGCGCAGAAGCTCGTTGACGCAGGTTATAAAGAAATTGTCTTAACAGGCATCCATACGGCCGGCTATGGTGAAGACATGAAGGATTATAACTTCGCCCAGCTGCTTCGCGACCTTGAAGCAAAGGTTAAAGGGCTAAAACGGCTAAGAATTTCATCGATTGAAGCAAGTCAGGTTACTGACGAAGTTATTGATGTCATCGACCAATCTAAAGTGATTGCCAGACACCTCCACGTTCCTGTACAGTCGGGTTCAAACAGTGTCCTTAAGCGGATGAGGAGAAAGTATACAACAGAATTCTTTGCTGAGAAAATCGAGAAGCTTAGAAAAGCCTTGCCCGACTTTGCCTTGACATCAGATGTCATTGTTGGATTCCCCGGTGAAACGGAAGAAGAGTTTAATGAAACGTTTGAGTTTATTAGGGGTTTAAGGTTTTCAGAACTGCACGTTTTCCCTTATTCACAAAGAACGGGAACGCCAGCTGCGAGAATGGTTAATCAGGTTCCAGATGATATCAAGCATGACAGGGTCAAACGATTGATATCACTTTCTAATCAACTGGCAAAAGAGTACGCTTCAAAATACGAAAATGCAGTGCTGGAAGTCATTCCGGAAGAGCCTTTTAAGAAAGATGCTTCAACAGGCAACTATGTTGGCTACACCGATAACTACCTTAAAGTTAAAGTCCCTGTAGGACCAGAAATGGAAGGCAAGCTGGTGAAAGTAAAAATTACTAAAGCCGGTTACCCATATAATGAAGGCCAATTTGTGCGGGTCATGGATGCCAACGAGCCCCAGACTGCAATAATGTAGGCGGCGGTCCATGACATACCAAACAAAAATCACAGTCCGTTTTGGAGAAACCGATGCACTTGGACACGTCAATAATGTAAGTTATTATATTTATTTTGAACAAGCGCGAGTTGACTTTATGAAAGAGTTAGGTTTTCATATCGGCAAAAAACCCGGTGATTTAAGCTTTGTTGTTGTGTCAACATCTTGTGATTATATTAAACAAGCCTTTTTTGACCAAAATCTCAATGTCGAAACATATGTATCAAAAATAGGGAACAAAAGCTTTGTTTTAAATCATGATATATTCGATGAACAGTCAGGGGACGTCATAGCCAAGGGGAAATCCGTCACCGTCGTCTTTGAACCAAAAAACAATCGCGCTCTGCCAATTCCAGAGCAATTAAAAGGAAAATTAACCGAACAAATTGAGGATCCGGAAAAAATAGAAAAAAAAGCAGCTAGGGGAGCTTTTGGCCAATAATTCTTTCGTTTGATTTCTTAATTAAGGGTCATTCTGTAAGTTGACCATTTGCGGCTATTCGTATATAATTGCAAAAGACATATTTTTTATGTCTCTCTTAAGCTGTAGCGTTTTGGAGGGAGGGAAACACAAGATGGTTGAAACTAAAGTACGCAAAAATGAATCAATTGAAGACGCACTACGACGCTTCAAACGTTCAGTGTCAAAGTCTGGCACTTTAGCTGAAGTTAAGAAGCGCAAGCATTATGAAAAGCCAAGTGTTCGCCGTAAGAAAAAATCTGAGGCAGCACGAAAGAAACGCAAGTTTTAAGGAAGAGGTGTTCTGATGAGCTTAATTGATCGTCTGAATCAAGATATGAAGCAAGCGATGAAGGACAAAGACAAAGTAAAGCTGTCAGTCATCCGGATGATTAAGGCATCGCTGCAAAATGAATCGATCAAGCTCGGTAAGGAACTATCAGAAGACGAAGGACTAACCGTCTTATCCCGCGAACTCAAACAGAGGAAAGACTCCCTCCAGGAGTTTGAGAATGCAGGACGCCAGGATTTAGTTGATGGTGTCAAGAAGGAAATTACTGTGGTCGATTTATATATGCCTGAACAACTATCGGAAGAAGAGCTTCAGGCAATAATAGATGAAACGATTACTAAAGTAGGGGCATCATCTAAGGCTGATATGGGCAAAGTGATGAATGCCGTTATTCCAAAAATCAAGGGTCGAGCAGATGGCGGCCAAGTCAGCCGCATCGTACAAAATAAACTATCGTAGTATGAATCAAGCCTTGTTTAATCTTTAACGGGGCTTGATTTTTTATTGTTTAAGACGAAACCTTTTGCAAGATGTTCCGTAATATTAGGTACAGGTAAGTTAAAGTAATAGAGGGGGTTATGTGTTGGATCAGGGAACATTAACTATTTTACTTATCGCAGCTGCTGTTATTGTTGTATTAGCAATTTTCTTTACTTTTGTGCCAATCATGCTTTGGATTTCTGCATTATCTTCAGGGGTAAAAATCGGAATCTTTACACTGGTAGGAATGAGATTGCGCCGGGTTATCCCGCGCCGCGTCATTAATCCACTTATTAAAGCAGTAAAAGCCGGGCTTAGCATCAATACCAATCAGCTGGAAAGTCACTATCTGGCTGGGGGTAACGTTGACAGGGTTGTTAATGCTTTGATCGCTGCCCACCGTGCCAATATTGAATTGACCTTTGAAAGATGTGCGGCGATTGATTTAGCCGGCCGTAATGTTCTAGAGGCTGTTCAAATGAGCGTGAATCCTAAGGTGATTGAATCGCCTTTCATAGCCGGTGTCGCAATGGACGGCATTGAGGTGAAGGCTAAGGCAAGAATCACAGTGAGAGCTAACATCGACAGGCTCGTAGGCGGTGCCGGAGAAGATACGATTATCGCCAGGGTCGGCGAAGGTGTCGTCAGTACGATCGGTTCATCTGACAGCCATAAGAAAGTGCTTGAGAATCCTGATATGATTTCTCAAACAGTTTTAACCAAAGGTCTTGACGCCGGAACTGCATTTGAAATTTTATCCATTGATATTGCCGATGTAGATATTGGCAAAAATATTGGCGCGCATCTGCAAACAGAACAGGCTGAGGCGGATAAGAACATTGCTCAGGCAAAAGCCGAAGAAAGACGCGCCATGGCGGTCGCACAGGAGCAAGAAATGACCGCCCGTGTCGAAGAAATGCGTGCGAAGGTAGTTGAAGCGGAAGCCGAGGTACCCCAGGCTATGGCGGCTGCGCTTAAAGAGGGCAATATGGGTGTTATGGATTATATGAATTATAATAATATCAAAGCTGATACCGAAATGCGTCATTCAGTCGGAGATATGAATGAAGGACAAAATAAAAAGGACAAATAAAGCGGGTGACACATGGGCATTGTAGTGATCATTATCATAATCGCAATTGTTTCGATCATCCAATTTGCAAAACAAACGGAAAAAAGGCAAAGTGACAAGCGAGAAAAGCCAAAAATAAAGCATGTTATATCTCAGGTACCGGCTAAGGATGATAACAAAACAATCGATCGGTCAATGATTGAACGAAGCGGTGACGGAAAAGCCCCGCTCTTTAAAACAAGTCAACAGGCGGAAGAAACAGCATCTTTTTTAGGTGCAAAGAAGCAAGTCCATCAAGCGGGTCATGAGGTCTTTTCCAAACAAAAAATTGCGGAGGCTTTCATTCTAGCTGAATGTCTGTCCAAACCGAGGGCGAAGAATCCGCATTATGCAGTTGATAAAAACCGAAGAAAAGCATAATAAAGAAAAAAGCAAGCACTTTGGCCAAGGTGCTTGCTTTTTTCGTTTTCTTTATCTTTAAGTGATAGGGGAACAGGTTGGTACATAAAAATGAATATAGAGGCGGGTGAATGATGTGCAAAAATGGCCAAACAGCTTTAAAAAATGGTTTGTAAATCATACCGACATGCCTGCGGACGTGGTCATGGATTTACCTAGGATAACAATCATTGGTCAATTACATATATATATTGAAAATCATAAAGGTGTCCTAGCCTTCTCCAATAATGAGCTGCGTTTGTCGTTAAAGCATGGCCACCTGCAAATAAAAGGCGACAATTTCGTATTGAAAAATATCCTACCGGAAGAGATTTTACTTGAAGGATTAATAAAACAAGTATTTTTCATAGATGAGTAATGAAGTAAAAGCAAAATGATACGGGGAACGGAGGAGCGGTCATGAAAAAGAATTGGAACGAAGCATTTTTTGGACATGTTAATGTGACGATTAAAGGCAGATTGCCAGAGCAATTTATTAATCTTTGTGTAAAAAATGGCATTACCATATGGGATATAAAGCGGATTGATGATAAGTCGGTTTCCTGTTCACTTCTTTTAAGCGACATAAGGAAAGTTAAACCAGTCTTAAAATCAACCGACTGCCGCATTCATTTTGTTGACCGGAAGGGCTTTCCGTTCTTATTGAAACGCCTGTTGTCAAGGACAGGCATTATCATCGGTATGGTTCTGTTTCTCGCGATATTATTTGTCCTGTCGAATATCGTCTGGCGCATCGATGTAACTGGGGCTGACCCTAAGCTTGAATCAGAAATTAGAAAGCTTTTGAAAAAAAATGATCTGCATGTCGGTGCCTTTGAATTTTTCCTGCCTTCAACAGAAGATATTGAATCATACCTCTCAGGGAAATTAACCAAGGTTACATGGCTTGGTGTGTCAAAGGATGGGACAACTTATAGAGTGGATGTGGTTCAGAAAGAATTGCCAAAAGAGGATAAGCAGCCAGGGCCAAGAAATTTAATCGCATCAAAAAAGGCCGTCATTTACGATATATTTGTAGAAAACGGTCAAGCTGCCGTTGAACCTGATCAGGTTGTCCAGCCGGGTCAGCTCTTGATTTCAGGAATGATTGGAAATGAAAAGGATCCAAAGTTTGTTGGTGCAAAAGGAAAGGTCATCGGTGAAACTTGGTATCGGTCCACAACCGCAGTCCCTTTAAAATCAAACTATAAAACGTATACGGGCAATACTTATACCAAGCATCAATTGAGACTTTTTGGCTGGGATATGCCTTTATGGGGATTAGAGAAGAAACCTTATAAAACATTCGACCGTGAAGTCACAGTCAAACCCGTTCATTTCTTGATTTGGGACCTGCCAATTGCCTATAAACGCATCACATATCGTCAAACTGAACAGGCTAATAAAAAGCTCACGGAGGAAGCTGCTGTTAAGGCCGGCAAAGAAGCAGCATATAAAAAGTTAAAGGGCAAGCTCCCTGATAAGGCCAAGATCATTTCCCGAAAAGTGGAAAATAAGGATGTAAAAGATGGTGTCTTGACGCTTAAAATTTTCTATATTGTCCACGAAAATATCGCGGTGCAAAATCTGATCAGCCCTGAAGAGCAACAAGAGAAAATAGAAAAGGCGAAGGAAAAGGAAAAAGAAAAAGAAGAGAAAAGCCAAGACAATTAAAAGCGAACAGCTTTTTGCAGCACGAACTCGCCATTTGGCGGGTTTTTCTTATTTTAATATGGAATGGAATTAAAGAGGTTTATTATGGTAAACTAAGGTAAACAACATGTTTATCCAAGGAGACTGAGAAGATTGCCAGCAGATTTATATACAATTGATATAGAATTAGATAATGCAAATGAAGCGTTAGCCCTTTTTGGACCAGGAGATGCCAATCTAAAAGTCATTGAGGACACATTGACTGTATCAATCGTGACCAGAGGCGGGGCGGTCAGCGTATCAGGAAATGAAGAAACATTACGGAAAGTGGAATCCATTCTTAATGCTTTATTAGACTTGATAAGGCGGGGGATACATATTACTGAACGGGATGTCGTCTATGCCTTAAAGCTTGCTGATGAAGGGTTAATTGAAGAATTAGCCGAATTGTATGAAGGCGAAATCACGGTAAATGCTAAAGGAAAGCCAATTAGAGTTAAAACATTAGGCCAAAGAAAATATGTTAATGCGATGAACAAGCATGATATGGTTTTCGCGATTGGTCCGGCTGGAACAGGAAAAACCTATTTGGCTGTTGTTAAAGCTGTATCAGCGTTGAAAGCGGGTATTATTAAAAGAATTGTCCTTACTAGACCAGCGGTTGAGGCGGGGGAAAGCTTAGGCTTTTTGCCTGGTGACCTGAAGGAAAAGGTCGATCCCTACCTAAGGCCTTTGTATGATGCCTTACATGATGTGTTAGGAGCTGAACATACCCTTCGTTTAATTGAAAGAGGAACGATAGAAATTGCACCATTGGCTTATATGAGGGGGCGGACACTGGAGGATGCTTACGTCATTCTTGATGAAGCCCAAAATACGACACCCGAGCAAATGAAAATGTTTCTGACACGTCTCGGATTTGGGTCAAAAATGATCGTTACAGGTGACATTACGCAAGTTGATTTACCTAAAGGTAAACATTCGGGCTTGAAGACAGCTAAGGATATGCTTGATAATATTCCGGGTATTGCATTTATCCAGTTGGATCGTGTCGATGTTGTTCGGCATCCGCTTGTACAAAAGATTATTGAAGCTTATGAGAGCTAGACGTTCTTATTTGATAATATTGGGGGCATTGGAAAGTCATGAAGCGATTACCTTTTGTTTCTATAATAGAGAGATTTAGGTTAACTCCTTTTTCCGCCTGGATGATCTATCTGCTTCTTGGTGTTGTCATGTACTTACTAATGATCAATTCAGTCACACCAAAAAAAATAGATGTTACACTCCATGAAATTGCCAAAAATGATATTCAATCCCCCGTCGAAGTCGTCGATCAACAAGCGACTGAGGCTCAAAGGCAGGAGGCGCTAGCTAGCGCTCCTTCATCATATGTTTATAATAAAAATGAAGCTCTTATTCAGGTAGAAAAAGCCGGTGATATTTTTGATGTCATTTCCGAAATCAAAAAGAAGGCAAAAAACTCATCTGAGAAAAACACAGGTGATCATAAGCCCCCTTCACTTGACGGACAGGTAAAGGCTGTTAAGGATAAGCTTGCAAAGCCCGCGGGAAACGATTTATCAAATAACACAATAGAAAGCCTTTTAACTACTTCAGAACGAGAGCTAACCATTGCTCAGGACATTACAAGCACAGCCATTTATGAAGCAATGAGCAATAAAATAAAATGGAGCGACCTTGAACGTGTCCAAAATAAAGCGTCCGCTTCATTGCCATCTTCTGTTTTAAATGATGAATTGCGCCATGCTCTTACGGATGTCTTACACTATGCTATTGTCCCTAACTATGTTTTCGATGCTGATGCCACGAAACGAAATAAAGAGGAAGCGGCAAAATCAGTGGACAATGTTGTTATTCATCAGGGTGAAGTGATCGTCAAAAAAGGCGAATTGGTCACACGCGATGTTATGCACAAATTAAAGGTTGTCGGTCTCCTAGATGATCATTTTAATATCATTCCTTTTATTGGTCTTGCTGTCATGGTGGCCTTCTTGACAACTCTGATTGTCTTTGAATGCCGTCATTTAAAAGAAAAAAAGGGCAAAAAGTTCCGCCCGGTTGATCTATGGGTTTACAGTGTCATTTTCATCTTTATGCTGTTATTAATTAAGCTCGATAGTTATCTCATTTACACACATATAACGGGAATGATTTATGTTATTCCGCTCGCCTCAGGTACGCTCCTGATCCGAATGTTTTTTACGGAGCGAATGGCTATAGTTACAAGTATTATATTATCCCTTTCGGGGAGCTTGATTTTTGGGGGAGAAAACACAGCAGCTGTCTTTGATGTCCAGATGGGCTTGTATCTTCTTTTGACATCGCTAGCCGGCGCTCTTGTATTAAGGGGCAATGAAACAAGACCAAGGATTTTGCGGGCGGGTGTCATCATAGCCGGTGTCAATGTCCTTACAGTTTTATGCTTATTGATGCTGCAAAACAGCCCTTTCCATGTAGCCGAAACTGGTCTAAATATCGGGCTTGCTCTTCTGTCAGGCTTCTTATCGGCTGTTTTAACAATCGGTCTTGTACCATTCTTTGAAGCAACGTTTGGCATTTTATCTACCATGAAACTAATTGAATTATCAAATCCGAACCATCCATTGCTGCGCAAAGTTCTGATTGATGCACCTGGCACCTATCACCACAGTGTGATGGTGGCAAACCTTGCCGAAAGGGCCTGCGAGGTAATTGGAGCGAATGGCCTGCTCGCGAGAGTCGCCGCTTATTATCATGACATCGGCAAAACCAAAAGGCCTCACTTTTTTATTGAAAATCAATTTAATCATGTTAATCCCCATGATAAAATATCACCGCAGCTCAGCCGGACGATTATTATTTCTCATCCGTATGATGGGGCAGACATGCTTAGGGAGCATAGAATGCCTAAGGAAATAATCGATATCGCCGAACAGCACCATGGCACGTCATTGTTAAAATATTTTTATATAAAAGCACAGGAAGCAACAAAACAGGATATACCGGAAAGTGAGTTTCGATACCCCGGCCCTAAAGTTCAAACGAAGGAAGCGGCTGTTGTGGAGCTAGCTGACAGTATTGAAGCAGCCGTAAGATCGATGGCCAAGCCAACACCTGTAAAAATTGAATCCTTGGTCCAAAAGATATTTAATGAAAAACTGGAAGACGGGCAATTTGATGAATGCAATTTAACCTTGAATGAACTAAAGCTCGTCAGGGAATCGATTTTTGAAACCATAAAAGGCATGTTTCATTCGCGAATCGAATACCCGGACGAAGTGAATCGTAAGAAGGTGACGAATGAATGACCCTAACAATTGATTTATATGATGAAACAGAGGAACTGTCAAAAAGCGACGTACAACTTGTCCTGGATGTCCTTGAACATGCCAGACAGGTTATGAAAATGGAAGGTGAGTGTGAGCTGTCACTGAGTTTTGTTGATAACGAGAGAATTCAAGAAATTAATGCCCAGTATCGTGATAAGGACCAACCCACTGATGTCATTTCATTTGCGCTTGAAGAAATGGGTGATGATGAAATTGACATTATCGATGAAGACGGGCCAAGAGTTCTTGGTGACATTATAGTTTCAGTTCAGAAAGCCAGCGAACAGGCTGAATCATACGGTCATTCCTTTCAACGTGAACTTGGGTTTTTAGTCGTTCATGGACTGCTTCACCTGCTAGGCTATGATCATATGACTGAAGCTGATGAGAAAGAAATGTTTGGCCTCCAGGAAGACATTTTGACCTCATTTGGTCTTACGAGGTTCGAATAGGTGTCCTTTATCAGGAGAGTCGGTTATGCCCTGTCCGGGATCCGTTCGGCTTTTCGCCATGAAAGAAATCTGCAAATCCAGGCTGTTATTGGCTTATGTGTGATCATCATCGCGATAATGATCCATGTGAGTCTGACCCATTTTATGATCATTTTGATACTTGTGGCAGGTGTCATAAGCCTTGAGTTAATCAATACCGCGATTGAACGTGCTGTTGATTTGATCAGTACAGAACTTCACCCTTTAGCAAGGGCGGCTAAGGATATCGCAGCTGGAGCGGTCCTTTGGTTTTCGATTTTCTCCGCCATCATTGGATTTATGATTATTTTTACAACACTGCAATAAGAGAAAGAAGGCTAGGTAATGGCAACAACATTTAAATCAGGATTCGTTGCACTGATTGGCCGTCCGAATGTAGGCAAATCAACGCTATTAAATCAGGTATTAGGACAAAAAGTAGCTATTATGAGTGATAAAGCACAGACAACCAGAAACAAAATTCGCGGTGTCTACACTTCCGACGAAGCTCAAATTGTATTTATCGACACACCCGGCATACATAAACCAAAGCATAAGCTTGGCCAATATATGACAAGAATTGCTCAAAAAACATTAAACGAGGTTGATCTGGTTATTTTTATGGTTGATGTCGAACAGGGTTATGGCAAAGGGGATCAATATATTATTGATATGCTGGAGCGTGCAAAAACACCAGTGTTTCTGATCATGAATAAAATTGATAAAATCCATCCTGAAGAACTTCTACCATTGATTGATATGTACCGGAATAAGTACACATTTGATGAGATTGTGCCAATATCCGCACTAGAAGGCAATAATGTGAATACATTATTACAACAAGTGTCTTCATACTTAGAAGAGGGGCCAAAATTCTATCCCGATGATCAAGTGACAGATCATCCCGAACGATTTATAGTGTCGGAGTTGATCAGGGAAAAGATTTTGCATTTAACGAGGGAAGAAGTCCCTCATTCCATCGCTATTGAAATCGATGAGATGTCCTATAAGAAAGATCGGGATGTCGTTTATATCCAAGCTGCCGTCATAGTCGAACGTGCTTCCCAAAAGGGAATCATCATCGGCAAAAGCGGCGGTATGTTAAAGAAAGTCGGATCACTCGCCCGTCAGGATATCGAAGCCCTTCTCGGGTCCAAGGTATTTCTGGAGTTATGGGTTAAGGTACAAAAAAATTGGCGGGATAAAGAATCACAGTTGCGTGATTATGGCTTTAATGAGGAAGACTACTAAATCCCTTTGATGCCGTGACAAAGCTTCCAATAATTTCATTAACAATATTTCCTTATCATGTTTTTGCTGATTCCGTAAAACCTAAAAGTATGGAAAGCCTCTAAATTAAAGGTTAAAAGTGTGAAAGGTGGTTAAACCATGTTAGACTTTACTTGGAGAGTCTTTTGCATGACCGGAAACATCGACACTTATCTTTTGTTAAGAGAAATGGAAAGTGAACATGATGACCTTATAGATATAGATGATTGGGAGGCCCTTGAGGATCAGCCCACACAGTAAATGAAGGTGAGCTTCCAAATGGAGAAAGCGGAAGGGATCGTTATTAAAACGATCAATTATGGAGAAACCAATAAGATTATAACCGTGTTTACAAAAGAGCATGGGAAGGTTGGATTAATGGCCCGTGGTGCGAAAAAGACCAAAAGCAGGCTTTCAGCAGCCAGTCAGCTCCTGTTTTTCGGTCAATTTCTTTATCAGAAAAGCAAAGGGCTTGGTACTTTATATCAAGGGGAAACAATAGAACCGCTAAGGAATATTAAAGCCGATATTTTTAAAATGGCCTATGCCGCATACATTGTAGAGGTTATTGATAAATTAACCGAACAAAATGTCAGAAATCCCTTTCTATATGACTTGCTGATTAGGATTTTAACCTATATTGAAGAAGGGGTTGACCCAGAAGTATTGACCCTCATTTTCGACGTTAAAATGATGGGCCCAGCGGGTATTGAAGCAAGGTTTGATGGTTGTGTCCATTGCGGGGAAGAGACTGGTCCTTTCAGCTTCTCGGTCGATAGAGGCGGTTATCTATGCAAGCGTTGCGCTCACACAGATGAACATGCTTTGCCAATGTCTGCAGCCGCCGCCCGTCTGCTCCGGCTTTTCAAGCATATTGATATAAGCCGGCTAGGGAAGATTAATCTAAAACCAGAAACCGTGAAAGAAATGAAAAGGATTATGACGGTATATTATGATCAGTATTCAGGATTGCATCTGAAGTCCAAACGCTTTTTGGATCAAATGGCATCATTTGAACAAAAATAGTGAAGAAATAAACACGAACTCCTTTCTTTAGGAAGATCTAAAGAAAAGGGGTTCTATTTAAGTTTTAAAAGAAGGGTTACCGTTACTTCAATCGAATATATAAAGAAAACATGAGGGTTACGTGTTATCCTTGTAAAAGGGTGACGCATGATCATATTATGAAACAATATACAATGGAAGGGCGGTGAATGTATGGAATTGAACAAACGTCAAAAAATGATTATTGAAATAACCAAGGAAAGCGGTCCGATAACTGGGGAGCAGATTGCGGAGAAGTTAAATGTCACACGGGCAACATTAAGACCCGATTTAGCAATATTGACAATGTCGGGATTCTTGGACGCAAGACCGCGTGTGGGTTATTACTACACCGGTAAAACCCAATCACAGCTATTAACAGATAAAGTGAAAAAAATGACGGTTAGTGCATATGAGTCGATCCCGGTTGTCGTACAAGAATCATCATCGGCTTACGATGCCATATGTGCCATGTTCCTTGAAGATGTCGGAACACTGTTTGTTGTCAATAAGGACAGTGTATTAACCGGAGCGCTTTCAAGAAAGGATTTATTAAGAGCTAGTCTTGGCAATCAAGATCTCTCTACGATACCCGTAAGTGTCATTATGTCTAGAATGCCAAACATCACACTTTGCCACAGTGACGATCTGGTTATTGATGTTGCAAAATTATTGATTGAGCGGCAAATTGACGGTCTCCCGGTTGTGAAAGAAACTGGGAAGGGCTTAGAGGTTATAGGCAGGATTACCAAGACAAATATCACCCGCGCTTTTGTTGAACTTGCAGAAGGAGAATTTGAATAATACATAGGAGGGATCATAAGTGTTTAAAAAGAAAAGTGGTTTAATATATATCGTATCAGATTCTGTGGGAGAAACCGCCGAGTTCGTCGTTAGAGCAGCGGCGAGCCAATTTCAGGCGATCGAAGTCGATGTTGAAAAATTCCCTTACGTCAGTGATATTGACACAGTGGATGAGATTATCCGATCAGCAGTGGAAAGTTCCGCCATGATCGCTTTTACACTAGTGGTGCCTGAAATCAAAAATTATCTTATGGCTCAGGCAAAGGAGCAGCATGTCGAATACGTGGACATAATGGGGGCAACGATAAATAAAATGGAGCAGATATTCGCTGAAACCCCAACACATAAGCCAGGCTTAACACATAAACTTGATGAAGATTATTTTAAAAGAGTTGAAGCCATTGAATTTGCAGTAAAGTATGATGACGGTCGTGATCCCCGGGGCATTCATCGCGCTGATATTGTCCTCGTCGGCGTGTCACGGACATCAAAAACACCATTGTCTCAATATCTCGCACTCAAAAGGTTAAAAGTAGCAAATGTCCCTGTGGTCCCAGAGGTTGATCCCCCAGAAGAATTATTTGAAGTTGACCCGGCAAAATGTTTTGGTCTTAGGATACAAGCGGAACAATTGAATCATATAAGAATAGAACGACTTGCCGCTCTAGGACTTGATGCTGGTGCTAATTACGCAAAAATTAACAGAATAAAAGCCGAGTTGGATCATTTTGAACGGATCGTGGAAAAAATCGGCTGCAAAGTCATTGATGTATCAAATCGAGCCGTGGAAGAGACGGCAAATAAAATTTTAACGTTATATTTAGGTAAAAAGTAGGTAATTATTGGCATAAGGATTTTTAGAGGATTTAGGCAAAGGAGTTGCGGATTATATTTTAAATGTATTATAATACATATTTGTGATTAAAATAACAATGATAGTTAAATTGGCTACCCTTCGACAAATTTCGAAAAATTTAAACATGATTTACCATGAAGGATTTTGATAAGGAGATATAGAATAAAGAACATATGGTAAAGGATAGACGCCTATTCGTAGATGCTGATGCATGTCCCGTGAAAAATGAAATACGTGAAATGGCAATAAAGTATGACATATCACCATTTTTTATTGCATCGTATGCACATTTTGGCCCTAACCGCGGCCCAGAGTGGATTTTTGTCGATCCTGATCGTGAAGCGGCTGATATTTACATCGTCAATCATGTCCGAAAGGGTGATGTTGTCGTTACTCAGGACATGGGACTTGCCAGCCTTTTAACGGGCAAGGAGGTTTATGTTTTAACAGCAAACGGTAAATTATTAAATGAGGAAGACATGCCCCATATCCTTCATAGAAGGTACCTGTCATACAAAGAACTTTCAGCCGGTCATCGAATTCGCGGGCCTAAGGCTTTTAGTTCAACAGACCGCCGGAATTTTTGCCTAACCTTAGAAGAGCTCCTTAGCCAATTACAAGGCAAAAGCTAATATATTTAAGCGCATTGGTGGTGCATGGCACATGCGGTTACCAGAAGAAACAATCGAAAAAATACGAACATCTCTGGACATTGTTGAGATTATTGGTGAATATGTTCAATTAAAGAAACAGGGAAGGAACTATTTTGCCGTTTGTCCTTTCCATAATGAACATACACCGTCATTCTCTGTGTCCCCGGAAAAACAAATTTTTAATTGCTTCGGCTGTGGGGTCGGCGGCAACATCTATACCTTCATTATGGAAATTGAAGGATTGTCATTTGTTGAAGCTGTTTATTTTTTGGGTGAAAAGGCAAATGTAGATTTACCAAATCGCGAGTCGGCCGGACGTGAGAATGAACCTAAGAATCGGGAGAAGGAAACTTTATATCATGCTTTAGAGCTGTTAGCAAAGTTCTACCATTTTCTTATTAATGATGCCCGATATGGTCAGGCGGGGAAGGCTTACTTAATACAACGGGGGTTTGATGAAACCTCGATTGACAAGTTTCAGCTTGGCTACGCTGTTAACTCTTGGGAAACAGCCACACGCTTCTTGAAAAAAAGAGGGGTGCCTCTAGAACTTATGGAGGATGTTGGTCTTTTATCAACACGTCAGTTTGATAATAAATATTTTGACCGGTATCGCAACCGTATTATATTTCCTATCTGGAATCATAGAGGCAAAACTGTTGCCTTTGCCGGGAGAGTCCTGACGGACGAAAAGCCCAAGTATTTGAATACGCCGGAATCTGTGATTTTTCATAAAGGCAAATTGCTCTACGGTTATCATTTGGCAAGAGCTTCTATAAAACAAAAAAATCAGGTGGTTTTATTTGAGGGTTATGTTGATGTCATTAAAGCACATCAGGCCGGTGTGACAAATGCTGTTGCCTCTATGGGAACATCTTTAACTGAGGAACAGGCAGGACTTTTAACTAGAAATGCCGAAAGTATTATTATATGCTACGATTCTGATGAAGCGGGAATTAATGCCACTTTCAGAGCAGCTGAAATGCTGAAAGACAGCGGAAGAATAATTAGAGTGGCAAAAATACCAAAAGGTCTAGACCCCGATGACTACATTAGTAAGTTTGGCGGAGAACGTTTTAGGAACGATGTAATAGGGGCCAGCCAGACACTTATGGCATTTAAGATGGATTTCCTTAAAAACGGTCGAAAAATGCAAGATGAAGGAGATCGGATGCGCTATATCGAAGAAGTATTAAAGGAGATAGCCGATCTTCGTCAGGCGGTTGAACGCGACCATTATTTAAGGCAGCTATCCGAGGAATTTTCGATTTCTCTGGATGCGCTCAAACAGCAGCAATTCCAAATTTACCGGCAGCGGCAAAAAAAGGGCAAAGCCCGCGATTTATCAAAGCCAGTAAAGTATAAAAACCAAATAACGTTATATCCCGCTTACCAAATGGCAGAGCGACAGTTGCTCGCACATATGATGAGAGATGTGGACATCGCAGAGCGGGTGCAAGATGCTATAGGCGGCTTTTTTAACATTGATATCCATCAAGCATTGGCGGCTCATTTATACGCATTTTATTCTGAAGGAAAACGAGCGGATATCAGTGCATTTATTCAACGTTTGAGTGATCCGGAATTACAGAAGACTGCTTCTGACATTGCCATGATGCAGGTCAATGAAAGGGCGTCTGAAAAAGAAATCGATGATTATATCCAACAGGTTATAAAACAGTCTCATACCGCTTTAATTGAGGAAAAAGAGGACGAAAGAAAAAAGGCGGAACAAAATCATGATGACGACCTGGCAGCAAGATTACTTGCGGAAATCATTTCAATGAAAAAAGAGATGATGAGGCATTAATGATGAGAATTAAGAGTATTGGAAGGAGGGGATCAAATGGCTGAGAAACCAAATAAGACAGACCACGAACTGACCATTGATCAAGTTAAGGAGCAACTGGTTGAAACGGGGAAAAAACGCGGTATGCTGTCTTATCGTGAAATCGCCGAACGTTTGGCGCCATTTGATCAAGACTCGGAGCAAATGGATGAGTTCTATGAATACCTTGGTGATCAAGGTGTTGATGTAATGGAGGAAATCCATGAAGCTGAACCAAGCGGAGGCAATGAAAAAGAGGAAGAATTTGACCTCAGCGATCTCAGCGTGCCCCCCGGAGTCAAAATCAATGACCCAGTAAGAATGTATTTAAAAGAAATCGGCCGTGTTGACCTGCTATCGGCTGAAGAAGAAATTAACTTAGCAACAAGAATTGAAGAAGGCGATGAAGAAGCGAAGCGTCGGCTTGCTGAAGCGAACCTCAGGCTCGTTGTCAGTATTGCTAAGCGTTATGTAGGCCGCGGCATGCTGTTCTTGGATTTGATTCAAGAAGGCAATATGGGCCTCATTAAGGCTGTTGAAAAGTTTGATTATCAAAAAGGCTTCAAGTTCAGCACCTATGCGACATGGTGGATTCGTCAGGCGATTACTCGTGCGATTGCTGATCAGGCGCGTACGATTCGGATTCCAGTTCACATGGTTGAAACGATTAATAAACTGATCCGCGTCCAACGCCAGCAGCTTCAGGATCTAGGCCGTGAACCTACACCTGAAGAAATTGGAAAAGAGATGGAATTGCCGCCGGATAAGGTAAGAGAAATCTTGAAAATAGCCCAAGAACCTGTCTCTTTAGAAACACCGATTGGCGAAGAGGATGATTCTCACCTAGGCGATTTTATTGAAGACCAGGACGCACAGGCACCGTCAGACGCGGCAGCTTACGAACTACTTAAAGAACAACTTGAAGATGTTCTCGATACTTTGACTGATAGAGAAGAAAACGTCTTACGGCTGCGGTTTGGTTTGGATGACGGGCGAACTAGAACTTTGGAAGAAGTGGGTAAAGTTTTTGGTGTAACCAGGGAACGCATTAGACAAATTGAAGCCAAAGCTCTAAGGAAGCTACGTCACCCAAGCAGAAGCAAACAACTTAAAGATTTTCTAGAATAGGTCATTCCATAGCTTACTTTCATTTGAAGGTAAGCTTTTTCTTTTTAAGTTATATCTTGTTGGGTCTTGTTTTTTTAATTCCTACCTATATTTTACTGACTTTTGTTATGATTTGCAAATACAAGTTTTTTAAATAATCATTTTCTTTTAAAGGAAAGAGCGGGTGATGAGCCTCCTGTCGGTTATTTAAACTCCCATTATTTCATATAAAATTTTTTAAATTTTTTCAAAAGATTGAAACGCAATGCGCAATCATTTTATAATAGTTGTAAGCGCATACAAGCGCGTGACACGAAAGGGAGAGAGACAGATGAATTACGATTTAACAGATGAGCAACAAATGATTTACAAAATGATGAAGGAATTTTCTGATGAAGTTGTTGCTCCGGGCGCTGAACAAAGAGACAAAGATAAGGCGTTTCCGAAAGAAATCTTTGATCAGTTGGGGAAACTCGGTATTATGGGATTGCCTTTTCCAGAGGAGTACGGGGGAAGCGGTGCTGATACCATTAGTTTTGCCATAGCGGTGGAAGAGCTAAGCCGGGCTTGCGGTTCAACAGGAATTACTTACTCTGCCCATGTATCTTTGGGAGGAGCCCCGCTTAATCTCTTTGGTACAGAAGGACAAAAAAAGGATTACTTAGTCCCAATTTGTACAGGTGAATCGCTTGGAGCTTTCGGATTGACTGAGCCTAACGCCGGTTCGGATGCCGGCGGCACTGAGACCGAAGCTAAGCTCGTTAATGGCGAATGGGTCATTAATGGCAGCAAATGCTTTATCACAAATGCTTCCTATGCAAAAATTGTCCCTGTGACAGCCATTACCGCAAGAAAAGATGGGAAGAAGGAAATAAGCGCCATTATTGTACCAACAGATAAAATGGGGTTTTCCGTCAAAGCACCGTACGAAAAAATGGGTTTGAACGCATCAGATACAACGGAAATTTATGTGGAAGATGTCCATGTCCCTGAAGACTTCATGCTTGGAAAACGCGGAGAAGGCTTCAAACAGTTTCTCATTACTTTAGACGGGGGAAGGATAGGTATTGGTGCGATGGCTGTTGGCATTGCTCAGGCAGCCTATGAGAAGGCCCTGGCGTACGCCAAAGAAAGAACACAATTCGGAAGATCTATTTCAAAGTTTCAAGCTATTCAATTTAAACTCGCCGACATGGCGATGAAATTAGAACTAGCCCGAGGTATGTTGTACAAGGCTGCATGGCTGAAAGATCATGGCCGTAAATTTTCAAAAGAGGCATCTATGTGCAAACTTTACGCATCAGAAATTTGTATGGAAACTTGCCGAGATGCCATTCAAATTCATGGCGGCAACGGCTACATGAAAGAATATCAAGTTGAGCGCTACATGAGAGATGCAAAATTGCTTGAAATCGGTGAAGGGACATCTGAGGTTCAACGGATGGTCATAGCAAGAGAAATAGGCTGTTAGGCTAGAAAATTGGAGAGAAACTTTGTCATATAAAGAGATAAAAACCCTTATTTGCTAGAAAAGATTTTTTAAGGTGTGGTGATTGGAATGGCAAAGTTAATAAATCAAACAATTGGCGAGCTCCTATCGGATCGGGTAAAACAGAGCGCGGACCAGGAGGCTGTTGTATATTCAAGCCGCGGTCTCCGTTTTACATACAAAACTTTCTTTGAAGAAACAACAAGGCTGGCTAAGGGGCTGATGGGACTAGGGATTAAAAAAGGTGAACACATTGCTGTCTGGGCCACCAATGTTCCGGAGTGGATCCTGCTCCAATTTGCCTCCGCAAGGATCGGTGCGGTGCTTGTTACTGTAAACACAAGTTATCAGGAAAAGGAACTTGAATATTTACTAAAACAATCGGACACGACAACATTATTCCTGATAGATGCCTATAAAGGAGTATCTTATACAGATACTGCAATAAAAGTATGGAAGTCAGGTGCCTGTCCAAAGCTGCAAAGGATGGTTTATATCGGTGATGAAGGGCCGCCTGATCATATGTTGCATTTTAATAGCCTTAATGGACTAGGGGAAGAAATCACAGATAAGGCTCTTAAAGAAAGGGAGACATCACTGGAACCCGGTGATGTGATTAACATGCAGTACACATCGGGAACGACCGGATTTCCAAAAGGTGTCATGCTCACCCATTTGAACATTATTAATAATGCCTTCCAAGTGGCAACAGCTATGGGGCTTAAGGATGGGGACCGCCTGTGTATTCCCGTTCCTTTATTCCACTGTTTTGGATGTGTTATGAGTACATTGGCATCCGTAACCGTAGGGGCTGTAATGGTGCCTGTTGTCACATTTGATCCCGAGGAAGTTTTAAGGGTTGTCGAAGCCGAAAAGTGTACAGCTTTGCATGGTGTGCCGACGATGTTTATCGCAGAGATGAATCATCCTCATTTTGAAGATTTTAGAATTAATACCCTTAAGCGGGGTATTATGGCTGGCTCCACCTGTCCGATTGAGGTGATGAAGCAGGTTATGGAAGAGATGGGCATGACGGATATTACGATTGCTTACGGTCAAACAGAATCATCTCCGGTCATCACCCAAACGAGGACGTATGACTCAATCGAACGGAAAGTGAATACCGTCGGACAAGTGCTTCCATTAGTTGAAGCAAAGGTGATTGATCCTGTGACTGGAAAAGAATCCGGGATTGACATTCAAGGGGAACTTTACACGCGAGGCTATCATGTCATGAAGGGGTATTATAATAATGACGCTGCCACAAATAGTGCCATTGACGATGAAGGTTGGCTTCATACAGGCGACCTGGCGACGGTTGATAGGCATGGTTATTATAAAATAACAGGCCGCCTAAAGGATATGATTATTCGCGGCGGAGAGAATGTCTATCCGCGTGAAATCGAGGAGTTTTTATATTCCCACCCGGATGTTATGGACGTCCAGATCATCGGGATTCCTGATGAAAAGTATGGTGAAACTGTGGTGGCATACGTTCAAAAAAGACAAGGTACATCCCTTGATGAGGCAAAACTTAAGGACTATTGCAAAGGCAAAATTGCCTTTTACAAAATCCCAAAGCATATCCTTTTCACCGATCAGTACCCTATGACGGCCTCGGGAAAAATACAGAAATATAAACTTAGGAGCCTGGCACAGGAGCAACTTAAAATAAAAAAGGATATGATCTAATCGTTAATCGCTGTCTTGCTCGCCGATCGGCGAGTTTTCTTTTCAAGGAATTTACGGTAAGCGCAACAATGTTGTTCATTAAAAATAAGGAAAAAAACACCGTTAACCCTTTTCTTAATTGCGAATTTACAGTAAAATAAAAAAGGATTCTTTTATTCATTCGGTTTGAAGGCTCATAAACAGCAAAATATGCATACATAAGGAGGCAAGTTAAGGTGAAACGTAATCCACTCATGCCGTTCGCTCTTATCGCAACACTGGGTATTGTTTTTGTTATCGTCTTATCCGTTTGGGGCGGCAATATCGTACAAGACCGTCAAGCTAAGAAGAACGGCGGCGGCGAAAAACAGGAACAAATGAAGCCGGATAAAATTTTCGCCCAAAACTGCAGCTCTTGCCACGGACAAAATCTTGAGGGCGGCGCTGGGCCCAACCTTCAAAAAATTGGATCTAAAATATCTAAAAAGCAAATTTTAGATCAAATTAAAAATGGCGGCGGTGGCATGCCTGGTAATCTTATATCAGGAGATGCCGCTCAGAAAGTAGCCGATTGGCTGTCCAAAAAGAAATAGCCTACAAAAACGATCACCGAACTTAACCGGTGATCGTTTTCTTTATACTTTAAAAATGTTTAAGTTTCGCTAAAGCGAAAAAGCGGAATAAAGTATAAGTGCAACTAAGGCTTTCGCCATTAAGATTGGCGATAAGCCAAGTTTTCTTTAAGCAATGGATTCGTTATGATAAAGTAGAGTCAAATACATAAGTAAATGGTGATGAAAATGGAAGCAATACAATTATCAGAAAGACTGAGGCGGGTGGCAGCATTCATCCGGCAGGGAGCTGTTTTGGCGGATATTGGATCGGATCATGCTTATTTACCATGCTTCGCATGTCAAACGGGTCTGGCTGCTAAGGCGGTTGCTGGAGAAGTGAATGAAGGGCCGTATCGATCAGCGATAACTAAAGTACAATCCTTATGCTTAGAAAAGGCAGTCCAGGTCAGGATGGGAAATGGTTTGGAAGTGATTGATAAAGCTGATGCAGTCGATACTATTGTCGTAGCGGGAATGGGCGGCGGTCTTATTCGAACAATCTTGGATGAAGGCACGTCGAAACTGTCTGACAATATGACATTAATTCTTCAGCCGAACGTCGGCTCCGATACTTTGAGAAGATGGCTGGATTCCCATTCTTGGGACGTCTCTGATGAGGATATTTTGGAAGAAGACGGTCACATTTATGAGATTATCGTTGCCCGTTATAACCAACAGCATCGTGGGTTAAACGGAAGGGAGTTATTAATGGGACCTAAACTGCTTCAATCACGCGGGGATGTGTTTAAGAAAAAATGGTTAAGCGAGGCACATAAGGTAAAACAAATACTGATGTCGCTGGATCAAACCAATCAATCCCCTGACATAATGGCAAAAAGGTGCCATTTCGAAGCGAAATTAAAGATGATCGAAGGTGAAATAAATGAGTGATGCCATTCATGCCCAAACGTTGATTCAAGCTTTTGAATCATGGGTCCCCAAGACATTGGCTTTTGAAAACGACAAAATCGGCTGTCAAATAGGGACATTGAATAAAAAGGTCAGGAAGGTCATGGTAACTTTAGATGTTCTTGAAAATGTGGTAGATGAAGCGGTCGAGCAAAACGTCGATTTGATTGTGGCCCACCATGCTGTGATTTTTCGGCCGTTAAAAAATGTCCGATCTGATCAAGGACAGGGCCGGATTGTAGCGAAATGCATCAAACATGATATTGCCGTATATGTTGCCCATACGAATTTTGATATTGCGGCGGGAGGAATGAACGATTTATTAGCGAAGGAGCTTTCCTTACAGGACATCGCCATTCTGAAACCGACATATACAGAACCGTTGCACAAAATAGCTGTCTTTGTACCAATGGAAGCCGCTGAAACTGTCCGGCAGGCATTAGGCGCCTCCGGTGCGGGAGCGATTGGCAACTATAGTCATTGCACATTTAATAGTGAAGGGACGGGCACATTTCTGCCTGGAGAAGGGACAAACCCGCATATCGGTGCCAAGGGACAGCTTGAAAAAGTGAATGAAGTTAAAATTGAGACGATCGTTCCGGATCATTTACTGAAAACCGCTATTAAAAAAATGGTTGCTGCTCATCCTTATGAAGAAGTGGCCTATGACATTTTTCCGATGGAGAACCAAGGAGAGACATATGGTCTTGGAAGAATAGGCAAGCTGCAGCAGCCAATCACATTGAAAGCCTTGGCTTTGGAAGTCAAACGGCGCTTTGGCCTCGATGGCGTCCGCATGACGGGAAACCCTGATGCCGTTATCGAAAAAGTAGCTGTTTCAGGCGGAGATGGCAACAGTCTTGTGCCATTTGCCAAATACAGAGGCGCGGATGTCCTGATAACCGGTGATATCTATTATCACACAGCACATGATGCGATCCTAAATGATTTGATGCTGATAGATGCCGGACATTATATTGAAAAGGTGTTAAAGAAGCCTGTTAAGGATTTCTTTGACAAAGTGGTTCAAGAGAACGGCTCAAGCACTGAAGTGGTCATTTCCGGAGTCAACACAAATCCTTTTACGTTTATATAAAAAAAGCTGGACCGGGTTTTCAGGACCAGCTATTTTTTTATTTTTATTTTAGGCAAAATACTTTTTCCCCTTGATACTTTTCCTTCAATATCCCATGTTGCTGGATCTTCCGGATCATATTGGTCCAGAAATAGAATGACTTCCTTTGTCAATTGTGTTGGCGTCGATGCGCCTGCGGTTACAGCCACTTTTCCAACACCTTCGAGCCACTCGAGTTTTAACTCTGAAAGGTCAGCAATCCGGTAGGCTTCTGTCCCGGCGATTTCCTTAGAAACCTGTGCTAAGCGATTTGAATTGTTACTGCGTGGATCGCCGACGACAAGCAAAAGGTCAGCCTCTTGAGCCTGCTCAGCGACAGCCTCTTGCCTTGTTTGTGTTGCAAGACAAATTTCATTATGGATCTGAGCTTGCGGGTATTTTTCCTTAACATGGTTCATAATTTCTCTTACATCCCATTGGCTCATTGTTGTTTGATTTGTAATAATGATTTTTTCAGCATTAAGCTCAAGGTTATCCACATCTTCGTGGGTTTCAACCAAGTGGACGATATTCGGGGCAACACCAATGGCGCCCTCAGGTTCAGGATGGCCCTTTTTACCAATATATACGACATGGTAACCTTCTTTTTTCTTTTCTTTAATTAAATCATGGGTCTTCGTGACATCGGGACATGTAGCATCAATTGTTGTAAGGCCTTTTTCCTCGGCCATCTTCCGCACTTCCGGGGAGACCCCATGAGCTGTAAAGATCACAGTCCCTTTTTCAATCCCATTTAACAATTCAACCCTCTTTTTACCGTCAAGGGTAATAATACCTTCTTCCTCGAAAGCTTCCGTTACATGATGGTTATGAACAATCATGCCTAATATATAAATAGGTCTTGGGAGCTCCTCGGTCATTGCGGCTTTACGGGCAATAACCATAGCATCGACAACACCGTAGCAATATCCGCGCGGTGAAACTTTAATAACATCCATAAAAAATAAGCCTCCTTGTGAAGCTGATCAGTCAATTGATTGTATCGTATTCTTTTATTTATTATAAAGGAGGCAATGAAATAAGACAATGAATCGGCGGTTTTAGATATACAATTTTGGTGTTGAGGGTTTTCTTTCATTTTTTTTGTTAGACTGACTTGTTTTTTTTACTGTGGTTTTTTTACTTGATGATTTTGCTTTTTTACTTGATGATTTTGCTTTTTCACTTGATGTTTTTGAATTTTTACTCGTCTTTGATTTTTTGTCCTCGGCTTGATTTTTGTCTGTTTTTGAATCCTTTTCTTTGTTTGAATCCTGATCCGAATCTGCAGAGTCATCTTTTTTATCTGAGTCACTATCATCCATTTGACTGATTTCCTTAAAACTTTTCATCATGTTAAACATCGCTGGCACATTTTTAACCATAGGGCCATAGCGCTGAACCATTGGAATGACCGTTTGAGCCCCTTTAACAACTTTTTGGACATTTTGGAACATCCCCATCAGGTTCATGCCGCCTCCCGCCCCAGATCCGGCATTCCCTGCCAGACCGCCCGGGTTCAAGAACTTTGTAATTGATTGAAGACCCGAGGGAGCTTGAGCCGCCTGCCCTGCGGCCCCGTTCATCATTCCCGGAATTCCGCCCATGCCGCCAAAGCCTGAAGGGGATTGACTCATGCCGGAGCCTGCGCCCGGGCCCATACCGGAACCCATGCCGAAGAATGGCGGCTGTGCCATATTCATTGGCTGTGTGGGGACCTGCGGTGTTTGTTTGAAAGGAAACATGTTTATCTCACTCCTCTCCAATAAGCACAGAAACAATGCCAATAACATCTTATGCTTTTTCAAGGGATGGGTGTGGGCATACCCAAAGCGAATGGTACTATGGTAAAATAGCATATTGAAAGGGGTGTTTTAGTTGAAAATTGGTTCACATGTATCAATGAGTGGAGACAAAATGCTATTGGGGGCAAGTCAAGAAGCGTTATCTTACGGTTCTACAGCTTTTATGATATACACCGGAGCACCGCAGAACACGAGGAGGAAAGCGATCGAAAAGCTGAATATTGAAGCAGGGCGTAAGCATATGGCGGAAAACAATATTAACGATATCGTTGTTCATGCCCCGTACATTATAAATATCGCAAACACGATTAAGCCGGAAACTTTTGAGATTGGCGTATCCTTCTTGCGAAAAGAAATTGATCGTACAGAGGCAATCGGTGCGGGCCAAATCGTTCTGCATCCAGGTTCACACGTCGGTGAAGGTGAAGAAAAAGGCATAAAAAAAATCATTGAAGGCTTAAATCATGTGTTGTCAAAGGATGATAAGGTGCAAATTGCCTTGGAAACCATGGCGGGAAAGGGCTCTGAATGCGGCTATCAGTTTGAACACCTTGCAGAAATTATCGATGGGGTTAGTCATAATGACAAGCTCTCGATTTGCTTTGACACATGCCATACCCATGACGCAGGCTATGATATTATAAATGATTTCGATGGTGTACTAAATGAATTTGATAAAATTGTCGGCGTGGATCGTATAAAGGTTATCCATGTTAATGACAGCAAAAATCCTTGCGGTGCACGAAAGGACAGGCATGAAAATATCGGTTGCGGGCATATTGGGTTCGATGCCCTTAACAAAATCGTCCATCATCCCGAGTTCGAAAATATTCCAAAGATCCTTGAGACACCCTATGTTGGTGAGGACAAAAAAAATAAAAAACCGCCATATAAATTTGAAATAGATATGCTTAAGGAACAGACATTCAACGACCGATTACTTAAAGACATTATGGACCAATAACACGAGGAGACCTCGTGTTATTTTGGTCTGTTTAAATAAATTGATTAAATAATTTATTCATACTTACGGCGAGACCGGGGTCGATATTTTTTGCGATTGTTTTCAATAACGCTTTCCTTTCATGGTCATCAAAGATATCAACTTCTCTTCCCTTTAGCAGCCCGGATACTTTTGCTCCCTGGGAACGGCTTAGCGAAAGGCCATATTGCCGGCTTACTTTAAGCAGTTCATCTGGGGTCATATTGTTGATTTTTTGATTAACAAGCTGTTTAATCATCTGATTCACAATGTTCACCTCTTACCTTAAGTCTGCTATATGGTATGAAGGGCTTTAGAAGAGTGTGACTCAACAAAAAGTGATCGAAACCACAAAGTTATGACAAGCATTCGTCGGACTTTGTCTATCAGAACCATCTGTATAAATCGCCATAATTCTTGTATAATTAAATATCATACTATTTGGATGTTTGTGATTTCATTAGGGGAGGGGTTAGTTATTTACAGTTATGAATCTTCAGTTTCCACCCTGACAAATCAATCCTTTGAAAATGAATTATCGTTCGAAATTCGCTTTCGCGTTGCCCCGAATGGAAAAATTATAGATAGTAATCCTAATGGGCAAGCGTTAATTAAGGATATCGGGGACCAATTTTTTTACACTTTTGCCAGAAATCATAGGCACCAGGCCTTTTTATTTTTTAAAGAAATAACCAGCTCGACAGATGTCATCGAAAAGGTATTGTATCATCAGGTTTCCGACAAAATAAAAAAGGTCCGTTATCGCGGGAAATGTAAGGACAACCATATCTTACTTGCGGGCTATGAAATCAATGAAGTCGATACATCGTTAAAATCATTACTAGGGAAAATGGAAATAATATTAAACACTTTAACCGTGTCGGTCGCGCTTGTAGATAGGAATAATCAATTTATATACAATGATTTCCAAGAATTTGCAACAAAAGTGGACGGGCCGGAAAATCATAATGATGACTACTCGTTCCGTGATCTTGCGAAAAATATGATTAATGAGGTTCGGCGCAAGAGAACAACCTGCCAATGGTTTCATGTCCACAAAGACAATTTATTTCATATTCATGCTATATATTTTGATGAAACGGAACAAATTATTTTTGTTATTGATAATCGAACCGAAACGAATGAATTCAACAGCTTAATTAAGCATAAGCAGCAAATGGAGTCTGTCTCACATCTTGCAGCGGGCTTTGCCCATGAACTTAGAAACCCGCTTTCTGTAATAAGAGGGTTTATCCAATTATCCGGATTAACAAATAATATCGGCAAATATTATCAAACAATTCTGTCGGAGATTGACCGAATGAACAATATTGTTGAGGACTTTTTATCTCTGTCTAGGAAAACATCAAGAAAACGGGCTCAAGACCCGAATGGCCTTTTTAATTCACTTATACCGCTCATTCGGTCAGAATGTTTGTTAAGAAAAATTAATTTTGATTATGATTTTGAAAAAACGGAACGCAAAATTTACTTTGATGATTCAATGATCAAACAAATCATTCTTAACTTGCTTAGAAACGCGGTTGAAGCCTTTGATGAAAATCAAACCGACAGGCATTTTGTTATCAAAACGGCTGTTAATACTGACGAATATCGCGTCACCATATCCGATAATGGCCCGGGCATGAAGAAATCCGTCCTCGATCAGCTAGGTAAACCGTTTTTTACTACCAAAGAAACCGGAACGGGCATCGGTTTACCGCTTTGTAAAAAGATTGTGGAAGATCATTATGGTGATTTTATTATTAAAAGTACTCTTGGAGAAGGAACAACAATTATTTTCACCTTACCTTTTTTGGAAAAGTAATGGTTTTTTTGACTGGTATGTTTTACATATATGAAAAGCGGTCGATCGTGCCAAACTAAGAAGGATCCTAAAATAGAAAGTGAGGGATCAACATGGCTGAGGATCGCTTTAACGACTTTAACAAGGAAACATCGTTATACAACGATGATGATGTCACCCGCGATTCTTTTGATGAAGAATACGCGAGGGATGAAAGCGTTGATTATAACGAAGAGACAGCCGCCGAATCAGCTGTTAATACCCGGATGTTTACGAGAGATACGGATGATGCGACAGATACTGCGGGAACAGGAATTGGCTGGCTGGCCATTGTCCTTTCCGTTATTGCATTGTTTTTCTTGCCGGTGGTAATGGGCGCCGCAGGAATTATCGTCGGAATCATCGCTCGCAAACAGGGAGCACGTGCTTTGGGTGCCTGGGCTATCGGCATCGGCATAGCGGCAATTGTTATCATGATGTTTGCCGCACCATTCTTTTAGAGAATTATGAGTTGGAACATTCCGCCAAAGGCGGGATGTTCCTTCTTTTATGACCATTTGATTTGTTATACAATATAAAAGGGTACATAAAAAGTATTTGAAAGGGGTTAGATCATGGATGTCATTGAAGCGATTCATACGAGACGGTCGTTAGGAAGGGTTAAAGAGGAGACGCCGGAAAAAGCCGAAATAGAAAAGGTTTTGGAAGCGGCGCGCTGGGCGCCAAATCATTTTAAAACCGAGCCTTGGCGTTTTACCGTTCTAACAGGGGACGGCAGAAAGAAGCTTGGCGATGCTTACGGTCAAATTAATACCGAAAAGCTTGTCGATCCAAATGAGGAGGAAAAAGCCAGTGCTTATGAAAAGGGCATTAAATCCGCCCTGCGTGCACCGGTGATTATTGTTGTCACGGCAGAACCGAGTGAGCTGGAAAGGGTTAAAGAAATCGAGGAGATTCTGGCCACAGGCTGTGCTGTTCAGAATATGTTGCTGGCCGCCCATGCTAATGGCTTGGGGGCAATTTGGCGAACTGGAGATACAGCATATACTGATATTATGAAGAAAAGCTTTTGTACATCAGATAAAGGCATTGTTCTAGGATATGTGTATCTCGGCTATCCTAATGGCGATAAGCCAGTAACGGATAAAAAGCCGGTGGAAGAAGTTACAACTTGGGTGAGTGAATAAGAAAAAATAGCTGGCGCAATTCGCCAGCTATTTTTTAGTTAATCAGAAAGTATAACTTTCTGACGCACATAAGTGCAACTACGCCTCTGTCTTCACCAAAGGCTCGCCAATCGGCGAGTTTTCTT
>NZ_SLXK01000002.1:0-44390 GCF_004341035.1 Scopulibacillus darangshiensis
TGCTTTCGCAACATGGCAAAAGGGATATAATCATATTTTTTCCATTCACCGTTCTTTTTCATGCCTCCCATCGTCACTAACATATGCACATGCGGATTAAAGTTCATTCGAGCTCCGAATGTATGTAAGCCGGCAATGACACCTGGTGTCACTTTGAATTTCTTTTGAAACCAAGTCTGGATGACCTGTACGGCTTCATCCATCAGGTCTTTCAATAACTCGCGATATTTTAAGAAAATCTCGCGTAAACCTTTGTCTATTGTAAATATGACATGACGATGATTGACTTGAAAGACTTCTTCTTGGAGCAGTCTCCCCCATTCTTCCGTTTCTCCACTGCTGCATGTCGTGCAAAATCTCCCTTTACATCGATAGGGAACACGTTTTACATCATGACAACCTTCGCACACAAATAATTTAAATCCATTCTTTGGATTTCCACAGTTCTTAAACTTCTCCACCTCTTTTAACACAATAGGTCGAAGGTTCCTATGATGTTTGTTAATAAATTTTTCCCAGTGTTGATGTTGGTCAAAAAATATACGTCGCAAAATATTTGTCTCCATAACTCTTATATACCCCAAATCCAAAAAAGACAACACATAAATCTGCCTCAACTTATAAATTCTGATACTATAAAGAAAACTTGGCTTATCGCCAAGCTTTTAACGGCGAAAGCCTTAGTTGCACTTATACTTTATACCGCTTTTTCGCTTTAGCGAATTTAAACTTTCTTAAAGTATAAATAAAAAGACCGATCGTCTACATTGACGATTCGGTTTTTTTAATGCACAATTTTTTTCAGAAAGTCAATCTCATCTTTATGGGTATAAGTTTGATTTGACCTAGTTTCCAGAATCATAGGGAGATGTTTCACCACTTTCGATGTTATAAAGGTTTTCATTTGCTCCACACTGATTTCCCCGTTATGGATATTAGCATGGCGGTCCTTTCTGGAACCTGAGGGATAAATGGAATTATTGAGATGAATGGCTTTAAGATGATCAAAGTACCCGAGGCCTTCCCCCTTTTTGACAACTTGATCCCAATTCTCACCATTCCATAGCCCGCTGGCAAAGGCATGGCAAGTATCTAGACAAAAACCGATTTTTTCGGGTCTTTCTACAAGGTCCCTGATCTTCACTAATTCCTCAATGGTAAGGCCCAATTGCCCATTTTTTCCGGCGTTATTTTCTATAAGCAAAAGGCTGTCGCCGTCCCACTCTGCAAGAATCTTATTAAGGGAGGCAATCATACGCTTGTACCCTTCCAAGGGGTCATCGCCTTTATAAGTGCCAAAGTGGACAACAATGCCGATTGAACCGCAAGCACCCGCAATATCCAAATCATTTAGAACAGATGGGATGATATCGTTTAATTTGGTTTGTTCAGCGGAAAGGTTTGTAGGATATGGTGTATGCGCTATGGAGACTATGCTGTGTTTTTTACAAAATGCGGCACAGCGGCGGGCGTCTTCCTCGTCATAAGCTTTTACCTTCAAGCTTCTTGGATTTTTCGGAAAGTATTGAAAAGCTTCTGCGCCGATTTTCAGCGCTTCTTCGGCCGCTCCTAGGTAGCCTTTTTTTATACTAATATGGCAGCCAAATCCCATGATGATCCTCCCGAACAACGTTTTTAATAGCTTGTTCACAAAGGCGATTTATTATAAGCTTTAACTAAAAGGATGGTTGCCTGTGATGAAGATCGATCAATATTTACAACGCATCGGTGTCGATGAAATAATAGCTATAAACCTCGAATATCTGAAACAATTACAGTTTCGGCATATGCTCCATATTCCTTTTGAGAATTTGGATGTGATCTGCCATGTTCCTATCCCATTGGATGTTGAAACCTATTATGAGAAAGTTGTTTTAAACCATCGCGGCGGTTTTTGCTATGAATTGAACGGCTTGTTTTACTGGCTATTACAAAACCTTGGCTTCAAAAGCCGGCTTGTATCGGGCACGATCAATCGCCCTGATGGCTCTTGGGCATTGGCAGGAAGCCATGCCTGTCTCATTGTAGAGATTGATCAGCCTTATTTGGTTGATGTCGGTTTTGGCGATTCCGCAAGAACGCCGCTGCCTTTAACGGGTGAAACAAGGGAGGATGTCAGCGGCATCTACCGTGTCGTTAAGGTAAAGGAGAACATTTATGATTTGCAAAGGCAAAAAGACAGCTATGAATGGGATACATTATACCGCATCGATAGCAGACCTAAGAAACTAACGGCGTTTGCAGAGGCTTGCCATTTTAATCAAACCTCGCCAAAATCTCATTTTACACAAAGGGAGATCGTATCGATTGGAACAATGGACGGACGGATCACACTGTCAGGAAACTCGTTAACTATCACAAACAATGGGAAAAAGGAAAAGGTGCCTGTCAGCGTGGCGGAAAAAACGTCCATCCTGGAGAAATATTTTCAGATTCGTTTAAATTAAAGTGCTTCATTTAAAAACCGCTCCAATATAGAAATTAAATAGTCATCGGTCCTCTTTTTCATGAGGTCATCTGTCAGGTTTTTGACACCAAGATCTATCCACCCTTGGTAAACAGTTGGCGGCCCAGGGAGGGCAAAATCCGCGAAGGCCCGCAAATCCCAGAAAGGATGATACAGTGACCCTCTACCTGCAATAGACTCATAGCTTTGTAGGAATTGGTCGGCAGCGGGAACACCGTGCAACATTGCGAGATTGGCGCGGCAATGGCCAAGGTCTGTGCCAGCTGGTCCCTGGCAGGCGTTGACCCAGTCGACAATCCCGGTTATGCGGCCATCCTTCCATAAGACATTCGCTGGATGAAAGTCACGGTGGATCAGACAAGTTTGATTGTGCGGCGGTTTTTCTTTTAAAATTTTAAACGCCCGTTCCCACTGATCCGGGATATTAGACCAGCTTGGGACGCTCGCACTTAAGATATCAGTGTATGAGAAATAGTGCCACGGGAGTGATGCCGCGGTAACAGTGTGTATCTTTACAAGTGCTGCAGCCAATTGGTTGTACCAATTTTCACCCGGGTCAAGATCGACATGCCCTGCTAACTTGGACATAAGGACAGCCGGCTTCCCGCATGCTTTGCCATATTCATCAACAGCTACCAACTCTGGCACAGGCAAAGATGTCCTTCTTGCAACCTGTAGACTTTCAGCTTCATGGCAAGCTAAATCCGGTTCTTCGAGCAGCCATTCTTCATTCGTGAAAAGGCGCAGGACGAAGGTTTCTGTTTCCCCGTTTTTCTTAACACTTACTCTGTATACGGATGACGAGATGCCCCCTTTAAGGGGCTCAATTGACGTAATGTCTGAATTTGGTCCGATCGAATCCGTGACCCACTCTAAAACATTGATGTCTAAAATAGATCTCATTCCCTTATTAATTTCTCGAGGTGGTCTAACAGCTCTTTCCCTGAAAGCAATGCCTCTCCACCGCCTTGCGCAAAAGCCGGCTTGCCGCCGCCTTTTCCATTTATTAAAGGCAATGCCTTTTTGACGACATCATTCATATTAATATCAGGCTTGTCTCCCCTGGCACAAATCATCTGAAGCTTTTCATCTATGATATTAGTAAAAAGCACGACAGCATGATCATTGTTATTGATGATATAACGGGCTAACTCCTGACATTCTTTTATTGACCGATCTTTAAATGTTTTTGCAATAAAAGGACTTTCTTGAAGATACACCTTGGCCTCATATATCATTAATTCATTGCTGGCTTGATGTAATTGTTCCTCCATCGTCTTTTGTGAGCTGATCAATGCTTCAACACGATCAGGCAGCTCTGTTTCACCGCAATTTAAAAGGTGCCGCGTTTCATTTACTATCGCTTGCTTATTCTCAAAAAAACGAATGATTCGCTTCCCGCAAATAAATTGCAGGCGGATATTCTGTCTATGCCGCTCCCAGCCGATGATTTTAATCGGACCCGCTTCACTCGTGCCGAATGGATGGGTACCGCCGCAGGCATTGTAATCAAAATTATCAATGATCACAAGTCGAATATTTTCACTTACAGCTGGCGGCTTCCTTAAGGTGTATTGATCAAGTTCATCCTCCCGAATCCACTTTGTGGTTATTGGGCGGTTCTCAAAAACAATTGGCGGCTTCCTTAAGGTGTATTGATCAAGTTCATCCTCCCGAATCCACTTTGTGGTTATTGGGCGGTTCTCAAAAACAATGGTATTAGCCAAATTTTCCGCTTGTTTCGCCGTCGCTTTCGTCAATTCTTCAATGGCTAAATCAATGGTGACAACTTCTTTTCCCAAATGAAAAGCTATAGTTTTGATGTCAAACAGCTCATCAAATGCGGCGGTCAGAATATGCTGACCAGTATGTTGCTGCATATGGTCAAAGCGGCGCTCCCAATCGATGAATCCTTCTATAGAAGAGGTTGTTTCGGGGAGTGCTTTTTCTAAGTAATGCCTGATTTCACCATCGATTTCCTCAACTTGAGTAACATCAATGCCGTTAAGGGAACCTAAGTCACAGGGCTGCCCGCCGCCTGTCGGGTAAAAGGAAGTTTGCTTAAGGACGGCAAATGGTCCGTTATCATCATGTGACTGTTGTATCAACTCTGTATTAAATCTAACTTGATAAGGATCTGTATAAAATATTTTATTGTTTATCAATGGTCAACTTCCTCCTAAATGTCTTCATTCTCTTATTCTATTTCTATGGCACTGTGATATAATCCTTCTAGCAAGGCGTATTGAAAAGGACTGAAGCTTATGTACCAAACACATTCTATGAAACAAAAATTCCGGCTGCTTGTATCCATACTCTTTCCGATACTTGTGACACAGCTAGGGATGTATGCCATGACCTTTTTTGACACTGTCATGTCTGGCCATGCCGGAGCGGACGATTTAGCCGGTGTGGCGATTGGCTCAAGCATATGGGTGCCGGTTTTCACGGGCCTTAGCGGTATTCTTCTTGGCCTGACACCCATAATATCCCACCTTATTGGGGCAGACAATAGAAAGGATGTCCCTTTTTCTTTTTTACAAGCCATCTACTTAGCGATAGCTATTTCCATTGCTGTTATCATTATTGGTATTCTTGTGGTGGATCCAATATTAAATGGCATGGATTTGAATCCGCAAGTCCAAAGAATAGCCGCCAATTATTTGAAAGCCCTTGGGTTTGGCGTCATTCCGCTTTTTATCTATACTGTGCTGCGCTGCTTTATAGATGCGCATGGTTTTACAAGGCTGACCATGTTTATCACCCTGACATCGCTGCCGGTCAATGTCATCTTTAACTACTTTTTTATTTTTGGCAAATGGGGATTCCCGAAGCTTGGCGGAGTCGGGGCCGGTGTTGCTACAGCAATTACCTATTGGGTGATCGCTTTTATAGCTTTATTTGTTGTTATAAGAATCAATCCATTCACATCCTACGGGCTATTCAAGCGCTTTTATCACATTTCTTTCGGAGCATGGAAGGAACAGCTGAAGATTGGCGTGCCGATCGGGTTTGCTATTTTCTTTGAAACGAGTATTTTTGCCGCCGTGACCCTGCTGATGAGCCGCTTCGATACGTTTATCATCGCCAGTCACCAGGCAGCGATGAACTTTGCTTCCTTTCTGTACATGATTCCTCTAAGTATATCAATGGCACTGACCATTGCTGTTGGCTTTGAAGCGGGGGCTAATCGATTCAAAGATTCGATTCAATATAGTTATCTCGGTATTGGGATTGCTTTAGGAATGGCTGTTATTTTTGCTTTGGGGCTTTTGGCCTTAAATGATCAGGTTGCCATGCTTTATACAACGAGTGATAAGGTGGCGAAGATGATCAAGCATTTCCTATTGTATGCAATATTCTTCCAATTGTCGGATGCAATTGCCGCGCCAATACAAGGTGCTTTAAGGGGTTATAAAGATGTTAATGTTACCTTTATTATGGCACTTATTTCTTATTGGGTTATTGGTTTACCGCTCGGCTATATTTTAGCTAATTATTCCTCAATGGGTCCATTTGGCTATTGGATTGGGCTGATTGCCGGTCTTGCAGTTGGAGCCGTTTGTTTGTATGGAAGGTTATCTATTGTTCAAAAACGAAAGAAAGCAGTTGCATTAAAGGGAGAATAGACATATGCTATTCTCCCTTTCCTTTCCTTCACTTCTTTTTCCCTTTAGTTAACGTATCGATGATGTTTTGCAGCGTATTGCTTGCGCCGCTTTTCTTCATGTTGTCTATAAAATCAAAGCGATTTTTATAGACATCTGTTACTGTCCTCTCCAACACGCCCCCATCAAGGTCTTCTTCAGTGATCACTTTACAATACCCTTTTTTTTCAAAGGATTTGGCATTCAATATTTGATCACCTCGGCTTGCACTTGCAGACAAAGGAATCAGAATCATTGGCTTTTGCAAGGCCAAAAATTCAAAGATGGCATTCGATCCTGCTCTTGAGATCAGCATGTTAGTTGCGGCAAGAATATCAGGCAGCTCTTCCCCGGCATATTCAAATTGCCGGTAGCCTGGGACATGGTCACATTCAGCATCCAAATTCCCCTTTCCGCATAAATGAACGATCTGGTAATTTTCCAATAGACTTTTCAGTGAGCCCCTGACAACATTATTTATTTTTTTAGCTCCTAGACTGCCGCCCATCACCGTTATGACAGGTTTCGCTTCATTGAAACCAAGGAATTCCAAGCCCTTTTTCCTGTTACCCGTTAAAATATCTTCACGAATGGGTGAACCCGAATGGAGTACCTTTTCCTTTGGGAGGTATTTTGCTGCCTCGTCGAAAGTAACAAAGATTTTCGACGCAAATTTTACTGAGATTTTATTGGCTAAGCCTGGCGTGATATCTGATTCATGAATAAAGACGGGAATTTTATTGAGCCAGCCCGCTATAACAACTGGAACAGAAACAAAGCCGCCTTTCGAGAAAATAACATCAGGCTTAAGCTTTTTTAGTAAAATATAAGCTTGCATGAGCCCCTTTAATACCTTGAAAGGGTCTTTGAAATTTTTTGCATCAAAATACCGTCTTAACTTACCGCTTGATATTGGATAGTAAGGAATGCCGGTGTCGTCTATCAGTTCCCTTTCAATACCTTGATGTGAGCCGATATAAGAGATGTGCCATCCCTGATCCTTTAATTTTGGAATCAATGCCAAATTAGGCGTGACATGACCTGCTGATCCGCCGCCTGTTAATACTATTTTTTTTTCCATAACCACGACTCCCGGAATTAAATTAAATTAATATAAAATACATAATTCTATTGGTATTTTATCATAAACTCATGCATAGAAAAGCGAAGAATTCTATGGTTAAAACTCATTCAACAAGGTCAAAATAGAAGTAAATTGTTCGAGAGGGATTTTTTATGATACTTACCATTTATATCATTCTGGCATGGCTGGTCGTTGGCTATTTTATAGTGATGCCAAAAAAGGTTGGGAAAGAAAAGCTCCTTTTTATTTTTATGATCACAACCATCATTATATTGGTTTTTAATAACATCATTAGTTTAAATATGGGTTTTTATTTACCTTCGCAAACAAGGGAACTATTTATCAGCTATGTTATCAACCGAAATATCCTGCTGCCTTTTTTGATTATGATTTGTTTAACCTATATTTTTTCTGTAAACAAAATGGGTACAAAAAGTGCTGCAGTCATTATCACTTTACTATTCATGCTTGTGATGCAAATTCTAGGTGTAAAATTAAGAGTGATAACATACATACATTGGAATTACGTTTTATCACTTCTTCTCCTCATTGTTTATCTGGCAGTGTCATTGCTTTTGACCGCTTGGTTTAGTCTCTTAATAAATAGGAAGAAGCGTTCTTTATGAACGGTTATAATATACCATATCATAGTAATGTCTGGTTCATCCTTATTACTATTGTTGTCATGTATACACTGCAGTTATTGTTGCCAAAAAGGTTTGCATTGTTCCAATCGGTCCTATTCACTTTGGCTGGCATCACCTTTGTGATTATTTTTGACAATACGATTTGTGTTCCCCCTTTTGATTATTATGATATAAATAAATACTCTTCTTTTGAGCTTATGGATTTCTTGGCCTATGCCATGTATGGTCCAATTAGTTATTTATACATTTACTTTTATGACAAGTTTCAAGTTAAAGGCTACTATAATTTAATATACATCCTTCTTTGGACGGTACTGGCCATATTAGCTGAATATGTCGCTGTTGTTATGGGTGTATATCATTATAAGCACGGCTATACAATTCTTTTTTCAATCCCTGTCTATCTCTTTGTGCAGAGTCTCAATACTGTCCTGTATCATGTGGTCGTGTCTTCAAGAAAATAGACTGGCTTTTTTGCGAGTTTTATGGAACCCTTTCCTAAATTTAACGTATAATGATATAGATACGTTTATTTTGCTTTTTTGGAAAGGGGACTTATTATGGATCATTTAGCACACGAAGAAATGAATGAAGCAGCGGAAAGGAGATATGGAGGCTTTTGGATTAGGCTGCTAGCCTATGTTATTGATGCCATTATTCTTGGAATCATCAGCGGGGTTGTGGCTGCAGTTACAGTCGGGAGTGCGACAAACCCCGCAGACCCCACCCAATTTGACATGGGCGCCTATTTCGGCCGGTTAATCATCAATTTCATCGTTGCTGTGTTGTACTTTGGCATCCTGCCGGCAACAAAGCTCCAGGCCACACTGGGCAAATTGCTTCTCGGCTTGAAAATTATTGATCACAATGGCGGCCGTATCGGCTTTGGCCGCGCAGTAGGCCGTTATTTCGGTTACATTTTATCCACCATTATTATCTTTATCGGTTTTATCATGATTGGTGTCACAGACCGTAAAACCGGCCTCCATGACAAGATTGCCGGAACATTTGTTGTCAAACGATAACGTGATTAAAAAGGGGAGGATTGTTCCTTCCCTTTTTTACATAGCATTTTTAATCCCAACGATCATCCCAAGAAAAGCAAGGGCTATTCCCCCGCCGTAGCTTATGATAAGGTAGGCAACTAGCATCTTCCATTTTTGATGTGCGCCCATTTGAATGTTTTCAATCTTAAAGGTTGAAAAGGTCGTAAAAGCCCCCATAAATCCCGTTCCAACAATAAGCTCCCATGTTGATGCCAGACCGCTTCCGACAATGAACCCGAGTAAAAGGGAACCAAGCAGATTGACGGTCAGCGTCCCATACGGAAAACCGGATATCGTTCTTTTATTCAGCAAAGTGCTGATTCTTTGACGGGCAATTGCCCCAAAGAGGCCTCCTAGTCCAACTAATAGAAAGTGACCGATCATCAAAGCCCCTCCTTCCTAAGTTTCCCTTTATATTTGTTCACCACATTTATAACCGAAATAAGATAGCAATAACCCGCCAAAAAGGCTTAGAAAAACATACAAAAAGGCGGGTCCAACATATGCCGCTTTTAAAAGTGTCACCGTTTCGACGCTGAATGTCGAAAATGTCGTAAAAGAGCCGATTAACCCTGTCCCAAGTCCCGTTACGAGGAATGGATGAATCCTCTTAGAAAGATATGTTGTAAACCACCCCAGCACAAAACAACCTGCTAAATTGGTCAAGAGTGTGGCGATTGGGAATACAGTCTCCTGTCCTGTTAGTGCCAGTCCCACACTGTATCGGAGGATAGCACCAATGACTCCTCCCACACCGACAAATAAATAAATCACTTTTTCACAACCCTTCTTCTAACAATTATGCACTTTATTAAAAAAAAATAGACTCCTGCCATTGCGGCAGGAGTCATTAGCTTTCAGCAAGCGATTAAAGGTGAACTCCATCACCTAAAGCCTATTCTAATAAGATTTTATAATGAAAAGGGTTAAGGGTCAATACTCATTCACACGACACTTTTAAATAACGCCGCTGTCCCCATTCCACCGCCGATTCCCATCGTTGCAAGCAAAAACTTATGTCTGAAATGGTGTGCCTCTGCACACAAACGGGTGACAAGAATGGCTCCTGAGGCCCCATAAGGATGCCCTAAGGCCAATGCCCCGCCCCTCAAGTTAACCCGATCCTCCGGTATATTCAAAGCCCTAAGTGATGCAAGAACTTGTGAGGCGAAAGCTTCGTTAAATTCAACGTAAGCGAGATCATCGCTTATTAATCCCTGCTTTTTAAGTAACCTCCGGACCGCCGGAACAGGTCCGATTCCAAGAATATTCGGATCAACACCAACTGTCGTCTCATCTATAAATTCAAGGACCGGTAACATCCCAAGCGCTTTCGCCTTTTCCTCGCTCATCACTAGGGCGATGGCTGCCCCATCGTTAATTGGACAGGCATTCCCAGCCGTGACAGTTCCCTCACTTTCAAAGACTGGCTTTAGTTTGCTAAGCTTTTCTAAGCTCGTGTCGGTGCGCGGGCATTCATCGCGGATAAGTTTACTATCGTCCCCGCCCGCCGGCGTGATTTCATTTCTAAAAAAACCATCAGCCGCCGCGGAAACAGCCTTGCGATGGCTATGTAAAGCGTAGCGATCCTGGTCTTGCCGGCTAACATCGTACTTTCGCGCCACATTTTCAGCAGCTATACCCATGTCCGGATCACCTATTGTCTCTGGTGAGAACCTTGCTCGGGTATAAAATTTGGGCGGACTAAGGTCATAAACAGATGCAGGTTTTTCCATTTTCCATGGGGCGAGACTTGCTGACTCTACACCACCTGCTAAATAAACATCGCCGGCACCGGATTGGATGAGACGCAAAGCCGCATTTATAGCTGTTAAGCCCGATCCGCACTGCCTGTCCAGCGTCACGCCTGGAATTTCAACAGGCAGCCCCGCTGTCAATAAGGACAATCTCGCTATATTTCCACCTGGTCCAATGACATTACCAAGAATGACATCGTTAATTTCCTCAGCTGGACATGACGATTCTCTTAAGACATCGTTTATAACTGCTGCTGCTAAGTGCTCAGGAGGAATTTTTTTTAACATCCCGCCATATTTTCCTACCGGGGTTCGTTTTGCTTTTACGATAACAGCTTTTCTCATCTATGAATCATATCCTTCATCAGACTGCTCTTCAATATTTTTTTAGCAATTTTTCCGCTGGATGTATAGGGGAATTCCGAAAGACGAATCCAGCATTTTGGACACTTATATGTTGGAAGATACATACGAGAATAGGCATCTAGCATACTATCCGTACACTGGATACTTTCGGATTCAAGCAACAGTGCGACAACCTTTTCTCCCCAATAGGGATCGGGCAAGCCGAGTACAGCTGTTTGTGTAATGCCAGGGTAATTTTTAATAACCGACTCCACTTCCTCAGGATATACATTTAAGCCGCCGCTGATGATCATATTCTTTTTTCGGCCCGCCAGATATATAAAGCCATCTGAGTCCCTTTTTGCCAGATCACCCGCCGTCATCCAATCGCCATCGAAAATCTCTCGGGTTTGTTCGGGCAATTGATCGTATCCTGTGAATAACATATTGCTCTTTATATAGAGCATACCGATCTCATCCGCCTCCACCTCTTGTCCATCCCGATCTCGGATTGATATCTCGACATTATTGAAAGGCTTCCCGACAGTTTGAGCATTCTTTGGTTTATGTTTGTGGTCTAAAACCGTAATGAAGCTTGTTTCCGAAGCGCCGTAAAATTCGAACAGACTTGCCTGGGGGAGCAAGTTTGTTATTTTCTCTTCTGTCTTTTGACTTAATTTATCCCCGGATGAAATGATTTTTGACAGATGGACATTTTTCATTTTATCAGGAAACCGCAATATCGCTTCAAGCATGGTTGGAACAACATATAATGTCGAAATATTGTATGTTGTTATATCGTTGATAAATTTAACCGGGTGAAATTGTTCAGTTATATAGAAGCTTGCGCCCATCGATAAGGCATGTATGGCCGCATACAAGGATAAAGAATGAACAAATGGCCCGGGTGCAGCCACCGTATCCGTTTCCGAAATTAGAAAGTGGTCATTGCTTGCCCGAAAACTTTCAGTCCATGACTCATGGTTTCGTAAAAACCCCTTTGGTTTTCCGGTTGTTCCTGATGTGTAGCCTAAATAAAAATCACGTTGTGATGATCTTGGGGAGTCTGCACTCAGATTTTGTTTCCTCATCCAACTAACAGAATTAACCACGATAACTTTACCTTTAAAACGATGCAAATCAATCCTTTTAAGCAAGCTGTCTGTTGTGAACAACAGATCTATCATTGAAAAGTGAATCACATCATTGAGCTGATGATTCGTCCACTTCGGATCGAGCGGTGCGCAGATATTGCCGCTATGCGAGATGCCAAGAAAACATTCCAGAAAGGTTCTAGAATTAGGCAAAAGCAATCCGGCTCTCAATGGCCTATATAATGATTTCAAGGTATGTTCCTTATGGACCATGCCAGCAATTTTCCGGGTGGTGGTTGCTAATTCCGTGTATGAGATTGATCCTTGATGTGTGATAATCGCTTGTTGTTCAGGATGTTTTTTTGCCTGATAAAAAATACCATCTGTAATCATTTATGAAGCCTCCGATGTCATGCTGCGGTATGATGTGTCCGTTTTGTATTAAAATAAGGCTTAAGTTTAACTGTCAGAGCGACGCTGATCGCTACCTTCACGAAATCCCCAGGTAAAAATGCCAAGTTGCCAAGCGCCGTGATGCCTAACGGTGAATGTGCGACCCATGAGTAATAAAATATTCCTCCTGCATACACAATGATGATGCCGCCAAGGATATAAGAAACAACCAATTTGCTAATATAAAAACGGCTGCTGGCGTTTAGGCGCTCTGTTAGCAGGCCGATCACAAGTGCGCCGATTGGCCAAGCTAGAATATAGCCGCCCGAAGGTCCAAGGATCGTGCCAAAACCTCCCCTTCCGCCTGCCAGGAACGGCCCCCCGGCAGCAACGATTAACACAAACACTAACGTACTTGTGAACCCTTTTTTCGCGCCAAGCAATCCTCCTGCAAGCATTACACCAAGTGTTTGCAAGGTAATCGGCACACCGATAAATGGCAATGGTATTGGAGGAATCAGTCCCATTACAGCAATCATAGCAACAAATAAAGAAATAAAGACGAGTGTTTTTGTACGAATCATCGTAAATCCCCCATTTTCATATCGTTAACCTATAATAATATTAGGTTAACGATATAAATGTGTCAATAGCCGTTATTCCTTGCTCATTGCTATAAGTTACGTAAAGTTAATATTTATAAAATAAATAATTATCATAAATTAAGCCCATCTCTCCATAAAATCATTAAGTTAACGTGTTATAATGGGTATACAATAGATCGGCCTACTCAAAGGGGGGCTGGTTCACTCCCATAATAAGGGGGTGATGCCTTGAGTGTGTTTGAAGTATTGACGTTAATGATCGCCTTTGGCTCTTTAGTTGCGTTGATGCAGTCGAACAAACGAAAATAGACCTCCCTCTGAGCTTGGCAGGCCATTAAGGGAAGTCTATCTGTTTTAAGATATTTCTTGCGGAGCCGCCCCTCTTGATGGGGTACGGTCTATTGTCCCAGGAATCGCCGATAGAGATTCGGTGGTTCCTTTATTTATTATTATTCATCATGACTTATTCTATGTTCATTATACAACAAATTTCTTGCTTGTACACCTTTTGTCCTTGTAAATTAAAATGGTTAATTTTTCTCTTTATCCTCTTTTGTCTTAAGATCCTTCCAAATGCTGACGACTGGTCCGGCTTCATCCTGATCAACGACATATGACCCATTATTATAGCGGTCACTTGCACGAAGATCTGAGGCTTTCACAGAAGTTGTAATACCTTTTTCCGTCGCAAGCCATACGGTATCATCGTGGTTAACCAATTCTATGCCGCTGATTCGGTGCGGTGAAGCCTTTAATTCCCTAAGCATGGTTAATCCGCGGCGGGCCCGTGCTGTTTTTTCAAGTGTGCTCATGATAGACATTTTCTTTACTGCTCCCCGCTGTGTGGCAATAAAAATATCTGGTCGTTCACCTTCCTCGAATACTTTTGCACCGACAACAGTGTCATCTTTTTTCAAATTTATTGCTTTGACGCCAGAGGCTCTTTGCCCAACAAGCCCTGCTTCTTCCTCATCAAATCTAAGCCCGTAGCCTAAGCGTGTTGCGAGAACGATATTTGACGCGCCATGGGTCAAATGAACATCAATACATGTATCATCCTTCTTGAGCTTGATTCCCATTAGTGGCTTAGAGCGGCGCTGAGCTTTATATTGCGCCAATTCAGTTCGTTTGATTAAACCAAGTTTCGTGACAAAGGTAAGATAGCCTGGCTGGCTGAAATCTTTGATCGTGATCGCCTTTATGACTGTCTCGTCCTGCTCAATTGGAACGAGGTTTGCGACATGCTGTCCTAATTCCTTCCAGCGTTTATCAGGGATTTCATGAACTGGAAGATATAGATAACGACCGGTATCTGTAAAAACTAATAATGTGTCTGTCGTATTCATTTCTTGTTGGAGGAGAACGCGATCGGTTTCTTTCATCGCGGCATCTTCCCCATTGCTTGCTGAAAAAGAACGAAGACTTGATCTTTTGATATATCCTTGTTTTGTTAAGGCTACCATCACATCTTCAGAGGCCACCATGACCTCAAGATCAATTTTGATTTCCTGTATTTTATCTTCAATTGTCGTTCTTCTGCCATCAGCGTATTTTTTCTTAATATCCGTTAATTCTTTTTTTATGACACGGATCAAGGTCTTCTCTGAATGCAATATGTCTTCTAAACGGGCTATCGTTTTTTCCAGTTCCGCAGCTTCTTCCTGAAGTGTCTGGATATCTGTATTTGTTAGACGGTATAACTGTAAACTCACAATCGCTTCCGCCTGGATTTCCGTAAAGCCAAATTTTTCCAAAATGTTGTTTTTGGCGTCCTTTTTATCTTTAGAAGCTCTGATCGTTTGGATAACCTCATCCAAGACAGAAATCGCTTTGATTAGCCCTTCAACAATATGCTGGCGTTCCTTTGCCTTTGACAATTCATGTCTTGATCGGTTGATGATGACTTCTTTTTGATGTTCTATGTATGCTGTTAAAATCTCTTTAAGGCCCAAGAGCTTTGGCGTTTTGCGATGGATCGCTACCATGTTAAAGTTATAGGTGATTTGCAGGTCAGTGTTTTTATAATAATAATTTAGAATACCCGCTGCATCCCCATCTTTTTTCAGCTCGATAATGACTCTTGTACCGGTGCGGTCTGTCTCATCTCTGACCTCGGCAACACCTTCTACCTTGCGATCAAGACGAAGCTCTTCCATCTTTTTCACCAAATTAGCTTTATTCACTTCATAAGGCAGTTCGTTAATAACAATCTGCTCGCGGCCGCCGCGGATCTGTTCAACCTCGGTTCTTGCCCTGACAACAATTTTGCCCTTGCCGGTACGGTAGGCTTTTTTGATTTCATCTACCCCTTGAATGATGCCGCCTGTCGGGAAGTCAGGACCTTTGATATGTGTCATCAGATCCTCAACAGTACAATCGGGATTTTCCATTGCCAAGATTGTTGCGTCAATCACCTCACCAAGATGATGAGGAGGTATGTCTGTTGCATAACCGGCAGAAATACCGGTAGAACCGTTCACAAGCAAATTCGGGAATTTGGCCGGCAAAACGAGAGGTTCCTCGGTCGTTTCATCAAAGTTTGGCACAAACGCTACGGTTTCTTTGTCAATATCCCTTAGCAGTTCAGAAGCAATGGGTGATAACCGTGCTTCTGTATACCTCATTGCTGCCGGTGGATCACCGTCCATGCTGCCGTTATTTCCGTGCATTTCAACTAGAACATTCCGCACTTTCCAATCTTGACTCATACGAACCATGGCGTCATAAACAGATGTATCACCATGCGGATGGTAGTTACCGATCACATTACCGACAGTTTTTGCTGATTTTCTAAAAGGCTTATCATTTGTGTTGCCGTCCTGGAGCATCGCATAGAGAATACGGCGCTGAACTGGTTTTAGCCCGTCGCGTACATCAGGCAAGGCCCGCTCTTGAATAATATACTTACTGTAGATACCGAATCGGTCACCAATAACCTCTTCAAGAGGGAGATCCAAAAGCTTTTCAGTATTGGCCATTATCTAGACTCCTCCTCAGTTATGGATAAATTTTCGTTTTCTAAGATGTTGGTTTCTTCGTCTAATCCGAAGGCAACATGTGATTCGATCCACTTCCTTCTCGGTTCAACCTTATCTCCCATCAATGTAGCCACTCTTCTTTCCGCGCGTGCTACATCATCAATTTTCACACGGATCAATGTTCTCGTTTCGGGATTCATCGTCGTTTCCCAGAGCTGGTCGGCATTCATTTCACCCAAGCCTTTATATCGTTGTATGGTGTAGCCCCTGCCAATTTTTTTAATCGCCTGTTTGAGCCCCTTGTCATCCCATGCATATTCAATAATTTCTTTCTTTCCTGATCCTTTGCTGACTTTAAAGAGCGGCGGAAGAGCGATAAAGACTTTTCCCGCTTCAATAAGCGGCTTCATATAACGATAAAAAAAGGTTAAAAGCAAAACCTGTATATGTGCCCCATCTGTGTCAGCGTCCGTCATAATAACGACTTTTTCATAGTTCGTATCATCAAGATTAAAGTCGGCCCCTACCCCTGCACCAATGGCATGGATGATGGTGTTGATTTCTTCATTTTTAAAGATGTCGGCAAGCTTCGCTTTTTCCGTATTAATGACCTTGCCTCTCAAAGGAAGAACAGCCTGGAATTTTCGGTCACGCCCTTGCTTTGCTGAGCCGCCGGCGGAATCCCCTTCGACTAAATAGAGCTCATTGCGGTCGGCATTTTTCGATGCTGCCGGCGTCAATTTTCCGCTAAGAATTGCGTCTTTTCGCTTGCCCTTTTTTCCATTTCTGGCATCTTCCCGCGCTTTCCGGGCCGCTTCTCTGGCTTGTGCAGCTTTCACGGCTTTCTTTATCAGCATTTCACTGATTTTTGGGTTTTCTTCAAGGAAATAAGCAAGCTGTTCTGATACGACGGCGTCAACGGCTGAGCGTGCTTCGCTTGTTCCGAGCTTCCCTTTTGTCTGCCCTTCGAACTGTAGCTTTTGCTCCGGCACTCTTACGGAAACGATTCCGGTAAAGCCTTCGCGAATATCACTGCCGTCCAGATTTTTGTCACGTTCCTTTAAAAGCCCGTTTTTGCGGGCATAGTCGTTAAAAGCCCTTGTTACAGCGGTCTTAAAGCCTGACTCATGAGTTCCGCCATCCTTTGTTCGGACATTGTTAACAAAGGAGAGAATGTTCTCGGAATAGCCGTCGTTGAATTGAAAAGCCACTTCAATCTCAATGTCATTTGCTGTACCCTCAAAAGAAACGACAGTATGGAGCGTATCCTTTTCTTCGTTAAGATAGTCAATAAATGCTTTGACACCGGAATCGTATTGATAAGCTTCCTCTTCCCCTGTTCTTTGGTCAATAAGAACAATTTTCATGCCCTTGAGCAAAAAGGCAGCTTCCCGCAATCTTTCGCTTAAGGTATCAAAATTGTAGTGTGTCACACTGAAAATCTCGGGATCCGGCTTAAAATGAACAATTGTGCCGCTTTCCCTTGTTTTTCCCTGCTTTTCAAGGGTGGTAACAGGTTTTCCGCCATGTTCGAATCGCTGCTTATAGACCACTCCATCCCGTCTAATCGTCACCTCAAGCCATTCAGATAAGGCGTTCACAACTGATGAGCCTACACCGTGAAGCCCGCCGCTTGTCTTGTAGCCCCCGCTTTGGCCGAATTTACCGCCAGCATGAAGAACAGTAAAAATAACTTCTGGTGTCGGTTTTCCGGTTCGATGCATGCCAGTTGGCATTCCCCGGCCGCAGTCTCGAACACTGACACTATCATCTTTATGAAGGGTCACGGTGATTTCCTCACCGAACCCTGCCAAAGCCTCATCAACAGCATTATCGACAATTTCAAATACCAAATGATGCAAGCCTTTAGCGTCTGTTGATCCAATATACATACCAGGGCGCTTTCTGACCGCTTCGAGCCCTTCTAATACTTGTATTGTGTCATCATTATAAGCAATGGTTTGTTCTGCCAAAATAATACCCCCTCTTAAAACCGGTCAACATCAACATCAACATCTATCTATAAGCATATCAGAACAAGTGTTTCATAAAAAGGAAAAATGGATTTCACACCCGAAAGGCATATCCATTATGTATTAAACCAGTTACTTAAAAAAAGAACAAGTTTTATAATAAATATACGGAAGCTTATACGAAAAAATTATAGACGAGTCATCGGCGGATTATACGCCGCATTATAAGAGGCCGCTCCCTTAAAGCGGCCTTGAAGTTTATTCCCTAATGCTTGCATGTTCAACCTTAATGCACCGATCCATGATAACTGTAATGTTACGCTCTTTCAAATAGTCATAGGCTGCTTCGTTAGCAAGACCTAATTGCGCCCAAAAAACGTCCGCACTGATTTCTGCGGTCTCTTTAGCTACCTCAGGCAAATATTCACTTCTGCGAAAGACATTGACAATGTCCACATGCCCATCTATATCCTTTAAAGAAGGGAATGCTTTTAGTCCGAAGACTTTCTCAACCGTTGGATTAACCGGTACGATTGTATAGCCTGCATCAAGCATATGTTTTGCGACTTGATAGGACGTTCTCATCGGATTGTCAGATAATCCAACAACTGCAATCCTTTTGCTTCGCTTTAAAATATCTTGAATTTCCTCTGGATTTGGATTAACAATAGCCATCTTATCACCTCATTTGTTATAACTTATTTTACCCTCGACAGGTGATAGACATCACGGTATTTCTCATTAAGATAGTTAATCAGATACTTGGCATTCAATTCTTCACCCGTTACGTCCAACAAAATATCCATCGGTTTCTTTAGTTTACCATATTGATGAATTTTATCGGTCAGCCATTCGCGGATAGGACGGATCCTTCCTGAACGAAGGTTATCATCGAAATCAGGCAAATCCTTTAATAAGGTATGTTTGAATTGGGCGGCATAAAGATACCCCAAAGCGTAAGATGGGAAGTAACCAAAATCACCGCCTGACCAATGAATGTCCTGAAGCACACCTTCCCGGTCATGATCGGGTTTAATGCCAAGGTACTGCTCCATTTTTTCGTTCCAAACCCCTGGTAAATCCTTAACCTTTATATCTCCGTTAAACAGGGCTTTTTCAATTTCATAACGGACAATAATGTGAAGTGGATAAGTCATCTCGTCAGCTTCAATCCGAATAAGCGACGGCCCGGCAACGTTAATGGCTCTGTAATAACCTTCCACAGAAACATGTTCGAATTGTCCGCCTGCATGTTCTTTAAGAACATCGTAATATTGTTCCCAAAACGCTTTATTTCGTCCAACGAAATTTTCAAAGAACAATGACTGGGATTCATGGACTCCCATGGAAGTTCCACTGCATAATGGTGTGCCGATGAGATCCTTTGAAATATTTTGTTCATATAGGGCATGGCCGCCTTCATGGATTGTCCCGAAAACCGCTGTTCTAAAATCGAATTCATCATAATGCGTCGTCACTCTGACATCACCGGGGTTCAGAGAAATTTGGAAAGGATGTGCGGTTTCATCCAGCCTTCCCGCTGAAAAGTCGTAGCCCATTTCTTTTAAAATATGTATACTGAACGCTCTTTGCTGTCCTTTTGGAAAAGGTTTATAAAGAAAATTCGTTTCCGGTTGATCGGCGGCTTCAGCCACTTCCTGTACCAATGGAATGATGCCATCCCGGAGCTGACCAAAGACACGGTCGATCACATCGACTGTCATCCCAGGTTCATATAAATCGAGCAGTGTATTATATTTGTTACCGTCATGGCCCCAATAATCAACAAACAGGTGCTTAAAATCAACAATTTTGTCAAGATAAGGCTCAAGCATTTTGAAATCAGATTTTGCCTTGGCATCCTCCCAAACAGTCTCCGCTTTTGATTGAAGGATCACGTATTCTTTGTACTCTTCAGCTGGAATTTTAACATTCCGTTCATATTCTCTTTTGGATTCTTCAACAGATTTGATCGTTTTCTCACTAAGGTCTGATTGAATGCCAGGGTCGGATAAGGTATCGATAAAATGCTTCATATCCTCAGATGTTGAAAGGTTAAAAATTTCTCCGGAGAGCGTCCCGATTACTTCCGCGCGCTGGCCGGCGCCTTTCTTTGGAGAGCCTGTTCGCATGTCCCATGCAGCTAAAGCAGTCGCTTCATTAAAGTCCATAATCTTTTTGACATATTTAAAATAAGCGTTTTCCGTTTCTCTAATTGTTGCCATAGTGAACCCACAACCTTTATCTATTTTGATATCACTATGTTAATTCGTGCTGTCCCTGCTTAATTCCTTCAATATTTACTCTTTTGGCGGTCGCTTTCCAAAATATTGATAGTAGTCTGTTCGAATTCTGCCGTTGTACAGCTTCCGTTTTTTTGATGCCTTTTTTCCGAACGATTTTTCAAAGCCTTCAAAAGAGGATATAAAATAAAACGACCATGTTTCATACTTTTTGTATAATTCGCCTAGATTTCGGCTGACATCCTCGATTGCATCATGATCACCCATTCTTTCACCATAAGGAGGGTTGCCTACCATACAGCCGTAATCAAACTTTGTCGTAAAGTCTCGCGCTTGCATTTGTTTAAAGGTAATCAATTCCCCAAGGCCCGCCTCAAGAGCATTATTTGCTGACAGCTCAACCATTTTATGATCAATATCACTTCCAAGGATATTCAAAGGCTGATCATAATTTGCAAGATCTTCAACCTCCTCGCGGGCTTTATTCCAATCCTGGTTTGGGATGAACGACCATTGTTCCGAAGTGAAATCGCGGTTAAACCCCGGTGCGATATTTTGACCGATCATAGCTGCTTCAATTGGCAATGTTCCCGATCCGCAAAAAGGATCGGCAAAGGGCCGGTCAGGTGACCAGTTTGTTAAATAAATCAACGCCGCGGCAAGGGTTTCTTTCAAAGGCGCTTGACCGTGATAATAACGGTAGCCGCGCTTGTGCAGCCCCTGACCGCTTGTATCAAGCGTTAACGTGGCAATGTCCTTTAAGATGGAGACCTCAATTTTATAAAGCGGACCGTTCTCATCAAACCAATCTTGATGGTAATGCTGCTTAAGACTTTCCACCACGGCTTTTTTCACAATCGCCTGACAGTCAGGTACACTGTATAATTGCGATTTAACAGATTTCCCTGTGACTGGAAATTCGGCATCTGCGGGGAGATAATCCGTCCAAGGCAATGCCTTGGTTTGTTCAAACAGTTCTTCAAATGATGTGACTTTAAATTCCCCTATTTTTAATTTGATGCGGTCAGCTGTTCGGAGCCAGAGGTTTGTTCTTGCAATATCAATTGGATTTCCTGGAAAACTGATCCTTCCGTTTTCAACAGTAAGATCGTTATAGCCCAATTTCCTTAACTCATCAGCACAGATCGCTTCAAGACCCATCGCTGTTGTGGCGATGAGTGATAACGGTTTGGTCATGTATCGTTCCTCCGTTTAATTATGTATGTCATATGTATTGTTTTCACTTATACATTACTATATGTGAGAAATAAAAAAAGCCCTGGATTGGGCTCGTCATTTCTAAGCAGTGCATTATTCTTGTTTTGTAAGCCATGTTCTGTTCCATTGTACTAAAGCGGACGAGACGTCCTCGTACAGCGGCGGTAATCATCTATCTACAGGGCTGATTAGCCTGTCCCTCCGTCCGTTCATTTCCTTCAGGAGAGTTCCTCTACCAAATTTGAGTTTCTCGCTCGCGGGGTTTACCTCGTTCCACTTCCGTCCGTTTCCGGCAGAACTCCGTCACTGTGGCACTTTCAAAGATACTCGGCCATATCAATAGACTTAGGCGTTTCTCTTGCCGTTAGTCCAGCAATAGCCGGACTACCCTAGCTTATCTTTTCACTAGGCACGAACACTACGACCATCTCAGATCGTGCGAGCATGGACTTTCCTCTATAGCCGCGAAAGGCAGCTACAGCGATTACCCAAACGTTGAATAATGCATCACAAAGTACAATTATACACTTTTCAAAACAAATGTCAAGCCAAAGAATGTCTTCTAATCGCTTAAACGGCTGCCAAATACATGCTTTTCGAGATTAGACAGTCGTTTTAAAATATCATAATTCGTTTGTCCCTGTGTGGCCAAAGGACGGCGCTGTTCAGGCTTGGGGCTTGACATATCTTGTTTTAGGCGCTGATTTTCCTGTTGAAGCCGCGAGATTTCTTTATTAAAGGCTTGATAATCTTTAATGATGTCGTCCAAAAACTTATCGACCTCTTCCGGCTGGTAGCCGCGAAGTCCTGTTTTAAATTCTTTGTCCAAGATATCTTGACTGGTAAACTGGCTAATCTTATTTTCCATGAACATCACCTCTAGTTACGCGTCACTATGCCTTTTATTTTTTCAAATTTAAGAAGGATTGTCAATTAAGGGTGCGCCCAATAATCCGGATCCTGTTCCATTACTTCTTGGGCAGCAAGGTCAATATCGAATCGGTTAATTGTTATGATAGTGAAATCACTGTGTTCCGCTTTCCTTCTGGCTGGTCCCAAAAAGTATTCAGGTGAACCAGGGCTTTCTTCATCATAAATAACAAGCAGGCCGTCCGCCTTGCGAACGATAAAATCATTTTTTTGACGTAATTGTGCAGGATGTTCGTAAGGCCTTTTGGTAATGGCTTCAACAAAGTCCGCTTTAGCGAGAACATCATAATAGCTTTGTTTAACAGGTTCAGGCCACCTTGCTTCCTGTTCCAAAAAGGGCATTAGAACTCCTAGTTTTGCCGGGTAGTCTTCATTTTTCAGCTGTAATAAAACCTCTGCAGCCCATAATTCGACACCCGGCTGGCCGCTGACAAGAAACCATTCAACACCTTCTTGGATAAGTTGTATGATTCGTGATCGCAAAGTATGCTTAATAATTTCAATACCTGGGTGTTTAACTGAAAAGATACCAAGCTCATTTGGCTTATAGCCTGTTACAGCAAATACCCGGGTCTGATTCATGAGACCACACCCTTTATATTCTTCGAACAAGATTTTAATTTATGATGTCAAAATTTTGTCAAACTGAATTCATTACGACAAAGACCGCACCAATCATTACAAAAAAAAGGAACATTAATACTTTGGTCATGCTTTACACCTCGCGAAAAATTACTTTGCACTTATAAGACGATTCAACACTATATTTGGTTTACACGATCTCTTATTATTTTACATGGCTGCGGTTGTCGATAAAAGTTATTTTTTATCAAAAATAGTAAAAAAATTGTGTGTGATTGCTGAAAAATAGTGATTTTTGCGCTTGCCCGGGGAATAATCATGACCAACTTCCCGGTATATCAAATCCTTTTCGCTTTTAACCGTTCATACCTATGAAGAATCTTTTCTTTTTCGGTTTCTTGCTTTTCTTTAAGAAGAACCTGCATTCTTCCAAGTTCCTGTAATGCCTCTTTAGTGTAATGAAGGGCATGTTCGATATCTTTAAATTGATGCTCGAGCAGCTTTGCGGCTTCTATATACAATGCGGGGTCTCTCATTTTCCCTTCGCGTATACATTCTTCGTACAAACTGAGCGCTTCTTTGTAGCGCCCTCTTTTTTTGTAAAGTGCGGCAAGGCTTTTCTTAGCTTGAGATCCAAGCAATGACTGAGACCCTAGCAGCTGTTCAAATGTTTCGATCGCTTTCTGATCATTTCTAAGACTTTGGTGCCAACGGCCGATTTCAAACAGCTCACGCTCATCCGCATCAAAAGGCCGAAGAATTTTGCATGATAAATGAACGTAAAGAGTAATCAATGTTTTGATATCATCTAAATTGTGCTTAAGCACACCCTCAACTAATGCTGCGTTTGGCTGCTTTAAAAATTGGAAATAGAGGAACGGTGCCATATGCCCTGGGATATCGCCATCCCGATTAATTCCTAGGATTTCCTTTTCGATCATTTGCAGCCGAGTCGACTCGAGCCGGCTTTTCCAAAGTCGTCTTGACGCGTGCAACAAGTCAAAATGACCAAAAGCAGGTAGCTTTGGCACCTGGTCTTTAACGAACTGGTGTCTGGTTTTAACTCTTGGCCAATCAAAGGCTTTCCCGTTAAAAGTAACTAAATTGCTAAGTGAATGACAATCGGTTAGAAAATGATGATAAAAAGCCGCCTCATGTCCAGGTCCAGGCAAAAAATATTGCTTTAATGTCACACCTTCTCTCGTTACCTTGGCCCAGCCTATAAGGAAGATCATGTGTCCCGCGCCGGATTCAAGACCCGTTGTTTCAGTATCGAAAAATAAGAGCTCCTCCGCTCTTCTATTGTAAGCCGAAAGCGGATGCGGGGCCCTATCCTTCTGCCATTCGGCAACCACATCGAACAAACATGCGAAGCTATAGGGACCTAAGCGTTCAGATAATGAGAACTGCTCGGTTCTCACAAGGACAAATTGGCCATCAAAAGTTTTGATTTCGGCACCCAGGTTTTCAGCAGCGAACAGCAATTCTTTATCATAAATATTTTGTTTGTCTGTATCCTTTTGGATCGCGGGTTTTTCTTGGGTTAGGCCATTTGTATCCCGTGAGAGATGCGTTTTGTATCTTTCGAGCTGTTTTTTTAACGACACATTGACTCATCCTTTTGCCGGTCTTTTAATAGTTTGAGGATCAAAGATTTGACCCCTAAGTTTCCCTCCCCTTCTGTTCCGATGCATGATGGACATCCGGAACTGCAAGGGCAGCGGCCGATCATCCTTTTGACCTCTTGCAATAATTGCGGCATCATGTCATAAAGCTTTTCACTTAATCCGATGCCCCCAGGATATTTGTCATAAATAAAGATAGTTGGCTGCTCATTATGTGTTGCCTTAATTTTGGGGACAACAGATAAGTCAACAGGGTCACACATAACAAACAATGGCGCAGCATGCCTGAGAACGTTGCTGAGTCCCATTAAGGCTTGCTCAAAGTTTTCTTTGCCAAACTGGTCCACAAGGTCCGCAGAAAAGCTTATCCATGCCGAGCTTGTGTGAATGACTTCCTCCGGCAGTGAAATCGGGCCCCATCCTATATTTTCGTGAGTTTCAAACCGGATTTTCTTGAAAAGTGTAGGCAGTGCTCGGACGACAACCTCGCCATACGCCGCATCATAACTGTTGATGGCATTTGGGTTCTCCTGATCGACATCAAGAACGTCTAGTTGAACCGCCAAATTGGCATCTGTATAATAATTAACATCAACCTGTCTGACATAGGCCTTCTTTTCTTCCCAATCAAGCTCTTCAACTTGGTATTGTTCACCTTGGTGGAGGTAAATGGCTTCTTCATGAAGCATCGTCATCGCGCTAAATCGATCCATTTCACCGATGACTTTTACATTTCCTTGGACAGTCTGATCGATGATGACCACGTTTTCCTGCGATGCTGAGCGCAAACTAATGTTCGTCGCCGGAAAAGCATCATTCATCCAAAACCATTTGCCAGCTTGGAAATGAAGCACATCCTGATCATTAAGGAATTGACAAATATCTTGTATTTCCACCCCGTCAAACGTCTCTTCTTCATTAAACGGCAGTTCATAGGCTGCACACTTAATATGATCGACAAGAATGATGAGATTGTCTGGATTAATTCGTGCCTCTTCAGGATTGCGATCAAAGAAATAATCAGGATGCTGAGTAATGTACTGGTCAAGGGGACTTGATGAGGCGACCAGAATAATAACAGCTTCATCCTGCCTTCTACCGGCTCTCCCCGCTTGCTGCCATGTGCTCGCAACGCTTCCCGGATACCCTGTCATAATACATACTTGAAGCTGTCCAATATCAACACCAAGTTCAAGGGCATTTGTGCTGACAACACCCATGATCTCTCCATTCCGCAATCCCTTTTCAATCGCCCGGCGTTCTGATGGCAAATAACCGCCCCTATAGGCCCGAACAGCTGCTCTCTCAGTCCGCCCTTTATTAATTGACTGCAAGTAGCTTAGCAGAAGTTCTACCCTGACACGGCTTCTGGCAAAGACGATTGTTTGGATCCCGTTTTTTAGAAAATCCTTCGCTAAATTCCTAACCTCGAGTGTCGCGCTTCGCCGGACATTTAATGCTTGATTGACTACCGGCGGGTTATAAAATAAAAAATGTTTGCGGACTGAAGGAGCGCCGTTATTATCAATGAGGTGCATCTGCCTTCCTGTCAGTCTTACCGCATGTTCCCTTGGATTAGCAATGGTTGCTGAGGTACATATAAAAGCGGGATCACTGCCGTAAAACGCGCAAATCCGCTTAAGTCTTCGAATGACATTAGCTACATGGCTCCCAAAGACGCCGCGGTATGTGTGCAGTTCGTCAATCACAATAAATGAAAGGTTTTCGAACAGTGACACCCATTTTGTATGATGAGGCAATATTGCAGAATGAAGCATATCGGGGTTTGTAATTACGACATGGCCGGCATGGCGGATTTTCTGTCGAATTTGCCCCGGTGTATCACCATCATAGGTATAACTTTTTAAAGGAATCCCCATTTCATCGATGAGTTCATTCATTTCACTTTTCTGGTCCTGAGCAAGTGCCTTTGTAGGAAAAAGATATAATGCACGGCAAGTGTCGTCCTCTATTAATGACTGGAGGACGGGAAGATTGTAGCACAGGGTTTTGCCGGATGCTGTCGGTGTAACGGCAACCATGTCCTTACCCGCCTTTGCAGCTTCCATCGCTTCAGCCTGGTGACTATAAAGTGATGAAATGCCTTTTCTCTCCAAAGCGGCCCGGAGCTTTGTGTGCATATATTCTGGAAAGGGCGTCATTTTTGCTTTCTGTTCAGGTATCGTATGCCAATGGGCGATATTATCATTCTTTTTTAAAGCAGAAAGGAGATCTGCCATAGATTGTCTTACTTTCATAAAAAATCCCCTTATTTATGTATCGAAACACTTTACTATTATTATATCATACAGAATGTACGTTCGGATGAAAAGGTGAAAAATTGAAAAACCTGATGTATGGATGATTCGCTTCATCTTACAGCAGGTTTTTGTAAATTAACTTATTCTTCTTTTTCATTTGCGACGACCCATTCTACATTGCTTTTTTCAAGAGCGGCTTGCCAATCGTAAGGAGGCATTTCGTCGGATATAATTCGATCAACCTTATTCAAATCTGCGATTTTATAATAACTTCGAACACCTAATTTTGAGTGATCCATAAGTACTGTTGTTTCCTTGGCGCAATCCATCATTTTTTGTGAAAGCAATGCTTTATCAGAATTGTAGCTTGTTAATCCATAATCTTTGCAAACACCTTCAAGCGATAAAAAGGCTTTGTCTGCATTAAAGTTACTCATGATCTGATTTGCAATTGAGCCGGACACTCTAAGGTTTTTGGCATCCACATTACCGCCTATAAATAAGACGGTGCCATTGTACAATCCTTTTTTTTCAAAATCAATTAACAGGTTTAGAGCAGCGACTGAATTAGTTATGACTGTAAGGTTTTTTTGATTGGCTAAATATCTGATGATATGCAGTGTTGTGCTGCCTTCATCGATAATAATAACCTCATTATCCTGTATGAATTCCGCAGCGGCTTTGCCGATTTTCTTCTTTTCCAGGGAATAAAAGTTTTCCCTTATATCTTGCGGAGGTTCAATGAGGTCAAAGGATGATTTAATGGCACCGCCATATACCTTTTTTAATCGATTTTCACGATCCATTTGATCGAGATATTTGCGGATCGTTTCCGTTGAAACCTTTAAATCTTTAGCCAATTCATTAACCTTGACCTTGCCCTTTTCATCAAGAACTTTCAATATATATTGCTTTCTTTCCTCACCAAGTAACGACACGTTTTGTTCCCCCGTCCATATGTAGCTTTATAGTGACTAGCTTATATCAAGTCTATTGGATATCTTTTTTCACATTTTGTCAAGGTATTACGCGACATTTTCAAATGGATTGGAGACAAATCCGGACGAAATAATCCTTTACAGTATTCAACGAGATCACCATTCGAGCTATACATTATGCTTTCAGATGAGAGCACGTACATACCGCGGGTTATTTTTAAATTTTCTGCATCCGTTTTATTCACCGGTTCACATGAAATGATTTGTTCAGATCCAGAAGCGTTTATTTTGATATGTGCCTCCGTTGGGTAATAATGCCTTTCTACCGCGACTGGTGTCTGATCCGTTAACATGAGTCTTTCAATATAGTAACACTCATTTTCATATTCCAATTTCAATTTTATATGATCTGGCGTTAATATTCTTCTATAGTCAAGCAATTTAATATCCTGTTCTGCACTATTCTCAGTGTCATTCGTTATTTTCAACCAACCTTGTACAGGTTTGTTCGATACAAAGGTTCCCTTGCCATGGCGCTTTTCCAAAATGCCTTCCTGTACAAGTGTTAAAACAGCCACACGAACCGTACTTCGGCTCACATGATATGTTTCCATCAGCTCCCGCTCGCTGGGAATTTTTTTATTAAAGTAACCACTCTCTATTTGTTTTTCTAATATGGCAGTTAGCTGGACATGTAAAGGGACAGGACTCTTTTCGTCTAGCGCCTTTTTCTTTTTCTCCAAAAATGGCATCTTTAAAAACTCCCTCTTTAAAATAAAATGGTTTCCTCCAAATACTCCTTTTATAAAATGACAAATCTATTGACTTTTCCAAAAATGAGCTTTATTATTAAGTTGTGGCTACTGGTACGGACGTCATGTTGTCATTGTTGCCCTGCTTGTTTCCAGGATGCTTTTCTAATTATTCTTTAGCACTAAAGTCGATCTCTTGCGGCACATTTCCATTTCTCTTAATAATTAGATTTCTTATGACGTAGATCACTAATATCAAAGCAAAACTTACAAAGCTAAGAATTAATTGTGAACGAAATTCCGATGTAAAGGCCATGGATACTAATATTGCCGCCATGGAAAGCATACAAAGAATTGTCAAATAGGGATAACCCCACATCCGGATCTTCAGAGCTTCAGGTGCTTCCTGCTCTAATTTTCTTCTTAGCTTGAATTGTGACAGCGCAATTAATAAATAGATAAATAGCCCCACAACACCGGACGAATTTAGCAAGAACGCGAAAACTGTTTCCGGTGATGTATAACTCATAATGATTGACAGAGAGCTCACGACTGTACATGTGAGAACGGCTATGACGGGCACACCTTTCCGGTTGACATTTAGCAATTTCTTAGGTGCTTCATGCTTATGAGCAAGTGCATAAAGCATACGTGAGCTTGTATATAATCCAGAATTCAAACACGACAGCACAGCTGTCATGACGATTAAGTTCATAATTGTGCTGATCCAAGGTATATGGAGAACCTGCATGACACTTACATAAGGGCTCTGAAGAATGTCGGTATTACTCCAAGGAACAATGGTTACGACAACAAAAATGGATCCGACGTAAAAAATCAAAACCCTCCAAATAACTGAAGTCGTTGCCTTTGCCACTGACTTACCCGGCTCATTCGATTCAGACGCTGCAATGGTCGCGATTTCCGCACCGATAAATGCGGATACGGCTGTAATGATAGAGCCAAACATGCTGCTTGCCCCATGGGGTAAAAACCCGCCGTGTGTTGTAAGGTTACTAAAGCTTAAGTGTGTTCCCGGCCAAAGACCAAGGATGTATATGGCGCCAACAATTAAAAACAATGTAATTGCCACGACTTTGATCGATGCGAACCAAAATTCAAATTCACCGTAGGAACGAACTGAAAATAGATTGGTTAGTGTCAACAAAACCATTAAAATCAAACTTAAAACCCACAACGGCACATCATGCAAGAACCAAGACTGGAGTATACCCGCACCAGCAGTCGCTTCAATTGAAACCACAATGACCCAAAAATACCAATACAGCCATCCCACTGAAAAACCTGCCCAATCTCCCAATGCATTCCTCGCGTATTGGGCGAATGAACCAAGAGCCGGCCGGGCGACCGCCATTTCACCAAGCATTCGCATGATAAACACGACTAATATACCTGCAAGTAAATAAGATATAATAGATGATGGTCCTGCAGTTGCGATGACTGCCCCGCTGCCAACGAATAACCCGGCGCCGATTGTTCCTCCCAATGAAATCATAGTCATATGTCTTAATTTAAGTCCTTTTTTTAGTGACGATGATTCGCTCATACTGTCCCTCCTCATATTTTGGTTCTGTTTTTGATATTTGTCGAAAAGGCGGGAAAAGGATTTCCCTTCCCCGCCTATAATTCTCCAAGTCGAGTGCAAGCGTTTTCAAAAAGGCCTGACAGAAAGAGTGACTTGTCTCTTTCTGTGAAAGCGGTATTTAATAGGTTTCTATTTCAACATTTTTAACACTAGTAATGTTTCGGATCAGAAAATAAACATCCGTTGTATAGGAGTGGTCCAATACTAGAACATTTAAATCCATCTGAAATTTATCCTCTGGCAAATCTTTAATCCGTAAATGTTTTATTTTAATTTGATTGGTTTTGAGTTCATTTATAATCTCAGTTAATTTATTTATTTCATTGATAAAGATTGAAATTTTCAATTCTTGAGCTGATAATTTTTTCGGTCCGTAACGGGAGATAAGGAATGGTAAAATTTTTACCGTAAATAAAATAATTAATCCACCTGTAATCGATTCGTAGTAAAATCCTGATCCTACAGCAATCCCTAGACCAGATGCCCCCCAAATGATGGCCGCCGTTGTCACTCCGGATACAGAAAGAGTCCCTCTTCGTAGAATCACTCCCGCACCGATAAAACCGATGCCGCTTACAATTTGAGCGGAGAGACGCATGGGATCCGTCCGGATATTATCCGTCATTTCACTGTAATGGATCGCTCCTTGAATGGAAACGATGGTTAATAAGCAACTTGAGACTGAAATAATGATGCATGTTTTCAATCCTAGCGGTTTCTGCTTCAATTCGCGTTCTAATCCTATCACCATACCTAAAACCGCTGAAAGCCCTAATCTTAGTAAAACAACCTCAATGCCCATTTATAACACCTCTTACCCTTCTTGTTGCCCCGCATTCTGAGATGATATAAGGTTGGTTAAAAATGAATATTATTGCGGCTGGGGACTAATCCAGTACATGCTTTCTTCAATAGCTTTGAGAAGATTTTCAATATCATTCGGTTTGACGTCGCCAATGTTTCCAATACGAAAAGTTGCTACGTCTGTCACTTTTCCAGGGTAAATAACGAAGCCTTTTGCTTTCAATTTGTCGTAAAAAGTTTGAAATCTGAATTGGTCATTATTAGGGTAGTAGAATGCAGTAATTATTGGCGATTGGCATTTATCTTCAAGCAATGTTTCAAAACCTAGTTTTCTCATACCTTCAACAAGTTTTCGTTGATTCGTGTGATAACGTTCCCAACGTTTTTTCACGCCCCCTTCTTCCTCAAGTTCAAGATAAGCTTGATAAAAAGCTCGAACAGTATGAGTTGGGGAAGTAAAACGCCATTTGCCATTATCACTTTCCATTGTTTCCCATTGATCATATAAATCTAATGATAAGGATCTTCCTTGGCCTTTACACTGTTTAAAGACATCTATTTTAGCGATAATAAAGCCAAATCCGGGTACCCCCTGGATACATTTATTAGCGCTGCTAATCAAATAATCAATGTCAAGGTCAGCAATGTCCATTTCGATGCCTCCGAAACTGCTCATTGCATCAACAACATACGTTTTATTGTAACGCTTAACAATGTCGCCGATTTCTTTAATTGGGTTCAGCATCCCGGTCGTCGTTTCACAATGAACAACTGTAACGTGAGTAATATCGGGGTGTGCCATTAACTGTTCTTCAAGTTGATGTAAATCCGGAAATGCTCTTTCTCCACTATCCAGTTCCATTGTATCGATATGAAGCTTGTTGGCAATTTTGACAATCCGTTTACCATAGGCGCCATTAGTTAAAGCCAAAAGCTTCCCATTCCTCGGAATAGCTGTACCAATAACGGATTCAACACTAAAGGTCCCGCTTCCTTGCATGAGTATTGTTGTATAAAGCTCTTCCTTCGTTGTTGCTAATCGAACGAGTTTCTTTCTAATTTTTTGAACAAGGTTGTTGTAATCATCATCCCATGTACACCAGTCTTTCATCATGACTTCTTTAACGCTTGGTGTCGTTGTTAACGGTCCAGGTGTCAATAATAGATAAGGATTTTCGGCTCTGTGCTTGAAGTCCATTATTTATTTCCCCTCTCACTATGTTTTTTTGACCTACTCATTTATTTCCAAAGAATCAACAATGCCGACGATGGCTGCATCAATCGGAGCATTTTGTTCACCCCATACAGTGTGGGCGGGAGTGCCTCGTGTAACGAGAACCTGTTCCCCAACCCCAGCACCTATTCGGTCTGCAGCAATAAGAGGATGACCCTTAGAATCAATAGGTTGAACAATCAAAAGTTTGATGTTTTCCATACCTGATTCTTTCTGTGTGGCCCAAACACTCCCTATGACCTTCCCTATTAGCATGACGCTCACCCTTTACTTAAAAATTTGAACGGTGAGCCCTTTCTCTTTTAGCAAATCCTTAGCTAAAGGAGAGACAATGGCTCCTTTTCGAAGGAAAATAGTTTGATCAGGAAAATCGGTTTGTGACTGAATCCAACCAGCGGTTAATAATTTCCCCCCAAATGTTAAATGGTTATTATTAAATTTACCCGGCAAGCTATTCGGTTTCTCTGAAACCTCCGCCTTTAATCTATTAATAACTGTATCTATCAATCCTTTTTGGTTTCGGAACCTTATTCCTAATCCCTTCATTTCTTGAACGTATTGTTGGAACCGCTTTTGATAGGGACCCGGAAGGGAAACTGTATTCAAACATCGGCGATCGGAACGTTTTATTCCCGGACTATCCTCACCAATGATGACAAGCTTTTTCAACATAATCGCTGAGAAGATAATTTCAGCTTTTATCGTTCCTTTCATACCCGACACAACCCGAAACGCATTATCCAAATCTATTTCGGGGATAACTATTCCTTCGTATTCTTTTGGCAATTCAATTGGTGCGGGGGCGTTTTCATCCGTTGCTATGACTTTGCCGGCGCCTTGGCACTCGACATGATTTATACCTAACCATGATGATGTCTCACCATCTAGAAATAAGATATCATGGCAAATACCGTGATTTTTCAACTTTATAAAGTCATCTCGAAAGGCCTCATGTGCTGTACTGTCACAAAAGATGAACAAAACCTTAGGTTGGGCTTTCTGTTCCCGTTCTTTATTGATCGTTTGAATAATCTCACGGACAATTGATTCGACCGTCTCTCTTAAATCCATTTCCTCACCTCCCATTCCATGAAAGGAGTTTCCCATTCTTTCCAATAACTGAGACCTTATCACCGGTTATAAGATTTGCCGCATTAGCTTCGTCCCGGTCAATATGCAAATCTAGAATGTACGCCGGACTTACACGAACGGAAACATTTGCGAAAATAACTGAACGGTCACCTGCGGTTTTTACCATTAAACTATCTCCGTTAGTTACCTTGAAATGCTTTGCATCATCAGGTCCCATATGAACATGGCTTTTGGCAACGATGACACCTTCATTCAAGACAGCGCAGCCTTTTGGACCAATTAATGTGACCCCAGGTGTAGCTTCTATTAAACCAGATAATCTAATGGGCGGATGGATCCCCAAATGAAAGCCATCTGTTTTTGAAATTTCGACTTGGGTGGCCTTTCGCGTTGGACCAAGTATTCTTACATCCTTAATCAAACCATCGGGACCAAGCAAGGTGACCTTTTCCTTTGCAGCAAATTGCCCTGGCTGTGATAAATCCCGAAATGGTGTTAGCACATAACCTGTTCCAAAAAGTCTTTCCATATCTTCGGGGGATAAATGGATATGCCGGTTGGAGACGCCCACCGGCACTGTTAATTTCCCTGAAGCGTCTCCTGGTAAATGTGAAGAGGCCATAGACATTGTGCTAAGCAAATCAAGCTTTATACCTCTTTCTTTTAAAAAGTCAGTTGCAGCGGGGGTGAGTCTGTCACCCTTATTAATAGGGTAGGGACTTGGAATCCCCTCTTTCAGCATGGTGCGCAGTTGAGATTCCGTAATTAAAGCCATGGGTAAAAGTTAATCTTCCAATTTAGGAAGAATGAGCTCAATATCCGAATGAGGGCGAGGAATGACATGAACGGAAACAAGCTCGCCGACTTTTTCGGCCGCGGCCGCCCCTGAATCAGTAGATGCTTTCACTGCGCCCACGTCTCCTCTTACCATAACTGTCACTAATCCGCCGCCTACATGAACCTTCCCGATAAGTTTGACATTTGCCGCTTTTGCCATAGCGTCTGCGGCCTCAACTGCACCGATTAACCCTTTCGTTTCTACCATTCCTAATGCTCCCATTTCTCCTGCCATTGTTTGTGCCTCCCTTTATTTTTTTAAAATTGCATTTCTTGCAATACACTTTTTACAATTTGTGCAACTTCCTCTTTGCTGATTGTTACATTGCTATTTGATTGTTGTCTTGGAATTGCTGGTTCTTCTTTTTCCATTTCTTGAATGCCAAAAGCGAGCCGTTTTATATTCATTAAATGCTGAGGGCCGATATTGTCTGAGGTAATGTTATTGCCAAATGAACCGCACCCTAATGTCATGGACGGCTGCAGCCCTGTTGTTGCACCGATGCCGCCGAAGGTTGTTCCAGCATTTACAATTAGGCGGGAAACGTGTTTTTCCAAACCAAACTTTTCAATAATCTGCTGATCCTCGGCATGTATGCCCATGGAATGACCAAGACCGCCCAACTTTAACAATTCCTCACAGAACCGGTTGGCTGTCTCCCAATTTTCAACCGTATACAGGGCTAGGATTGGGGCTAATTTTTCAACTGAAAAAGGGTAATCTTTTCCGACACTTTCTTCCTCGGCAATGAGTGCCTTTGCGGATGGCGGAACGAGTATGCCTGCCATTTCCGCAATGGCCTGAGGCGACTTTCCAACAATTTTCGGGTTTAAGGATCCGTTGATCAAGATTATCGAAGCAACCTGCTTTTTCTCATGATCATCTAGGAAATAAACGCCTTTTCGCTTAAATTCCTCCTTAACTTTTCTTTTGATTTTTTTATCAACGACAATGGCTTGCTCGGAAGAACAGATCGTTCCATTATCAAATGTTTTGCTTTCTACGATGTGGTGAACGGCCCTTTGTACATCCGCACTGGAATGAATATACACGGGTACATTCCCAGGTCCGACGCCATAAGCAGGTTTTCCTGAGCTATAGGCAGCTTTAACCATCCCCGAACCGCCGGTTGCAAGAATGACATTGGTTAACTGATGTGTCATCAACTCATTTGCAGCAGCAAGAGACGGTTGAGTGACACAGGTTATCAAACCATCGGGAGCGCCAGCTTGAGAAGCTGCTTGCTGCAATATTTTTGCAGTCTCAGATGTGCATTTAGCTGCCGATGGATGAGGGCTAAACACAATGGCGTTACCGGCTTTGACAGCAATTAGAGCCTTAAAAATCACCGTGGACGTTGGGTTTGTCGAAGGGACAATCCCTGCAATGACGCCAACAGGCTGAGCGATTTCCCAAACACGATTGTTCTCATCACGATTGATGATACCCACTGTTTTTTTATCTTTGATTGCATCGTAAATCGTGTTCGCAGCAAATAAATTCTTCGTTAATTTGTCTTCTGCTTTTCCGTAGCCTGTTTCATATACTGCCATTTCCGCCAATGTATAGGCATGATTTTTGGCGGCATCTGACATGGTCTGGATCAGACGGTCAATCTGATTTTGTGTCATCTTTTCAAGTTTTTTTTGCGCCGTATGTGCTGTTTTAAGAAATGATCTTACCTCTTGCACAGATGAAAGATCTTTATCAAGCATCATGTCTTATCGCCACCTTTCTCCTGTTCCAACACGGACAGGTGTTTCACCAATTCTTCTTTTTTGGCTGTGTTGATCTCTTGTGTGTTAAGTGGGAAAACAGGATGTGAATGAGCTATTTTTCTTAATTCAGGGACTGTCATTTTTGAAATATTTGAAAATTCCTCTTCCGTGTTGTCTGTTCGCTCCGAATGTTTGGTTTTCAAGTCAACGCTTTCTGTTGTCCTATCTGTTAACTGGCGAATTAATTTGTAAACACCTTGATCGGGGCGTGCGATAACATGGGAATAACGCAACTGTCCAACCCTTTCCGCCTCCGATGCACCAATGCTTACCGCAGCCTGTACGGATGCCACATCACCAATAATGTAGACTGTTACAATCCCAGACTCCGCTTTTTGGTATGTAACAACTTTTACATCCGCCGCTTTAGCAGCGGCATCAGAAGCAGCGACAAGCCCGGGAAAACCAAGGGTTTCGATCATCCCCAATGAATAATTTTGTCCATTCACCGGTATTCCCCCTTCCTATTTCAATTGGTTCATAACACAATCTTTCGGTTTCAACTGCTGAAGTTTACTTCCCTTCTATTTGGGAAATCCGTAGATCTATTTTGGGAACTAATTCGACAATATCACCAATACTTTCGATGACATAATGAGCCCCTGCTTTTTTAAACCGCTTCCCAACAGCCTCCACCTTATCTGCTAGAACGTCAGGATCGCATTGCTTTACTTCTTCTTCGGTCATACCAAGTTCGTTGCTGCCTTTGATTACTCCGACGGTCCAAGCCCCTGCATTTAATCCTTCTTTAATATCACTTATTGAATCGCCTATTTTAATGGCGTGCTGCAAAGGATAGATGCCCAGATTAATAGCATTTTGGAAAATCATCCATGGATATGGCCGTCCCGCCGGCATTTCATCGGCGGTTACAATCGAGTCTGGGGCATAGCCCTGCTTTTCGGCTGCCGGTGCAACAATGTCCATCATTTTGCGTGTGAAACCAGTTGTCGATCCAATTTTCAATCCCATTGCTCTTAGACTCTTTGCCATTTCCACTGCACCGGGAATAGTCATGCTGTAGTTTGGCAAAATTGAAAATAACATAGGTTCAAAATCCGCATAAAGGGAATCAACATCTTTTTTCTCCGGGAGCCTGCCAAATTTCTCCTTCCATAGATTTGCGATCCGTTCCATTTTGCACATTTCTTGGATATGGTCCCACTTTAATAAACCCATTGGCTTGCGCGCTTCTTCTTGTGTGACGTCAATACCTCGTTTTTTGAATATCTCGATAAATACATCTAAAGGGGAGAAACAACCGTAATCAACTACAGTGCCTGCCCAGTCAAGAAAAACCCCTTTTACATATTTGAGAGATTGATCAGTCATCGTGCCCCGCCTCCTCTTCAGCACCCCTTATTGTGTTTTCGACTAAGTTAAAGGAAGTCATAAGTGTTTAAACTCAATGACATTTAAATGCCAATCACCTCCGTGTTAGCAATCTTCTAAATAGTCTTTCTTGTATCTACAAAAAACTTTAACACAAACTAAAACAAACGTCAATTGATTTTGTTTCATTTGTTTTAATTGGTTTGTGTTTGTTACCTTAATTTCCATACATTTTTTAGAGACAAAAAAGCCCGTCGCATTGGGTTTTGTCCCAAACTGCAACGGACCTAAAAATAATCAAAGGTTATTATGGGTTTTATATAGCTTGAACTTCTGATTTTAAGCCCCTGTTAATTGTAGCTATAACGTCAGTCAACCCGCTGATATCGTCAATCACGAAGTCTGCACCCGCTTCATAAAATCTATTGGTTGCCGCTTTAATTTGAGCTTCTAATTCAATAGGTGCAGCCTCTTTTATTTGCCGCTCGGATTGTCCAAATTCGTTTCCGCCTTTTACTACACCTACGGTCCACATGCCTGCTTCTATCCCTTCTTGAATATCCGTCAACGTATCACCGACTTTTACCATTTGAGCCATTGGATAAACTTGAAGATTTATAGCATTTTGCAAACACATCCATGGCTCAGGTCTTCCTGCCGTTACATCATCAGAAGCTAATACTGAATCAATCGCTAAACCATGCTTTTTGAATTGATCGGCGACGAGATTAATCATTTTTCGGCTATAACCCGTAGTTGATCCGATTTTAATATCTTTTTTCCTTAAATCAGTAAAGATCTCCCTTACGCCTGGTATAGGGGTTGAATGGCGAGGCAGAACATCAACCAATGTCGGCTCAAAAATAGAATAAAGCTCATGAACATCGTCCTCATTAGGTGCCTGCTTATACACTTTCTGCCATAGCCTATGGACCCGATCCATTTTAAGAATGGTGCGAATATGATCCATCTTTTCCAGTCCCATAGGTAATCTTGCTTCTTCTACGGTAATATCAATTCCTTTTTGATGAAAGACCTCCTTGAACGCAACCACTGGTGCCATGCACCCGTAATCAACAATCGTCCCTGCCCAATCAAATATAACAGCTTTCACCTGCCGATTTGAGTCACCCATATCGATAACACATCCTTAATAATGAAATGATTATTTTTCAAACTTGATGTCTTGTTCTTTAATACTCTCTCTATTTTTGGGGGCAATAGCCAGCTGGTAATAGATAATTAAGATTAGTAGCCAAATAACGCCAGATAAAACAGATAGTCTTGTTAAAGGAGAATACAGGATACACCCAAGTGCTAACACCAGCATAATAAGTCCTAGAATAGGCAATCCCGGCCATAATGGCATCGGATAATGCAATGTTTGGTTTTGTTTACTAATTTTTTGCCTAAATATAAGCTCCAAAACGATGATGACAATCCAAGTGAAAATTGAGGCAAATGCTGAAGCGCTAGTGATCCAAATATAGACATAATCAGGTGAAAAATAAGTAATGATCGTTCCAATCGATATGGCAATTGAGGTGGAAAATATCGATATATAGGGTACTTTGTTCTTGTTCAATTTCGTTATGCCGGCGGGCATCATTTTATCATTAGCCATGCTGAACAAGATTCTGCTGCCGCCATAAACACCTGTGTTACATGATGACAGCCCGGAGAAAATGATGAGGATATTAATAATGGTTGCAGCTGCAGGCACACCTATTTGTGTAAATAACAGCACGTAGGGACTGCCCGTTTCATGTGCGAGATTTGTCCAAGGATAAGCACAGAGCATGATAAGAATTGATCCGACATAGAAAAATGATATTCTGTATGTGACACTGCGAAAGGCTTTTGGCATAGATGAAATCGGATTATCAGATTCCCCAGCCTCAACAGCTAACGTTTCAATGCCGGAATAGGCTTGTATGACCAATGAAACGGCCATGACAATGCCCATCCACCCATATGGCAAGAAGCCGCCTTCATTTGCCCATAAGTTGGTTAGCCCGACAACTTTTCCATCGCTAAAGATCCCGGTTAAGATAATTAATGCACCAAACACCATAAAGGCCAGAATGGCAAGTACCTTTAAGATAGCAAATACGAATTCCAGCTCACCAAAAATTTTAACAACTAACAGGTTGGACACTGTAAATAAAACGAGAGCAATTAACCCGGGAATCCAAGCGGGAAAGCCGGGAAACCAAAATTGAATAAGCTTTCCAATCGCAGCCAATTCGGACATGACCGTAGCAACCCAAAAAAACCACCACATGCCGCCTGTCAAAAAGCCCATCCGCGGTCCAAGAAGATCACCTGCATAACGGCTAAATGAGCCGGCTACGGGTTTCTCAACCGTCATTTCACCTAATGCCCGCATCACAATCGCCACTACCACCCCAGCCAAAATGTATGCAATAATCACAGCCGGACCAGCCACTTTAACCGCTTGTGACGCACCATAAAATAAACCAACCCCAATAACACCGCCAAGTGCCAAGAACTGAATATGTCTGTTTTTCAATGAACGACTAAGACCTTCCGAATGGGGTTCCTGCCCGTTCTTCATAATTAAACCTCCATCAATCCTTATTGATTTCGATATTTTAAAAAGGGGAATAATCCAGCGGATTATTCCCTATTTTGTCAGCTCGAAAATAACGTCCTTCACTGTACTTACCAAGAATTCTAAGTCTTCAACGGTAGATGTCAAAGGCGGAGCCAGAATTAACACATTATTGTAGCCTGGTACGGTATCACCGTTTCGGCCTATGATGAGACCGCGGTTTTTACATTCTCCAATAATCTTATTTAACAGATCATCAGAAGCCGGTTCCTTTGTAGACTTGTCTTTTACCATTTCAATGCCGTACAAGAAGCCCTTACCTCTTACTTCACCGACTTGATCTGATTGGCTAAGCTCATATAATTCGCTTAAGATGGTGTTGCCGTACTCCTCAACCCTTGCTACAACATTCTCCTTCTCAATAATTTCAATATTTTTTAACGCAACCTGACATGAAGCGGGATGGCCGCCGTATGTCGAGACATGGCGCAGGTGATGATCTTTTCCACCCTCTTTAAAGGATTCATGGATCGAAGCCTTAACAGCTGTCGCCCCCAACGGCAGATAGCCGCTGGTCAGGCCTTTGGCCATTGTGATAATATCCGGTTCAACACCCTCAGAGTGCATAAAGCCGAACATTTTACCTGTTCTGCCAAAACCGGACACAACTTCATCCACGATCATTAACACGTTATGTTTTTGGCAAATCTCATATATGCGTTTCAAATAATTGGGTGAAGGGATGATGACACCTCCGCCGGATATGATTGGTTCTAAAATAACCCCGGCAACGGTCTCTTCTCCTTCCCAATTGATCGCTTCATCAACAAAGTTTGCAGCAGCTAAATCGCCTTCTTCACCAGGACCAAACATACTTCGATAACTGTAAGGAGGTGGGACATGGAGAAATCCCGGAGCCGCCGGATCGTATTTCATCCTGCGATTCGCCTGAGCGGTTGCACTCAAGGCCCCCATAGTTGAGCCATGATAAGCCCTATATCGTGAAATAAACTTATATTTACCTGGCTGACCATTCTGAGCATGATATTGCCTGGCAATTTTAAAGGCGGTTTCATTTGCTTCAGATCCGCTATTGGAGAAAAAGGTGACGTAGTCTTGAGGTAAGAAACTGCTGATCTTCTCAGAAAGAGTAATGGCTGGCACGTGGCTGTTTGTTAAAGGAAAATAACTTAATGCCATCATCTGATTATAGGCTGCTTCAGCAATTTCTTTCCTGCCATGCCCCAAATTAAGACACCAAAGACCCGAGACACCATCAAGATACTCCTTGCCTTCCGTATCCTTAAACCAAGCGCCATGTCCCTCCGTTGCGATCATTGAACTTTTCCCGGGAGCATGCTTGTGCATAGCATGCCACAGATGCTTTTCATCCGTTTGCACAAGCTTATCTCCTTTTAAATCAATACTCACACAAATCCCTCCTAACTTATTGAATTAAAACAAAAGTATATTACCAGTTTTTATAGTCAAGGTGTTGGTATTTATCTAAGTACCGTGTCGGCATTTTCAATGCATCTCTTCTAAATGGCGGCGCCAGTTGCGTACCGTCCACCTGAATATCCAATACAACAGGTTTATCTGATTCCAAAGCGGCTTTAAACGCATCGATTAATGATTCAGGACTATTAACATAAAACCCTTTTGCACCCATGCTGCGGGCAACTTCAGCAAAGTTTGGACCGCTGATGTCTGCACCGACAAACCGGTTGTTGTAAAAGTCTACTTGATTTTTCTTTTCTGCGCCCCACTGACGATTGTTAAAGACGCAAGCAATCACAGGCAGATTTTGCTCAACCGCTGTGCTTACCTCATGAAGGCTCATGCCCCATGCGCCATCACCCATGATGGCTACGACTGGGCAATCAGGTTCGCCGAGTTTTGCACCAATGGCAGCTGGGTATGCGATGCCGCAGTTGCCAAAAGTCAAAGCTGCAACATGTTTGCGTGGCTTTGTAAATTTAAGATAAGCATTTGATGTCGATGATGTGTTGCCGATATCTGAAGTCACAATAGCATCCTCAGGCAGCAAACGGGAAATTTCGAGCAGTGCTCTTCTCGGATTCATCGGATTTCCTTCAACCATTGCACTGTCAACAAGCTCTTTTTCCCAATCGTTTTTTCGCTTTGAAACTTTGTTCAGACGGTCTGCATTTTGGATGCGATTGGGATCTCTTTTAGATATTCGTTTGTAAATTTCATCACTAACATCTTTGGCATCACCCAAGAGACCAACTTCGATTGGATGTGTCCGGGCAATATTGCGGTGATTGATATCAACTTGGATGATTTTAGCTTCCTTAGGGAAATAATCAATATCGTAGCATGGCAGTGTCCCAAACACCGATAATCGGGTACCGATCGCTAAAACAACATCCGCTTCCTTTAAGCTGTGCATGGCTGCTTTTGAACCCATATAGCCGATTGGTCCCACTGATAAGTCATGGTCACAAGGGAACGCGTCATTATGCATGTAAGACACTGCAACAGGTGCTGTCAGATGTTCACTAATCGCTTTAACTGTATCAATAGCGTCGGCATCAACAGCCCCGCGACCGGAAATAATGACGGGATTCTTAGCCTTTATCAATAAATCAACTGCTTCATCAAGCTTTTTGGTATCACCAAATCCTTTACGCTCAACCCGGTATTGATGCGGCTGCAAAATCTCGGTTTCAATTTCCCCGTAAAAATAATCCCTTGGAATATCAAATAGCACGGGACCGCGTTCGGCATAGGCGATGCGGAAAGCCGTCCGCAAACAATCTGCCACTCGGCTTGGATGTGGGACAGGAACCGTTTCTTTGACGATACCCTCAAATACAGAGACTTGATTACATTCTTGGAACCCGTCCCAGCCAATCGATGTGGTCCCTGCTGATGGCGAAATGACGACCATTGGTGTATGAGCCATGTTAGCCGCGGCAACTGATGTTACCATGTTGGTAATCCCCGGACCGTTTTGTCCAACAACAACCCCTGCTTTTCCTGTAACACGAGTATAGCCATCTGCCATATGTGCCGCGCTTTGCTCATGGCGGACAGGAACAAATTCAATACCTGCTGCAGGAAGCAAATCAAGCATATCCATAAATGCCGAACCTAATATGCCGTACATTTGATCAATACCTTCCGCCAAAAGTGTTTCTACAATTGCTTCGCTAGGTGTCATTTTAACCTTGGTGCTTTTTAATTCAGTTTCAACTTTAGTCATATCTCGGACGCTCCTTTTTCGTTTTGTTGGATTTGGGTCATTGACGACATGATGTCCGTACCAGTCAGTGTAAAAACATTACTGAAACAACATGACGTCCGTACCAGTTCCTTCTTTTTCATAATAGAGCGCTTTCATCTATAAGTCAACAGATATTTTCAAATTTTTCGACATCATAATTTATAATAATGATCATTATGTTTTTTAATCATTCAAAACCACTCGCTTTTCTGGAAAAACCTTTGCTTTCATTTCATGTTTCATGAAATAATTAGTATAATTATTTGTAGTGTCAACAATTTTTGGAGGAATGCCTCGTGAAGCTTGATGAAAATAATCCTATCCCCTTACATGTACAATTGACAAACATCTTGGAAAAACAAATACTGGACGGTTTATATAAAGAAAAGATCCCTAGCGAACGTGAACTAATGGATATGTATGATGTCAGCCGCAGTACAGTGCGTGAAGCGGTGTCCACTCTGGTTCAGGAAGGCATCTTGGAAAAACGCCACGGCAGAGGAACGTTTGTCTCTAACAAGCCTGTGCAGGAATGGCTAAAAATGTCCAGTTTTACGGAGGCAACGAAAAATCTGGAAATTAAATTGCTGGAATGCAAAAAAACGCCAGCACCTGAACATTTAAAACACATCCCTGATTATGAAAATGAGTGCTACTACATTGAAAGACTCAGGCTGAAAGACCAAATACCAGTGGCCATAGAAAGACATTTTTATCCTATTACATTAGGGGAACAGCTTATTAATTATGATCTTACCCAGACGATTCTTTACGATACTCTTGAATCCCATTTGAAAATCAAATTTTGGGAATCGGAACAAATTGTTTCTTGCGAGCCTCCAAGTGATGATGACGCTGAAAATTTGGAAATCAGCAATCAGATGTACCTGTTAACAACCGAGCGGATGATGTATAATCCGGATGGTGATTTAATCGAATACTACAAAGGCCTTTTCCGGCCAGATATGTACTCAATCCATATGAAGATGACAAGGAAATCAAATATTTATTGAAGTAAATGAATTTCATAAATATCATCCCTTGAGCTGTAAGGCTTTCAGGATGCAAAAAAGGAAGTACCTCCCCAAAATTTATGACGCTATTTTATCCTGCATTGATATGGACTCTACCCTTGTGCGTTTTGTCCTTCAACGCCTTTATGGAAGACATTTAGCTTTATTTTTTCGTGCGTTTTGTCTTTCATCGCCTTTATGAAAGACATTTAGCCTGATTTTCTCGTGCGTTTTGTCTTTCATCGCCTTTATGAAAGACATTTAGCCTGATTTTCTCGTG
>NZ_SLXK01000002.1:44487-297757 GCF_004341035.1 Scopulibacillus darangshiensis
GTGCGTTTTGTCTTTCATCGCCTTTATGAAAGACATTTGGCCTGATTTTTTCGTGCGTTTTGTCTTTCATCGCCTTTATGAAAGACATTTAGCCTGATTTTCTCGTGCGTTTTGTCTTTCATCGCCTTTATGAAAGACATTTGGCCTGATTTTTTCGTGCGTTTTGTCTTTCATCGCTTTTATGAAAGACATTTAGCCTGGCTTTCTCGTGCGTTTTGTCTTTCATCGCCTTTATGAAAGACATTTGGCCTGATTTTTTCGTGCGTTTTGTCTTTCATCGCCTTTATGAAAGACATTTAAGTAAAAAAAGCATCTCTTTTGAACAAAAATGTCAAAAAGGATGCTTTTTGTTTCAAACTATAGTCTGTCCATAACCTCTTGAAAATAAATCGTTGGCTGTTCACATTGGAAATTGCGGCACAAATAATATGTGGTTTCATCATTAATGGTTTTGTAACCGGCAAGGTTTGGTGCCAGTTCGTCCATTTCCCCTTGCTCACCAGCTAAAGAAACGACTTCAGGAAGATAATGTTCCTTAAGAGCTGAAAGGCTCTCAGTAAATTGTTCAACATTGTCCCCTTTCAAGATGATGAGCTCCTTTGAACCCGACTGTGTCAATAAATAAGCAGATAACAAAAAGCTATAGCCCATTGGATAGCCACTGACACTATTGGAGAATGCCGTAAAGAGCTTATTTGCCTTTGCTTCATAATCAGACTCGCCGATCCGCCTGGCCAGCTTAAGCAATACATAAGCGGCAGCGCTATTACCCGAAGGAATAGCCCCATCAAAAACATCCTTAGGCTTTAAAATTAACTCCGCTGCATTTTTACTGTATAGGTAGAAGCCATGCCCATCTTCATCCCAAAAGTCAGCAAGCATGATGTCGATAAGCTGCTGCATTTTATTGAGATACTTTGATTCATATGTCGCTTCATATAGTTCATCACAAGCCCATGAAAGAAAAGCATAATCATCAAGATACGCATCGAATTTAGCTTCTCCCTCACGGTATCTTGCCTTCAGCATGCCTTTCACAGTCATTTTTTCATCAATAAAATTCAAAGCTCTTTTGGCTGCGTGAATCATCTCATCATTGTTAAAAACCTTCCCAGCCTTTGCGAGAGCACCAATCATAAGGGCGTTCCAGGAAGCCAAGCTTTTGTCATCCTTATGAGGATGAATACGGCGGTTTCTTTCACCTAACAAAATGCTTCTCGCATCTTCAAGTTGAAGTTTAAGTTTATCCAAACTAATTTTCTTTTTCTTCGCCAATTCGAGTAAAGAGCTGTCAATTAAGTTCGGGATATTAAATCCTTCAAAATTCCCGTGAGCCGTGATATCATAAGCTTCACAAAATAGCTCGCCTAAGTCATCTCCAAGTATGCCCATTACCTCGGCCGGTTCCCACACATAATATTTACCCTCTACCCCTTCTGAATCGGCATCCTCGGCACAATAGAATCCCCCATCGACATCTTGTAATTCCCGGCTGACATATGTATAAATGTCCTTGACGATAGTTTTATATCTTGGGTTTCCTACAACTTGATAAGCCTCCGTGTAGGCCATTGCCAGAAGCGCCTGATCATAAAGCATTTTTTCAAAATGGGGCACGAGCCATTTCTCATCTACGGAGTATCTGGCAAACCCGCCGCCGATATGATCATGGATGCCGCCATTAGCTATCCCGTCAAGCGTTTTGATTACCATTTGCAAGGCTTCATCGTCTGATGTCATCCGGTGGTAGCGGAGAAGATATAGGAGCTGGTGCGGTGACGGAAACTTCGGCTCTTGTCCAAACCCGCCGTACTTCGGATCAAAGGTTTGCGTCAATTGCTGAAAGCATTTTTCTAATATCTCCTTCGGCAGTGCCGTCTGATTTTGGGATTTTTCCGATAAAGAAGTGACAATTTGAGAGCAGATGCCGGCGATTTTTTCCGGATCAGCATCATACTGCTCTTTTAGTGACAGCAGCACATCTTTAAATCCCGGCCGACCGTACATGCTTTCTTTTGGAAAATACGTTCCGGCATAAAACGGCTTTTGATCAGAGGTTAAAAAGACATTTAACGGCCAGCCCCCCTGCCCTGTCAAAGCTTGGCACACCGTCATGTAAATTGAATCAATATCCGGCCGCTCTTCCCTGTCCACTTTGATCGAAACGTAATTATTATTCAGTATTTCCGCAATCTGACCATCTTCAAATGATTCGTGGGCCATAACATGGCACCAATGGCAAGTGAATTGTTACACCTTGTCAGGAGTACCCTATAGAAAGGAATACAGGTTTGTTTTCAGCCTTCGCTTTTGCAAAAGCTTCATCTCCCCAAGCATACCAATTCACAGGGTTCTCAGAGTGTTGTAACAGGTATGGACTTTTTTCATTAACCAATCTGTTAGTAAACTTCTCTTTAGACATGGTGGCATCATCCCCTTTCTAAAATGGATTTGTGCTTACTTTAACTTTTCTTGGCATCTAATTCAACAGGGCTTAAAGAAAATTTATTGTTATTCCTCTTTCTTTAAACCTTTAGACTTTTCAAATAGTCTCCTCCTTAAAGAAACGAATTTTCAAATGTAAATTGAACACTAAAATTAATATTTGTTACCTTTATAAATTTCATCCTGTAAGTTTTGTGGATAAGTTTGTTTTATTGAGATTGCTCCAACTCATGCCGCTCTAAACAAATAGGTCGGCTTTTGTGGCCAAAGACGTTTTCGTAATGAAGATCCTGCTTGTCTAATTCGTAATCACCCCGGCTTGAAGACCGTTTTGGGTTGTTTGCTAGGGAAGGGAGCTTAACACAATTTACCACTTGAAATACAAAGAAAGACATCACTAGTGGGAATCTAAATTAAACCGCGCCTCCCCCCATTAAATCCTGATCATTAATAGGTACATCAACAAGATCAGTGTCATAAATAAGATTTAAATTGTATGGAACTAGTGAAAATTGGCCAACGTTGTAAACACTGTACATTCGTTTTTGGTGGCTGGACCATCCAAATTGTAGATTTTCCCCATTACCAATGATGGAATTCGTACTAAGTTGGCTTACGTTAATGGCATTGATGTTGATGACTGATGGCATAGAAACTCTCCTCTGTTTTTCGAGTAACCATTTGTCTTTTGAAGTCCGAATCCTCTCTTAATAATTTATTCGAATGCCGACATTCTGTGTTAATTGATACAATTTAATTTCTGACAGTCCCCTCCTTGAATACAAAACAACATTCGGCATATGCCGAATGTTAATGTAAAGTTATGTTGTTAAACCTCCATCAATTGTGACAATAGATCCGTTCATATAACTTGCTTCATCCGAAGCGATGAAAGATACAACATTGGCAATTTCGTCTGGGGATGCTGGGCGTCTAAGGGGACCGTTTTGTTCTGGATTCGACATATCCATATCTTTCGTCATATTTGTAACGACACCGCCTGGACAAACAGCATTTACCCGGATACCTTTTGGACCATATTCAACTGCAGCTGTTTTCGTTAGGCCGACAACACCATGTTTGCTTGCGGAATACCCGCCTAAATACGGCTCACTATGAATACCAGCTGCGGACGCTGTATTAATGATTATCCCTGAACGCTGTTCTTCCATAACTTTTAATACGTGTTTAAGACCCAGAAATACGCCTTTTAAATTTACAGCGATCACACGATCAAACGTTTCTTCACTATAATCTGCTAAAAGGGTCGGTGCACCTAGAATGCCCGCATTATTGAAGAATACATCAATACTTCCATAAGTTTCCCTAGCTTTTAAAACATACTTTTCAACATCCGCATTCATCGAAACATCCCCTTGTACAAAAATCCCTTCCCCTCCTTTTTCCTTCACAAGACGAAGTGTTTCTTTTCCCTCCTTTTCATCGAAATCAACAAGCACGACACAGCATCCTTTTTCTATGAATCTCAAACTGGCAGACCTTCCTATACCACCTCCGGCTCCTGTGATGACAGCGATATGATTAGATAAGGACATGGCCAACCCTCCCATTTTATTTTTCCTTTATCAGCGTAAAGTTGTCTTTTGTGTAGATAACAATGAAAATCCTTCGTAGTCCTTAGCGGCGACCTCGTTGCATATTTGACTGTATCTATTAAACCCACCGAGATAAATCATAAATCCGCGTGGTTTACCACTGATATTCGCTCCTGTATACCAAGAGTCTGTTTTCGGATAAAGCGTGGCGTCGGCAACCTCCTTACAATGCTTACTCCAAGCCTCTTCCGCTTCCACCTTTGCCTCAATTGTTTCCAATCCGTGGTTGCGAAGATACGTCATACAATCCGTGATCCATTCAACATGTTGCTCAATCGCTGTAGGCATGTTGACCAAGACAGACGGGCTCTCTGGCCCAGTAATCATGAAAAGGTTCGGGAAATCTGCGGTTGTGATGCCAAGATATGTCCTAACCTGTTCCCCATTTGCCCATTTCTCCTTAAGTATCACTCCATTCCTGCCACGGATATCAATCTTAAACAAAGGTCCTGTCATCCCGTCATATCCGGTGGCGAAAATGATAGTGTCCAGATTATACTCGGCTTTCGTTGTTCGAAGCCCTTTGTTTGTAATCTCCTCAATAGATGCTTTCCTTACATCTACTAATCTAACGTTTTCACGGTTATAAGTCTCATAATAATGGGTGTCAAAGATAGGGCGCTTGGTGCCGTAATAATATGTTGGCAATAGCTTTTCTGCCACTTCAGGATCATGTATGACCTCACGAATCCTGGCACGGATGAAATCGGCGGCTGATTTGTTGGCTTCTTCATTAAAAGTTAGGTCCTTATAAGCTAACGGAAAAGCGAATCCGCCTTTTCCCCATGCCGCCTCGTATACTTGTTGACGCTGCTCGGCGGTATCCTCCAGTGCTGAACGATCACGAAGCGCTTCTGGTATACCGCTTAAAGATTCCCGCATTTGCTGCTTGATCACGTTGTAATTTCCTTTCGTCCGATCGATGAACCCTGGATCATACGGGTGATTTCTTGCCGGGACAGTATATTGAGGAGTCCGCTGAAAAACAATGAGATCGTCAGCCTCTTTCGCAATGGCCGGGATCGCTTGAACACCGCTTGATCCGGTACCGATAATTCCGACCCGCTTACCCTTAAAGTCTACTTTTTTTTGTGGCCAATGTCCGGTATGGTACCACTCGCCTTCGAATTGATCTAAGCCCTTAAAGTTTGGTACATTGGCAGCGGAGAGACAGCCTACCCCAGTGATAAAATACTTAGCTGATACGTCTGTGCCATCGTCCATGTGAATCAGCCACCTATTAGTCGCCCCATCGTAATGAGCGCCAATGATTCGTGTCTTGAACTGGATGTCTTGACGCAAATCGAACTTGTCTGCAACGAAATTAAGATAACGCAAAATTTCCGGCTGCTCAGGGAATTTTGAAGTCCATGTCCATTCCTGATAAAGCTCCTTAGAAAATGTGTAGTTATAATAAATGCTTTCTGAGTCACAGCGCGCACCTGGATAGCGATTCCAATACCATACGCCGCCAACACCATCACCTGCCTCGTAAGCACGAGTGGAGAAACCTGCCTCACGCAGACGGTATAACATATACAATCCCGAAAAACCCGCTCCAACGACAACCGCATCGAAGCTCTTAACATGATCAGTCTGGAATTGATGTCCTGTAGATGTCATTTTTATTCCTGCCTTCCTCGTTGTAGATTAAAGAATTCTTAACCATTAATTCCTTCCTTCAAGAACCGATCCATTTTAGAAATTGATGCTTTGATTCTTTCTGAGAAGACGAACACGTTTGAAAAATAACCATGGACTAATCCTTCTTCACAAATCGATTCAACTTTTACCCCGGCTTCCTTTAACCGTTTTACATACGCTAATCCTTCATCCCGAAGCACATCGTTTTCCGCGGTGATAATAAAAGCCGGGGGAAGATTAGTTAAATCATCTGCTTTTAAAGGCGCTGCATATTTATCTTTCTTATCCTTTTCACTCGTAATATAGTGATTGCCAAACCAAATCATCAGGTCTTTGTCCAGACCAAATCCTTTTTGGAATTCTTCATATGAACCACTATTGAAATCGAGACCTGTAACTGGATAGATGAGAATTTGCGCTGAAATATGGGGACCATTTTGATCCCTTGCCATTATTGAGACCACAGCCGCTAGATTTCCGCCTGAACTATCACCGCTAACTACGATTTCGGAAGCGCTTCCATTTATAGTTTTGGCATTTTTACTTACCCACTCTAAAGCTGCATAACAGTCATTTGCCGGAATAGGAAACTTATATTCAGGTGCAAGCCTATAATCCACCGAAACGACGACCCTGCCTAACCGATTAGCGATCATCCTGCAGCTCGCATCGGTTTGTTCGATATCTCCTATAACCCAGCCGCCGCCATGGTAGTATACAAAGAGTGGAAAAGGACCTTGTCCTTCCGGTGTGTAAATCCTGACTTTAATCTTTTCATCTTGACCGACAGGAATTAACCGGTCCTCAACTTTTGCGAGCGGTGCTAGCTTTACTTCCAAAGGCGGAGCCTGTGCATTCATTGCTCTAACTGTTTGTGGATCCATTGTTGGAATAGATGCCAGGAACGGGTTAAACATTTCTAAATGCACTTTTGCTTTCGGATCTAGATTAGCCACAAATCATCTTCCTTTCTAGATTTAAATGCCCTATCTAAAGAATATAGTTTTCCACAAAGTTTGAATATTCCCTATTTCCGATGTACTATATACCTTAAAAGGAGATGATAAAATGATCTCTGACTATACCATCCAAGAACGTGTTCGGAAGTTCGAGACCGCAACAAGCCATGAGGAGCAATTGTATAATATCCTTAAGGTCTATATGGATATCTTCCCCGTCCTCGATTCTTACTTAGTAAGATATTCTCCCCTAGGGTATCTTGCGGAAGGCATTATCTCGATTAATTCAACTGGTTTAGTACACATTGGGGAAATTCGGGATGATATTCGCTCGTTTCCTATCATTTACTCATCCATTCATGAAAGGAAGGCAAAATATTGTTCTGGTCTTGAATATCTTAAGCAAACGAGCAGCAAATACATTATGTCCTCTTCTATTAATTCCCTAGTTATTGTACCTATTTGCTTTGGTTCGGCCGTAATCGGCTATATATGCAGTTCCGAGTTTGAAGAACAGGCCATCGACGATAAAATGCTTTCATCACTTACCTTTTATGGAAAGCTAATTGGCAATATGATACATAGCTCTAACAGTGCGGCAAATTCTAAACAATTGAGCAAAAGGGAACTAGAAGTTATGAAAAGAATTGCATGGGGAGAGAGCTCAAAGGAAATGGCCGTGTCTATGGAAATAAGCGAGTTAACTGTTAAACAATATGTGAAAACAGCCATTAAAAAACTCGGCGCACAAAACCGTTCGCATGCGGTTGGTGAACTTTTTCGAAAAGGAATTATTTCATAGGTACAACAGCAAAAAATCCAGTGAATTTTTCTTTTCACTGGATGTTGTATTGATTGTTTCCACACATATTTGCCCAAAATTAAACCTTAAATTGATCTGTTTTCATTTGGAGATCGTGAATGGCCGTTGAAACACTTTCAACATTTTCTGCAAATTTGTTAACATTTGCTTCCACCCGCTGAATAGTAGCCGTCACTTCCTCGGTTGAGGCGGCTGTCGTAATTGTAAATCGTAAAATGCCCTGATAATAGTTTAGCCAGCCGCACCTGCCCCGGAATTTCCGGTAGCTGTTACTAGTATGAGTGCCGGCCCTTGACCAACTTTGTCATAGGCGATCTTCGTGCCGTCTTTTGAAATGACAAACGCCATTTTTTTATCTCCTTTGTTGTAACTAAATGTTTTGGTATTGCTTTTCTATTAAGACAACCACGAACGGCCAATGGCAAAAACGACACATCAGCAAAAAAATTAAAAAAATAATGCAGCTTCCCTAAAACAGCATAATCACAATAATCAAGTAGAAAGAAAGGTTTATTTATTATCGTTTAATGTTATAATTGTTATAACATAAGAACCCTTAAGGATGTGGGCTAAATGGAGTATATCGAAAGAAAGGTTACAAAAATAGGGAATAGTATAGGGATAACATTGCCACCGGATTTATTAAGAGAAGTTGGGTTAGCACAGGGTGATGACGTCACTATTGAAGTAAAAGACGGAAAAATTATTTTAAAAAAGAAAGAACACATCAAACTTCCCGATGGCGTAGATGCTGAATTTATGGATATTTTAAATGATGTCATTAGAGAACATGATCGAGCATTTAAAGGGCTAGTTGACCGATGAGCAAAGATGATATTGTTTACTTAACAACAAATCAAGTCATTGCAATAAATATGGTACAAATTCGCCTTTATTCCCCCCATGAGCAGGTTGGTATTAAGGATCCAAATCTTTTGGATTCCGCCCTAAATCGTCCAAAGCAATCTGCTTTTGGCAATGATGCTTATCCTTCTATTTTTGAGAAGGCTGCAGCCCTATTTGAATCTATAGCGAATAACCACGCCTTTCATAACGCTAACAAACGAACAGCATTAGCGTCTTTGATCATCTTTTTGAAAACTAACCATTATAAATGGATAATGAATATTAAAGAGGAACAAGATTTTACTGTCGATGTTGTGGATCATAAGTATGATTTTGATCAGATTGTTGATGTTATCAGGGAACATGCTATTCAGGTTTAGACCATTTTCTCCTTTTTACTTATATAAGCGAAAGCGGGTCATTCTATTTAAAGAATAACCCGCTTGATTGCAATATACCTTTCGATTCAAAATTTCTTTTTCAATAAAGCAACTACGCCAAGATAAAGAATGACAATTGAAAAAATAGTAACGGCGAGAATCCCCATTATATCAAGCACTTGATCAAGACCTGCCAGAAAAGTGCCTCCAACCGGAACTTTTAACAGTGCAAATCCGGCAAGAACACAGGCAAAATAAAGAAGTGGCAAGCGTTCCATATGAAAATTAACCCTCCTGTCACACTGTGGTTAAAACCCTTGTTTTATATGTATGCAAACATCCAACGACATGATACGATTTGTCCCTATCACATTCATATTGACGAATGTCACTGCCCTTCTTATACTTGATAGGGTTAATGATAATGAAACAAGGTGATCATTCGTGGATTTTGTTATAAAGTATTTATCTTTTTATGTTGTTCAAGTTGACGGGCAAGGTGAAGAAACAGCCAAGCACTATAAGCACTTTCAAACTTTAGATGCGGCTGGCTATGAAAATAGTCCATTAAAGGATTTTTTAGATGGCGAATTAATGAAAATTGTTAAACGAAAAGTTGAGCGTCACCCAAAATCTGATCAAGTTCCGACTAAAATTGGTCAATTTATTATTGAGGATGGACACGAACTCGGGTCGAATCCAAACTATAATCTTTTTTCTAGGTCTCGTTTTGCTGATGATCTAGAGGATTTTAAAACAGTAAGCGAACAATTTGTTTCAGCTTATGTCGATACGAGCGCGGTGCGCGGCGGTGTCTTTCTTGTTGCTTCAGCAAAACTTAACAAGTATTTTGACGACCCATTCACATTCATTATGAAATGTGACTTTGAACCTAAAGTGGCCTCGATTGCTGATGAAGCATCCCTTATCCGTAATGTTGAAATGGCGATTACAACCAAAAATATGAAATCCATTCAATATCCTTACATGCCTGAAGAAGGCATGGTTGAGGAACGCGAGCTGAAAATTCATCAGGCTTCACACGCCCGCTATTTTGAGGATTTCCTTAAATTCGTTTCATTTGAAAAATCAATGCCTGAGATTGTCAAAACCCAAGTCATGGATATGATGCGAGGTCATATTGAAGAAACCTATGAACCGGAAAGTGAAGAGCGGGAAAAATTTGAAACGGATATTGAAACATGGGCGCAGGCGCCAAAACGTGAACTTCAGGAACGGCTGAGTACAACACAAGTGGTGGAAGCTGCCGGGCAAATTGTTGACCATACGCCTGACCTGGAAATGAAGTTAAAACTTGATCATATGACGCTAAAGGGGCTGTTATCTGACTTTGGTGATTCAGTTCATTTAGCCAAATCAAACGGCCGCTATGTCCTCCTAGTCGAAGCGGATGCCATCTCCTTCGAAAAAGGTTTTTCGCCAATCGAATTTCACAAACCCGATGATCTTGAGGATGTTGTAGATAAAATAAAATCAAAACATAATGTTGAATAAGCGAAACACAAACACACGGAACAACTGTTCCGTGTGTTTGTGTAATAAAATAACCATTATCTGTACAGGCTATTATGAACACAACGATCAAAAGGTCAGAAAAATGAGGGATGAACACCCCGTGGTCCCCCATTTATTAAGGAGATGGAAAGATGAAGCCCTACGAGGACTGGATACTGCTATTCTTAGCAATCATACTTTTAGCTTTCGGTTTGTGGTCTGGGTATGACGAATTTCTTAAGAAATGACTTCGATTTAAAGTTTTGGGCTTAGGTTGGGTTTGAGGATCCATTTATTTATCCTCCATTTTTAAGTGCTTATATATTTCAATCTTCACCTTTTTTGTCCATAATCGCTTTATGTAACCAAATGGTTTGAAGGAAACTGAAAATCATGCCAACAAGTGACAGGATGAGCGTTTGTTGCTTTTGCTTTTTTCTTTTTTTCATATTATTAAACATGACCTGTCATCCCTCCCCTTTCAATATTTTTTTAACTTGCCCCGCTCATTTAAATAATATTTATTCTTCGGCAATAAAAACATAGCTGATACATTAAAGGGTTTTCCAACGGTTTTATCGAATAGTTATTCCCATGAAAGGAGGCGGGTTTTTAATGAAAGCCGTTTTTATGGACTTATTTGGGACATTAGGTGAAGCGAACCCCTTCCGGCTGTATCATGGTGTCCCCCGCGCTTTAAAAAAATTAAATGAAGCAAATATGAAAGTCTTTTTATTTTCAAATCATGAACAATTTATTCCCTCATTTGGGGAGATAACGGGTCAGCTCGAAAATTATAACGCAAGGCTTGACGATTTCTACCATTGTTCACATCTTCCAAATGAAGATTGTCATTGCCATAAACCAAAGCCCGGTCTCCTCCACCAAGCAGCTAAAGACTATCGTTTGGATCTAAAAAAGTGCTTTGTTATAGGTGATACGGGAAATGCCGATATGCTTGCAGCCCATGCTGTCCGCGCTAAGAAAATATTAGTTTTAACCGGCAACGGTAAAAGGTCAATTCGGCATTTTAGGTATACGTGGGGCGAAGTCAAGCCTGACTTTGTAGCCCGTGATCTCAATGAAGCGGTCAATTGGATATTATTGCAGAGATAGGCGTCTTAATTATTTTTTGTATAAGGGGGATCTGTCAGGGTGAAATTTTTTAAATCACTTTGGTTTTGGTCAATATTATGTACATTAATTATTGCACTCACAATAGGTGGATTTGTTACGAATTGGCTGTCTCAGCAACAAACATCTGGCCATTCACAAAAGGAAATTGGCAAAGTATCCGGAGAAATCGCTGATAAAATGACAAAAAAGGTTGAATCGAAAAAAATGAAGAAAGAAGATATTGGCACCATTATCGCTGATACCCATGCATTTTATAACGAGACCACGGGTTGGGGTGCGATCAATCACCTCATTTGGGACGACCAGATTCAGGAAGCGAATAATATTATACGGATCACAGAAACTGTTGAAGTAACCGGCACATTAAGAGCGGATTTTGATAAAGCAAAGAAAACTGCCCAGGATGTTATCGCAAAACAAGATCCCGAAAAGGTCCGTTTGCTGCATCGTATCTTTCACGACCTGGACAAAGCCGTAAATGACTATGAAAACCCGGATACATTCGGTGTGACCGAGACATACGGAGACGGCAAATAAAAAGGTGGATGGCTATGAAAACTTTCATTTCCGTTAGCAAGGCAGAAGCTCGCCGATTTTTACTTGCAACTCAGTTTCTTTACCCTTTTGAGCCATGTCCGAAAAAATCTTCAGATTCAGAAGCAGCCTTAAGAATGATCAGACGATTGGAGTGTGTTCAGCTTGATCCTGTATCTGTGGTTGAACGGAATCAACATTTGGTGTTAGCCGCCAGGATCCCTGGCTACCGCCCAGAGCATTTATATCAACTCCTCTCACAAGGGGAAGTCTTTGAATACATAGCGAATGCAGCATGTGTCATTCCAATTGAAGATTATCCGATATTTAACCCTATACGTGACAGGCTTCAGAAACAGGTGGGCTCCTCGTTGAAGCAAGTAGATCAAACAGTGACAGCCGTATTGGCACAATTGAAAAGGAGAGGCCCCCTGCCTTCGCGCGCTTTTAAATCGGATAGACGTGTTTATGGTTATTGGGATAACAACATGCCAAAAACAAAAGAAACGTCCCATGCTTTAAATCTATTGCTGGATGCCGGCATCATAAGAATTGTGCGGCGAGCGGGGAATGAGCGGTTCTTTGACCTAACCGAAACCTCAGTTCCCAAGAGATTATTACATGAATCAGAAAAGACCGGGACACGAGAATCCCAAAAAGCCCTGATAGAAAAATACATACGCGCCTATCGTTTGTTTGATCCAAGAGACGCCAGGTTTGGTTGGCAAAAAATGAGCGCTGCGGAGCGCCGTGCGGAGGTTGATCAGCTTGTAGGCGAAGGGAAGGTCATCCCTATGAAAATAGAAAATGTCAAACGGGACTATTTTATAATGCATGAAGATGTATCCTTACTCCGGGACATATCACAGACAAAAAAAGATCGGGCTTATATGGAAGGTCCGGTGCGATTTTTGCCGCCGCTCGATAACTTGCTTTGGCGACGGGAGCGCGTCACTGACTTATTTGATTTTGATTATAAATGGGAAATATACACCCCGAGTGAGAAACGCGCGTTTGGCCCTTATGCGATGCCGATTTTGTATGGCGACCAATTAATTGGCCGGATGGATCCAAGTCTGGATCGAAAAAATGATAGACTAGTTATTCGACTCCTTCAGTTAGAACAGGGTGTCGAATTAACAACTAAGCTGAAGAAATCGCTGCGTGTTGCACTGGAAAACTTCGCCTGTTTTCATCAGGTGGATAACTTAATTGTGGAACGGACGGAGCCCAAGGGAGTAGAGATTTTATAGCATTTTATTTGGGTGCTTATAAGAGGATAGAAGACCAATCATGTCCTGTACTTTCAACATATAATTGCTATTATAAAGGTTTAATAACGAAAGTCCCGGCTTTAACACGATAACGGATAAGCAGTAAAAATATAAAATTTTTAAAAAAGGGGCGATGACATTGCCTTCCATTGTTGGACCAGTTAAGGTCAATACAGTTTCCGGTGCCGTAAATTTCGGAGATACATTAAATGTGGCTCCCAAAGAAGTCGCAAAAACATACACCGGTTCAGGAGGCTTTGGTACAGGTGATTTCCATCTTGAAACCAATGTTATTAGTATGACGAATTCATTTGATGCCGATATTAATGATGCAAACAACGTTGGGAATCATTAACAAAAATAGGAGGGGTAATATGCCTGCAATTGTTAAAGCTTTTAAAGCCAATTTTGTTTCCGGATCAGTTAACTTTGGAGATACTGCCAATTTAGCACCAAAGGGGGAAATTAAGTTTCTTTCCGGATCGGGCGGGTCAAGGACCGGTGATTTTCATGTGCAAAATACTATTTACTCGGAAACAAATACGTTCGATCCCGATGTTAATGACGCAAACGTTGTAATGGATAGGTAGCCTTTTGTTAAACAGGGCAATATCCATATCACCTCATAAAAGGTGTGATAACATTGCCTTCGATTGTTGGAGCTGTTAAGATAAATACCGTTGCCGGCACCCTTACCTTTGGAGACACTTTGAACGTGGCTCCTAAGTCAGTTTCAAAGACATTTTCCGGTGCGGGTGGATTTAGTACGGGAGATTTCCATATTGAAAATAACTTATTTAGTGTGACGAATACGTATGATGCAGATATTAATGATGCAAATAATGCCTTTAATAATTGATCGTATCCCGGCCGCAAGGTTTCTATAAAGAAATCTTGCGGTTTTCTTTAGTTAATCAGCACTAAGTGTGCTCCTCCTCTTCGCTCCGTCGCAAGGCAGCTTAGAAGCATGTTCACGCAGTAGCCTTTCTGACGCACATAAGTGCACTGGCTAAAGGCGTAACATCCTGTTACAACGCCAGTACTAGCACGTACTGTGCGTCGCAACTACGCCTCTGTCTTCACCAAAGGCTCGCCAATCGGCGAGTTTTCTTTGGTTTAATAAATCTTTGCTAAATACCATATCCTAAAAAAGTCGAAAAGTACATTCACCTTCAGGGGAGGATTGAAATTGAACACAGCTTGGTATCATAAAATTCTTGAATTTTTACATCGTACAAGTATTGTTTGGAAAACGGGATTAGGGTCTGGCATATCATGGGAGTTAGCCAAGTTAGCTGGGACAAAACACCCTTTTTTAGCTCCGATTACTTTAATCTTATGCCTGCAAGCCACAACAAAAGGATCACTGACTTTCACATTCAAAAGGGTTTTAGGAACTGTTTTAGGGATTTTAATCATTGTATTGGCCATTACTTATCTCGGGGGCCAATATTGGGGAATTACCTTGATCATGCTCTTTAGTCTGGCGATTGCCAAAATGTTAAAGCTCGATGACCTGACAATCCGTGAAGTCGCATTAAGTATCGTCCTTGTTTTTGCTCTGACACATAAATCTCCCGAGTATGGGATTGACCGGATGAGAGATACAGTGATCGGTGCCTCCATTGCAGTGCTTTTCCTTCTCGTTATTTTGCCAAAAAATGATTTTAATAAATCAGTAAAAGCCTTTGAACATTTCACATCCCAGTTATCGGATTATGCTGCAAACCTTAGCTTTTGGCTTAAAACTAACACATTTTCGACAAACACCAAGGATACCGGGCAAGGTGTAAAAACATTATTTAATGATCTCCAGAAAACAACAAAACAACTTAGGCAATCAAGCAAAAACTTATTTTTTAATATTTATGCGAAAGATCAACATAAGGAACTCAAAACTTATATGCATAATACCAAGATGTTAGAAAACGGCATGCTCTATCTTTGTAATATCAGCCAGACGTTCAAAGATTGGTCCAATTCCGGAACCATGACACAAGAAGAACGGGTCTTCTGGTCTGATTATATGTCGCAATTATCGAGATATATTGATGAATGGGGACAAAGTCAGAATGTCAAAAAGAAAAAAATGATGCAATGGTCACTTCCCCTTCCTGTTACGGATCAGGCCAGCAGATACCGTATGAGCATCGACAACGACGTCCGTAAGTTAGTAAATAACTTTAAAGTCGGCAAAACGCATCAAGGAAACTTAACGTGATATTAGGATACGGTATTGAACTTCCGTATCAACGTCAAAAAAACACATGGGATCATCCCAGTTCATGATGACCCCCCTATCAAACATTTTATGTTTTAATAAATAACGTGCGCCTTTATCTCCCTCTAATTTTAACAATTCGGGGTAAGCTCGTGTTGTAAAAAGGATAGGCGGCTGAATGACTCCGTTGTGCTTAGTTGCGACATATAAGATATCGTTCCCCAATTGTTTTTCCCATTCGAATGTAAGAATTAATGAATTAATAAGGGCAATCGTTACACAGGGCTGATCAGCAAGCATGATAATCACAGCTTCTGACCTGCTATCCATCGCAGCCTTAATGCCGCATTTAATCGAATAAGATTGCCCTTTTACGGCATCAGGACATGTCTTTTGTGACCAAGGGACTGAATTCACCCGCGGTTGACAAGGGATCAGCCAATTAAGGGAATCAGCCTTTTTGGTAACGACAAATAGGTGCTGCAGACGTGATCTAGCCGCAGATTGAAAAGAATGGGAACCAATTGTTAGTTCCTTAAATGGCAATGCCAGCTTATTCTTTCCCATACGTGTACTTTTCCCGGCAGCTAAAAGGATACCCGCGACACCATAATCATGCATGGGGCTGTTCCCCCTCTTTTCTCATTCGTCCGATCACCTTTGCTAAGATACTTATTGCAATTTCATTCGGGCCTTCGGCGGCGATGTCTAAGCCCGCCGGTGAATCCAAATTTCCCGCTGGACGCTCCCCCTCTAGCAAACGTGTTGTCCGCTTCTTGGGTCCCAATACACCCAGGTAAAAAAGGTCTCTATGGCGCAAATCTCTTAAAGCTTCTTTGTCTTGTTCAAATTGATGCGTCATGACCATAACGGAGTCCAATGGCGTCATTCCTATATCTTGAAAACCTTGGTCAAATGATCTGATATGAAAATGAGAAACCGACGGGAAGTATTCCTTATTGCATAGTGCCGGACGCCAATCAATGATATGAACTTGAAAGCCGGTTCTGGAAGCCGTATCCGCAAGCGGTTTCGCATCAACACCCGCCCCAATAATATATAAATTAGGCTGCGGCCAATACAATTGCTGGAATTCAAGATCGTCCTTATTCTTTTTTCTAAGTCCGCTGTATTTTTTATACGGTTTTGGTGCACATAAAAAATCGTCGGCCCCGTCTATTTGCTGGCCAAACCATCGCTTGGTCCGTTCTTCGTATTCGTAAGGTATAAATGTCCTTTCTATTTTTGAATAATCAAGGGATAGTTTTCTAATTGATAGCACCGGCCTGCCATTCCGCAAGTGGTCATACAGGGTGAAAAGCTGTTCTTGAAATAATTGATCAATGGGTTCTAGAATGATTTGGATCCTGCCGTTGCAGCCGGCTCCCCTTCCCCATGATAAATCATTCTCAGACCGAAGATCATATGTGTACAGCTGGAAGGCTTGCTTCTGTTTCAATAATGTCTTGGAACGTTCAATTAAATCCGCTTCCAAACAACCTGCTGTTAAGACTCCGGTATAAGTAGAATCCTCAAATATGACCATGGATGTCCCTTCTTTTCGATAAGACGAGCCGTACACATGAATAATTGTTGCAAGTACCGCTTTTTTAGATTGATGCCGGTCGAGTGATGATAAAATGTCATAGATGGTGTCCATAATTATCCTTCCCCTTAGTAACATCAGGAAGAAGAGCATATAGCGCTTCTTTAATTTCCTGATAACTTGTGCAGCGGCAAAGATTAGAGTCCAGCCATTCGTTAATTTTCTCTTCACTTGAAACATCATCATTCACATATTTATCCGTTCCATTAACCCTATCCGGCCATCTTTTCTAGTGACGCTTTCGTCCAATGGCATCCACTTGCAAAACCCTCCCTGACTGGCCTTTTTAAAAAGTCATTATTATACATATGTCTAGGGCGTTCACTTATACTAAAAGAAAAGATCACATCAACTTAGTTTTTTCGGGCGGCCATATACAATGGAAAGGAGCAAGAAAGAAACGATCACAATCGAAATCACCCACAACCAGGCCAGCGTCATATGATGGCCATCAATTGCCACATAGATCGCCGTTGGAATCGTTTGTGTTTTTCCCGGAATGTTACCGGCAAACATTAGGGTTGCCCCAAATTCACCAAGGGCCCTTGCAAAGCTTAATATGACGCCGGTTAAAATCGCCGGATAAGCATTCGGGAGGATAATTGAAATGAAAAGCCTGCCTTCCCCCGCCCCATCAATTCTCGCAGCGTCTTCAATATCACCATCAACCGCTTCAAATCCGTTTTTCACCGATTGGAACATCAGCGGAAAAGCAATCACCGTAACGGCTACTACCGCTGCTGCTTTTGTAAAGATAATTGGTTGGTGAAAAAGCCAGTTAATCAATTGACCAATAAGACTTTGATTGCCAAATAAAACAAGCAGACCGAACCCGACAACGGAAGGCGGCAAAGCAATCGGCAACATAAGAAATGTTTCAATGACAACCTTCCCTCGGAATCGGCTTTTTGCCATCCATTTGGCTGCAAGAATGCCGAGACATAGCACAATGATTTCAGCTGTAATGGCAACCTGTAAGGATGTCCAAATCGGTGACCAAAATTCAGATGATTGAAAAATACTCATAAATTCATGACCTTTCATCAATGAATGGAAGAAAAACCGTAGTGATCAAATAGTTTTAATACCCTTTTTGTTTGTAGATACTTGTAAAATGATATGGCTGCTTTCGGATGATTGGTCCCGGCAATGACGGCGACAGGATAAGTAATCGGGGTATGTGTCGATTCCCCAGCTATCTTAATAATCTTCACTTTGTCGGAAATTAATGCATCACTTTTGTAAACAATGCCGGCATCAACATTGCCGTCTTCCACATAACGCAGGACTTGACGGACATCATTGGCTTGAACGATCTTCTTCTGAAGCGGTTGCCATAGGTGCAAGGTTTGCAATGTTTCCTTTGCGTATCTTCCCGCTGGAACCGTTTGGGGAATGCCAACTGCTACTTTTTGTATGGTCTGTTTTTTTAAATCGGCGAACGATTGAATCTCTTTATTTGACCCTTTTGGGATAATTAAAACCAGTTTATTTTTGAGAAGGTCTGCTTTATGATTTTTGTCAATCAAATTCCGCTTTAACAAGGCTTTCATTTTACTTTTCGAAGCAGAAAGAAACACATCTGTCGGAGCACCTTGCTCAATCTGCTTTTCAAGCTTCCCCGATGAGGCAAAATTGACATGAACTGTCGTATTCGACTGTTTCTCGTATTGATGAATCACTTTAGTCAAGGCGTCTGTCAAACTTGCTGCAGCGGAAACTGTTATTTCTGTTCCTTTGTTAGATGTGCTTTTTCCTGCGGTATCACCACCTAAGGAACTATCGTTTGCATTGCTGCAACCGGCAATCATTAATGACAAAAGACCAAAAATCACGAATAACTTTGTTCTTTTCATATTAATCTTCTCCCCTTATGTATTAGGTTATGGACACATTATTTCTCAAAACATCCTAACCTGTAAAAGGACTAATCGTTAGTTTGCCGAATTTTACGCCACGGAGGCATATCATTTGATCACTCAATTTTTTTAGATCTTTTGCCGTGCCTTTAACTACAATCAGTTCAAGGCAATAAGCTTCATCAAGATGAAAATGGGTCGTAGCCATGATGAGATCATGCTTGCCGTGTTGAACACTTGTAAGTTCTTGAAGAAGATCACGCTGATGATGATCATAGAATAAGAGAATGCTTCCTGCGACAATTTCCTCCTCATTTTCCCACGCTTCCTCAACAAGGTTCCGTCGGACTAAATCCCGTACAGCTTCTGACCGGTTTTCATAGCCTTTATCTTTAATAAGTTTATCAAATTCCAGCAAAAGCTTCTCGTCCATGGAGATCCCGAAACGTTTTAATTTACTGTATGTCAAATGATTCCCCTCCCATTTCCTATTGTTTTAACCCTACTAATATCTTATAAAATAAGTTGTCATAATTGAAGTGAACTTTTATAAGATTATACCGTATCACTAATTTTAAAAAGAAATAAAAAGAATTAAAGGGACGGCGTGATCACGCTGTCCCTTTAATTCTTAATCCAGTGCAATACGCTTTTCTATTTTTACCCTGAAACCTTAGATCCCCAGCGTTCCTCGATTCGAAACAGTTTCCAAATCGCATAAGAAATGAGCCAAGATAAGATAAATAAGCTGACTAATGCGTAACCGAGCCAGCCAAAATCTAATTGCTGAACCCAAAGCCAAAGTCCGCCTTGGAGATGTAATTTAGCAGACAGGACTTGCGCTAATTCGATCATTCCAATTAATAAGGCCGCCGCTACAGACACAACTGTTACGGTGAGATTATAATACATTTTTCGTAACGGTGTGGAAAAGGCCCAATTGTACGCTGATTTCATAAAGACTCCGTCCGCTGTGTCCATCGCACTCATTCCGGCGGCAAATAAAATCGGAAGGGCTAAAATGCCAAGAAACGGGATGGTGCTTTTGGCTGCTCCAGCAGATAAAGCCAATAGCGCCACTTCACTCGCCGTATCAAAACCGAGACCGAATAAAAAGCCCAATGGATAAACATGCCAGCTCTTATTAATAAACTTAAAAAGCGGGCCGGCAAAACGGACCATAAAGCCTCTTGATACCAATAGCTTTTCGACCTCATCCTTATCATAACTGTCTTTACGCATGTTCATAAAGATCTTAAATAACCCGATCAAAATCACCAAGTTCATTAACCCGATAATAAGCAAAAAACAACCGGATACGGTGATGCCAATAATGCCGCCTACTTCTTGCATTTGAGGCAATTCTTTTTTTGCCCAATGAACAGAGATGCCGAGAATGACCGCCATTAAAAAAACAACACTGGAATGGCCAAGGGAGAAATAAAAGCCTACTCCCACTGGATCTTTACCCTGTTGCAGTAATTTACGAACGGTATTGTCAATCGCCGCAATGTGATCGGCATCAAAAGCATGGCGCAAACCTAAGGTATAGGCTACAAAGCCCATTCCCAAAAGGATTGGGTGATCTTTTGCCCCTATAAATAAAAATAAAATGCCTATGACATGTAACACGACAACAATGGCGCCATACCGTACCCACGTATGTTTTTTCAAAGACTCCTTTAACATCCTCTCCTAACCTCCTTTATAGATTAAAAGGGGGGAAAAGAACACAATCGTCTTTTTAATAATACGTTAAAGCCGATTGTTTTTCTCCTCCCTCTTTTTACCTTACTTTGCTATTTTACCCCTCTGCCACTATACTCTTTCTCAATCCAATCGGCGATGGTCGGCACGCCGACACCTTTTGTTACATTTGCGAAAATGCTGGGAAGATTTTTACGGTGTATTTCGCAATCTCCTCTCATTTCATCAAGATCAACACCAACGTAAGGGGCAAGTTCGATTTTATTTACAACTAACAGGTCCGATTGTGTGAGACCCGGGCCCCCTTTTCTAGGAATGTCTTGGCCTTGGGCGACATCAATGATATAAATAAAGATGTCTGCTAGTTCAGGGCTGAATGCCGCGGCCAAGTTGTCTCCGCCGCTTTCGATAAAAATAAGGTCTAAGTTTTCGATTCGCTCTGTTAATTGCTCTACAGCTTCGAAATTCATCGAAACGTCTTCACGAATTGCCGTATGCGGGCAACCTCCCGTCTCTACTCCAATGACATGGTCGCTTGGCAGAACACCGCTCCTTTGGACGTCTTCTGCATCTTCCTTTGTATAAATATCGTTCGTAATAACACCGATTGTATATTTATCACGCAAAACAGTAGAAAGTGCTTTGGCCAAAGCTGTTTTCCCAGATCCAACCGGTCCCCCAATCCCGATCCGCATTGGCCGGTCCTCATTAAAATCTTGATAATGCCAGCTAAAATCATGATGATGCCCCATGTTGCCTCACTCCTTAAATTTAATTTCTGAACGAATTAGAAACCTTTGTGTTACGAATTTAATGATATGTGCTACACTTCAATCTTTATGCTTTGTCATGCCATGATTATGACAAAATGTCGTCAAAATATGCTTTCCTGTTCGGAGAATTGGTAGGTGGCCATGGTGATTCGGAGAACGCCAGCTTTGATATGAGAAAAAGTTTACTTTCCATGTATAGGACAAGTTGGAATGTGTTGAAAATAGGATTAAGGAGGCGATTTTCATGAGTGTTTATGAAGCGTTGTTGCTGATGATTAACTTTAGCATGTTGGTTGTCGTCGTCCTGAGTAAAAAAGATCAATAAGAAGTCTCTTCATTGATCACCAACACCGGTTGGTGATTTTTTTCTGTTAATCAGAAAGTATAACTTTCTGACGCACATAAGTGCATTGGCTAAAGGCGTAACATCCTGTTACAACGCCAGTACTAGCACGTCCTGTGCGTCGCAACTACGCCTCTGTCTTCGCCAATCGGCGAGTTTTCTTTATTGAACTTCAATTGTGAATTGTCTCTCATTATTTTTAGAAAAAAGAACGTGTATTCCCTATGAAATACGAGGGTTAATTTAATAGTTTTCCCAAAGTCAACGTTGGATTATAATGTTAAAATTATAACGTAGATGTAAATATTCTAACATTTTTGAAAAGGAGGGTGATTGATTGGATGTGCAAACCAATACTGTAAAAAACAATGCCGAACCCTTGCTCAAAACATGGTATCACAACCTTAGGGCACAAAATATAGAAAATGCCAGGGCTATCAAGAAGAAAATCGGGGATGAGGTTGAATTAGAAGAAAATCAACCCTATTTCCTAGAGTTTTTGCTTTATGACTTCCGGTACCATATCTTATTGGAGCAATTTGACAAAGCACAAGTATTACTTGAGCGGATTGAAAGTTTTAAACCTGACATAAATGGCAAGCTTACATATTATTATCACTTCTTCAAGGGGCAATATGCGTACGATCAAGACCATTTAGATGAAGCACTGGAAAACTATTTAAAGGCTGAGAATGAATTAATGGAACTAAATGATGAAATCGAACTTGCCGAATTTCATTATAAAATGGGTTCTGTTTATTTCCATTTAGATTACCTTACAACAGGAATACAGTGCGCCAATCGAGCAATGAAAATATTTAAGCAATACGACGAATTTGAAAAAAGAGTAGCTGATTGTAAGGTACTCTTAGGTGCATGTTATAAGGACCTAAAGATGTTTGATCAGGGACTTGAATTTTATGAATCCGCAAAAGTTTGTTATGAAAAAATTGAAGATCACCAACATATTCGTATTGTAAATGTGAATACTGGTAGATTATTAGCAAAAAAGGGCGACTCTGTTAAGGCCATTCATTTTTACGAATTAGGCCTTGAAAATGTGACAGAGTATCGTTTACCTATCTTGTTTTCCTTAGCAGAAGAATATTTTAAGGTTGGAAACATTTCAAAAGGTATGTTCTGGCTTGATAAAGGAAAAGAGATTGTAGCCAAAACAAATAATCAAATATATAATTACGAGTTTTCCATTTTAGAAGCAGAATACCTAAATACAAATGACATAAAAACAGTTTTAGAAGAAGCTATTTTATACTATGTAGACCAGGGATTGTGGGAGTATGTTAAAAATTATGGTATAAGCCTTGCTGAATTATATGAAGAGATAGAGGATTATAAAAAGGCGTCAGAATATTATCGATTAAGTAGTCAAGCTAGAAAGAAGGTTTCTTTACGAGGCAAATGATAATATTGGGAGGATACTCTATGTCAAAAAAACTATACAAAAATATAGTGTTATTAATAATTATTTCTTCTTTTGTACTTAGCCTAACTTTAACACTATTACATACTGACAATCGTTATAGCAAAAAGAAAGACATTATACCTGATTCACCAGCAAAATATCTCACTGTAAAAAAAGACATTATACCTAATTCACCGTCAAATATGAATTTGTTATAAAAGAGACAGCACCCGCTGTCTCTTTTTGTATGCATTCATGTGAAAAAACCATTAGGCGCGCATCCCCCTAAAAGCTTCGCAGCTTCCTCTACTCCAATACATTGGTATATGGCGTAAACGGAAATGCGACGGACAGCCAAAAGGCTGCCGCGACTAAACCGGCGATTGTGATGATGAACACCAGATCGTAACGGCTATAAGTCATGATGTAGTAATAGGTACGCCCGCTGGTTTCGGAGAATCTTTTCGCTTCCATTGCAACGGCTGTCCGCTGTGCTCTGCGGATCGATTGGGAAAGCAAGGCAATCGCGTACCTTTTTATTTTTGTGTAACGCGCTTTGATCCCCTTTTTCCTGTCCATCCCTCTAACCTTCATCGCCGCTCGAATCGTATAAAATTCCTCATACATGATCGGCAGCATGCGAAACGCCGCTAGAAAACCGTAAGCATATTTTGGCGGGCATTTGATTTGCTGCATTAATGAATAGAAGAACTGGACAGGTCTCGTCGTTGTAGCAAACAGCATCCCTATCACTGTGTATAAAAAGGTCCTTAGCCCGATATGCAGCCCCCGTGCAAGGCTTTCTTCGGAAATAATGAGAAAATGCCATTGAAATAAAACATGATCCCCTTTCCCGAAAAAAATCATTGTTGTCGAACTTAAAATTGCTAGAATGAATGCTGTAAATAAAAGCCAAAATGATATCATCTTCGCGAGTCCTGTAAAAAGTAGATAGCTTACAAAAAAGCAGCCAGTCAGCCAGATCATCGTGTTAAGATTGTGAATGAAAAGCCCAACGATGAACAGGGCGGCGATCACCCCAAACTTGAGTGCCGGATTGACATTATAAAACCATGTGCTGCGAATGATCCAATTTCTGTCCATATCCATCCTCCCCATCCACTTGTCTCCGTCCCCGTGCTGTCAATTTATCTTCGTCTATATTGCCATTAGCAAGCCTTATCGCCCGCGTCGCAAAACGGTGAACAATCTCCATTTCATGCGTGACCATAACAATTGCCGCACCTTTTTTCCTAAAGCCTTCAAAAAGCTCAAGAAGCTCAAACGTATTTTTTGCATCTTGTCCAAAAGTTGGCTCATCCAATAAAATCACCGTAGGTTCCTCTATAAGGGTGCTAGCTACACTCAGACGGCGCTTTTGCCCTGTTGAAAGCTGATAAGGATGCTGATCTTTTTGTTTATTTAATGAAAATCTGATTAATTCCGCCTTCACCTTTTTCTCAATCTTATCCGGATCCATGTTTTTGACGTTCAAACTAAATCCTAGTTCTTCTGAAACACGATCCGTTACAAACTGAAATTCAGGATTTTGAAAAACAAACGATACTTTGGTTTCGTCATTTTCCACAAACCATCTTTTTTCACCTTTATATTTCAACAAATCCATCATGCCTTCTAGCAATGTGCTTTTTCCGGCACCATTTTCCCCGATAATGGTTACCCACTCGCCCCGTCCAATACTCAGTTCGGGGATACTCACTTTAGGACGCTTCTTGCGATAGACTGTAAAATGGTCAAGTTTCATATAGACTCGTTGTTCCGCCTGCTCAAGGGGGTCAATCGCCATATCAGTCTCACCATAACGACCCTCCCAGACTCCCGGGTACCATATGCCGTATTCCTTCAACTGCTTCTGATAGTTGGTTAGGATATCATCCGCTGGTCCATCGGTAATGATTTCCCCGTTCTCATTAAATAAAATAATCCGGTCAATAAAATCCAATATATGATCGATTTTATGTTCGACGACAACAACCGTTTTACCATGGGTAATCTGCCTGACTGTTTCCCATAAATCCCTTGTTCCTTCTGGATCAAGCATGGCAGTCGGTTCATCCAAAAACAGAACATCCGGATCAAGTGCAAGAGCTGAAGCCGTTGCCAGGCGCTGCTTCATGCCGCCTGACAACTCCTGAATCAACATGTGGGAATTCTCAAGATCCAGCCCGACGGCCTTAAGATATTTGTCTATTAAAGCCGGCATGTCATTTTGAGGAATTTGCTGATTTTCCAATACAAATGCAATTTCCTCATCAACGTAAGACATACAGAATTGCGAATCAGGGTCTTGAAAGACATAGCCCCATTTATCCGGAATCGACATGTTATCAGCTTTCATAGGCACTTCAATACTTTGCGGGATCAACCCGCACAGCACTTTCATTAAAGTTGATTTTCCGCATCCTGATGGACCGAGCAGCAGTATCTTTTCTCCCTTTTTATAATGACAGGTTAAATCTTTTAACAGCATCTCCTTTTGCTTCGGAAAGGCTAATCTAAGATTTTCTACGCCAAAACCCTTATTGATCAAGGACATCATAATCATCCTTTGATACCGGTCTGACGAGTGACGTGACGCCAGTTGCATCAAGAGCTTTGACAAGAACGACTGCAAATACACCGGATATGAGACCCGCTCCGATAAAACGGAAAATGATGTTCAACGCCAGATTCCAACCAGCAAGCTCAAAAATATAACCAAAACCAATGTCAAGAATTAATGATGCGAGCGCCGCGCCAAATCCCGACAGAACCGTCACAAGCATGTCATACCGCTTATAACGGAAGAAAAGAAAAGCCAATTCAACAAACAGACCTTGTGCTAAGCCGTAATAAAAGCTAATGATGCCGCCCTGTCCGGCAAATAGGACTTCGCCCATTGCAGCCGCCGTTTCGGCAAGCAAAGCTGTTCCCGGCTTTCTTGTGATTAATATAGCCACCGGGCCGGCCATGAACCACATACCGTATACAAGCTGATCAATTTGGAAGCCAAGCGGCTTCAATACGGTTGAAACAGGACCCCAAAGTTTGTAGATGATGCCAAACACCAAAGCAATCACTATAGTGACCAGAATATCACTCAACTTCAATTTTTTACTCATTGTTAATAGCCTCCTCAGTTTTTATCACACATTTGAACCCTAGGGGCCGGAAAATGAGAAAGCCGCTTTCCATAACATGGAAAGCGGCGGGTTTATGCCAAATGGACAGCTTCGTGACAAAGCCGGAAAAACACCACTTTCCTACGCTGGAATGATCCAGATCAGGTTCCAAGGGATCAAGGATTCACCTTATCTCAGCCAAACGGCACCCCTAGTGGACAAACGAATGATATAGTTATTTCCTTTACCATAATACATTCCCGATCATATGACAACAATTAATTTTTAATTTCTATGATCTCCCCACGATTGAATTTTCAAAACATTTTTACTTGGGTTATCCGATGTAAGCGATTTCATAAGCAAGCTATTAGTCATAAACGCTGATTGGTAAAGGCATTGTCCACGGGTTATCGCTTGAATGTTTATAGTCTGGATGTTACCGTGTATAACCGTTGATGCTTTGTTCGGAGGCAGCTGGCAGAAATTCAGGTGCCAAAAAAATAAGAAGGAGAGATTTGGTGGAATTAGGTGTTTTTATTTCACTCGGCATTTATATGGTCGGGATGCTATTAATTGGTTATTGGTCCTACAGAAGGACCTCAAATTTATCAGATTATATGTTAGGTGGCCGTGGCTTAGGTCCAGCTGTGACAGCCCTGTCGGCTGGTGCTTCTGATATGAGCGGCTGGATGGTCATGGGTTTGCCCGGTGCCATGTATGCAACGGGCGTATCTAGCGCATGGGTCGCGATCGGCTTAACCATTGGCGCTTATATGAACTACATTTTGCTTGCTCCAAGGCTGAGAACTTATACAGAGATTGCTAATGATTCCATCACTATACCAGACTTTTTAGAAAATCGCTTTCACGATTCATCTAAGATGCTAAGGCTCGTCTCAGGGATAGTCATTTTAGTATTTTTCACATTGTATGCTTCCGCAGGCCTCGTATCTGGAGGCCGGTTATTCCAAAGTGCTTTTGATTTGGATTACAAAATCGGGTTGTTCGTCACAGTCGCTGTCGTTGTCGCTTATACCCTTTTCGGAGGATTTCTTGCCGTCAGTATGACTGACTTTGTGCAAGGCTGCATTATGTTCATCGCACTGGTAATGGTCCCGGTCGTAGCAATAACAGATATCGGCGGAACACAAACCATGTTTACTGAACTGAAAAATATTGATCCATCCTTGCTTAACTTTTTTACAGGGACATCTGTTCTTGGCATCATATCATTCCTGGCATGGGGATTGGGTTATTTCGGCCAGCCGCACATCATTGTCCGGTTTATGGCCATCAATTCTGTTAAGGAATTAAAAACAGCACGCCGCATTGGGATTGGCTGGATGGTTATTTCAATCATTGGTGCTCTGTTTACCGGGTTAGTCGGCAGAGCATTCTTTTCTCAGAACGGCCGCGACCTTGCTGACCCGGAAACGGTTTTTATTGTCTTTTCTAATATCCTGTTTAACCCCTACATTTCAGGTTTCTTATTAGCAGCAATTCTTGCCGCCATTATGAGTACCATCTCGTCACAGCTTCTCGTCACATCAAGTGCCGTGACTGAGGATTTTTACAAAACATTCTTTAGACGGCAAGCATCCGATAAAGAATTGGTTTTTGTTGGACGAATGGCTGTATTACTTGTCGCCATTGTCGCTATCTTTTTGGCTTATACACCAAACGACACAATCTTAGGCCTTGTCGGACATGCATGGGCTGGATTTGGTTCAGCTTTCGGTCCCGTCATTCTATTAAGTGTGTATTGGAAGAAGATGACGAAATGGGGTGCACTCGCTGGGATGATTGTCGGCGGAGTGACCGTCATTGTCTGGCTTCAAGTGCCTGGTTTAACTGATATCCTTTATGAAATGATACCAGGCTTTTTCCTTAGTCTAATTGCGGTCATTGTCGTAAGTATGATGACAAAAAACCCGGGCACAACCATTCAAAATCAATTTGAAGAAATGAAACAAAAGATGACAGGTTAATGCCAGACAGCAGTGCCGCAGTTTGTATCAGACAGACTGCGGCATTTTTTTTAGTTATTCGGGAAGTATAAAATTTCTGAATAAGCCAGTTCCCTATAAAACTGGTATAATAAGAGCTTAAGGAAAAATCAAAATTATGAAAAAGGGGAGAAAAGATGGAAACTGGCGTTATTGTTTCATTAGGCATTTATATGATAGGCATGTTGTTAATTGGGTATTGGTCGTACAGGAAAACATCCACACTCTCAGACTACATGCTTGGCGGCCGGGGATTGGGTCCCGCGGTCACCGCGCTGTCTGCAGGTGCTTCTGACATGAGCGGCTGGATGGTTATGGGCTTGCCTGGAGCGATGTATGCATCGGGTATGTCAAGCTTATGGCTTCCAATCGGTTTAACACTTGGGGCTTATGTGAACTATTTGGTTCTCGCCCCACGGTTCAGAACCTATACCGAGGTCGCCAACGACTCGATTACGATTCCGGATTATATGGAGAACAGATTCGAGGACAAAAAGAATATCCTCCGGCTCGTTTCAGGGATTGTCATTCTCATATTTTTTATCTTCTATACATCCTCAGGGATGGTGTCAGGCGGAACATTATTTGAAAGCGCATTCGGATTTGATTATAGGGTAGGTCTCATTTTAACAACGGTCGTCGTTGTGGCTTATACGCTGTTTGGCGGCTTTCTGGCGGTAAGTATGACCGACTTTGTCCAAGGTACCATTATGTTTGTGGCCTTAATTCTGGTGCCGATCGTTGCGTTTACGGATATCGGTGGCTTTCAACCAATGGTTGAGGATATTCGCAGTGTTGATCCCTCCCTTCTAAACCTATTTAAAGGGACATCCTTTCTCGGCATTATATCTTTGTTTGCCTGGGGTCTCGGTTATTTTGGCCAGCCGCACATCATTGTCCGATTTATGGCCATAAAATCGGTTAAGGAACTAAAGGCTGCACGCCGGATCGGGATCGGCTGGATGATTATCACCCTTATTGGCGCATCAGCTACCGGCCTGATCGGTATTTCCTATTTTGTTCAACACGGCGGAAAATTGAATAATCCCGAAACTGTTTTTATCCAGTTTTCAAATGTTCTGTTTAATCCGTATATTGCTGGATTCTTGCTCGCTGCGATGCTGGCAGCGATTATGAGCACAATTTCCTCCCAATTGCTTGTTACATCCAGTGCAGTCACAGAGGATTTTTACAAAACATTCTTGCGCCGCAATGCATCAGATAAGGAACTCGTATTAATCGGCAGACTCGCAGTGCTAGCTGTAGCGCTTATTGCCTTTTGGCTCTCATATACGCCTAACGATACCATTCTTGAACTGGTAGGGCATGCATGGGCTGGATTCGGCTCTGCGTTTGGTCCAGCCATTCTGTTAAGTCTCTATTGGAAGCGGATGACCAAATGGGGAGCACTCGCTGGAATGGTTGTCGGCGGATTAACTGTCATCATCTGGCTCCAAATTCCAGGGTTGGCTGATAAAATATATGAAATGATCCCCGGGTTCTTCTTGAGTCTTCTCGCCGTTTACGTTGTCAGCCTTTTATCAAAAGAACCGTCAGCGTCTGTTAAAGAACAATTTCATGCCATGGAAAAAGAATTACATTCATAGTCGAAATGCTAGTTAAGCACCTAGGGGAATACCCTTAGGTGCTTCTTTATTAATATGGCAAGAATAAATGGGCAAAAATAACTTAGAGGAGGTGTCAGACATGAGTGATCCTTATCTCTGTCCGAACTGTAAGACAAACAAAACAAGATTTAATATTATCGAACAGGTTCCAAATGCGGTAAAAAAAGATCCGGATTCCGGTGAGGTGACTGAAGAGTTCAGCATGGCTGATCTTGACCCCTTTCATTTGCCTTATAAAGGGCCAGAAAGAAAAGTGCAATGCGGAGCTTGCGGATTGATTGAGGATGAAAGGAACTTTATAAAAAGGGCCGAATATGAAAGAAAGCAATAATTCTTTCTTTGTCAGTGGCAGGCTGGTTAGCATTCCAGCCTGCTTTGCTTTTCGTTCCAGAACACCTAGGCATTATGATCATAGACTATGGTAAGGACATTATTTAAAGGAAGTTGACTATTATGCCAGCGATCGTCGGAATCGTAAAACTTACCGCAATTTCCAGCAGTGCGGTATTTAATATCGGTGATGTCTATAACATCTCGCCACAAGCCGAGTCCAAAACATTTGCAGGTGCGGGGTCATTCAATACTGGTGACCATCTTCGCAACCATAATAACTATAATATTACAACTACCAACGACCGCGATCTTAGTGATCAAGCCAATGCTTTTAATGTGTAATGCTAACATTAATTTCGATATAGGCTAACGCCCGCCCACCATAGTGCATAATATGATGATGTGAGGTGATGATTTGTGCATCCAGATCAAAATCTATATGCGTATTTGCATCAATTGCAAAGCCTGCTTGGCAATCAAGAGCGGCGTATTAGCCATCTTGAGGCAACCCTTGATGATTTGAATCAAACGATCGGCAAAATGGAAAATGACAAACAGCCCGTTACAGTCAATTACTCTTTTGATCAATTAAAAGTAGATACTCTTGAGGGGACATTGAACATTGGCCTGAATCCGGATAAAGATCTGGATGACCTTGATGACTTTACGATTAATGATCAAACCATCCAATCTCCCCTCCCTAGTCAACAGTCGGATGATTATGGGGATTTAATGCAAGAAATCTCCGCTAGTCTTCAGCCTTATCTAGGAGGTCGGGCCTACCAGGATCTCACGGCCATTGAAGAAAATAAAAATTATCCATTGGATGATGCTTACAGACAATTTATTATCAGTGACATTCAAAAACAATTGCAGCCTAGAATTGATTATTATATCAAAAAATATAAGGATCAATATCATCAAAGGGATGAGCTTGTTCAGGCTGTTACCCTGCAAGTTCAGAATGACATCAAAAAGGCTTTTGAGATGTTTATTGATTATTTACCAAAGAAAAGGCGTGAAAAGCATGAATTTTAATGTAGTAAACAAAGAGCTTTGTGTTCAGAACATCAGAATTATCGGTGTGGCATCTGCTTCGGTTGTTCTAATCGGTGATGCTGAAACCATCGGCTCATCTTCTATATTTGATACTCCTCCAGAATCACTAATTGTTGGGGAATCATTAGTTCCGCTAGCACCTGTAGGTACGATGTAATGTTGGTCAGACCATCCCTTGTTCACGATATACACATTGATTCGGTGACTTTAAGTTCGGTATTGGAAATAGGTGACAGCAGACGGCTGACACCCTCAAGTAAGGTTTTTGCCGTACAACGGGAGTATCCCTTTTACGATAGCAGAAAGGCTGTTTTACAAAATCACTTGTTCTTTGTCCCCCTCTTAAAAGCAAACATTTACGAGCCCGTGCAGACGACGATAGTTAACGAGCCGAATAGCAGCATCAAGGTTGATCATTTGCGTATTATTGCCGTGTCGAATGCTTCTGTTGTTGAAATTGGGTCAACAGGCGACATTTATTGTGAAGCACGGACTAAGAATGTCCGGCAATTCATTAATCCGCCAAAAGAATTATAGACAAAACCCTAACACGAACCCGATCTTTCTCATATGATAATGAATAACTCGTGATTAAAGGGTGACTTATTATGCCATCGATCGCAGGACCGATAAAAATAAACGCCATAGGATCCGGCGGAAACTTTACCGTCGGCGATACACTGAATATATCACCTAAATCCACGGCAAAATCTTACGGTGGATCGGGTTCATTTAATACTGGGGATCTTTTGCAGACAAATAACGGGCTAAGCAGCACAAATACCATGGACTCGGACTTGAATGACGCCAGTAACTTTGCGAATAACTAAATCGTGTTATGGAGCGTGCGCTCAATGAACTTTTTTATTAATCAAGAAATTAATATTCATCAATTAAAAATTAATGGTTTAAGCAATTCGTCTGTCTTACAAGTTGGGAGTGCCGGAATGATTAAACCGATTTCCAATTTATATAATACCGGCGGCTTTACCGGCCCCGCTCCCCAAATACCAAAACCGGGTGCACACATATACGTCCCCCTGCCAGCGCCTTCATAAATAATATAAGGAGGCGCTGCTGTACATAAAGAAAACTTGGCTTATCAAGTATAATTGAAGCAATCAATTGATAAACTAACCAAAAAAAGGTGTGGTGAACCATTTGTTTACCAGAAATAAGTCATTTGTAACGCTCATTATTATTTTCACTTTTTTATTGCATAGTCATAGCGCCTCTGCCATCGACCTTAATCATATGGTGATAAAAAGCAAACCCATTAAAGACAGCAAGGAGCTTGTTAAGACATCCGATCTGATATTTCTCGGACGTTTTGAACATGTGAAACATCAAGTTAGAACTGATCATGCTGTCACGGGTGGACAGCTTTATAATTTCATACAGCCCATTTCAATAAAGGACATGTATAAAGGCTCTCAACAGACATCAGTGGATCTTCTTACAACAGGTGTCCTTCCTCTTCCAAAACCTGAAAACCCGCTAAATACCCTATACCCGGGCCCTATTGCCGAAGGTGTGTACCTTGTTTTTATAAAAAAGTTTCCCCATCAAGATCTTTATTATCTAAATGGGGGATGGCAAGGATTGTATCCAGTCATCAGCGGCAGGACCATTGCTTTAAAGGAAAGCGGAAAACCCGAATTCAATCATTTAAAACCGACCGACATTCCTAAGGTTATCGAAACCATCGAGAATGCCCAATAAAGAAAACTCGCCGATTGGCGAGCCTTTGGTGAAGACAGAGGCGTAGTTGCACTTATGTGCGTCAGAAAGTTATACTTTCTGATTAACTAAAGAAAACTTGGCTTATCGCCAAGCTTTAATGGCGAAAGCCTTAGTTGCCCTTATACTTTATTCCGCTTTTTCGCTTTAGCGAACTTAAACATTCTTAAAGTATAAAGAAAACAGCGGCCTTTCCTTTGGCCGCTGTTTTCTATTCTATTAATGAGTCATAATTCGGCTGGACAACCATATACTATACTAACCTAGTAAAACCTGAGGAGGATCGCTTATGCTAGCCGAAAAAGTGATGGAAAAAGCTAAGCCAAACCGGAGTCTATTCAATAAAGTGAATGTATTTTTAATTAAACTTCCTCATTTAAAAGCAGAAGACCTTTTGGAAATGCTGACGAATGTCATGTTTAAGGCGATACTAATATTTGGTGTCCCATACTTTATCTATGTGTTCATCAAATTCCTGTCGATCTATTAAGAGAGTTGTTTTTCTATGGACTCGAGAACATAGTCTATCGATTTGATTGTTTCAAGAAACCTGCGCCGGCGCGTGTCCTTTTGAAATGCTGTCACCGATATAATTGTCAAATTATCATACGTGTCATTAATTTGAATGGGATACACGTATTTTGGATGATCCCGCTTGACCCATTCCAGTGCAAGCGGCTTCCATTCATCCACAAGCCGAAGGACATCGTCAGCAAAGGGTTTAACTTCACCGAAAAAGTCAACATTATAACCTTCCTGCCTTGTCCTCCCAACAAATTGACTATGTGCTTTATTATTATAGTCTTTTAACTGTATCGTCAATTGTTTTAATCTATCCTTCATGTTATCTTCCATGCTCTCACCCCCAAAGTCCATGTTATCAAATCTTTGGAGATCTGGCACGGCTGTGGCGCACCTTAAGTCCCGAATAGGCCTTTGCCTAGTCTTAATGAATCCTTAGATCTTTTTTGATCTGCTTGCATTTCTAATGGCCTGTGGCCGATAGAAAATGTCCTCAGTTCCCGGTCAATAGCTTTAATTTGATGATCAATCCGCCGCATTGTTTGGTAAATATCCTCAAGCTCCTGCCGATGCTGGAGAACTTGCAAAGACACAATTTCATCGGCTTTATTCGCGATTTTCCTTTCGATTTGCTCCATTTTCACTTCCAAGACATCCATCCGGTACTCATAAGCATCCATGGAAACACCGCCCGAAGTTTGCATTCCCTCACCTGCTTTTTTCATGACAAACCATCCTTTCGTCACCGAAAAATGTTTATGAGATTACTTTCGTGATTCGCCCCTCTATACCTGCAAGGCTGACAAAACAAGAGGTGCTTCCGCAAAGAAAGTCTTTTTTCTTATTTATAAGTAGATTTTCGACAAAACCGTCCATTTGAGGTATTCGCTGATTTTGAATTTTGGTATAGTAACATTGGAGACAAACCCTTTAACAAGGTTTTGGACACAAAATTGTTGGAACGTTATTCAGTTTCATTTACGTTATAATAGTAAAGGAAATGCGGCTGACTAATAAAAGCATCAAAAGGAGTTTTGACTTGACGATGTTTTATCCTAATGGAAAACCCTATTTAAAGGGTAAACCCAAACAAGGCATTGGCTTAAACCGGCAAAAATCGGTAACTTACGGCAACCGAGGCATGACATTAGAGGAAGACATCAATATCTCTAATCAGTATTACTTAACGAACGATATTGCTGTTATTCATAAGAAACCGACACCTGTTCAAATTGTCAATGTCGATTATCCAAAGCGGAGTGCGGCAAAAATTACTGAAGCTTATTTTAAAAAGGCGTCTACTACGGACTATAATGGACTTTACAAGGGGAAATATATTGATTTTGAGGCGAAGGAAACCCGTCACAGATCATCATTGCCGCTTAAAAATTTCCATGGCCATCAGGTGGCGCATATGAAAAATGTACAAAAACATAGCGGCATTTGTTTTATCATTGTAAAATTTTCGTCAGACGGTGATATCTTTCTTTTAGATGCGGGAATCCTTGTTGAATACTGGGATTTGCAGCATCAAGGCGGAAGGAAATCCATACCCAAAGCAGAGGTCGTTCGACGCGGTCATTCCATTCCTTCAGGTTATTTGCCTAGAATAGATTACTTAAAAGTCTTAAATGATGTATACTTATGATTTGGTCATAAGTTATGAAGTCGTACGAATGTTATAATTTGATTTAGATTTGTCGTCTGGAAAGGTAGGATTTGAATTATGGCAGAATATAAATCAAGAACGGAAAGACGTCAGGCTCAAGCGGACCCAAAGGGGAAAAATAAGGGCAAAAAGAAGGGTCTTTTTAGAAGAATCGTTCTTATTTGCTTATTGCTTTTTCTATTTTTTATTCTTGCGGGCACGATCACAGTCTTTGCAATTATAAAAAATGCCCCATCTTTGGATCCGAGCAAGCTTCGTGACCCGATGTCGACGATTATTTACGATAAAAATAAAGACAAAATTGACACGGTGTTCGATCGGGAAAAGCGGATCAATGCACCAATTGAAAAAATCCCTGATGTGGTGCAGGATGCTTTTATTTCGACTGAAGATGCCCGCTTTTACAAACACTTTGGCATTGATCCTTATCGCATTGGCGGCGCTATTATCGCAAATATTACGCACGGGTTCGGGGCTGAGGGTGCGAGTACCATCACGCAACAAGTTGTAAAAAATTCGTATCTTTCACCAAGGAAGACATTAACGAGAAAAATACAAGAAGCTTATCTATCGATTAAACTTGAGCAAAAATACACCAAGAAACAAATTCTCGAGATGTATTTGAATAAGATTTATCTCGGTGAAGGCAGCACATATGGCGTCGCAACCGCGTCACAGGTTTATTTTGGCAAAAACATTGAAGATGTCTCCCTTGCCCAAGCTGCAACACTGGCCGCTCTGCCAAAAGCACCTACCACATATGATCCGCTTCGGCACCCTGAGGCGGCGAAGGAGCGTAGGGATCTTGTGCTTAATCTAATGGTTAAGCACAAGGCCATTACTAAGGCAGAAGCCGAGAAAGCAAAAAAAGTGACAATGGAAGAGGAACTGAAAGGACACCATAAACTTGACAGGCCTAAATCAAAGTACAATGCCTTTGTTAATTACATCCATCATGAGTTAGTTGATGTCAAAAAGGTAATCACTGATGATGACTTTTATAACGGCGGCCTTAAAATTTATACGACATTAGATCCAAAAGCACAACAGCGTGTTGAAGATGTCCTGAACAACGATGCCAATTTCCCTGGTGTTCAAGACAATTTCGAAGCCGGGGTCTCTGTGGTTGACACCAAGACGGGAGCAGTAAGAGCCATTGGCGGCGGCCGTCATTATAAAGCTGGCATTAACTGGGCCCTTAACTCTGATAATAGTGTTGGATCTACAGCAAAGCCGATTATGGATTACGGTCCTGCCATTGAATATTTGAAATGGTCTACAGCACATAAGATTGTTGATGAACCTCATCATTATTCAGACGGGACACCGCTTGGCAACTGGGATGGACAATACGACGGTGAAGAAACAATAAGAAGAGCGCTGGCGAGATCCAGGAACATACCGGCAGTTAAAACCTTGCAGCAAGTCATTGATAAAGCCGGTGAGAATGATGTGAAAGATTTTACGGATAAATTAGGGTTTAACTTTAAGACGGTCTATGAAGCTTACGCGATCGGTTCATTTAGTGCGTCACCACTTCAAATGGCCGGGGCTTATGCCGCCTTCGGCAATGACGGGGTCTATAATGAACCCTATGGGGTGAAAAAAGTTGTTTTCCCTGAAGGCAAAACAATTGACCTTGATCACAAGCAGCATAAGGCGATGCATGACTACACTGCCTACATGGTAACCGACATGCTTAAGGATGTCGTCACGTCAGGCACAGGTACACGGGCGAACATTTCTGGAGTGCCTCTTGCCGGCAAAACAGGAACGACTAACATTACGGATAAATATGCAAAAGACCATAATATCTCTGCTTCCGCCGAAAACACCGGAGCGCTTGACGCTTGGTTCGTTGGTTATACGCCAAAACTGACAACCTCTGTCTGGACGGGATACACACCGGCTAAAAAGGATAGCGACGGCACCTATTTATCGAAGCAGGAATCACATTACGCGCAATCAACGTTCAGCGCCATTATGAGCTCTTTGACATCATCTGATACAGCGGACTTTAAAATGCCGAATTCAGTCGGTACATTGCCTGGCAGCGAGTTATATGTGAAAGGCCACAAGCCATATATCAAGCCGAAGGAAAAAAAGTCCAAAAGGCTTAAGAAACCTACAAACCTTCATGCTGAATATGACCAAGGCGGTCAAAAATTGAAGCTGAGCTGGAATTACGGCAATACGGACAATGTCAGCTTTGGTATCGCCCAGAATACTAACTCTATTGGTTCGACTGGCGATACAAGTATAGAGATCAATAATCTGCAGCCCGGCCAGGATTACACCTTCTCTGTCACCGCCACACCGACCGGTAATAGCGGCGACAGTGATACAAAATATACCGCAAGTAATCCGGCTACGGTTAAGATAAAAATACCTGGAGATACGGGCAACAAGAACGATCAGAACAATAAAGATAAAAATAAAAACAAAGACAAAGATAAAAATAAGGATAAAAACAAGAATAAGGACAAGGGCAAAAATGATAACAACCCAGGCGATAATCAACAGCCTGGCACACCGCCAAACGGGAATGACGGTCCAACATACCCGCCGCCAAAGGATGACGGGACGACACCACCTACACCGCCTACACCACCGACACCACCTACCACTGGTAATGGTGGCACGGGAACCGGAAATGATCAAGGCGGCGATACAGCCAACAATCCAAACAACAACCAAGGCGGGACAAATGATACCGGCAAAACGCCCGAAAATTAACCTTTAAATATGAACCCCCCCAAGATTCTTGGGGGGGTTCGTTTGCTTATCAAACTTTTCTAACCTCAAAATAATCATTAAGGTAGGCCCAAACCGGCGGATAGCGAAAGGCTAAATTCCAGAAGCTTATCCCGCCGAGATCGTATTGGTCTACCATATGAAACATCGCTCTCATGGTTCGCAAGTCCTCAAACCATACGATATGCTCTTTGCCGTCTTGCGCTGTGTAATGGAAAAAAGGTGCTTCTTCTTTTGTGTCATAATCAATGCTGCGATTATGCTGCCTTGCTAATTGATAGGCCTGGTTAGTGCTGACTGCCTTGGCAAACTCTCCTCCCTCTTCGTATGGAAGTGTCCAATCATAACCATACAACGGGATACTCATAATAATTTTTTTCCTTGGAATGACCGATCTTGCATAATTCACAACCCGGCGGACTTGAGTGATCGGGCTGACTGGCATCGGCGGCCCGCCGCTCCATCCCCATTCATAAGTCATAAGAATAACATAATCAACGATCTTACCATGAGCCTCATAATCGTGTGCCTCATACCAGGCTCCGGTCTGCCGCCCGCTAAGCTTTGGGGCAACGGATGTGCACACAATAAAGTTTTCCCTGTGAAGGCGATCTGTGATTCTTCTTAAAAACCGATTATATGCCTTCCTTGTATTTTTACCAAGAAATTCAAAGTCAATATTCACACCGCGATAACCCTTATTTTTCAAGGCATTAATGACATTTTGAATGAATTGGTTTTGAACGGAAGTACTCGAAAGAATAGCTTTAGCTACATCACGATCAAATTCTCCATTGGCAATATTCGTCAGCACCATTAAAGGCTGCGTTCTGCTTTCTTTCACGGCGTCTAATAACGCTGCCTCATTATCAGGGGGTGTGATGCTTCCGTTCGCCTTAGCTTCATAACTAAATATTGATAAAAAGGTAAGTGCCTCTTCCGCCTCTTGAAAATGGGAGACAGCGTTTTGGCTGGGCTCTAAAAAGCCGTTAACGACAATCCGCTGTTTTTTCTTCTGCGGCAATGTCACTGTCATACCTGGTTGGAGTGTTTGGCCCGACAGGTTCTCGTTAGCGGCTACTAATGATTGATAAGGGATATTTAGCTTTTGGGCGATTGTCCATAAGGAGTCCCCTGACTGTACAATATAAGTATCCGAGGTCGGCATTAACAGTGTCTGTCCAACAACTAATTGATTAGGATTAGTAATATTATTTAAATCAGCTAGCTGCTGGGCGGAAATACGGTACGCTTGAGCTAAACTGTATAATGTATCGCCGGAAGATACAACATGAATTTGCATAGAAATCCTCCTTCTAGCATCATGCTGTATCCTATGACTGGAACATTTGTCCCTGTGTCATTTTATTTTCGCGCACTCAATGTCATACCCTGCTTCATTCGTTTTTGCCCTTCCCTGCAAAGGTCTAATAACGGACAATCGGGACATTGAGGTCTTTGAGCTTTGCAGTGATAGCGTCCAAAAAAAATCAGCCTGTGATGTGTTTCTGACCACATCTCCCTAGGAATCTTTCTCATAAGTGTCTTCTCTACCTCTAGGACACTGTCTTTCCAGCGGCAAATCCCAAGCCGTTTTGATACCCTTTCTACATGAGTATCAACGGCGATTGCCGGAACGCCAAAAGCATTTGAAACAACAACATTTGCTGTCTTACGTCCAACCCCTGCAAGCTTCGTTAATTCTTCGTGGGTCTTCGGAACCGTGCCGCCGTGTTCGTCAATTAATGACTGGCAAAGCTTCCGTATATTCTTTGCTTTACTTCTATATAGTCCAATGCGCCTTATGTCTTGTTCTAGCTCTTCTGGCGCTACACTTAAAAAGTCTTCCGGTTTATGGTATTTTTTAAACAAGTCCTTAGTCACTTCATTAACCTTTTTATCAGTGCATTGTGCGGAAAGAAGCACACTTATAGTCAGTTCAAAAGCGTTGCTATGATTTAGTTCGCAATGTGCGTCTGGAAACATGGTTTCTAAGGTATCCAGAATCTCTTGTATCGCGTGTTTATTCAACATGAATACATTCACCCCACTCTATTTTATCACAAAAAAAGAAGCAGGGTTTAACCCCTGCCCTTATCTTACATATAATGTTTCCCCAACATACAAACTGCCTAATGACCCGTCTTGCGGGTTTAAAATGTTAAGGTCAGAAATCGTCATGCCATTATTGTTTGCGATTTTCCAAGCTGTTTCCCCATTCTTTACAGTGTGGACATTCCCGCTGATACGGATTTTTTGACCGACATAAAGGCTGCCGATCGAGCTATCCTGTGGGTTCAACACTTTCAATTGCGGCAATGTAATATAATGGCTATGTGCAATTTTCCAAGCTGTATCACCAGACTTAACAGCATATAACTGCCAAGAAGGAATATCGCTTGTACTTGTGTTATTGTTTGTTTGTGACGTGCTTGTTCCAACTGGTGTGACATGGCTCGTTGTTTTTGTAAATTCCTGTACCCAATAACCGTTAACATATCCAACACCGATTGTATCAAATTGAGGTTTTAGAATGTTTGCACGGTGTCCTTCTGAATTCATCCAAGCTTGCATCACTTCTTCTGGCGTCCGTTGTCCTTGAGCAATGTTTTCTCCCGCGTAACTGTAACCAATACCAAAGCTTTTCATCATGTCAAACGGTGAACCGTATGTTGGTGAAGTGTGTGAAAAATAATGATTGCTTGACATATCTTGCGCTTTAACTTCCGCGACGTGTGAAAGTTCTTTCCCCATCGTTAACGGTTTGAGACCACGTGAGGTACGTTCCTTGTTAACTAATTGAACAACTTGCTTTTCATATGAACCTATTTCTTGTGCGTGTCCAATGTTTTGGCCAAAGCCAATGCCAACAAACATTGCAAGTGCAGCAATTGTCATTGACACTCCCTTTAATAGTTTCATTGTTTTAAAGATCCCCCCCATTTTATCGTTCATAAATTTGATAATTTGCTCTAAAGTATTCGTAGGTCCAAAGTCCTTTTTGTCTCTTTGTGGTTTCCTTTTTTGGGCATAAAAATAGCGTTTTACCATTTGTTTTAGGAAATGGTAAAACGCACGTTTCTCACTCTTTTTACTTTTCCAGCCAATTATACATAGGGAACGTAATGGCTGGCTTCTTTTTCCTTTCCTGCTGGCTTGGCTTCTGATTAAAACGCTGTCTTATTTTTTCCCCATGTGCCTTAGCCTGTTCCAGTGTCTTCACGCTGTTTTTCTTCCAATCAAATAAAATCCGGTCAATATATCGAAAATTAAGCTTTCCTGAAATAACAGACTCGCGCAAAGCCGCCTTAATTAATTCCGATGAATGCTGATCTTGATCAATCCACATCGTCAATGTTTCACATTCGATCGGAGACAATGGCCGGCCGAATTCGTTTTCAAATATCGTATAGAGCGCTGTTTCTTGTTCATGAGATTCATTTGAGACCTCGTTTTGGTAATGATGGCTAACTAACTTCTCCCACAGTGGCAGAAGCGTATAGGCCTCGGAATAAATGTTATTGTCCTTTGACTGGTCCATAGCCAAATAACCCTTTTGGATGAGATATCTTAGGGTTTCCGCGCACTCAGCCGGCGTACAGGACATTCTCTCTGAAAGCTCATTAGGCGTCGGAAAATAATTCCCGTGACTGATAAAGGCATGCACATGAATAAGCAGCATGCATTCTCTTTCGTTTAATCCCAGACTATAGTAATTATCGAGTAGTAATGAAGGGATCATAACGTTACTGTTTACTAATAAATCCGTTAATAATTTTTTCTCCATGATTCGACACCTCTATTTTTATTATATCATGAAGCAGGCATCTCTTTGGCGATATTTTCGTGGCTAAATTTTACTTTATAAATGAAAAGTGCCATTCCATCCGAGGTTTGCACCATACGGGAATGACACTTTTGCTAATGATTTAAATTTCCGAAGAGCCCTGTTTCTTTTATGGATAAATACGATTCAATAATCTTGGGAAAGGAATTGTTTCCCTTACATGTTCCGTTCCAGAAATCCAGGCAACGGTTCTTTCCAATCCCAAACCAAAACCTGAATGCGGGACAGAGCCGTATTTTCTTAATTCCAAATACCATTCATAAGCCGGATCTGTTAATTTATGTTCGCTGTATCGTTCTTCAAGCAATTGCAGATCATCAATTCTTTGGCTGCCGCCAATAATTTCGCCATAGCCTTCAGGCGCAATCAAATCGGCACAAAGGACCACATCTTCCCTCTCCGGATCAGGCTTCATGTAGAAGGACTTGATAGCTGTTGGATAGTGCGTAATAAAGACCGGTTTATCGAAGCTTTCGGCAATCGCTGTTTCATGCGGCGCGCCAAAATCCTCACCCCATTCGATATCATCAAAGCCCTTTTCCTTAAGCAATTCAACCGCTTTATCGTAGGTAATCCTTGGGAACGGTGCCTTGATCATTTCAAGTTTCGTGGTATCACGGTCAAGCGCCTTGAGCTCCAGTTTGCAATTTTCAAGGACCGATTGTACAACATATGTGACATATTGTTCTTGAATGACCAAACTTTCTTCATGTTCAATAAAAGCCATTTCAGGTTCAATCATCCAAAATTCGATTAAGTGGCGGCGCGTCTTTGACTTTTCCGCTCTGAAGGTTGGTCCAAAAGAAAATACTTTGCCAAACGCCATCGCAGCGGCTTCCATATATAACTGTCCGCTTTGTGACAAGTAGGCATCCCGATCAAAGTATTTGGTATGGAAAAGATCCGTCGTGCCTTCCGCGGAACTGCCGGTTAATATCGGCGGATCAACTTTAATAAAGCCTTGTTCATTAAAGAAATGATAAGTCGCGCGAATAATCTCATTACGAATGCGCAAAATAGCATGTTGCCGGCTTGATCTGAGCCAAAGGTGGCGATTATCCATTAAAAATTCCGTACCATGCTCTTTGGGTGTGATCGGATAATCTGATGCAATCTGCAGCACCGTCAAATCTGTTACCGTCAATTCAAAACCAGAAGGTGAGCGGTGATCCTCTCTTACAATCCCTTTAACATAAAAGGAGCTTTCTTGGGTCAGTTCGGAAGCTTTTTCCCATGCCTCTTCAGAAACCTCACTCTTGACGACAACCCCCTGAATAAAGCCTGTCCCGTCACGAAGCTGCAAAAATTTAATTTTACCGCTTGATCGTTTGTTTGCCAGCCAAACACCGATCGTGATTTCTTGTTCAACATGCCTGCTAACTTGTGATATTGTTGTTTTCATTCACTAAACCTCCACTAACGTCACTTATGATAAATGTTTTTCCATAAATTGATTGATCCGGTCCAAAGCTTCTTTTAAATTCTCTAAGGATGTCGCATAGGATAGACGGATATAATCTTTGGCGCCAAACCCTTTACCTGGAACGAGCGCCACTTTTTCCTCGCTTAGGAGTGCGCTTAACCATGAAGAAACATCATTAAAGCCGGTCATATCGGCAGCTTTTTTTGCATTTGCAAATAGGTAGAAAGCGCCTTGTGGTTTTACACAAGTCAACCCGGGTATGTTAATGAGCCGCTCATAGGCGTAATTTAATCGATCCTGGAATGCCAGCCGCATCTCTTCTACAGGCTTTTGAGTTCCTTCATAAGCGGCAATCGCCGCGTGTTGAGACGCTGAAGCCGGGTTTGACGTGCTGTGGCTCGCGAGATTCGTCATCGCTTTAATTAGACCCTCATCACCCGCTGCATAGCCGATTCTCCAACCAGTCATTGAATGGGATTTCGACACACCATTAATGATAACAGTTTGTTTCTTAATTGCTTTGGAACATTGAGCAATCGATGCATATTCCGTGCCTTCGTACACTAATTTTTCATAAATTTCATCGGAAACGATCACTAAGCCATTTTCAAGGCAAAAATCACCGATATCACGCAGCTCTTCTTTAGTGTAAATCATGCCGGTTGGGTTGCTCGGTGAATTAATAATGATGGCTTTCGTCTTGTCCGTAAGGGCTTTTTGCAATTGATCGACCGTGACTTTAAAATGATTCTCCTGGCATGTGTCTACGATGACCGGCATTCCACCAGCTAATTTAACCTGCTCAGGATAGCTGACCCAGTATGGCGCAGGTATGATCACCTCATCACCAGGATTTAAGCAGGCTTGGAATAAAAGGTATAAAGCGTGTTTTGCTCCAGTGGTAACGATGATGTTGGATAAGCTGTAATCCAAGTGCTGATCCTTTTTCAGCTTTTCGATAATAGCTTGTTTTAAGGCTGGCAGCCCGCCTGATGGGGTATATTTTGTTTCGCCGTTTTTGACCGCGGTCATTGCCGCCTCAATGATATGCTCCGGTGTATTGAAATCTGGCTCTCCCGCTGCAAGCCCAATGACATCGTGGCCTTCCGCTAGCAGTTCATTTGCCATTGCTGTAATGGCAAGTGTCGTTGAGGGTGTTATAGTCGTGACTCTTCTTGCCAGTTCCATTTGAATCGCTCCTTATGCATAAGCCATGCTATGTTTTTCAAATATGTAAAATATGTTCAGCTTCTTTGCCGTTGTCAAAATATAAATATACATAATTGTATTGACCTTTTGAATCAAGGAACGTCACTTCCCAGACCGGCTCTGTATCATCAATACCCAATCTGACAGTTGTTATTTCCGCGGCGTCGTAATGCATTTTATTAAAAATGGCGATGGCTTTTTTCTTGGATATGCCATCTTTTACTTCCCTTTTGAAATATTTCCCTTTTTCGCTATCAGGAACCCAGATGTAGACATGCTTGCCTGAGTTTAAAAGGCCCTCCACAATATGGTATGAGTGATTGCCATGATAATAAGTTACTTCTTTTACTTTACTTAGATCATAATGATTTTTAGCTTTATCAACCGCTTTATTAGCCAAATTTTCTTCATATGATGACGCATCATGGTAAATCAGCCACATTTGCCACATGCCTATAACAAAAACACCTATAAGTATCGCCAAAATCCATTTCTTCAAAAATCATCACCTATGTACGATAAATCGTAAATATCATTTTTTCCGGGTTTTCCTCATCTAAACTTAACCCAAACATAAGATCTTCCCGTTTCAATGTGCGATTTAGACTGTCAACCACTTTATATAAATCATCTGACTTTTGGATGCAGACAGTTGATAATACCTCAATTTTCTCTCCCATTCAAATTCTAATCCTCCTTTATACATTAAAAGACAAGCCACTTTTTTCCCTGGCGTAAGTAAAATCTGCTAGTCATAGTTGCCGGGTATCAGGTCAAACTATAAATACCCTGCAATAAGGGAAAATTTCACCTAACCGACACCTCATTTTGTTAAACGAAACCTTGGCCCAAGGTTTCGTTTTCTTTAGTTAATTAGAAATGTAACAGGCAAAATGGCCTTCATTACCATCCTAATCATTTTACTAAGGAATTGCAATACCTTCAGTTAACAGTTATCACTTCATAAACGAACGGGTTCATTTTAATGGTCACATTACCAATTTTCCCTATTTCGTAAATATCCATTAATCCCTTTTCGAGCTCGTCATATAATAAGCTGTTCACCTTAGACTTTTCCTTCCGGAACACAATCGCAATCTCAGGATCGATCTTTTCCACCAATTCATTGTTAACCTCAATTCTCCCGAAATCAGGGACCTTTAAAACGGTGGCAGAATACGGATTTTGGAGATGCAGAGCAGTCCCCCGGTTGCTCATATAATATATATGGTTTTTGCCATAAGTTAAAAGGAGATTCCATTCTCCACCCGCCGATTCATTTAAGATGTGAATATTTAATCTTTGTCCGATTCTAAAATCACTTTTATTTGGCACTGTAAAAATGGAACAATCGATTGCTGAATTTTTCAAGCACATGGCGTGGATATTTTCTTTACTTGTTATGACAGTGTTTACATTGTAATTTTTAACAAGTTTTATTATATTCCCCATATAAGGTTCCGTGTTTTTCGTAATGATCACATCATTGATGTGGGTCACACCATATATTTTCAATTCTTCTCTTAGAACATTATAGGAAGGTTTGCTGCCTGTGTTGATTAAAATGTTTTGATTTGAAGCTGTTTGGGCAAGGGTTGCCTCCCCATCCGGCAAAGCAAGAAAGGTTACGGCAATCTCATCATGTTCAAGAAAAAATTTAACGCGTTTATTCAAGAGCGGAACCCCTTTTGAATAAACGTGCCCAGCTGCAGCCACAAAAATGATGGTAATGGCTAAAAATATTAATTTCTTCATAAAAAAAACTCCCCCCAATCTTAAGATAGTTTATATCGAATAGGGGAAGTTATCCGCTAAAAATCAATAAATTTTCGTTAAAGGCGGCTCACCTTTCATTAACTCTTTTATTTGATTGTTCTCATCCATGACGGCAATGGCAGGTTCATGAGCCTTTAATTCTTCAGAAGCCATTAAGGCGTAAGAAATAATAATAATGATATCATCAGGTTGAACAAGACGGGCTGCCGCACCATTTAAACAAATGGTCCCAGTTCCCCTTTCTCCGGCTATCACATATGTTTCAAGCCTCGCGCCATTATTGTTATTAACGATCTGTACTTTCTCGTTAGGCAGAATATCTACCGCTTCTAGAAGATCTTGATCAATGGTAATGCTCCCAACATAATTTAGATTGGATTCAGTAACTCTTGCTCTGTGAATTTTGCTTTTCATGATTGTACGATACATTTTATTTTAATCCCCCGTGTGCGGTTCATTAAGATTGGCGACAATGTTATCAATCAGCCTGGCATCCTGATATTTGACCGCACAAGCAATAATAAAGCGGCCTGATAAGGTCTTACTTTTATTCAAATCTGGATAATCTAAAACGTCAACATAATCAATCGAACCCAATTTTATATCCTCCTTCAGAGAATCAAGGACATGTTTTTCGATTTTATTTGGGTCTGTCTGTCCCGCTTTAACGGCGACCAAGCCCTCCTGGAGACCCCTGTAAATGCCTGGAGCCTCACGCCTTTCGTCATCTGATAAACGGACATTTCGCGAACTTTTGGCCAAGCCATCCTCTTCCCTGACGGTATCACATGGGACGAGTTCAATGGGAAAATGAAAATGCTTGATTAATCCATCGACTATAGCAACTTGCTGTGCATCTTTTAAGCCAAAATAAATTTTATCAGGACAAATAATATTAAATAATTTCGCAAGGACTGTCGCCACACCGGCAAAATGTCCCGGCCTGCTTTTACCGCAAAGGACCTGAACACGTTCATTTACAGTGATTGACATTCCTTCACCCAATGGGTACATCTCTTCGGACTTGGGGTGGAAAATCATATCGACATTTAGTTGCTTAGCCAATTGCACATCTTTTTCGAAATTCCTAGGGTACGAATCATAATCCTCATTGGGACCAAACTGGGTTGGATTGACAAAAATACTTAATACGACGATATCAGCTGTTTCACGAGCCTTTTGAATAAGTGAGGCATGCCCTTCGTGCAGAAAACCCATAGTCGGCACAAAGCCTATGACGCTGCCATCACTTTTCAAGTCTTTGATTGTATTTTGCATTTCCATAGGTGATGAAATGATTTCCATATTTTAAGATCCTCCGTAAAGCTCTGTCATCGTGTCGTTTTTCATATTAAAGGCATGAGCCTCTCCAGGAAATGTTCTGTTCTTTACATCGTTCACATAGCTTAGGAGACCCTCTCCGATGATGTCGGATACCTTTACATATTGCTTAACGAATTTTGGAACACGATGAACACCGTAACCAATAAGATCATGGTACACAAGCACTTGGCCATCTGTATGGGATCCTGCCCCAATCCCGATTGTTGGGATTGATAGTTCATCTGTGATATGTTTAGCCAACTGTTGCGGCACACATTCTAATACGAGCGCAAAGGCTCCTGCTTTTTCGGCTGCTTTGGCGTCGTCCATGAGTTTTTTTGCCTCTTCAACACTTTTTCCCTGGATCTTATAACCGCCCAATACGCCGACAGATTGGGGGGTTAGACCAAGGTGGGCCATAACTGGGACACCTGAGTGAGTCAGACGCTCTATACTATCAAAAATGAAACCGCCGCCCTCTAATTTCAGTGCATGAGCGCCGCCTTCCTGTATGAGGCGTTTGGCACCAGCGAGCGTTTCAGAAAATGAGCCGTGATAAGTCAGAAAGGGCATGTCTGTTACAATGAATGTATCCCTAGCCCCTCGCCGAACCGCCTTCGTATGAAGGATCATATCCTCAATTGTGACCGGTACAGTCGAATCATAACCCAGTGCAACCATGCCGACCGAATCACCGACAAGAAGCAGGTCCATCCCTGATGTTTCAGCCAATTTAGCTCCTGGGAAGTCGTAAGCGGTCATCATTGCAATAGGCTCATTCAATTCTTTCATTTCTTTGAACAATGTTGTTGATTTCATAAGTCTCCTCCTTTTAACCCGGAAGAGAGCATGACAGCCAAAAGTCAAAAAAGTCCTTCTTTGCAACAGAATGTGCAAGAAGGACTCAAACATTTTAGCATAATCATCCCTCTGTCCCAGTCCTGTTTTATACATTGGATCAAGGCAGACACCTGTATTTTGGCTTTGTACAGGCAATTGTGAAAATGTCACAGTATAACATCAGGTACAGCTCCATACAGGATGCCGTCCAAAAAGCACATTACATTAAAAGTATAACAAATACTCATTATTTTTGTATACGTCTTTTAAATAATTTCGATATCTGCAGAATAGATATGATGGACGGTGCCATCGCGGGTTTCCAAGAGCAACACCCCTTCATCATCAATGCCTTTTGCCAGTCCTTTGATTGTATCGCCCTTTACCGTTCGGGCATATATTTCCTTGCCTAAGCTTAGCGCATATGACTCCCACAATAGCTTTATTATTTCGAAACCTTCTTCAAGATAGGTGTTGTAAAGAAGCTCAAAGTGCTTTAGAATCGCCTGAATGATCGCTGGCCTGTCATGCTCGCGTCCTGTTAATGATTTGATTGATGCTGCCCGTTTTTTTAGCTCGTCTGGAAAATCAGCTGCATCTGCATTAACATTCATGCCGATCCCAATAATAATGGCTTTAACATGAGAGGCTTCCGCTTGCAATTCTGTTAGAATGCCAACAATTTTCTTTCCGTTATAAAGAATATCATTTGGCCACTTTATACCGCATTCTACACCGGTTATGTCATGAATCGCCTTTACGACAGCGACTGAGGTTAATAATGTCAGCTGAGGCGTTTGGTGCAAGGCGATATCGGGTCTTATGATTAAACTCATCCATATTCCGGTGCCCATCGGTGAATGCCACTCCCGGCCAAGTCTCCCTCTTCCAGTGGATTGTTCATCCGCTACGACCAATGTACCATCCGCTGCCCCATCCTCAGCAAGATGGTGTGCTTCTTTTTGCGTCGATGGCAATGTCTCGTGAAACTTTAAATTATGGCCAAGTTTCTTTGTTTTCAAAGATGAAAGAATATTGGCTTCACTTAAATGGTGAGAAGGCGCTGTCATTCTGTAACCCTTCTTTTGCACCGAATCTATTTTAAAACCTTCCTTTTGCAGGTCTTTTATATGCTTCCATACCGCTGTTCGGGAACAGCCCAAGCAATCACAAATTTTTTGACCTGAAAGGTACTCATTTTGATGATCAACAAGCATTTTTAAAATCCTATTTTTGGTTTTAGACAAGCCATCACCCATTCTTTAATGTCCTTCCTCTCATTTTTTAACTGCCCATTTAAGATAAGGCCCTCGATTAATTTTAACGCGCCGGCGAGCCACGGTCCGGGTTTTTGCTTCGTCCACGCCATTAAGTCCTGACCATTTACATTTAGATCCTTTTTGTCTTTTATAGGCAAGTTCCGCCACATCTTTTCTATCTCCAGATTTGTTTCAGTTGAAGCCTCGGGGGACAAGACACTAATTAATCGATTAATGGCTAAAACACTGTCCAATCCCCATTCATAAAGCCGTTCACTCGTCCATCTTTGCCCCTTCATAAGATGATAGCCATAAGAATGGGTAACGACAAAGCTTGCTTGTTTATTAGACATTTTCCAGCTTCGGCAAAAGGCTTTGTCGTCAGGTATATCAAGGATAATTACAAGCGCACACCATCTTTCCCAATCCGCCTTAATGCGATTAAAGTCGAATTTTCCGGCTGTGAATAGATCGTGTGATTTTGTTTCAAGGCCTGGCAAGTAATGATGACAGCTTGTTTCGACCAATACAGGCATCGCCTGATCCAGTGACTTGCCAGCTAACAGCTTGCTGAACTCCTGAAGAAGCCTTTCTATAGAAATGTTTTTTAAAAGATGAGCCAAATCCCTTATAGCATCAAGCTGTTTTGGCGGCATTTTAAACCCGAGTTGGCTAATAAACCTTATGCCTCGCATCATTCTTAATGGATCCTCACGAAACCTGTCATAAGGATCATTCACGGTTTGTAGGATCGCTTGTTCAATGTCACACCGGCCATTATAAGGGTCAATAATGTCACTATCAATGGTTAATGCCATCGCATTGATGGTAAAATCTCTCCGTTTGAGGTCCGAAAGCAATGACGTTTCAAAGGTAACTTTAGCTGGGCGGCGGAAGTCGTCATAACCCGATTCCTTACGAAAGGTCGTCACTTCATAATTAGTATGATTGTAGCGGACGATGACAGTGCCATGCTTAATGCCGACTGGGATGGTCGTTTTGAACATGGCCTGCACTTGCTCTGGTCGGGCAGAAGTGGCAATATCAATGTCATTTACGGGTTTGCCCAAAAGATGGTCTCTGACCGCTCCGCCGACGATATAAGCATCATAATGGTGAATAAAAAAAACCTTAAGCACTTCTTTGGCTTCTTCAAAAGAACGGGACATATGTGCACATCCGATCATTTATCCAAAACACGATAGTACAATGATTCATATTGTTCAAGAATGTGTTTGGAGTGAAATTTGGCATTCACAAGATTAAGAGCGCTTGTTGCCATTTGCTGCTGAAGCTCTGGATTTGTTAATATGCCAATGGCCTTTGCAGCAGCATCATTAGTATCTCCTACCTCGGTTATATAACCTGTCTCTCCATCGCAAATGACCTCTGGAATGCCGCCTACTTTGGTGCCGACCGCTGGGACACCGCATGCCGCCGCTTCAAGCAGGATAAGTCCGAAGCTTTCCTTGGACGATAATAAAAGGGCGAGATCGCTGATGGATAACAGGTCTGCTACGTTTTCCTGTTTTCCTAAAAAGAGAACATCCTTTTTGATGCCCAATGCATTCACTTGTTCCATAACAACAGGAAATTCCGGCCCTTCACCAATAAGCAGAAGCTTTGAAGGGATTTTTTCACGGACTTGCGCGAATGTTTTAACAACATCGGGAACGCGTTTCACATTCCTGAAATTTGAAATATGAATGATGACCTTTTCATTTTCGCCAATTCCCAGTTCTTCCTTAAGTCCCGGGACTTCCTGTATTTTATATGTTTCTTCATCAACAAAGTTATATACCGGTATTATTTCTTTATCTGTCTGAATGAGCTCATGTGTCTGTTGCGCTAGGCTTTTGGAAACTGCCGTAACGAGATCAGACCTTTCAATGCCAAACCGAATCATGTCGCTTAAGGAAGGATCGTAGCCAAGTACAGTAATATCCGTGCCATGGAGAGTGGTCACTATTTTAATCTGATCACCGACCATTTGCTTGGCAAGATAAGCACACACAGCATGCGGGACAGCATAATGCACATGAAGGATATCAAGATTCTCCCGCCTAGCGACGTCCGCCATTTTACTGGCTAATGATAAATCATAAGGGGGATAGCGAAAAACAGCATATTGGTTCACTTCAACCTCATGGAAAAAAATATTCCTAGACGTCTTTTCCAAGCGGAACGGAAGACTTGATGTAATAAAATGAACTTCATGCCCTTTTTTTGCCAGCATTTTGCCAAGTTCTGTCGCGATAACCCCGGATCCGCCTACTGTTGGGTAACATGTGATGCCAATTTTTAATGTCATAATGATTCACCTAACAATAAATTTCTTTTTATCGGTCTTTTAACTTTGAAGCCCTCCGCAAATAGGGTCCCGGTTTCTTTTCCATACAGCCGATCCCTGCTTTCAACCGTCTCTAGGTATCCATTTGTCAGGGGTGTTTCAACGCCTTGGTCTGACTGGATGAATTGACTCTTATATGATTTTAATGCCGCCATTTTTGTCCCATGGACATCACTTATATCGACCACGAAGTCAGGCTGATGAAACCCGTTAATGAAATAAAAATATAGTTCTTCGGGACGGAAAGCTGGCAATGCCTTCAAACCCTCATACTTTTTGATGCCTGCGGAAAAATAGGCCTCTTCAATCAGTTTCCCGCAATGGCCGTGGTCAGGGTGACGGTCCTCAAAATAAGGGGCAAAAATAAGCCTAGGGCGATATGTTCGGATCAAGTCAACAATGACAGCAACTTTTTCATCATCAATTAACAGTCCCCTGTCAGGCATTAAGAGGTTATCTCTAATGGATAGATTAAGGATGTCCGTCGCAAGTGATGCTTCTCTTTGCCGCTGTTGTACATTTCCGTTTGATGATAATTCCGCCAGCGTTAAATCACAAATACCCGTTAGGTAGCCCTTGGATTGATGGAGGGCTAATGTCCCCCCCATGCCAATTTCAACATCATCCGGATGTGCACCAAAAGCGAGTAAATCTAATGGTTGATCTGTCATATGTTGGTTTTCCTTTTTTCTCTGACAAGATTCCGCCATTCTAATTCTTTTCTTTCTAATGCGTGCATGAGCAGTTCAGCTGTCGCCATATTGGTTGCAAGCGGAATTTGATAGACATCACTAAGCCGCATGAGGGCACTGATATCAGGCTCATGTGGCTGAGCGGTCAGCGGATCGCGAAAGAAAATGACGCCATCCAAGTCGTTCGCGGCGATCATAGCACCGATTTGCTGATCACCGCCGAACGGTCCCGATTGAAAACGATGGATGGCAAGTTTCGTCGCCTCCATGATCTTGGCACCGGTCGTCCCCGTCGCATACAATTCATGCTTAATTAGGACGGGTTCATAAGCCAAGGAAAATCGGACAATATCATCCTTCTTTTTATCATGAGCGATAAGTGCGATTTTCATATAGAATCCCTCTAATCTAATATATTTTCTAAGCCGTATACAAGCGTATCAATAGTCATCACAGTATCGACAGCATATCTGACGCCTGTCATAAATGATTTCCTGTTCATCGAATCATGGCGCAAAGTAAGAAGCTCACCTTCGCCGCCAAAGATAACCTCCTGATGGGCTACGAGGCCGGGCAATCTGACACTATGAATACGGATGCCGTTCATCTCTGCGCCCCTTGCCCCTTGGATGGTTTCTTGCTCATCAGGGTGACCTTGCTGCTTCATCTGCCTGACTTCCTGAATCAACTCCGCTGTCTTAACAGCTGTCCCCGAGGGGGCGTCCTTCTTTTGGTCATGATGCTGTTCGATGATTTCTATATCTGGTAAATATTTTGAGGCAAATTGACTAAATTTCATCAAAAGCACCGCTCCGATAGCAAAGTTTGGTGCAATAATCCCTCCGGATCCCTTTTCTTCAATCCGACTGCGGAAGCCTTTAACGTCGTCATTAGTAAAACCAGAAGTGCCAATAACCGGCCTGACACCGTATGCTAACGCCGCTTCAAAATGTGCTTTTCCCGCTTCAGGATGGGTAAAGTCAATTAAAACATCTGTTCCCACGTTAGAAAAACATTGTTCTATGTCTGTATAGATGGGTGCATTCAAATCAGGCAGGCCATTAATGTCAGAAATAACCAGCCCATCATTCTTGTTGTCAATTGCTGCAACAAGTTCGAAATGCGGTGTTTCTGAAATCATTTGCAATGTTTCCGCACCCATTTTTCCTCTTGGTCCGGCGACAGTAATACGGATTGTTTTATTTTCCATCTCGATCGTCCTCCAGTGAATCAATTCTTGTCCAGCGGTCCTTATCACGTGTGTTGAACTTATGCATAACCGTATGAAACGCTTGTTCCATGTCTATATCCAATGAATTAGCAAGGGTGATCATAACGAATAATAAATCACCGAGTTCTTCATCGACGGTTTTAACATCTTCCGTGGGCTTCTTTGGTTTTTCACCATAATAATGGTTAATTTCCCTGGCTAATTCACCCAGTTCTTCGGTTAATCTCGCAGTCAATGCCAGCGGGGAAAAATATCCTTCTTTAAACTGGCTAATATAAGTATGTACCTCTTCCTGCATGTCTTTCATTGATTTACCCGTCATGATTTGATCAGCTCCATAATGCAACTTTGGTAACCAATTGTTTCATTATCATCATAGCGAAAACCTAGAGTGTTTGACAAATTATTAACACTGCGGCATGAAAGCCTCTTTGCCGTGAATATTTTGATTGAACCCAAAATGCCTATCCTATATAATAGGTAAGGTTGTCTTTCGAATGCAAGTGTTCCAGCGGATAGGAGGTATATTCTTTGAAAATCACAATTAAACCCAAAAATGTTTTATTTATTTTATTAGGCTCTGCCATTTTTGCATTTGGACTCGTTAACTTTAATATAAAAAATAAATTGGCAGAGGGTGGCATTACGGGGATAACGCTGATCCTATATAACCTGTTCCATATCGATCCAGCCATCAGCAACCTTGTGTTGAATGTTCCGCTATTCCTCATTGGCTGGCGTATGCTCGGAAAAAACGGATTTATTTATACGCTTATTGGGACAGGAGCCTTGTCAGTCTTCCTATGGATCTTTCAGCATATCATTACATTTAATTTTACATTAGCACATGACTTGACGCTGGCTGCGCTATTTGCAGGCGTGTTCGTAGGAGCAGGTCTTGGCATTATTTTTAAATACGGCGGAACCACTGGGGGATCAGATATCATCGCCAGGCTTGGCCATAAATACCTGGGTCTAAGCATGGGTAAGGTTATGTTTTCGATTGATGCTGTTGTTATCGTTGCTTCCCTCATTTATTTAGACTATCGACAAGCAATGTACACGCTTGTAGCCGTATTTGTTGCAGCAAGGGTTGTTGATTTTATTCAAAAAGGAACCTATGCCGCAAAGGCCGCAACAATTATTTCTAAGGATAATCCAGAGATTGCAAAAAAGATAATAGAGGTGCTTGACCGGAGTGCGACACTTACTCCCGGTAAAGGAGGCTACTCTGGGGGCGAAGTGGATGTTCTCTATTGCGTTGTCGCACAAAATCAGATTTTTCGCCTGAAAAGCCTTATAAGTTCGATTGATCCTCATGCCTTTGTGGCTGTTAATGATGTCCATGAAGTTCTTGGCGAGGGATTTACACTTGATGAAAACAAAAATCCCATTCATGATTAAAATAAAAAGTGCCCTTCCTAAGGAATGGCACTTTTTTATATGAATTTTAATCATCGTTATTGATACCGACAAACATGAGAACAAAACGCAGTAGCTCCATGACGGCTACCAGCGCCGCTGCAACATAAGTTAACGCGGCAGCATTCAGGACTTTCCTCGCCCTTTTTTCTTCATTATTTTGCACAATGCCAAGGTTAACAATTTGATCTAACGCTCGGCTCGAGGCATTAAATTCAACCGGCAGTGTAACCAGCTGAAAGAGCACGGCAGCTGCGAAGAAAATAACACCTATTAATGTCAGGTTCGCCATATGCAAGAAAAAGCCTGCAAGAATTAGAATGTATGAAAAGTTTGAGCCGATATTGGCAACAGGAACCATCGCGTGGCGAATTCTAAGCGGCGAGTAATCATTGGCATCCTGAATCGCATGTCCCACTTCGTGAGCGGCAACAGCGGTGCCGGCAATCGAATCGCCATGATAAATGCCTGATGACAGCCTGACGACCTTGCCCCTAGGATCATAATGATCGGATAAAGTGCCTCCAACTTCCTGTATATCAATATTATACAAGCCATTTTCATCAAGAATTCTTCTAGCCACCTGAGCACCGGTTAACCCAGTGGAATTAGCGACCTCTGAATATTTGGCATACGCCTTTTTTACACGGCTTTGCGCCCAAATTGGAACAGCCATTAGAATCAAGAAATAGATAATATACACGCCAAATCCCATGGCATCTAACCTCCATTGATCACTATATTAAGGTCAATTTTAGTCAAAAGGGCGTTTATTGTCAATGAATATCACCTTTTGCCATAATGATGTCACACTTTACTTTCTCGGTACCTCCCCTGACCTCTATATTTTCTCCAAGAGACGTAGATTAATGTAAATACAATGACCCCGCCGATTAGTCCTACTGTCCACAACGACTGTTCATTGACTTGACTCATTTTCGCAATGCCAAATAAGGCTTTTATTTGTTGTTGAAGGGCTTTTATTTGAGATTCTCCTTTTTCAGATTGGAGAATGGTTATTCGATGATCAGTTAATTGGTTAACAGCGGAGTTGACATCATGTAATTGTTTTGAGCTTAAGTCAATGACCAAAGAGGGATAGATCATTTGATACACGGATAAAAATTCATTTAAACCATGTTGAAACGTCTGGTCATCCCCTTTCTTCACCGCTTCCTTCATGTCATCTATGGGCTTAATCAGTTTTGGTTTAAGTCCCATCCATAATGGCTGCTGATTGTGCGTTGCGGCGTCAACAGCAAGCCGAAATTCTATTGCTGTTTGACGCTTACTCTTGTCACTCGATACACTGTTGATCGTTTTATTCACATCTATAATGCTTGATTGAATAATTCTATTCTCTAAGTCTGACACGTTAAGAACCGTGAGAGATATATTATGCCACTTATTGTTAAACTGCTTAAGGACGGCAGTCGCTTCAGAGTAATGCTTACTATCAACGTACTGGAAAATTTGATCAGATAAATCAGTAAGCTGCTCCCAAGCTTTGTCTGAAGAGTTATCTTTTGCAAAGGCATGAACCGGGGCAAATAACACGATCAAAATTAATAAGCATGTAAAAAAGGCCTTCATCTATGTCCCCTCCCCTATATATGGGCATTATATGAGAATAGGGACAAGAGTAGACCTAACTTAAAGTGAGTTTGTTTTTTCTCATTGCAAGCAGATAGACAAGACCGATACTAATAAGGCTGAGCCAGAAGGTCAAATAACCGATGGTTTGGATATTTGCGGCAAGGTAAGGGTACCATGGCGCCATGCCAAAGATATAATCGATAAAGTCATTATGGACTGTCCAAATGGCAGCGATCAGAAGATGCCATCCCTTAAAGCGATAAAACCGTGCATATAATAGTCCTTCTATGGCCATGCACCCGTGGGAGAAAATCAGCATCCAATTCTCAAATTCCAGTTTGTAGCCAAATGAACTTGACACGGCATTCATACCGACGGCCCAAACCCCATACTTAAATAAAGTGACAGCAGCCAATGCTTCAAACAGGCGAAAATGCTTTTTTAATAAGAAACCCGACAATACGATGCAAAAAAACAAACTGGCTGTGGGGCTGTCAGGAACAAATATCATGAATTTTATAGGAGTGTCTTTAAGTTGAAAGAGATACCAGTAGTAACCGTATACTGTACCAAGCAAATTAATGATAAGCAGCGTCCATAACACCCATTTTTGTTTTAATAGAAAATATATTCCTGTCATTCGTTTGGTTCTCCTTGTTCTTTTGGTATTGGCAGAAGAAAAGCTGACTATTAAATAGCCAGCTTTTATCTTTACTTTTTGCTTACTTTTTGCTTACTTTTTCAATGAATTTTGCCAAAGTTTTTAGATCCTTGTCTGAACCTTTAAAGGCATTAGGCGGCATTTTTGGTGGAATACCATTCACAGCAACCTTTTCAACAAGCTGAGCGGGTATGTTTTTGCCGACGAGCGCCGGCCCCACTTTTCCTTCTAAATTTTCTCCATGGCAGTTAACACATGATTGACTGGAATAAATTTTATAACCTTCCGAACTTTTATCAATATCGACTTTTTTGACGATTTTACCTTGTTCTTCGGATTTGGCCCAGTCATGGGAAACAGATGACTCCCAAGTCAAATAAATGATTGAGATTAATGACAACAGCATTAAGCCGGTAGCAATAGGTCGTCTTGCTGCCCGGCGTTCCGGACCCCTGTCAAGCCAAGGAGCGATTAGCAAAGCGATCATGGCCAGACCGGGTAGAATAACGATGCCAATGACTTTGTAATCGCCTGCAGCATAAGGATATTTCAGTAATTGATATAAGAATAAAAAGTACCAGTCAGGCAGCGGGATATAGCCTGCTTTCGTCGGATCAGCCTCGGCTTCTAATGGTGAAGCTTCCGATACTGTCAGTACCAGAAAGCCGATTAGGAATACTGCGCCAACCATCCATTCTTTTAACAAGAAGTTAGGCAAGAAAGCTTCTGTTTTGCCGGGATATTCAGAGTAATCTTTTGGCGGTATGAATTTCCCGCGCTTTGGAATTCGGGAATCACCGACAAATGTCATTCCTTTGCCGCGATGCATAAGTTCCCCTCCTTTTTACAATAACTAAATCTTAAAGCGGGCCGGAAATACCCTGTTTTCGGATCATGATGAAGTGTGCTGCCAATAGTCCAAGCAGTGCGGCTGGTAAGAAAAATACATGGATGGCAAAGAATCTCGCTAGTGTTTGTGCACCAACAATGTCGCTTCCTTGGAGGAGCACTTCGATCCAATTTCCGATAAATGGAACGGATGCGGCGATTTGCAAACCTACTTTTGTCGCAAACAGCGCTTTCATATCCCAAGGTAATAAATAACCGGTAAACCCTAAACCTAGAATGATAAAAAACAATAATACGCCGACAATCCAATTCAGTTCACGTGGTTTCTTATATGCACCGGTGAAAAACACGCGTAAGGTATGTAGGAACACCATAACAATTGTTAGGCTGGCACCCCAGTGATGCATGCCACGGACAATTTGACCATAGGCGACTTTATTTTGTAAATAAAAGACGGAGTCCCATGCGTTATTAATGTCTGGCACGTAATACATTGTTAGGAACATACCGGATAGGATTTGAATGACAATTGTGAAAAAGGTTAACCCACCAAAGCAGTAAACAAACGCTGAAAAATGGTAGGCAGGGTTGACGTGTTCAGGCACTTCGTGGTCAGCCAAGTCACGCCACATCGGCGTAATATCTAAACGCTCATCAACCCAATCATAGAGTTTGGTTAACATTTATTACGCCCCTCCTCTTGGATGTGCATCTCCAAGGTAGACAGTGCCATCCTTTACCTTCATGTCATATACATGCAAAGGCGCAGGCGGCGGTGTACCCGGAATGTTTATGCCAGTCTTGGTGTAGCGGCCACCATGACAAGGACAATGATACTCATTTGGATAAGCGGGATCATTCCAGTTGACCGTGCAGCCCAAGTGAGTGCAGATTGGTGATAGTGCCATGATATCACCGTTTTTCTTTTTGAAAACATAAGCGATTTTCTGCTCTTCGAATTCATGCCAGCCATCAACTTTTTTCACTTTAAAAGTTTTGCGTTGCGGCTGATCTGTTAGTTCATCAACTGACACAACGGAAACCATTTTACCCGTTTTCTTATTTTGCAAAAGCGGGTCAACGGCGAAACGAACCATTGGCATGAGCATGCCCGCAGCCATAAATCCTCCGACACCGGTCAGCGTGTAGTTAAGGAATTGACGTCTGGTGACATCATGCTCTTTGTTGCTCATCGATTCCCCCCCTATTCTAAGGAATTTCCGAAAATATTTAACTATCACACATATTACTAGGACATTCCCATGATAGCGCAAACGATTTATAACTGTCAATAAATATTGACAACTCTTATGGATTTATTCAGAAAATTGTTGCCATGATTCTGTGATGACTTTCAGAATATCCTGAACTGTTTCATCGAGATAAGCATCACGGGCTTTCCCTTCCATATGCTCAAGAGGTACAGCAGGCAGCCATATCATATCTAGCATATTGTGATTCTTCTGATTCCAGTCCACATCGGAAGTCAGATAAAAAATATAGCCAATGCCACTTTCTTTTATATTCTTTTCCCATAACTTTAGTCGTTTCATCCGTTCTTCCATAGATTCAGATTTTAGATATGTAAAAGGAGGTGCTTCAACCATTCTCCCCATTAGTTGATGTTCAATTTCCCGAGCCAGTATAGTGATATGCTCGCCTTCCCTAACTGTGGCCGTCATATTTTTGTCCCAGGATATCGGAACTAAAGGCACAACCACAGTGTCTACGAATTCTTTTTCTTTATTAAACAGGATAATATCTTTTGTACACCATTTCATATACATGCTCCTTCTATTTGTGAATGGGCTTTTCAAAAATTAATTTTATACAAATTTTATCAAAACTTACATAAATAAAAACCCTTGATTATTAATCAAGGATGTTTAACATTTTCAATTTGTTAGTTAGTTTTTCGAAGGTTTCTTTATCTCCCTCGTCAAGCGCCTTATCAATTTCTTTATTTAATGTTTCTCTTAAATATTTCTCTTCGGCTTTTAAAATAATTTTGTCAGCTTCTTCCCCAAAACGGTCATGCACTGTTTTATGGCAGAATGGGTTATCCTCAAGCACCCCAACATATTCAGGTGTTCGATATGGGGATGAGAAATTGACCTGGACAAAGATTGGTTCTTCTTGATTAAGCCGAATGTCGTGAAAGGCCTTCTCAGGATCATCGGTCGTCACGTGCCTTTTGTGGTATTCAAAAGCTTTATCACTCACTGATTTTTCCGATATGACCATTGAACGGGTGCAGCCATGAATATTGTCCACAAATCGAAAGAGGCTCAAAAGGTGATCGTCGCTGATACAATAGTTCAGCAGCCAAACACATTCGCGGCTCTTCAAATGAAAGCGATTTAAAAACCATTTCAAAAAATCACGTTTTTCATTAACTGAAATTATTTGTTCCATGCTCTCATCCCCTTTCTTCCTTTTATACATCAAGTTATGGTTATACTTTCTTTTTACCTTATGAAAAATCCTGCTCAATTCGTTCGACAAATCCTTGCAAAATTTGATTTTGCGGGTCGAAAGAAAGCGCCTGATTGAGTTTCAGCAAGGCTTCCTCTCTTTTGCCGAGCTGCCAGAGCAGTTCCCCATATTCACTTAGAAACTCGGGATTTTCATTAAAATACTGGATATTGTCTTTATAGATTGACTCTGCCATATCTAAATGATCATTACGCATATAGGCTTTTGCTAAATACCATTTTAGGGTGGGATCGTCATGTTGGCTGTCTTCAAGGTCTGCAATAACCTCATCGAACGCATCATCATCATTTATTTTTATCTCAATAACACGTTTAAACGCTTCGATATTATCAGGGTTAATTTTTAATAAATCATTATAATAACGCTTAGCCCTGTCCCAATCCTTTTGTTTCCATGACAGCTCCCCGGCTTTATTGTACAGCCTTTCATTCAGTTCATCAGTCTTCATGCCTTCTTCAAGGACAACCAAAGCTTCATTTGTTGCTCCCTCTTCTTGGTAAGCTTCTGCAAGGACGGGATAAAGGGTACTATACCCCGGATCAAGCTCTTTTAATTCAACAAAAGCTGAGATTGCAGTTTGATATTTTCCAACCTGCATAGCTGTCATCCCGTAACCAAACAATCCATCCAATGTTTTGCTTTTATCAAGTCCCTTTTGATAATAAATTAATGCCTCTTCAAATTGTGCGTTTAGACTTAAGGCTTCAGCCAATTTAACCTCTACATTCTCGTGTGACAGCACATCAGCATGCAGAACCTTTTTATAATAAGGGACCGCTTCTGCCGGGTAGCCTGCCGATAAATAAAATTCTCCTAATGCGAACAATAAAATCGGTTGATCCGGTGCCATTTGCAAGGCTGTTTTAAGCTTACTTTCAGCAACCTCATCTAAACCTTGCATTTGATACAAATCAGCAAGCAAAAGTTGTGCGCTTAAATAATTTTCATCATAGTTGCTGATGCTGTTTAATAAATTTATCGCTTTTTCTTCTTCATCCTTATCAACCAAAAGTTCCGCGATTTGCAGGATCAAATCGCTGTCTTCTGGATACTTTATTAAAAGATCATTAAATACCGCTTCAGCATCTTCAATCAATCCCCAATCTTGCATGAGAACCGCGATTTTGTAAGCTGTATCATCATCGGCTGAAGTCAATAGTTCTTTCACCATTGCTAAACCCTGCTCAGTCTGTCCTGTTTCAACAAGCGAAATGGCTGTGTCTAAATCATTTACCATATAAAAGTGCACTCCTTCTAGGTCAATTACGGGAGAAGTTTTTGATGAATGTCTATTTTATCATATCTATTAGTAAATTTACCTCCCGTAAAGATTAATAAAATTAAAAGGGTGCAATTATCCTCGTCCTAGTATGCCTTCACTAGCAATTCTATGATTCGGAAGGGAAAAAAAGAACCTTATACAATGCGTATAAGGCTTTCATCAACATATGGATGGAGTGGAGAGAAACCATTTGAGAATATTATAAACGATAACAATATTGAAATGCAAGGTATTTTCTAAAAAATATGATTTATCTCACTGTTTCCAATAATTTAACGAATGATGGGAATGAAACTGAGATGGCTTCGCTGCCCTCTAGAGTAACACCCTGCTTGGCTACTTGGCCGGCTATTGCTAACATCATGCCAATCCTATGGTCGCCAAAACTTTCAACCTTTCCACCTGTTAAAGGCTGTCCAGGATGCCCGGTGATAATCATGCCGTCCTCTGTTTCTCTAATATCTGCGCCAAGTTTGTTAAGCTGAGTTGTAACTGTCTGAATCCTATTTGTTTCCTTAACCTTCAATTCGGCAGCGTCACGGATCACCGTTTCCCCTTCCGCCTGAGTTGCAAGCAAAGCCAATATTGGAATTTCATCAATTAATTTTGGAATCATTTCACCGCCAACAGTCGTTGATTTTAACTGGCTATGGCGGATGACAAGGTCAGCAACCGGTTCGTTGTTCAACTCCCGTGGATTGTTTACCGATATATCAGCGCCCATGTCTTTTAGAACATCCAAAAGACCTGTTCTAGTCGGGTTCACACCTACGGATTCGATCTTCAGTTCACTGCCGGGGGTAATGAGGGCAGCCGCAATAAAAAATGCCGCAGATGAGATATCACCTGGGACTTTAATCGTGGTTCCGGTTAATTTTTGCGGACCGTTTAGCGAACAGCTTGCCTTTGATGTCTTAATTTCCCCGCCAAAAGCCCTAATCATTCTTTCTGTATGATCCCGGGATAAATAAGGCTCATTTATTGTTGTTTGTCCTTCGGTTTGGATGGCTGCCAAGAGTAATGCCGATTTGACTTGAGCGCTTGCTATCGGTGAATTATAAGTTACCGCTTCAAGCTTTGTTCCGTTAATAGCGACGGGGGCTAAACGGTTATTTGCCCGTCCAAAAAGTTGTCCGCCCATTTTCTCTAAGGGGGCCATAATCCGGTCCATTGGCCGCCGATGGATCGACGCATCTCCCACTAAGACACTGTGGAAAGGTCTTGCAGAAAGAAGTCCCATTAACAGTCGGATAGATGTGCCGGAATTACCGACATCCAGTACATTTTCCGGTTCCTTCAAGCCATTAAAACCTGATCCCTTTACCATAACGGTTTCGCCGTCCCTTTCAACTTCAGCACCGAGTTGCCGCATACAGGAAAGCGTGCTAAGACAATCGTCACCTGTTAAAAATCCTTCTATTTTTGTTTCCCCATGGGCAATCGCCCCAAATATGACAGCGCGGTGGGAAATCGATTTATCACCGGGAACCCGGACCGCACCAACAACCTTTTTTTTATAGCCCTTAAATATCATTTCTGCCATATTTACCACCTAATCATTAAGATATGTCTTATAGTTGTTATTTGAAAGGACAGCCATTGCCTGTTCCCGTTGTTGCAATGTCGGAAATGACAGTCTCAAAACACCAAAGATGTTTTCTCTTAGTTCAATAATATTAATATTAGTTAAGTTAAGATCCGCTTCACCAATTAACCTGGTAATGTCCGATATCGCCAATGGCTGATCGGGTATATCGGCATATAAATCATAATAAGCTGGTATAGCACCCTTTTCTTTTTGGGGAAAGCCGTCGCGATAAGCCTTTGCATCTGAAAAGAAAGTCTTAATTTGGTCCCTGTCATTACTCATCAACATGGTTTTAATCCGGCCCATTTCCTCTTCCCACGAATGAAAGAGCTTTAACATGATATCGCTGTTGTTAGAAATAATATCCTGCCACATGACAGGATCTGCTGATGCGATTCGTGTTATATCACGGAAGCCTCCCGCCGCGAGATTGCGCAAATTAAACTCTTGTTCGGGATGCTCCTTCAGATGATGGACGAGCCCAGACGCGATAAGATGAGGAAAGTGGCTAATGATGCCGACAATGTCGTCATGCTTATCCGGTGTAACGGTGATAAACTTCGCATGAGTGCCTTTAAGCAAGGTTTGAAGCTGGTCTGCCTCCTTAGTCTTATCAATGGTATCCGGAACAATAAAATAATAAGCATTCTCAAAAAGGTTTGGCTGTGATGCGGAAACACCGCTTTTGTGAGAGCCTGCCATTGGGTGACCGCCGATGAAAGTACAACGCCCTTGGAAAACATTTGCGGCCTTATTAACAATTTGCCGCTTAGTACTTCCCACATCGGTGATGATAACACCCGGTTTTAAATCAATTTTTGACAATAGTTCGATATGCTCAAGGATTGAATTAACTGGGGCGGCCAGCAATATAAAGTCAGCAGCTTTTGCGCTGTCACTTATGACAGCTGTATAATGGTCGATAATGCCTAGTGATTTTGCTTCTATTAATGATTCTTGATTGGTATCGTAACCCGTGATGTCAACATCATGCGCTGCCCGGATGGCTTTGGCTAACGACCCGCCAATTAAGCCTAATCCAACTATCAAAACCTTTTTTCTCATGTCAGGTAATTCCTCAAATGACTAATGATCGCATCATTTTGTTCCTTATTTCCTATTGTGATGCGGATGCCTTTGGGGTAACCAAGCGCTGCACCGGAACGGACGATATACCCTTTACTCAGAAGGTATTTAAAGGCTTCTTCTCCAGAACCACCGACATCAATCAAAATAAAGTTTCCTTGAGTTGGATAGCAGGCTAAACCCATGTCATCACAAAAATCATAATATTGTTGTTTGCCTTCGTTATTCTTCTCTGCACATTTTGCAATAAATTCTTGATCCTCGAGAGCTTCTGCGGCGGCCGCCTGGGCAAGACGCGATGCGTTAAAAGGTTCTCTAACCGCTTCAAGTGAGCGAATCAACTCCGGATTTGCTATGCCGTAACCAATTCTAAGCGCAGCCATCCCATATGCCTTAGAAAACGTCCGTGTGAAAATCAGATTGGGGTAACTTTGAATCAGATTAAGCGACTGCGGATAATCTTCAGCAGTAACATATTCATAATAGGCTTCATCCGAGACAACGAGCACATCTGACGGAACAGTGTCAAGGAATGCCGTCAATTCACTTTCCCTGATATATTCACCTGATGGATTATTCGGGTTGCAAAGCCAAATAACTTTGGTATTTTCATCAATCAAGCTGCGCATAGTATCAAGATCATGGCGGCCGTGGACGAGCGGCACCTCTCTTACCTCCGCCCCGTCAATCACAGCATTCCTTTTATACTGTGGAAAAGTCAGATCAGCCATAATCGTATTTAGACCTGGTTCCAGGTAGGCACGGCTGATCATATGGATGATTTCATCAGTCCCATTCCCAAAAATAATTTGGTCCTCAGAAATGTGGAAGTGTGCACTTATCTTTTTTCTTAAAACCGTAGCGTATCCATCGGGATAAATCGCTAATTCTCCAAAAACTTTTTGCATGCCTTTGATGGCTTTTGGTGAACAGCCAAAAGGATTTTCGTTGGATGCCAGCTTCTCGATTTTTTCTAGTCCGAGTTCTTTTTTTACTTCCTCAACTTGTTTCCCTGGTTGGTAAGGTTTGAGTGTTTTGAGCTGTTCCTTCATGATTCCCTAACACCTCGTCGTTGTAATCTAAGTTTTTTTCTAACACTTTCCTGATATCGCGCACCGCCTGACACCTTGTCTCTTCATCTTCAAGAAGGCTTAGACGTTGTTCGACCTCCTTGATAATTGCGCTGCCGACAATAAAGCCGTCACAATGATCTTGGAGAGCTATGATCTGTTTTGCTGAAGAAACACCGAATCCAACGGCAATCGGCAAACTACTCTCCTTCCTTACATGGTGCAGAAAGCTGTACACATCTGGGTGAAAGTCTTGTCTGACCCCTGTTACCCCAAGTGATGAAACACAATATAGAAACCCATGTGATGCCTTGCCAATCTCCTGAAGCCTAGTTGCTGAGGTTGTCGGTGCGACCAAGGAAATAAGTGCAATACCATTATTGGCACACATGTCTCTAAGGCTTATGCTCTCCTCAAAAGGTAAATCAGGAACGAGAAGTCCATCAATGTCATAAGCTTTTGCATATTCCACAAACTTCTCTTCAGTTAATTGTAACAAAAGATTATAGTAAGTAAATATGATAACAGGAATTTCAAGCCCCCTATCACGAAGCACCTCCACTAGTTTCATAGCTTTTGCCAGTGTCATGCCTTTATCTAATGATCTTATGGATGCCCTTTGAATCACTGGGCCGTCGGCCAATGGGTCTGAATAAGGAATTCCCAATTCAAGGGCATGAGCACCCATTGCCTGGAGTTCTAAAGCAAGTTCTATCGTTGTTTCGGTATTCGGGTCGCCGACAGTGATAAATGGAATGAAAAGCATCTTATTATTTTTATTTACGTAGTTATTTAGTCGCTTCATTTGTATTTTCCTCCTCCATAGTTCGCATGATCGTGTGCACGTCCTTATCACCGCGGCCTGACAGACAAACGAGGATGCTTTGATCTTTAGTTAAAGTTTTTGCAAGACGGGTAGCGAGAGCAAGGGCATGAGCACTTTCCAATGCCGGAAGGATTCCTTCTTTTTCACATAATTGTTTTAAGGCCAATAACGCTTGTTCATCAGTGACACTTTCGTACTTAACTCTCCCAGTATCAGAGAGATAGGCATGTTCCGGTCCTATTCCAGGATAATCCAGACCTGCTGAAATAGAGTAAGGTTCTTGTATTTGACCATCATCATCCTGAATGAGATAGGTTAGTGAACCATGGATGACGCCCTTTCTCCCCTTTTTTAATGTTGCAGCATGATGTGCCGTTTCTACTCCTTTTCCTGCTGCCTCCGCACCATAAAGCCTCACATCGTCATCAAGAAAGGCGTAGAACATGCCAATGGCATTACTTCCTCCGCCGACACATGCCGTTATAGCATCGGGAAGCCCGCCAGTCAATTCCTTAAATTGTTCCCTAGCCTCATCACCGATAATTCTCTGAAAGTTTCTCACCAACATGGGATAAGGATGAGGTCCGACAACCGATCCTATCAGGTAGAAGGTATCCTCTACGTTTGTTACCCAATACCGCAATGCTTCGTTTGTTGCATCCTTTAATGTTTGGCTGCCGCTTTCTACCGGGATGACTTCCGCCCCGAGCAGCTTCATCCGAAAGACATTGAGAGATTGTCTTTCAACATCCTTTTTCCCCATGAAGACTTTGCAAGACAGGCCAAGGTAAGCGGCGACCGTCGCAGCGGCCACACCGTGCTGGCCTGCGCCCGTCTCAGCAACTATTTTTTGTTTTCCCATACGGAGGGCAAGCAAGCCTTGGCCGATGGCGTTATTAATTTTATGAGCGCCTGTATGATTAAGATCTTCTCTCTTTAAATAGATTTGTGCGCCGCCAATCTCTTCAGTTAATTGTTTGGCAAATGTCACCGGTGTCGGCCGGCCTGAATAATCTTTAAGTGTTTGATGATAATCTTTGATAAAAGTGTCATCCTCCATCGCATCATTCAGGGCTGATTCAAGTTCTTCCAAGGCATACATCAATGTTTCCGGCACGAACTTTCCTCCGAATTCCCCATATCGTCCCATTGTATTAGGTTGCTGAATCATGTTCTGTCACCTTTCTTTCGATCATTTTTATTTTGCTTCGGTCCTTTTTTGCATTCGTCTCTATTCCGGAGGCGATATCTATACCCGCCGGTTCAAAGTGCAATAATTTCTCGACATTATCTGCATGAATGCCGCCGGCAATAAAACATAACGCCCCTTGCCTGGCCGCTTCTTCGAGATAGTCCGGAACGGCCGCCCAGTTAAAGGATTGACCGCTCCCCCCCCACGCATGCTGCACCTTTGTATCAATAACAAAGCCGCTGGCAATGCCTTGATAGGATCTCATAAGCTCAATGGCGTGATCCCCATGATGAATCGCTTTCCAAACCGGCTTTTTTATTTGTTTTTTTAGAAAGAGCAAATCCTCAGCTGATTCATTGCCGTGACATTGAATAATATCAATCGGAAGGCGGTTGACAGCCTCCTTGATCGCGTCAATGGTGCTGTTCACAAACACCCCTACAATTTTTTTGCCTTTTATCTGATCGCCTAACTCCCGGAACCATGATTCGGCTTCATAGACACTGACCTTCCGCTTGCTCTCAGGTGTGAAAATCAAACCGATATGCGTCGCTTTACTGCGAAGAGAAATCACCACATCTTGTAAAGACTGATTTCCGCAGTATTTCAGCATAGGTTGCTGTGTCATAACACCCGCGCCTTGCCAAACAATTCACGTATACCATCACCCGGGGTGCCAGCTTTGATTAAAGCTTCACCTATAAGAGCGCCATTGACATGATGATCAATCAACCATTGGATGTCCCCCCCGCTTTGGATGCCTGATTCACTGACTACAAGAATGTCATCAGGCACCATCGGCAGCAGCTCTTCAGTTGTTGTCAGGGATGTTTCAAAGGTTTTTAAATTCCGATTGTTGATCCCTAGAATCTCCGGTTTAAAAAGGGAAAGAACATCATTTAACTCCCGAGCGTTATGCACTTCTACCAGGGCCTCAAGCCCTTGTTCGTAGGCTTGCAAATAGAATTCCTGCAGCTGGCCGGGATCAAGAGCCGCTGCAATTAAAAGAATGGCATCGGCACCAATTCTTCGGCTTTCTTCAATTTGTCTTGCATCAATAATAAAATCTTTTCTTAATACAGGCACATCGACTGCCGTTTTAACCTTAATTAAATTTTCGTTCGATCCCTGGAAGTAAGTCTTATCTGTGAGCACCGAAATCGCATCTGCACCTGCACTCTCATATGATGTTCCGACATGCTGCGGGTTTATCGTTTTCCGAAAAATGCCTTTAGACGGAGAGGCCTTTTTCACCTCAGCAATCAGACCCAGGTTTCGGTTGGGGTTTGCGAGTGCCCCCTGAAGGGATTTTGGCTGTGTTGAGCGATCTTCTGCAGGCATAAGAAAGCCTGCCAGTTCTTCCTTTTTCGTTTTAATTATGTCTTCAAGCATGGTGTCTCATCTCCCTCATAGTGCGTAAACTTTCAAGGTGCCTGTAAGCCCGACCAGAAACCAAAGCATTTCTGGCTTCATGAACACCCTCAGCAATCGTTTTGGCTTTCCCATAAACATACAGTCCGCAACCCGCATTTAATAAAAGGGTGTTGACCGCTCCGGTTTCAGCTTCTCCAGAAAAAATGGCTTCAATTAGTTCTGCACTTTCCTTGACATTATTAACCTGTATTGCTTCAATTGGCCCTCTTTCTAAACCCACCTCTTCTGGTGTTAATGAAAAGGCTTCGATCCGGCCATCGTCAACTAAAATCATTTCTGTTTTCCCATATACTGCGACTTCGTCCAACCCGCCAGCACCGGTAACAAACAGAGAACGCTTAGTTCCTAGGCGGACCAATGTTTCCGCCATTTTCCTTGCTAATTCGTGATCATAAACACCGATCAGCTGTTTTTGGCTGTCTGCTGGATTGACCAAAGGACCGAGAATGTTAAAGGTTGTTCGAAAACCTAACTCTTGTCTTGGACCCGCAGCATGTTTCATAGACCCATGGTATAGCGGCGCGAACAAAAAGCACATGTCATTCTCTTTAAGAGACCGCACAGCTTCAGCCGTTGTTGTTTGCGTTGGAATACCTAATTGTTCCAGAACATCTGCACTTCCGCTTTTTGAAGAGACAGCCCGGTTGCCATGTTTTGCAACTTTAACACCCATCGAGGAAAGCAAGATCGCTGAAGCTGTGGAAATATTAAAGGTTGATGCGCCATCTCCGCCGGTTCCACAAGTATCCATTACATCTTCATCATGGACTAACGTTAATGCATGAGACCGCATCGAACGGGTAAATCCCGTTAACTCACTCGTTGTCTCTCCCCGATACCTGATGATTGATAAGAAGCTCGCGATTTGGCTTTTCGATGCTTCGCCTGTCATGATCATATCCATCATTGAGGCGGCTTCTGATTCTGTTAATGTTTTTCCGTCCATCAATTGATTTAACACCTTTTTAAACATGGTGAACCTCCCCGGCACGCCGAAAAAGTTTTTCTGCTCTTTCGACTGTTTTTATTAATGCGCGAGCTTTATTAAACGTTTCTTCCCATTCAAGTTCTGGGTCAGAATCTGCGACAATGCCTGCCCCAGCCTGGATATATGCCTTGTTCCCTTTGCATGAAAACGTGCGAATCGTGATACACGTATCAACCGAACCATCGAAGCCAAAATACCCGACTGCACCGCCATAAAATCCTCTTGCCGTTGGTTCAAGCTCATGTATGATTTCCATGGCTCTTATCTTTGGCGCTCCTGACAATGTTCCTGCTGGAAAGGCGGCTGTAAAGGCATCTACAGGATGGCAGTCTCTTCTCATCGTTCCACTAACAATAGAAACGAGATGCATCACCTGAGAAAACCTTTCGACAGCCATTAATTTAGGTACTTTTACACTGCCAAAATCACTTACCTTCCCCGCGTCGTTTCTCGCCAAATCGACAAGCATCATGTGTTCAGCCCGCTCCTTTTCATCCTCTAGTAAATCCTGTGCCAGTTGATCATCCTCCTTTTGATTTTGACCGCGCGGCCTTGTCCCTGCAATTGGATGTATTTCAATGTCATTTCCTTGCACCTTAACAATACGTTCTGGCGAGCTCCCTACAACCTCGAAATCACCGCATTTTAAATAAAAAAGATAGGGTGAGGGGTTTGTCACGCGCAGTGTTCGATATAAATCCCATGACGTGACGGGCAAATCGATTTCTATTCTATGTGAAAGCACAGTTTGAAAAACATCTCCTGAAGCAATATACTGTTTGATGCGTTTAACTTTTTCGACAAATTCTGATTTTGCCATTGTCGAACGCCATTTAATCTGATCTATGTCCTTTGAATGACTTGCTTCTGGCCAAGGATTAACTTGGCTGTCCGGTTTATTTGTCTGCAGCATATGCACAATATTTTTAATAGAGATTTTGGCCTTTTCTAGTTCAATTTCTTTCTGCTCTTCATCTCTTGCATCATGAAGCATGGCGAAATGAATGACTGTAATTTTCTGCTCATAATGGTCAAAAGCGATGATTGTTTTGCAAAAGACAAAATGATAAGCCGGCATGCAAAGATCGTGGTTATCATGTCTTGGAACCTTGTCAAAATCGGAAATCGCATCATATGCTATGCACCCGACGGCACCACCTGTAAAAGGAAGCGGTGAATCAATGGGTTGAACTTTTAAGTATGCCATCGCATTTTCAAACAATTCCCTAAGATGACTTGCCCGGGCTAATGCTTCGCCATTAACATCATTCAGCACAAATTCTTCATCACCTTTTTTGACAAAGGCAAAAGGATCAATACCGATAAACGAGTATCTGGCCCAGGAGCCTTGATCACGGCTCTCCAGTAAATAGGCAAATCGGTCTTTAAAGCACTCTACTATTTCAATGGGTGTAAAACGGTCGGTGAAAAAGCTTTCCCTAAGCGGGATGGTAAGATAAGCGCCATCGCTTGATCGTTGGTTAAACATAGGCTCACTCCTCCAATGGTTGAGGAATGAGTCGTTGAGGAAATAAAAGGAGATATGCAATAAATCTTACTTAAAATATAAAAACCCATAGGACCAATAAGCCTATGGGTGTCTCGTGTTTTATAAACCCTAAGCTCTCCTCTGCTCAACAATCTCATTCTCTACTCAGCTAATTAAAACCTTAAACAGCGCGTTGTATGACCTCACTCTAACGGATCAATCCCAACGGCAGTTCATATCATTTATAAATATATTATTCAGTTATTTTAACAAATTTTAAACAATAATCGGCCTTTTGTCAACCGAAAACTCATGTCTCATTCATAAAATCCTGCAATGTTTCCTCGACTAATGATTTCGGCAGGATATCCGTTTGAACGATGCCTATTTTTTCCATTAACACAAATCGAAGCCGGCCATCCTTGTTCTTTTTGTCATACATCATTCGTCCTAATAAGGCTTCAGAAGTTAACATGCTTGGGACACGGTCGGGCAAACCCAAAGCCTTGAGCCATTTCCTGAATGCTTTAATAGGAAGGGATAGATGATAGTGTCTTTCGCTTAACATCATTGCGAAGACTATGCCGATCCCAACCGCTTCGCCATGGGTCATCTGTCCAAAACCGAGTTCCTTTTCTATGGCATGTCCTAATGTATGGCCAAAATTGAGGTGCGCCCTTATGCCTTTTTCTTGTTCATCTTCTCGTACGATACCAGCTTTTACCTTGATCCCCTTTGCGATAAAAGGCTCAACCTTTTTCGGGGTGAGAGAGGCAGCATCTGGTATTTCTTCCATCAATGACAAATAAAACGATTCGGAATCAATCAAACTATGTTTTAAAACTTCAACAAAACCTGACTGCATTTCACGCATTGGCAACGAGTCTAAAGTGGAGGTATCATAAATAACCGCTTCCGGATGGTAGAAGGCGCCGATCAAATTTTTGCCGTGGGCGCTATTGATGCCAACCTTGCCGCCGACGCTGCTGTCATGTGCTAACAATGTTGTTGGCATTTGTATAAATGCGATCCCTCTCATATAAGTGGCAGCAGCAAAGCCCGCCAAATCGCCAACTACACCACCGCCTAAAGCAATAACACAGCTCCCCCTGTCAAGATGGGATTCCAGCATATCGTCCAATACCGCTTGATAGCACGTCATGCTTTTTGCACTTTCTGATGCCGGGATCGTATAGTGATAGACCTCTTTACCAGAAAGTGCCGCAGTCAGATCTTGAGCATATAACGGACCGACATGCTTATCCGTAATGATATAATAGCTTTTATAATTGTTTGGTAATAATTTGGTTAAGTCAAATCGAATATTCGGACCGATATAAACCGGATAGGCTGCCGTCTTTGTGCGAATAATGATGTCGTCCATTAAAATTCCAACGCCCGTTTTTGAAAGCTTTCGTAAGCTTGAAGGACATCCGGCATTTGGTCGCCCGAGAATCTCTCCATTATTGCGCAGGCCATTTCCCACGCGACAACATTTTCGCAAACAACACTTGCTGCCGGAACCGCACAGTTATCAGACCTCTCAATGCTTGCTTTAAAAGGCTCTTTTGTTTGGATATCAACACTTTGCAGAGGTTTATACAACGTCGGGATAGGTTTCATGACACCTTTGACGATGATGGGCATTCCAGTTGTCATGCCGCCCTCAAAACCGCCGAGGCGATTGGTTCTGCGGGAATAACCCTTGTCTTCCGACCATAAAATTTCATCATGCACCTGGCTCCCCGGTCGACTAGCCGCAGCAAAGCCAATCCCAAATTCAACCCCTTTAAATGCATTAATACTCATTACGCCCATCGCAATTCGTGCATCAAGCTTTCGGTCGTAATGAACATGACTCCCGAGACCAATCGGCGCACCTGTTACTATGGTTTCAACAACTCCACCGATTGAATCACCGTTTTGCTTCGCTTCATCAATCACGGCTATCATTTTTTCTTCCAAATCCTTATTGAGGCAGCGTAAAGGGGAAGCCTCAGTCACCTTCTTTATTTCCTCCAATGACTCCGTGACAGGTGTTTCATCTTTGACGCCGCCAAGTTCAATGACCCGGCCCGCGATGTCGATGCCAAAATTGGATAATAATTGTTTGGCAACAGATCCAACGGCAACACGGATCGCTGTTTCTCGCGCTGATGAGCGTTCTAGAACATCCCTCATATCGCGATGACCATATTTCACAGCGCCATTAAGATCTGCATGCCCTGGACGCGGACGTGTCACCCGTTTTTTCACATTGCTTGGATCAGCTACAGGGGCAGCCCCCATTATATCTTCCCAGTTCTTCCAATCCCTATTTTCCACCACCAAGGTGACCGGTGCACCAGTTGTTTTACCATGACGGACACCTGACAGGATTCGAACCTGGTCACTTTCAATTTGCATTCTGCGGCCGCGGCCATATCCGCCTTGACGCCTTTTTAGTTCTTGATTAATGATCTGTGTATCAATTTCCAATTGTGATGGCAAACCTTCAATGATAGCTGTAAGCTGTGGGCCGTGGGACTCGCCCGCTGTTAAAAATCTCATTTATTTCACCCTTCTTTCTCCTGTTTTTTTGCTTGAACAATTTGTGGTGCAACTTGTTTCTCATAAAAAAAAGGTTCTGCTGGTTTTAATTGATAGTTTTCAGGGTGAAAAATTTGTTCTGTACTGCCGACAAAAAGAATTCCCCCTGGCTTTAATACACGGCTGAATGTTCCATATAAATACTGTTTGGCTTGATTTGTAAAATAAATTAAGACGTTCCTGCAAACAATCAAATCAAACAGCTCGTCGACAGGATCAGCCAACAGATTTTGGTGTTTGAATCTTACCGGATTTTGATACTTTTTGTCAAGCTTATAGAATAATCCGTCTTATTCTGCTAATTTTTGATAATAATCAGCAAATGAATCAATGCCATGTTTCAGTCGCAGTGAATTTAAGCGTCTTTTCATTTGATCCTCTTTATACAGCGTTAAATTGATTCCGGTTAATTCAAAAAGCCGCTTCTTAAAGATGTCGTAATCCAGAGACACCATCCATCCCCCATCCGCCGATTGTATAAAAAACCAGCCTTCAAAGGCTGGTTTTTTTAATTAAACCCATTTATTAATGTCTTTTTTATATTCAACTAAATCGCTTTCATTAAAAAATAGGTTGATTTCCCTTTCCGCGCTTTCCGGAGAATCGGAACCGTGAATAATATTCTGGCTGACTTGGACAGCATAATCACCGCGAATCGTTCCCGGTGCAGCATCCTTAGGGTTTGTTGCCCCCATCATTTGGCGTGCTTGTGCAATAACATTTTCGCCTTCCCAAACCATTGCGAAAACTGGTGCTGAAGTAATAAAACCAACCAATTCGCCAAAGAATGGCTTATCTTTATGTTCACCATAATGCTTTTCAGCAAGTTCCTTGGTGATCATCATGAGTTTTCCTCCAATGAGTTGAAAGCCTTTGCTTTCAAAACGGCGTACAACTTCACTAATTAAACCGCGCTGAACGCCGTCAGGTTTAACCATCAGAAAAGTTTTTTCCATTGTGCTCCCCACTTCCTAATATGTATATGATGCAACATTTAAGCAACGATTTTAGTCTATCAAAATTTTTGTTACATGACAAACTAATATTTGCGTTTACCAATATAATCGGCAATTTGGCGAAAAGAGCGAGTGGCAGCATGGTCAGGTAAATCCTTTAATACCTGATAAGCTTTCATGAGATATCGTTCACTAAGTTCCTGGGATAAGCTGATTGCTTTGGAATTCTTAATTAAACTGATAACTTCTTGCCAATCATCATCAGTTGCAAGGTCTGATTCTAGAACTTGGACGATTCTATCTCTCATTTCAGGCTGCTTTAGGGCATATAAGGTAGGCAATGTAATATTGCCTTGTTTTAAATCACTTCCCGCTGGTTTGCCAAGTTGTTTCTCCGTGCTTACGAAATCCAAAATATCGTCGGTAATCTGATATGACATACCCATAAAATAACCAAAGTAATAGAGTCTTTTGCCAACGTTAGCAGGTGCCCCGGACGTCACTGCACCTAATTGACAGCTTAATGCCATTAATAACGCTGTTTTGCGTTTAATGCGAAGAAGGTAGCGTCTTAGGTTCTGTTGCCAGTTATATTGATCTTTGATTTGTTCAATTTCTCCAAGGCTCATCTCCATAACACCTGCTGACAACAGCTGATGAGCTTCCGCCCCTTCAAAATCGGTCATTAAATCGACAGCTCTGGCGAAAATAAAGTCACCGGTATACATGGCAACCCGATTATCCCACTTTGCCTTGACTGTTTTTTTTCCACGGCGAAGCTCCGCATTGTCGATCACATCATCATGGACAAGTGAAGCCATATGAATCAATTCCAGGGTTACAGCTGTTTTATGTACCGATGGAGACTTTTTGTCACCGTATTGTGAAGACAGTAAAACAAGAACGGGACGAATCCGTTTACCGCCTGCCTTTAGCAAATCAAAAGCTGCTTTGTATAGGACCGGATGATCGGCAGCTATTGTAAGTTCCAACTGTTTTTCGATATCATTTAAATCACGTTTTAAATCTTTATAAATTCCTACTAACGACATACGCTTTCACCTTTATCCCCGTCACCTTGAATCTCTGGTTTCACTGCATGATGCATTGCAGCGATCCCGCCTGTAAATGGTTTTATCCTAACATCTGTTAAACCGGCCTCTTCAAACATCATTGCCAGTGTTTTCTTATCAGGGAAATTTTTCGTTGACTCATGTAACCAGACATATTCATCATAACTTCCAGCAAAAATTTTACCAAGTATTGGCATGATACGTTTGAAATAAAAAAAGTAAAGTTGGGTGTATACAGGCATTGTAGGTTGGGAGGTTTCTAGACAAACAGCCATTCCTCCCGGCTTTAAAACCCTTTGCATTTCTTTTAACACTGTTAAATAATCTGGCACATTCCTTAGGCCGAAGCCGATAGTAACATAGTCAAATGTATTATCCTTATACGGTAGATTCATTGCATCGCCATGATCCAAGGTAACGTTCTTGAAGGGTGTTTCTTTAAGCTTCATCTCAGCAACCTTTAGCATATTGTCACTAAAATCTAGCCCTGCCACCTTACCCTTAGGTCCTACAACTTCAGCTAGGGAAAGTGCCCAGTCACCGGTTCCGCAACAAAGGTCAAGTGCTGATGCCCCCTTTTGAACATTCATAATGGCCATCGTTTTTTTGCGCCAAGCCTTATGCTGATTGAAACTGATCAGGGAATTCATGAAATCATATTTCTTATAAATGGTTTGAAAGACGTGGTGAACTTTTTCGTGTTTTGCTTCATTCATGATTTAACCTTCCTCCGCTAAACGAGCAAAGTTGACACTTGTTTCCTTGGAAATGTGTTGTAATAGTGTATTTATTAGCTTGGATTGTGAAGGATGATTTGTATGGTCCTTCAGCCGAGACACTGTCTCCTGAATACATTGATCAATTTTTTGGATAAAAATTTTGCGGTAGTCAGGTTTTTTCTTGAAAATATGATGAAAAAATGATGTTTGTTTCTCACCATTAAGAAATGCTTTTTTTTCGATATTCAATCGTTTTAAATAAAAATAATCATGCAACGCGGCATTCCAATCTGACATGCCCAGCGCTTGAGTAACTTTGCTCAATAAAGCAGATTCAATGTTCCCTAATTGTTCAAATAAATAGTTCCATTGAAGGTGTTCACTGACAAAAAAGCGCATTTTATATTCATTAAAATCTTGAATGCCTTTGGCGATCCATTTTATCATTTGTACATCGGGTGTCTTTGCAAGAATATAATAATAAAGGGAACTATGGTAAATGCCAGACAAGACGGTAAGCTGTCTCGTCCGTTTGTCATCTTGATTGCTTAATCGTTCCGTTGTCACAGTCTCATGTGTGTCAAGAGCTATTTGCACCAACATAATGCTGATAATATAGTCCTCAACATCAGAATATGATCCATTCTCTTTAAAGAGTAAATAATACACGTAAAGCCGATCCCGATCTATCTCCGGCTGGGGGAGATGCCTTTTTAGGTATGGATGCTCAATAATATGTAATAATTTATTATGAATTTCTAACAGTTCATCATTGATGGTCATGATCGGTCCCCCGCACAATAAAGTAGGTCGTCATCCTTTTGTCGCATCTTAAAAATGCCTTTAAATATTATACCATAAAGGTTAGCACCCAATAAAGAAAACATCCTTACCCAACCGGTAAGAAATGGATAAAAGCAGGTTTCCCTGCTTTAATCTGATTTAACTTCCCCGTGTTTTGTCTGGATTGTAGCTTTCCCTCTTACCTTAACAGCTGAGGTGTGTTCAGTAAATTGAGCGATCATCACTTCGCCCATATCAAGCTTTTCCGAATGATGAAACCGTGTGTCAGACCCGCGGGTTAAACCAATAACATTTACACCGTTTTCTTCGGCTTTTATAACAAAAAAATCATTGCCGTCAGATGCTTGTCCCATTGTATATGCCCCTCTTCTCAATTACCAATTTGATTATACCTATTCTTTTATTAGCATCATCGCTTCTGCGCGAGCAGATTGGTCTTTCTGAAAAATTCCCCTTACAGCGGATGTGATGGTCTTAGCCCCCGGCTTCTTCACTCCGCGCATCGTCATACACATGTGTTCGGCTTCAACGACAACAATCACGCCGTGAGGTTCGAGTGTATTAACAATAGAATCCGCAATTGTTGTTGTTATTCTCTCCTGAAGTTGGGGACGCTTTGCTACCGCTTCGACTGCACGGGCAAGCTTACTTAACCCTGTTACTCTGCCGCCACGTGGAATATATCCCACGTGTGCTTTGCCGTAAAAAGGCACTAAATGATGCTCACACATTGAATAAAACGGAATATCCTTAACGAGTACAAGTTCTTCATGATCTTCCCCAAAGACGGTTGCAAAATATTCTTCGGGATCTTGTTCCAAACCTTGAAATACTTCTCCGTACATTCGGGCGACACGCTTTGGAGTGTCCAAAAGACCTTCCCGGTTTGGGTCTTCACCAATGGCTTCAATGATCATCGTTACCGCTTCTTCGATTTTTTTATGGTTAACGCTCACGCTGTTTCCTCCGTTCCCAAAATCCTCTCTTAATAACAAAAATTCTAGCATACGCCTGTAATAAAATAAAGAGTAAAGAGGGACTCACCAAATAAAAAAGGAGCCACGCGCACGCGACTCCTTTTACAGCCCTATGTATTTAATTACTTCACAACATCCTTAAGGGCCTTACCAGGTTTGAATGCTGGAACTTTGCTTGCAGGAATATCAATTTCTTCACCCGTTTGCGGATTGCGTCCTTTGCGAGCAGAGCGTTCACGAACTTCAAAATTACCGAATCCAATAAGTTGGACTTTGCTTCCTTCTTTGAGAGCATCAGCAATCGTTGAAAATACAGAATCAACTGCTTTAGTGGCGTCTTTTTTTGATAATTGTGTAGATTCTGCTACAGCATTAATAAGTTCAGTCTTATTCAACACCTTCACCTCCTCTCAAGAAATGGTCCAGTGCAATTTTGTTAAACTGACAAAAACCATTATCAACGCTTATCTTATACGAATTAATACAGGAATTCAACATTTTTTTATAAAAAATGCGCATTACAACAGGTTTTTTTGCCGTTTTTAATGAAATACAATACTATCATACCCATTTTATCATCCTTGTAAACTGCAAACCCTTGTAAAAAATATAGTAAGCATAAAAAAAAGACCCGATAAGAGTCTTTTTCAAAATAAGTATAAAAGCTTGTTATTCTAGGGGCTGCTTAAAGGATAATGGCGATTAATCCGCCTGAACCCTCATTGATAATCCGCTCAAGGGTTTCCTTCAGTTTATACCTTGCATTTTCAGGCATAAGCGATAATTTCGCTGATATGCCTTCACGGACAATTGAGTTCAAAGAGCGTCCAAAGATATCAGAATTCCAGATTGAGAGAGGGTCATCTTCAAAATCCTGCATGAGATATCTGACAAGTTCTTCACTTTGTTTTTCGGTACCGATAATCGGCGCAAATTCTGATTCGACATCGACTTTAATCATATGAATCGATGGCGCGACTGCTTTTAGCCTGACACCGAATCTTGATCCTTGCCGTATAATCTCTGGCTCATCGAGACTCATATCGGATAAAGCCGGCGCTGCTATGCCATATCCAGTTTGTTTCACCATCGTCAGGGCATCTGAAACCTGATCGTATTCACGCTTTGCGTTAGAAAATTCCTGCATTAATTGTAAAAGGTGATCTTTGCCGCGTATTTCCACCCCGACAACCTCTTTTAATACCTGATCGTATAAGTTGTCAGGAGCATATAAGTCAATTTCCGCAATCCCCTGCCCCATGTCAATCCCGGCAAGCTCGGCATCATCTATAAATTCATACTCATTAAAGTAACCAACGACACGGTCAACATCGCGAAGTCTTTTAATATCTTTCACCGTATTTTTCACTGCATCCTCATAGCTTGCCCGGAGCCAATGGTTATCCCGGAGCACCATAACCCAGCTTGGCAGGTTGACATTGACCTCAAGAACAGGAAATTCATATAAGGTTTCTCTTAAAATATTATTGATATCATGCTCTGTCATATTTTCTACGCTTTGAGCGAGGACTGGTATATCATATTTGTCAACTAATTCATGCCGTAATGCCTCGGTTTCGGGATGGTGCGGATGAGCAGAATTAATAATCATTATAAAAGGCTTTCCGACCTCTTTCAGTTCATCCACAACGCGTTCCTCTGCTTCGAGATAGTCATCGCGTGTAATCTCGCCGATAGAGCCATCAGTTGTGACAACAACACCCAGGGTGGAATGTTCTTGTATGACTTTCCTTGTGCCAATTTCCGCAGCTTCCTGGAAAGGAATCGGCTCATCATACCACGGCGTATGCACCATCCTTGGGCCGTTCTCATCTTCAAATCCTTTTGCACCGCTGACGGCATACCCCACACAGTCGACAACGCGGATGTTGACCTCCAAACCATCATCAACCTTGATCGCTACCGCATTATTTGGGACGAATTTGGGCTCGGTTGTCATGATCTGTTTTCCTGCTCCGCTTTGAGGCAGCTCATCTTGGGCTCTTGCTCGGTCAGCTTCATTTGTCATATTTGGAAGTACGACGAGCTCCATAAACTTTTTAATAAACGTCGATTTTCCCGTCCGAACAGCGCCAACTACTCCCAGATAAATGTCTCCGCCAGTTCTTTCGGCAATATCTTTAAAAATATCGACTCTTTCCAAAATTAACACCCTCCCGGTCTCCATATTAAGCAGACGTGATTCGATATTATATACCTATGACTTTGTCCATTAAATATACCAATTTCTTTCACAAGTCATCTGCAGTTTCATTTACTAGAAAATCATCATCCGCATGTTTCACCCGTTTCTAAACTAAATAGAAAAACCCTCTCCCATATAAATTATTTACTGAGAGAGGGTTTAATTCCTATTTCACCAAAAAAACAACCTGATTATTTTTGATCGTATACGGAAGCGAATCGACGGGCACGTAAGGATGCTCTTTTAAAAGAAGATATCTTAGATCCTCACCGTTATTTGCGGATTTCCCCGATTTCTTGTAGGCATTATAAATATCCGGCAAGTAATTAATATAGACATTGGACTCATTATCCATGACGAAACTTAATGGTTGTCCGCTGTAAGGGCTTATTACTGTGGGAGGTTCCTTATAACCAATATCTTTGAAGTCAATTTTATACACCTTTGCTCTAATAACGCCGCCGATTGGGGAAAAGCCCTTGTTATAGCGGTAGTTCTCGACTCGCTGCTTAATTTCTTGAACTTTGGCCACTAATGATAAATCAATGACCTTCACCTGCAAATCATGTTCTGGATTAACGATGACATATTCGAAATGGCCGCCTTCCGAATAGGCGTTATCCGGCGGTTTCCCCATATACTTTGGTATTAATCGATTGAAATCAATCCGGTATTTTTTATACAAAGGTGTTTTTTCATTGCTGTTCTTAATCGGTAACACACCGGTATCTTTCTTATAAGCTAGCACAGCGTTTTGGACCGCATCCATCTCGGCTTCATAAGCCACATGGCTCTGTGTTTTTTCACTTCCGGGGTTCAAGCACCCTGATAGCATGGCGGTCATGCAGCATGCTATTATCACACCAATTATCTTGTGCATTGCAACCGACATCCTTTATGTATGTAGACGCTTCTACCATTTTATTAGTATTTTATAAGAATCACATGATAACGATAATCATTAAAAAGGTGGAAAAAAGTAAAATTATATAAGCAACGAACGAAAGCATAAACCGGAAAATACCTTTTAGCTTAAATCGGCCGAACATTATCATCCCAGCTGCCAAAACCATTAAACCCATAGCTATAAAAGAGAGCCACATTTTAATTAAACCAGGTGTCATCAACGAACCCTCCTCCCGTTACCCTAATATTTATCTTAAAGCAGGTTATTTCAAAAGGCAAAATTTTTTTAATTTAAAAAACCGAAAGAAAACAAGCTGTTTTCCCCCGGTTTATTGACTAAAAACCTTCCGTGCATCATTTGCCCTTTATTAATATTGATGTGTATTCACTATACCGTATGCCCTGGAATAACATATTGCCGCTGACTATGGCCTAGTTTTTTTATTTTTGGTCAAACATTTTTGACAAGGAAGAGAAATTCATAGGGACGTTATTATTAACAATTGCTTTGACGATCGCATCTTCCTTTTCTTTTGAAACTGATACATTAGCTAACCTTGCGACCTGTCCGACCAACCGCCTTACCGTTTTTTCATCCTTAAAGTTCGCATTCGAGACCGAATTAGCCAGACTAAAAATATCTTCTTTTTTCACATTCGTTTTCTTTTCAATGTGATCAAAAAAAGGATTGTTTGGATCCAATGAAAGTCCTCCTTTTCCCTGCTTTCAAAACATTATATGCTGGGCTGACTCTCATTGTGCTGTGGATCCAAATTCATGATATCAAAAAGGGCTGTTGCCTTCTTCAAGCTTTTCAGCAAGAATATCCGTCAATTCCCCAATTTCACTTGTTTTTCCCCGTCCCATCAGTTCATCGACAGCCAATTTTGCACTCTTTTGGTTAAAGAGAACATCATATATGGCGGCAGTAATTGGCAGGTCGACATCTTCCCTTTCAGATAAATAATAGGCCGCTTCAGTTGTTCTGACACCTTCAACAACCATACCCATTTCTTCCAGCGTTTCGTCCAAATCATGGCCTTTGCCAAGCAGGTTGCCCGCACGCCAATTACGGCTGTGGACGCTTGTACACGTTACAATTAAGTCACCCATCCCAGCGAGGCCTGTGAACGTTAACGGATGGGCTCCCATCTTAGTCCCCAAACGGCTGATCTCTGCTAGTCCCCTTGTAATTAAAGCTGCTTTGGCGTTGTCTCCATAGCCAAGACCGTCGGAAATCCCCGCACCAAGTGCAATGATATTCTTTAATGCGCCGCCAATTTCGACGCCAATGACATCATCATTCGTATAAACTCGAAAATATTGGTTAATAAATAAATCTTGGACTTTATGTGCAGCCTTTTCATCGTACGACGCGACGGCAACTGTTGTTGGCTGGCGATGGCACACCTCTTCGGCGTGACTCGGGCCGGAGAGTACAACAACAGCCTCCCGTTTGCTTTCTGGGATTTCCTCCTCAATCATCTCGGAAATCCTTTTGGAGGTATGTGGCTCAATGCCTTTACTGCCGTGGATAAATAACACAGGTCCTTTGAGATGGGGTTTTATTTGCCCTAAGACATCCCTGATGCCCTTTGTCGGTGTCACTAGCAGGATCGTCTCCACATCTTTAACGGCCTCGCCAATATCATCGCAGCCAATAATATTGTTCGGCAATAACACATCCGGAAGATAGCGTTCATTAGTATGACGGCTGTTAATTTCAGTTATCTGTTCTTTTCTTCTGCCCCATAAATTCACAGTGTGGCCATTGTCGGCAAGAACCATTGCAAGGGCTGTTCCCCAGCTCCCTGCACCAATTACAGCTATTTTAGTCATCAATTATAGTCCTCCAGTATTTAGATATCTTTTGTTTTCTTTCCAAGTCTGTTCTCTTCACCTCTAATCAGACGTTTGATGTTCGTCCGATGCTGCCATATAGCGAGAAGTGCTATGATCAAACCGATATATGTATAGCTGAGTGGATTGTCGCCAACGTATAATGAAAAAATTGGTGTGAAGATAATAAAAATAAGTGATCCGAGTGACACATAACGTGTCAGTATAATTAATATGATAGCGAAAACACCCGCGGCAAGAGCCGGTGAATACATAAGCATGACAAAAGCACCTATTGTTGTAGCGACACCTTTGCCGCCTTTAAACCCGTAAAACACCGGGAAATTATGACCGAGAATAGCGAACAGCCCCGTAGCTGCAACCGCCCATGAATCTAAATTCAAAACCATGGCGAATAACACAGCAACGACCCCTTTAAGAACGTCCAGCAACAAGACAGTCACTGCAGGGCCAACACCAAGAACTCGAAGCGTATTTGTCGCCCCGGCATTGCCGCTGCCAAATTCTCGGATATCGACCTTCTTAATTTTCTTTGTGATCAAGTAGCTAAAACTGATTGAGCCAATGAGATAGGCAATAACAAACGCTAAAATAAACATGACATCCCCCTATTGTTCATGTTTTCTGCGAGAAAAAATTCTGATTGGTGTTCCAATAAAGCCAAAAGTATCTCTTATCTTATTTTCAAGATAGCGTTCATATGAAAAGTGCAGTAATTCCGGATCATTTACAAACAGAACAAATGTTGGCGGCTTTACACTGACTTGTGTCGCATAATAAATTTTCAGACGTCTGCCTTTGTCAGATGGCGGCGGTGTCATCGCTGTCGCATCCATTATCACATCGTTAAGCAAGCTTGTCTGAACGCGCATGCTATGGTTTTCAGCAACAGTTTGAATCATAGGCAAAAGAGATGTAAGTCTTTGCTTTGTCTGGGCTGACAGAAAGACAATAGGTGCATAGCTCAGAAATTGAAAATGATCACGTATCTTTCGTTTAAAGGATTCCATTGTTTTATCATCTTTTTCGACGGCATCCCATTTGTTAACTACAATAACAATGGCCCGGCCCGCTTGATGGGCATAGCCTGCAATCTTTTTATCTTGTTCAATGATGCCTTCCTCGCCATTTATGACAACTAAGACAACATCGGAGCCTTCAATGGCTTTTTGGGCCCGCAGCACGCTGTATTTCTCCGTTTTTTCGTACACCTTGCCGCGTTTTCTGATTCCCGCGGTATCTATGATGACATAGTCTTGTCCATCCTTTGTAAAAGGAGTATCCACCGCATCTCGAGTTGTCCCCGCGATATCACTGACAATCACACGCTTTTTTCCCAAGATTGCATTAACCAGCGAGGATTTACCGACATTAGGACGGCCGATGATCGAAAATTTGATCGTAGATTCATCATAGTCATCATCTTCTTCAGCAGGAAAGTGGGCGATGACAGCATCTAATAAATCGCCCAAACCCAAACCGTGGGATCCTGATATTGCAAACGGTTCGCCTACACCAAGCGAATAGAATTCATATAGATTTAATTCCTGCTTAACATTGTCTATTTTATTGACACCAAGGACGACAGGTTTCTTAGAACGATAAAGCATTTCGGCCACTTCCTGATCAGCGCCTGTCAGGCCGTCCCTGCCATCTACAATAAATAATATTACATCGGCTTCATCAACCGCCACGTTAGCTTGAGCACGCATTTGTATAAGCAACGGCTCATCACCGATTTCAATGCCTCCAGTATCAATGATATTAAAATAATGGTTAAGCCACTCACCGCTCCCATAAATACGGTCTCGAGTAACACCCGGTATATCTTCTACAATCGCCACACGGTCTCCGATAATGCGATTAAATATTGTTGATTTCCCAACATTCGGCCGTCCGACAATGGCTACGGTTGGTTTTGCCATACACTGCACTTCCTCTCAAAAAAACTTGGCTTAACGCCAAGCCTTATATTGCTTTTTAATAGTACCAAAAAAACATTCGCCACTCAATCTCTTTCCACAGGTCGGCCAACTTTGGTTTTGGGTACTTGTGATTTATTTATGACTTGCTGTAAAAAGTTTAGCGACCAATTCAGCACATGCCAGCCCACTGCTAAAAGGATAAAAAATGCCAGTGTATCGAGCGCGTTATAATTGCCAATGGTGTCGTTTTTGGGTTGGATGATCACCGTTTTCAATCCTTCCCCCATACATGTGCCACTAAGCAATATTGAAAGCCTGAATCGAAATGGCTTGATGAGCATCTGTATGGTGCCAAAAATCACCATCAAAAAGAGCCATTGCGGAACAATTAACCTGATCGCTGGATCATACATCTGATAGCAATGATATAAAAAGTAAAGCATCATTAAAATATAGTTTACAACGGTATGATAAAAAAGTTTTATGAGTGGTGAGCCTATGTTGATGCAGATACCGATTAAAAACATGAGTATGAATGCAGCATTAACATCATAACTATTGATATGAAGGGTTATACCGGAGGCAATAATCACAATAAGGCATCCTGCAGCCATCCATAATCTTAAGCCTCTTTTACGCATGATAAATGTTGCTAAGATCCAAACCCCCCAAAAAACCCAATAAAAAATCATCCCGTCCATTAGCTTCACCTCATATGTCATTATGGGAGAAGAGACGGAATGATAAACGTGATTCAAATAAAAAGCAACCCATTAAGGATTGCTTTATCAAAATTATTTGTATTTCTTTAACTGATCGCCAATCATATCACCAAGGGAAAAGCCCGAGGAGTTATCATCCTGCGGAAGATCAGCATGGTGGTGAGTCTGTTCTTGTTTTTGCGGTTCCTCAAGTTCTCGAATACTAAGTGATACGCGTTTTTCATTAAAGTTAACATCCAATACTTTAACTTTAATTTGCTCGCCTTCAGAGAGCACTTCCCCAGGGGTACCAATGTGGCTGTGCGAAATTTCCGAAATGTGCACAAGGCCTTCCACGCCAGGTAAAAGCTCAACAAAGGCACCAAATGGTACAAGTCTTTTGACAGTGCCTTCTAAGATATCCCCCGCCTTAATTTTTCCTTGAGCATCTTCCCAAGGGCCTGGCTGCGTATCTTTGATTGAAAGCGAAATACGTTCGTTGTCACGGTCGATAGACAGCACCTTAACATTAACCGTGTCACCTTCAGACACAACGTCAGATGGTGATTCAACTCGGTTGTGGGCAAGCTGAGAAATGTGTACAAGCCCGTCAACACCGCCGATATCAACAAAAGCACCAAAATCGGTTAGTCGTTGTACGGTCCCTTCCAAAACATCACCTGCCTGAATGTTAGCGAGTGTTTTTTCTTTCGCCAAATCGGCTTTTTCATCTAGAACGGCACGGTGGGAAAGAATAACCTTTCTTTTTTCCCGGTCGAGCTCAACAATCTTAACATCCAATTCGCGGCCTTTGTATTCACCGAAGTCCTCTACAAAATGCCGTTCTACTAAGGAAGCAGGAATGAAGCCGCGGACGCCTAAATCAACGACAAGCCCGCCTTTGACAACATCAGCTATTTCAACTTCAAAAGTCGTTTTTTCTTCATAATTTTTCTCAAGATCTTCCCATGCTTTATCTGCATCAACTTCCTTTTTGGAAAGGACAAGCTCATCATCAGATAATTTCGTCACTTTAACCGTCACGTCGTCACCGACAGTTAGAAGATCGCTCACCTTTTCAACATGCAGGCTTGACAGCTCGCTAATAGGCAATATGCCCTCTTTTTTGTAGCCTACATCAACCAATGCATGCTTTTCTTCCACTGTGGTTACTTTGCCGTTAACGACATCGCCGATTGATAATGCATCGAATGTTGCCATTTCGTTGTTCGTTTCTTCAACCATAAATCAGTGACCTCCTTTAATTGAACCAAAACAAAACACATAAAAATACCATACTTTAAACTTCTTACAAACAGAGTATTTTGTCAAGTAGATTACCTTAAGATTAAATCAAACGACCAAAACGCTGCTTCTATTTATTCTGGTCGATAATTCGCTGAATATGCGTCATTATTATCTCGGTAACTTCAGAGGCTTTGGCCCTCTGTTGCTTTTCTTCTGATAGATCTATCGGTTTCCCAAATACTATTTTAACGGGCTTTAAAAATTTATACCGCCCTATCACAGCACAAGGAACGACTGCCGCATCTGTTTTAAGAGCAAAAAAGCCCGCCCCGGATAAGCCCTTTCTCAAATGCTCGGCCGTATTTCGTGTACCCTCAGGAAAAATCAAAAGTGTCCTATTCTCATTCAACAGCTTCATCGCCATTCTGATTGCTCCCCTATCACCTGAACCCCGTTTGATAGGGAACGCATTGAGCCGACTAATCAGCGGACCAAACAAAGGCACTTCAAACAATTCGGATTTCGCCATGAAGGTTAGATCTCTTGGGCATGTGGCACCAATCAGAGGCGGATCAAAGTTGGATGTATGATTGCTGCATAGAATAATGCCTCCCTCTTTGGGCAAATTTTCCGCACCATAAACATGGACGCGGTTAAAAATCCCAAAGAAAATCTTAGCTGTTTGTTTGCCGATTCCATAAAGGTTCACCATTACACCCTCTCTTTCACGATATCCAAAATACGGGTGATGACCTCACTGATAGAAAGTGAGGTCGTATCAATTTCAACAGCATCGGCCGCTTTTACTAGAGGTGAAACTTCTCTTTCACTATCTTTTTTATCGCGAAGGGCAATGTCGTTCTTAAGCTGTTCCAATGGCGTTTGGATACCTTTGGCTTGTTGCTCCCTGTAGCGGCGTTCGGCGCGTTCATCCACAGAAGCTCTAAGAAAAATTTTCACCTTGGCATTTGGAAGGACATGAGTGCCGATGTCGCGGCCATCCATTACCACGCCGCCTTGGTCAGCCATCAACCGCTGCCGACGGACCAATTCTTCTCTAACCTCCTGGTGCTGTGAGACAAGAGAAACGTGATTTGTCACATCTTCAAAACGAATGGCATCAGATACATCTCTTCCGTCTAATAATACCCTTTGCCCTTGCTCTGTGGGAATAAGTTTAATTGTCGTATCAGTTAACAATTCTTGTAATGCCTGACCCTTATGGAGATCAACCTTCTCTTGCAAAGCTTTATATGTTATAGCTCGGTACATAGCACCTGTGTCTATATATATGTAAGATAATTGGTCTGCAATATGCTTGGCAACTGTACTTTTTCCCGCTGCAGCCGGACCATCAATGGCGATTTGAAACTTTTTTTCCATAAATAACCTTTAACTCCCATCCTATTATTCATCCTTATTATGTTTATTACTATACCATAAATCACTTTAATTTTCTCATTAGCAGTTCTTGCTCAAAGCAATATGGGAAGTCTGACTTTTAGAATAATTATGTCATGGTTAAAGGAAAAGGGAAAGCCTTTTTTGGCCTTCCCCCTTTGTTAATCCGTGAGTAATTCTACGTTTTCCTGAGTGCCGTCATTTGCGTTGATAAAGATGCGGTATGTGTCGTTCCCTTTCGTTGCGAGAAGTTCATAACAAAGGATATTGTTGCCTGATTCATTTTGGAATATTGCCAGATGAGTCTCTTGGACTTTAATATTTGAATTAAGATCTTTCAGTGCCTCGGATTTAGAAATCTTTGGTGTCATATCAATATCTATCGACCGGTTGATAAGATAATCCGTTTCATCTAATGCAATGATCTCACCATTATCAAGTGCCACTTTGACCCTTAATGATGCAGGGTATACCCGGACATCTCCTACTTTTTTAACATAGGTGAAAACACCGATGTTTTGATATTGATCACTTTTTACCATTGTCATATTCTTGAAGTCATGTTTCTTTAGAAAGCTTTCAGCTTTTTGCGAAGCCTCATGCAAGCTGAGCTTGTCGTATTTTACAGGTCTATTCTTGATAAACCAGATGACATGGCCTCCCTTTTTCGTAACGGAAGCGACAATGCTATTGTCGGTTTTCTTATCTTTAACCGTCATATTGTACGCTGGATAATTGGATCCTTTGCCCGTTTTTTGAATGGAAATGGTATCCGTGTTATTCAGGTTTAAAAAGTGTTTTAGCCTTAATACCGCCGTGTTTTTATCAACAGGCTTTCCACTGATCTTTTTGAATTTCTTCTCTTCATCGGTGTTCAACTGATTCATTTCCGGGCCCCACTGCTCTGAAAATGTTTCAGCTTTGCCATCGACGGTTTTTAGCCCGTCTATAACTTGATTATCATTTTTTTGCTTTTGCGAAGATAAAGCAAGTTCGACATCCATCCAACGGAGATGATTTTGCATCACGACATTTTGAACTTTTCTAAGCCCTTTTTCTACATCCGTTGATTGTTTGTACAGATTTTCCAGAGTATTATATTCTTGCTTTGACAAGGCGCTGTCTCCCTTATCCTTTACACCCGTCTGGTAGCTGTATTTTCCTACATTTGTTAAAAACTCGTTCGTTTTGTTAAAGGGTAAAAGCGTCAAAGGCAGCTCACCGACTGCGCCATGAGCTAAAGCCGAAAGGCGCCAGACATCCGCTAATTCCGGCCGCATCGATTTACGTGAATTCATAGCTAAAGTTGTACCGATTTTATTTTGCAGCTGATCAACATAATACGTTAATTCATGGTAAGATTGTTGATAATTATTTTCTGCATGAATAAGTACAGCATTTTTTTCTTTGTGTTCTTGGTAACCCCAATAACCAACACCGACAACAGCTACGGCCAGGATTCCAATAATCACTGAACGGATCACAACGCATCACCTCCATTTATTTGCAGAAAATATGTTTTCCGATTTTTTCGATTTGTGGTCTGCTCCAAATCCATGCTGAAGTTGCGGTATCCGGATTAAAATAATAGATGGCTCCATGGGTAGGATCCCAGCCATTAATGGCATCCATGACCGCTTGCTTTGCCTTATCATTTGGCGTTAACCAAATTTGTCCGTCAGCAACGGCGGTAAAAGCGCCAGGTTGAAAAATCACACCTGACACGTTGTCAGGAAATTTGTTGCTGTCGATCCGGTTTAGAATAACCGCGGCAACCGCGACTTGGCCAACATATGGTTCACCGCGTGATTCACCATAAACAGCGTTGGCAATTAAGTTTAAATCACTTTGGGAGAACCCTTCCGGCAGATTTTTTTTACTGTATTTCCCTTTATTTTGGTTACCGCCGGCATTATTAGCAGGGGCTTGTTTCCCATTTGATTGGTTCGCGGTGCCTGAACTCTGTTGCTTCAGCGGTGTTCCGCCATAGTAAGTAAAATCATTCCCTTGTCTTATGTTTCTTTTGACATAACTGGCATTATATTTTGAAACTGAAGCAAGTTTTTTCTTGGTTGATGTTCCCGCCAGTCCATCGACCTTCAAACCGTATTTATTTTGAAAGTTTCTTAATGCCCAGTAGGTTCCCCATCCAAAAATCCCGTCTATGTCCCCATTATAAAACCCGATATATTGCAGCCTTGCCTGCAGCTCAATGACATCATCACCTGTTGCGCCATGTTGTATGACCTGTGGTGAAAATGCCTTTGCCTGATCTTGAGGCTGATCAGCAAACAATGCCCAGCCTAAGATAATTAGGGAAAGGATACCCGTCAAATAAAGTTGACGCTTCAAAATCATCATCAATCCTCCTCATAATCTGCGGTTGTTTTTATGAGTGTAGTTTTTCTTAAAGATGACATTTTATGCAAAGCATATTATGAAAGACCTTTGGTTTTGGGCAATAAAAAAACGGCCGATCAGCCGTTTTCCTTGTGTAACATTTTATTTGAATGTGTTTTAAGCCAAGACTGGTGTTGACTGTGTGCCATTTTTACCTTTCTGAGCGCATTCCACCATAGATAAATCATAAAGGGAATAATGATATACAGCCACACGGATTCAATATGGAGGATGAGATCATACAAACCATGAAGCAACGCCGCAGTCATCAACCCTGTTAGAAGGTTTGTTTTTTTCTTCTTAGAGAATTTTGCTTTGCCTATATAATAACCCATTATCACACCGAACAACGCATGGCTGGAAACAGGAAGAAGTGCCCGAATCAATGCATAGTTAATGCCATAGGCCGTTAAATAGAAGATATTCTCAACGGTTGCAAACCCTAATGAAACCGCTACAGCATAGATGATGCCATCATATCTCTCATTAAAAGCGGCATGGTGGTAGGCGGTATAGATAATAATAAACCACTTAAAGAATTCTTCCAGCAATCCAGTTAGGATAAAAGCATTAGAAAATAAGCCCTGAAGCACGCCTTCAGATTTAAATGCGTATTGAATAACCATAACAGGGAACACAATAAGCGCACCGAAAATAAAGGTCTTTACAACCATACCTATCGGTTCAGTGTCATATTTATCTTTTAAGTAAAAATAAAATAAAAGCGCGATGCCAGGTGCAATACCTGCAGAAACAACGGCCAGCATAACGCATCCTCATTTCACTATTTTTTTCTATCGTAACATGTTATCTTAGTTATGGAAATATACGCAACAGGAGTTGAAACTTATGAAAAAGAAAATACTTATTATCCATACAGGCGGGACGATCGCCATGTCTGAAAATAAGGAGACAGGCGCTGTGACACCCGGTGACAGCAATCCATTAAGCCATACAGTGACTGAACTAACGGGTTTAGCTGATATAACCGAAATGCAATTTCTAAATATTCCTTCACCACATATGAAACCAAAGGATATGTTCGAATTATCACGACTCATCAAAACAAAGCTGGAAGCGGATAATTACGACGGCATTGTGTTGACCCATGGCACCGATACCCTTGAAGAAACGGCATATTTTCTTGACCTTGTTCTGGATGTGAATGAACCTGTTGTCGTCACAGGATCCATGCGTTCAAGCAATGAGACGGGATATGACGGTCCGCACAACCTTATTGCATCGGTTAAAACAGCTGTAGCAGGTGAAGCAAGGGGGAAAGGTGTGCTAGTCGTTTTGAACGATGACATTCATACTGCAGAAAACGTAACCAAAACACATACAAGCAATGTTGCAACCTTTCAAAGCCCTCAATTTGGACCAATTGGCATCGTCACAAAGCGCGGGGTTTTTTTCCACCACCATCCAACAAGCAGGGATAATTATAACATTAATAAGCTTGACAAAAAGACAACACTGCTAAAGGCGTATGCCGGCATGGAGCCTGATCTTCTGCAAGCTGTGGATCATTTGGGGTATGACGGATTGGTGATCGAAGCCCTCGGTCAGGGTAACCTTCCCCCTGAACTGATGCCCGAGCTTGATAACTTAATTAAAAAGGGTGTTCCCATTGTCATCGTATCAAGATGCTTTAATGGCATCGTGCAGGATATATATGGCTATGAAGGCGGCGGCAAGCAGCTTAAATCATTAGGCGTCATTTTCAGCAACGGATTAAACGGCCAAAAAGCGAGATTAAAATTGATGGTTGCCTTGGAAATAACCGATGATCACAAAAAGCTTGAAGACATTTTCTTAAATTAAAGCACCCATTACGGGTGCTTACTTTTTGGCGCACATAAGTTCAACTAAGGCTTTCGCCGTTTTTAGGTTTGGCGAAAAGCCAAGTTTTCTTTATCTCGTTCATGAATGGTGTTCGCTATGGCCTCGCCATGGAACCGCCCATTTTCAATAAATATTTCATTTGCATTATTGCCGGCAGCAATGACCCCAGCGATAAAAATCCCTGCCACATTCGTTTCCATTGTATCGGGATGAAACACAGGTCTTCCAGTTTCACTTTCAATCTCTACATCCATCCGTGTTAGGAATGAGTGATCAGGATGGTAACCGGTCATGGCAAACACAACATCATTTGCTATTTCGTGTTTTAGATCATTTTTCTTATATATAACCGACTTATCCTTGATTTCTTCAATTTCGGCTGCGAATATCATCGTTACTTTATCGTGCTTAACCAAAGCCTGAAATTCAGGTAATATCCAGGGTTTCACACTAGGAGAATAATCACTGCCTCTGTAGATGCACGTAACGTGTGCGCCTGCTTTATGCAATGCCATTGCGGCATCCACCGCTGAGTTCTTGCCGCCGATGACAAGAGTGTTACAATCAAAATAAGGATGAGCTTCTTTAAAATAATGAAATACTTTATCTTTGTCTTCACCTGGTATGCCCATCATATTTGGATGATCATAATAGCCTGTTGCGACTACAATATTGCGGGCTTGATAGCTTCCCTCAACGCCGTTTTGTTTTCTGGTTGTTACATCGAAAAACGTATCGTTGTCACCCGTTTTTTTGACATTGATCACCTCTTCAAAGGCGTGAATGCGAATGTTTTTTCTTTTAACGACTTCTCTATAATACGCTAGCGCCTGGTTGCGTTTGGGCTTCTGTTCTTCAATAACAAACGGCATGTCGCCAATTTCTAATTTTTCACTGGAACTAAAAAATTGTTGATGGGTTGGATACCGATAAATCGCCTGGACAACATTGCCCTTTTCAATGACTAATGGCCGGTAACCCTTGTTTTGTAAAAAGATTGCTGCAGATAGCCCACAAGGACCGGCACCAATTATGATGATATCTTCTTTCAATTGTCTTCATCTCCTATAAAAACGAAAGCTTCCCCCATGATCATAGGGGAAGCTTTAAATTAATGCAAACATTAGGCCTAAATGGTGTGCAGGTTCATATCCAGCCGCGGAACCTGGAAGCTTCAGCCATTTTCCTAACACCAACCATGTAAGCGGCAAGTCTCATGTTAACTTTGCGATTTTCGGATGTTGTGTAAACGCTGTTAAAGGCATTCACAAGCACTTTTTCGAGACGATCCTCAACTTCCTGTTCCGTCCAATAATAACCTTGGTTATTTTGTACCCATTCGAAATATGAGACCGTCACACCGCCCGAACTGGCAAGAACATCCGGTACAAGCAATATACCACGTTCAGTTAAAATTTTGGTTGCCCCAAGTGTCGTTGGTCCGTTGGCTGCCTCAACCACGATACCAGCTTTGACCTTATCAGCATTTTCTTCTGTAATTTGATTTTCAATTGCTGCAGGAACCAAAATATCACAATCCAGTTCCAGCAGTTCCTTGTTTGTTATTGTATTCTTGAAAAGTTTCGTTACCGTGCCAAAGCTGTCACGACGATCGAGCAAATAATCAATATCTAGTCCTTCAGGATCATGAAGGGCCCCGTACGCATCGGAAATGCCGACTACTTTTGCTCCTGCATCATGCATGAATTTGGCTAAAAAGCTACCAGCATTACCGAAGCCTTGAACGACGACGCGAGCGCCATTCATTTCAATGCCGCGTTTCTTTGCTGCTTCACGAATACAAATGGTGACTCCTTTTGCAGTTGCTGATTCCCGTCCATGAGAACCACCGAGAACAACCGGTTTACCCGTTATAAACCCTGGTGAATCAAATTCCCTGATTCGGCTGTATTCATCCAGCATCCATGCCATTATTTGTGAGTTTGTAAAGACGTCGGGTGCCGGGATATCTTTTGTTGGGCCAACGATTTGACTAATTGCTCTTACATATCCGCGACTAAGCTTTTCTAATTCAGAAAATGACATTTCCCTTGGGTCGCAAATGATACCGCCTTTACCGCCGCCATATGGAAGATCGACGATTCCGGCTTTAAGGCTCATCCAAATTGAGAGCGCTTTCACCTCAGTTTCGGTAACATTTGGATGAAAGCGAACGCCGCCTTTTGTTGGTCCAACTGCATCGTTATGCTGCGCTCGGTAGCCTGTGAAAATTTTAATCGAACCATCGTCCATTTTAATTGGGATTCTTACAGTAAACATTCGAATTGGTTCTTTTAACAGCTCATAAACTTCACCCGGATAACCTAATTTATCCAGCGCTTCATGAATAACTGTTTGTGTGGATTCAAGTACATCAAGCTTTTCTTTCCCAACTTTTGGTTGGTCGGAGTCATTATTGGCTACCATTTTATTACCCTCCTGTGACTTTACCTTCATCTGCATCTAATAACAGAATTTTATTGGTTATGTTTAATTATAAATAATGATGTCCTTTTGCAAGGAGCATTTTCACACATTAACTATAGTGAATTTGCCGCCATATTTCAATACATGTGTTCAAAAAAGATGTTTTTTATATTTTCTTTCTATTACAAATTTAAATTGTAAGGAATATATAAAGGGGGGAGTAAAACAACCCCCTATTGATTATAACTTTGCAACCGCATTATTAAGAGTCAGCTTAACCAATCGATCAACCATATCATCGTATGATAAGCCCACAGCCCTTGCGGCATCAGGGTACAGGCTTGTGGGCGTCATTCCGGGCAGCGTATTAACTTCAAGAATGATTGGATCACTGCCATCATTCGGGAGGATAAAATCAACCCTTGAATAGATCTTGCAACCAAGCTCTTTGTGCGCCTTAACAGACCATTCCTTCAGCTTCTTCGTTATGTCATCATCAAGCCTTGCAGGGACAATATGTTCACTCATACCAGGCTCATATTTTGCTTCATAATCGTAGTATTTGTTTTTTGGTACAATTTCAATAACAGGCAGTGCTTCAACATCATTACCATGATCAATGACAGACACAGTCAGTTCCCTTCCGGAAACAAACGATTCGATAAGAACATGATCATCAAATTCTAATGCCGCCTCTAATCCCTTTTGAAAAGTTGTATCGTCTTCAGCGATCGTGAGTCCAATCGTCGACCCTTCCCGATTTGGTTTAACAACAACAGGATACCCATACGGCGATGCTGTTAAACTATGTCCCGAACATGCAACGGTCCCTTTGGCAGTAGGAATGCCGGCAGCATCAAAAAGAATTTTCGCCCTTGATTTATCCATAGCAAGTGCAGAAGCCATGACACCTGAACCAACGTAAGGGATATTTAGAATATCGAGGAGGCCTTGAATGCTTCCGTCCTCTCCATATTTTCCATGGAGACCGATAAAAGCGAGATCCGCCTTTAGGTTAATGATTGGTGATAATTCCTCAGGATTAAAATCTATTCCTGTTACTGTATATCCCTTTCTTCGCAAAGCCTCGATAACGCCTTTGCCCGTGGATAAAGAGACATCCCTTTCGGAAGATGTCCCCCCATAAATAACCGCTATTTCCATGACAAACCTCCTTGGTGCTGTTAAATTAACTTAATATAATTTCGCTAAGTTCGGCCGAAAAGTGCCCATTATACAGGCACTTCTCACACATAAAAGCTTTCAATTTTACATATACATTATCATACAGTAAAAACCTCACAAATGTCACTGTGAGGTTTTTCTTTCAACAAAATACGTATAAAGTTGTCTGATGGCATGGTCCGATATGATTTCTTTGCCATATTCAAACAAACGATGGCTTGTCATTGTCGACGTATTCCCATATTCAGCTAGGACAGCGATCAGAAGATCAAGGTCAATAAAGTATTCTTCTTCTTCAAAGCTTAAATAATACTTTCCTTCGAATAGATGAAGCGCCCCCTCTGTAACACCTAAATCATATAATTTGTGTGAAAGGGAGACGACATCTTCAAAATCATCAAATTTGTATAGGATTTCACAGCTTTCATCTAATGTAACCTGCATTTCGATAAATTCATCATGATCATCATCAAACATCTCATGGTCGAGAGACTTGGAGACGATGACTACCATCCCTTGGGCAGGTAAGGAAAACACTTCAACATCTATTGGACCCTCAGCCTGAAAGCCAAGTTCATCATCGGCTTCCATGATCATGTCGCGAAACAGCTGTTGCACCTTAGGTAAATCATGCCACATATCTTCTTTAGATATGCCGCGTTCGTTAAGATCGTCAAATGTTAAAAATATTTTGATCTTGTCGCCAGTTAATCGCTCCAACCGCATCCTATCGTCCTCCTTACCATAAGCGAACTCTTTTTGTATTCTATGCTCCGCCACCTAAGAGTGTTAATAAACGGATGGCTTTAATGTAGTATACAACGTGATTCTGTCAGTGTACAAGCCAAAACCATTGTTTTCACACCAATTTACACAGGTTATGGACCAATTCTAAAAATAGTGTATCAGGCGGTGCGCCAAATCTTAATGGCAACCGAGTTGTACCATAACCATTGCTGATTATTAAAGTGCTTGATAACACCTTCTTAACACCCCCCTTTTCCCTAGGTCCCCATCCGAGAAGACGAATCTGCCCTCCATGTGTGTGGCCGCTGACGATAAGAGATATATTATCATCTTCTTTTATTTGATTTTTTATGATCGGGTTATGGCTAATCAGGATGATGGGACCTGCTTTCTTCATCATGATGGCCCGGTCCAAATCGTCGAGTTCATTCGTCGCATCGTGAACACAGACTAAATTCAAATGTGAAGATTGCGATGACACGACATAAGTATCATTTTCAACTATTTTAACCCCATGTTTCTTTAATATTTCCAGAAATTTTTCCCGATCAACCTGTATATCATGATTTCCCCATACAAAAATGACTGGGCCAAGTGATGTCAGTTTTTTGACATTCTCTTCGACCCTTTCAAATGGGACGCCATTTTCAGTTAAGTCACCTCCAATGATAACGAGATCGGGCTTTTCCTTTATAGCATTCAATAAATCCGAAGTAATCTCACGCCGATGAATATCAGATATAAAGAATATCCTGAAATGATGAAAGGCATGAGGTAAATGGTCGATGGCTACAAAATGCTTTATGATTCTGTCCCGATGAGCTTCAAGATACATAAAGATCAGACCCGCCCCTAAGATGATCATCAACAAAGCGGAAATAATAATAAGCCACAAAATAATCATCCTACCCCCTTTGCCGATCCCTCTCTTTAACCTTATCTAAAGACAAAAGGAGGTGAATACCTGGACATATGATCAATAAGCCAGCCACAATAATATGAAGCCTTGCCAGGAAAATAATGCCCCCGACAAAAATAAGGATATCGATGGCAGCTGCTGCAAAAGTATGATCATTCACCATTATACTGAGAGTTTCTCTTAAAGTGTAAGAAAAAATTAAAACCGCAAATAACAGGAATACAGCAACGATAAAAAAATTGTATGGATTAAGGATATAATACGATAAATAAAAGGAAATGGATTCATTTTCAGGAATGATGACATTTGCACGATAAGCACTTAATATGGCGACCATTAACCAGACGATTCTTTTCATAAAACAAACCCTCCCATACATATTTGTATGAAAAGGCTTAGAAACATTTACAAACTAATACAAGCCTATTGTCTATTTCCCTTCTTTAATACTTAAAATCCTAAACTTCCCATTTTCTATTGCCGAAACATAAGCTGGACATTTGCCAAGCTGTCTAAGCATATATCATCAATGATGACGATTTTACAGGAGGAGGTTTCCGGATTGCCAACCCATCGAAAATCATATCATCCGTATATTAGTCCGTTTGACCCGTGCCCCCCAATTAAAACAAAGACATATGAGACACCTGCACAATTATATTTGGGATTCCAACCAAAAGGCCTAGACCAGTATCAGCCGTCCGAAGCGCTGAAAAAAGGGACGCTATGGCCTGCTTTATACTCGCCTTATACCAGCCCCTATGAAAAAAATAAAAGGGAGTGAAGCATCTCATGACAGAGACCCACCTTCCAAAAGCATATTATGACATGCTTGAGGAACTGCAAACGGTTGATTTTGTCCTTGTTGAGTTGAATTTGTACTTAGATACCCATCCCGATGACCTGGAGGCGTTAAAGCAATTCAACACATTTTCCAAAAAAAGCCGTGAATTAAGGGACCGATTTGAGGAACAATTTGGGCCGCTAGATCAATTTGGCCATAGTTATTCAAGTTATCCATGGAAATGGAATGATACTCCTTGGCCATGGCAAGTATGATCATTTAATGGAAACCAGGAAGGAAGTGAATGCAGGCAGATGTGGTATTACGAAAAGAAACTTCAATATCCTGTTAAAGTCAGCACCTGTAATCCAAAACTAGCAAAATTTCTTATTGAGCAATATGGCGGTGCGGACGGTGAACTAGCTGCAGCCCTTCGCTATCTTAACCAAAGATATACGATCCCTGATAAAGTTATTGGTTTGTTAAATGATATTGGAACAGAAGAGTTCGCTCATCTGGAAATGATTGCAACGATGGTCTATAAACTAACTAAGGATGCGACGCCGGAACAATTAAAGGAGGCGGGCCTTGGTGCGCATTATGCCAATCACGACAAGGCTTTATATTATGAAAATGCCGCAGGTGCCCCTTGGACTGCAACATACATTCAGGCAAAGGGTGATCCGATAGCAGACTTGTATGAAGATATCGCTGCCGAAGAAAAGGCCCGCGCGACCTATCAGTGGATTATTAATATGTCTGACGATCCCTTTATTAATGACTCTCTCACTTTTCTTCGGGAGCGGGAGATCATTCACTCACAACGGTTTCGCGAGGCTGTCGAAATTCTTAAAGAGGAACAAGGCAAAAAGAGAATCTTTTAGATGCCTGCACAGGAGGCATCTTTTCTTTGCAGGTGATTATTTATGATATAAGTTAATATCTTTCTTTTTATCAAGTAAAGCCAGAACCTCACGTTTTCCTCTGCCGTCAAGCTGTTTATACCAAAGCTCAAAATGGCGGTCAATTACTTCTTTTCTTAAATCATTATAATCATCATCTGCATCATCATACTTTTTTTGAATCGTTACCCAGATTACGGTTAGTCCGATGGCAACAATAGCGAGCAATAAAACAAACGGATCGGCCAAGATCGAGCTTAATTGATGCAACTGGCTGGATCCAGATAATTTGAAGTAAAAAAGGTAGTATAGCAGAATTGTATAAATAATAATCAAAGAAAAGCCCCAAAACGTTCTAATCTTCTTGTATTTAGCCTCTTTATCTTTGCGCTTGATCAGCTTCAACAAAATGTCATATGTCAATTCAGGCACCATGCCCTCATCTCTCAAGTTTTTAAGCTCCTGCATCCGATCTCTCCCCCTTGTTCCTAAAATATGATTGGACCCATTATTTTAGGACAAGGAAGCCTAATTATATGATGATATAACGAAAATAAGGATAAAAGATACCATTGCGATAAACGCCCATAAAATGATATTTGAGAAAATAAATTCAGGGGTTTTTATTGTTTTCTTTTCAGAATGTTCATCTTCATGTTGTGATTTTGCTCTTTTCCTTAAGATTCCTTTTTTACGATGCCTGTCTAATCTGGAAGGGAATTGGTCAAATTCCTCTGTTTGGATTTGATTATTTTCCTGCTCCATCCTTTATCCCTCCTGTTTCTTCAACTGCCTTTTAAGGATAATGCCAAGAAGAACATCGATCGTATAGTGTGCAATGATTGGAACAAGCAGGCTCTCTGTGATCAAAAATAAACAGCCTAAATAAAATCCGAGAACAATTGCGGTCGTCAGCAATAAAGGCTTCTTAATATATCTGACATGGATTAGGGCAAAAAAGAGGCTTGCTGCCGTTAAACCAAATTGTGTCTGAATTAAACCGCGGAATACACATTCCTCAGCTATAGCCACTACAGCCATTAATACGAAAATCTGTGGATATGATAAAGCCTTGAACATTCGTTTATTAATACCGCCGTCATCATACCATGCTTCAGGTACCATTTTATCGATGATGCATTCCAAAATAACGATAACGATTGAGGTGCCAAAGCCAAGCAAAATGACATTCTTCCAGTTGAAAATCCAAAGTGACATGAAAAGAGATGCATCTCGGAAAAAAATAAAGTAATAGGCAATACCCGCCAGTATGACAAGTCCCTGGGATAAATAGAGTGTTTTAATAACCTCTCTGTCGGTCATTTGACTTAACATGCCATCATTACTCATGGTCAATCTTATCCAGGCCCAAAAGTTTCCGTAATCTTACCTGCCATCCGATCCTTTGCGTCTCTTTTATAACAGGATCAACTTTCACAAAATCATCCAGCAAGCAGCCACAAGCATCACAACAACAGGGAACCTTATCAGATAACTTTTCTTGGAAGCTATTGAGATATGCCTCACGTCTGCAATCCGTCGTCGCCAGCCACCGTTTGACCTCATAAAGTTCAGAGATCTTCTTTTGTTTCCTAAGCTTAATGGTTTGGTCAATTTTCGAAAATAACTCTTCGCTCTTATGCTCCTCCGGGAAAACTTTCGTCAGCTGATAAGTTAAAAAACGGGCTGCCGTTTCACTTGCTCCCTCCTCCATCATTATGCTAAAGCATCCTTTTGTTCCCGCTTTGGCACCAGTGGCTTCCATCCTATTTAATATTCTTAGCAGCATCGGTTGGTCAGGATATTCCTTTTCAATCAATGCCTGTGGCAGGAGGTCATCCTCATCAGTATAAAGGGTTACTGCTGCACTTGGCAGCCCGTCGCGTCCGGCCCTGCCGATTTCTTGTATGTAGGCATTCATATGCTTAGGGTAATGGAAATGAAGAACAAGACGAACATTCGGCTTATTAATCCCCATACCAAAAGCATTCGTACAGCAAATGATATCAAGTTGATCATTTAAAAATTGATATTGAATAGCTAAGCGGTCATCCGATGATAATCCGCCATGATAATAAGCGACATGGAGGTCTGTCTTCATCCTGATTTGGTTTGCCAAACGTTCCGTCCAGTCCCTCGTCGAGCAGTAAATAATTCCTGGTGATGGCTGTGACGATATGATCTTGATTGTTCTTTTAATCTTTTCCTCAACATTTGCAAGCTTGTCCACAAATAACGAAATATTTTTTCTGTCAACGCTATATATATGCTGACGGTCGTCCTTAAAGTCCAAATAATTGAGTATATCTTGTCTGACTTTAGGATTAGCAGTCGCTGTCAGGGCAAGGCATGGCGGCTTGCCAACCGCTTCTCTAATTTGCGCAAGCTTCAAATAATCAGGGCGGAATTCATGGCCCCATTGCGAGATACAATGCGCTTCATCAATGACAAACAGGCTGAGTTTTAGCATGGACAACCTATTAATCAAAAGATTATTTTGCAGCATTTCCGGTGAAACGAACAGGAAGCGCAAGAAGCGGATGCTATTTAGCACATCATCTTTTTCTTGCGGGGTTAAAAAGCTGTTAAGTGCAGCAACCTTCTTTTCCCCAAGCATTCTGATTTGCTGGACCTGATCTTCCATCAATGACAAAAGCGGTGACACAATCAGAACCAAACCGTCCAGTACATACCCTGGCAGTATGTAACATAGTGATTTACCGCTGCCTGTCGGAAGCATAGCGAAGACGTCATAGCCTTTGAGGACGTCTTCAATGACTTCTCTTTGACCCTCGCGAAAACGCTCATATCCAAATGTTTCCTTGAGAATAGTGTCAATCATGTTTACCCACACTTTCTTTTGCCATGACAAGCCGAATTTGAAAATAACTTATATCGCTGCCCGCTATATCTCTAATAGGTTTCAAGCGTTTAATAGATTGTTGTTCCAAAACAGTCTTTACCCTATGATAAACCTCCCTGGAAACAAATGTATTAATATCAAAATCTTCCATATACATGGCGATTTCAACTAAATGATCTTCAATTGTACTTTCCTTTAAGCGCCGGTACTGGGCAATTTGCTGGATCGTTAACCCCTTCTTAATAAAGGTCAGTGTTTTATGGGTTGAAGCTGTTAAACCTTTGCTATCTGACTTTTCCAAAAAGCGACTTAGCAAAGGGTAGTTATCCTTCCCATCATTAATCTCCTGACTTACTGCTCTCAAACAAGATGTCATGAGCACTGCTGCTTCATAATAATCAATATTTAGCAGCTCAGAGGCTTGCATCAAGGTTAAACCGGTTTGTTTGTATCCTGATAATTGAAGAACAAAAATGTCTGCTTCAATATTAGGACGTGTTTGTAAACTGTTTTGCAGCTCATTTAGTAGCTGTGCAGCAAGTTCTTGTCTGTCTAATTTTGCTTTCTTTAGAAATCGTTTCGTCCACTCAAGCGGTTCTTTATCATTTGTAACCGGAAGAAAGCGCCCTTCATCCCGAATCAAGTTAGACATCGTTTGCACCGTTAATTTCAGTCGCTTCCAAAAGCGTTTGGCGGTGCTTGAATGGTGAAAATAAGCCAATCCGCTTGGGAGCTGGAAATGTTCACCTGCTTCATTCATATAAGCCAGACCGCTTAGTGTAAGACGGAAATGGCCGTCACCAACTGATTGTATCAAGTTAGATTGCTCGCATTCATTACACATTTTGTTCAGGTCTTGCCTAGTGATCACTTCAAGTGATTGAAAAAAGGGCTGAACATTGAATAACACGCTGTCCTGAATTGTCTGTGCGGACTTTTTCCCTTTTAATAAATGATAGATTCCGGAAATTGAACGTTCACCCTTAAAATGATGAATTAAAGTTAAAAAGAAATATGCAGTAAAAGACATGTTCTTATCTCCTAAGCTTAAAACATAATCATATTTTATACTATTAAAGGGTATTTTTCGACAAGAAAACGTGTCAACTCTAGACTTCTATTATACAATGGATGATAGACGCTGCTCTAAGGAGGCTAAAACATCATGAGTAAATATACAATAGTAGATATTGAGACATGCATCGCATGCGGGGCATGCGGGGCATCAGCTCCTGATATATATGATTATGATGAGGAAGGCATCGCCTTTTGCCTTCTAGATGAAAACAAAGGCATACAAGAAGTACCAGAGGAGCTTATGGACGATATGATCGATGCGTTCGAAGGCTGTCCGACTGATTCCATTCGAGTGGCCGATCAACCATTTGACGGCGACCCTGATAAATATTAAAGAACCCGCTCTAGAGCGGGTTCTTTTAATGCTCTTTATTTCTTAGAAAGCTGGATTGCGCCGACGGATTTGTCTTTGCTTTCAGCAAGAACATTGATCTTAAGTCCGAATTCTGGGATGTTTCTTCCCGCATAGATCATGCCTTTATCGCTGTAGTCCCTGGAATCATCAAATACAGGAACTGGGCGCTCTTTCTTTTTGGTTAATGTAAGACCAAGAAGGTCTCGGTAATCAAGAAATTCCTTATTGGTTTTATCCAAGGAGAAGGCAGCATCCTCAATCTGATACCTTGTAGATGCGAGTGAACCGTCACTCCATTTGGCAATTTGTTGGTGAGCGTCAACAACACCCAGGAAGCCGTCACCAGGATGGTTGCCTACCCAGTTGTCAGTATAGCTGTTGTCAACATACCATACGACCATTCCAGGATTGTAAGTCATCAGCGAGTTGCCGCGGCGGATATGCTGCAGGCCTTGATCGGCACCGTCTTTGCCGCGCCATTCAACAAGGTAATACTGTTCAGAGTATTTATTGCCGTCACTTACCGTGAAGCCGTTCAGATCGAATCCGCTGTCGCCTTCAGCACCATCGCTCAAGACATTTTTTCCGTCAGCTGTGACTTTAATATCGTCAGCATAGAATCCTGCCAGAGCAACACCTGGGTCGCCGATATAGCGGAATCGTAATTCAATTTTCTTGCCGGCGTAAGCGCTTAAATCAAATGAAGCATCAACCCAGCCATCGGATGATCCCGTAATCCCATGTCCAAGGTTAGCGTCATTAGGGTTAGTCATCGTTGAGATGTTGCCGTGGATCGGCACCCATTTGTCGCCGTCTTTCACTTCAACATAAGCATAGTCAAAATCTTGTTCAATTTGGTACCAAGCCTTAAAGGTCAGTTCAGCTTTTGATGCGTTCGTTAAATCAACCGTTGTGCTCATTGAATGATCGATATCATTTGCACTGCCGCTGAAGAATTCCTTTGAGCCGCTTGCTGGGGTATTGACTTCAGTTTTCTTTTCAGGAAGATTAACTCTTACAGCATCCTCATTTGTTCCTTTGACACTTGATTCATCAAGGAACACAGTTTGTCCTTTTTTCGACAGATCATTAACATTAACTTTAATGCCTTTTTGCCAGTTTGCTTCAGGCATGGTTGACTGCAAATATTCCTTGTCATATGGACTGAAGCTTGACGGTTCAGTACCCGGTACATCACCTGCCCAGCTGCCGCTCGCCATAATGGACCAGTATGCAATCGGTTCACCGACTGAGTTGGCTGAGTAAATAGTGTCGTATTCATCAGGAAGGCCTAAATCATGGCCATACTCATGTGAGAAAACACCGGCCGCACCATCTTCAGGTTCAATCGTATAGTCGAAAGCGAGCAGTTTGTCAGTGTATGGGAAATCAGTGGATGTTCCAGGAATTTGGTAGTAGTTTCCTAGATTCCAGCGATGGGACCAGATCGCGTCAGCACCTAGCTTTCCGCCGCCTGCTTCTTCACCGACACCTGAATGGATGACCATAAGGTGGTCAATAATGCCGTCTGGCTCGTTGTAGACGCCATCACCGTCCATATCGTTCCGATCGTACTTATCGTAATCACTTAAATTGATGTTAGGATCCTTGGCTGCATCATCCAAAGCCTCTTTGATTAAAGACCTGGCATCCCTATCGCTTCCGGATTGAGGATCATTGCCGCCATAATACGCGGCGGGATGTTTCGCTGTATACCAGCCTGCAACTTCACCGCTAATGGTATAGCTGCCGCCTGATTGTTGATCATAAAATTGCTTCATGCTCATTAAATTATTGCCGTTCGGTCCTTTATAACCGTTTTTCCCAAAGATCATATTTTGGAAATGTTCTTTGGTATAATTATCATAATACATATCTGTTTCATCTTTTGTAATGCTGTCATGGGCATAGTCAGGGAAGTCGATCTTTAGGATCAGCACCTTATCATTTCTAACCTTGCCGTCCCAGCCATCTTTGCGAATACTCCGAAGTTTATTTTTATGGCCGTATTTATGCCCATTTCCTTTTGTAAAAGAAGGGTCTTTTTTACTTTTATCTTTTGCTGTCTTTTTGGCTTTTTCTGTCTTGCCAGGCTTAATCCCTAATTTAAGCTGTGCCTTCGTTTCTGCTTTTTCATCGACCTCAGCCTTGGTTTTATTTTCACGTTTGTTGATATATGTAGCTAGTTGCTTCTGCTGAGTTTTTTTCGATGAATCCTTGTCAATCACACCTTGCTTAATCAGGCTCTTTAATAATTTGTCTTCATTGACCATGCCTGGATCAAACGGTCCGCTTTGATATTTGCCATTTGCCAGCACATTTGTTGGTTCCTTGGCGCTTACAGTCGAATGGTTATCCGCTGCGGATGCCGGTGCGACAGCGCTAAAGACGAGTCCTGCTGACAGTAACGGTACACTCAATTTAGATTTCCAATGTTTCAATTGACTAATCCCCTCCAAATAATAATTTTTTTTGACGGTTTTTGATTATCCCCCCTAAAAAACACCGTCATTAGACTTTCAAACAATTAAAATATTTCTAGTAAATGGTCGTTATTACCTTCTTTTTGTAAGATTTTTGATAAAAAGACAACTAAAGACCCTGTCGTTAAATTTATTAACAAGGACTTTATAACTATTAAATAGTACAAATGGCCTTTTTTTCATCGATAATCATTCTAAGACAACGTTTTCAAGAACAAAAATAAAATCCTAATAAAAATCCCCCAATCAATTTGATTGGGGGATTTTTCAGTTAATAAGAAAGTATAAACTTTCTTACGCACATAAGGGCAACTAAGGCTTCCGCCATTAAAGGCGCAGGCGTAAGCCAAGTTTTCTTTATGTTAAAAAAATATAGCAGAAATTAAAAACATATCTATGAGTATAAGCATGATTAGTAATGCGATGAAAGGAACTTTGTATTCAGGAAAATAAAAAAAGCTATAGATAGGCCAAGCCAATGTTATTAATAAAATGACAAACAATAACATCCTAAAGAAATGTGATGGCATACCTATCGCCCCTTTGCTGAAACAGCAAATCATTTTTGTTCTTATATATATATTCAGTTATTCTACAGTTAAAACCCTATAAACATGTCTTCATCCAACAAATGGTTTCCTGAGGATCGATTGGATGACCTTTCTGAGTGGCTGCTATATAAATAGGCATTGGGGCTTGATCAGGTGTTTTGCGTGCAAGCTCAAGCAGAACAGTTTGAAAATAGGTTAAATATTCAGGTTCAGTGATTTTCCCATCGAGTAGAAGGACGATGCAATTTGATCTGCCATTTGTTTTCCCAACAAGCATCGAGCATTCCTTATGCCTTTTTTTTACTAGTCTAAGGTCAGGAAGCTGACCAATACAGATGTGGTCCTTCCATTCAAATGCTGACCGCATACCTTGATTTCCCATTACTTTTAACGGAGTGTTAAAGTCGATTGTAAAACGTCCCTGATTATCTTCCCCCGGCTCCCAATTAAGTTGCGCCCGATTAGTCATTTCCCTTTGTATATTAATAGTCGGTACCGGAAGAGTCGGGTGGTCACCGCGCAGCAGGTCATGATTATATATGTCTTTAAGTCTCTCTTCCTGCAATGCTTGTTGAGGGGTGTCAATCGTTTGGACCTGTCCCTTCTTTAACATCATGACCCGATCACAAAACAATCCGGCGATATTCAAATCATGGAAAATGGCGACAATGGTAAGACCCTTATCCCTTGATAGTTGGTTAATAAGCTCCAAAAGTTTGATTTGGTTTGAAATATCCAAGTGGTTGGTTGGTTCATCCAAAAGTAAAAGGAGAGGATCCTGGACTAATGCCCTTGCGAGAAAAACCCTTTGAAGCTCACCGCCGCTCAATGTTTGAATATCCCTTTCCGCGAAATGGGCGATGCCGGTTTGGTCCATAGCTTCCCGGACTTTTTCTTCATCTTTCGGAAGCCATGTCTTGAGTAGCCCTTTCTGATAAGCGTACCTTCCCATCTTTACGATTTCAATGACACGATATGAAAAGGAGAGTTCGATTCTCTGGGGCAGGACGGCGATGCTCTGCGCCCTTTTTTTGGAAGAATATGTCTTAATATTTTCATCCCGAACCATTATTGTCCCTTCATAAGACAACAGACCGCTCACAGCTTTTAACAGTGTTGATTTGCCGCTGCCATTCGGTCCGACGATGCCAAAAAATTCACCTGGCTTAACCTCAAAGCTAACATCTTTTACTGCTGTAAAATGGTCGTATTTAATCGTTAAGTTTTTGCCGGTGAGCATCGGTTAAACGCCCCCTTTTCTTCGTTGGTAGACTAAAATCACGGCAAAGACAGGCGCGCCAATAATTGAAGTAATGACACCCACAGGTAATTCGGTTGGTGCAATAATTGTTCTAGAGACAAGATCAGCTGCCGTAAGAAAAGTCCCGCCATTAATAAACGAAAGGGCTAATAAATCACGGTAATTTGGTCCCCATATTAATCTCAGCATATGAGGGATAACCAAGCCGACAAACCCAATCGTCCCTGAAACTGCCACTGCCGCTCCTGTCAGACAAGTCGCCGCAATGAGAATAACAGCCTTTCTCTGCTTAATGGATAACCCGAGATAGTGTGCATTTTCTTCTCCGACTGAAAGTAAATTTAACTCGGAACGATTCATTAGCAAAAGAATGAAGCCAATAGCGGCAAAAGGGATGAGGATCCAAAGATATGACCAGCCCTTCATGGCAACACTTCCAAGCAGCCATGACACAATGTTCTTTAAATTTTTATCGGATAACGCCACCATCAGCGAGACAAGCGATGCTAAAAAGGAGCTCGTGATGATTCCTGCCAATATGACAATTTCTACGGTCATCCCTCTATTAATCATCCTGGTCAATCCCAGTATAACAATTAACGTTGCACCGCCTGCCAAAATGCTTATGATCGGCAATGTGTATACTCCGGCAAACGGAAGGGTAAAACCAGTATAAATCACAAAAACCGCCCCGACCGATGCACCTGAAGAAACACCCAGAGTGTAGGGATCGGCTAACGGATTGCGCAAAAGTCCCTGCAAGGCACAGCCTGCCGCCGACAGTGATGCGCCTACAAGAAATGCGAGCAGGACTCTCGGAAGGCGAATCAGCCATATAATATTGTCATTTGTCCGGTTCACATCCAAAATACTCGCCCCAAACAGGTGATGAGCGATACTATTTATGACAGATAAAAAAGGGAGTGGTACACTCCCGATTGCTGTGGCTAATACAATTATTAATAATGCTAGTAATATTGATATCGTATAACGCGATAATCTATTTAAACGCGTCCGGATAGACTTTTTTTGCAAGTTGAACGACTCCCTCTGCCATCCTTGGACCAGGTCTTGAAATGATCCCTTCATCAATGGTATAGACGTGATGATGCTTAACAGCTGAAACTTGATTCCAAGCTTTGCGGTCTTCAACCTTTTTGATATCTTTAGCACCGCCATATGTCAGAACAATCACGTCGGGGTTATACTTTACTGCCTGTTCTTCCGATACTTTTGGAAAACCTGATAATGATTCTGCAGCATTCTTTGCATCAATTTTATTCAGCATCTCATCCATAAATGTGCCTTTGCCTGTTGTGTAAATTTCCGGAGGTCCGGAAATTTCGACCCATACCTTCTTTTGTTTGTCTGGGTGAGGTCTTTTCGCCAACTTCTCTTGTACGTTTTTTATTTTTGACTTCATACCAGAAATGACTTCGTCACCCTTCTTCCCGGTTCCAGTCATTTTGGCGATCATTTGAATCGACCCATATAATTCTTTGAAAGATGTTGGATTCTTAACGACAAAGACATTCAGACCAGATTGTCTGAGCCTGTGAATCTGTTGTTTGCCCAAAAGCTGCTGAGCAAGAACAAGGTCAGGCTTTAGTGATAAAATCTTTTCAATATTTAACTGATAACCGCCGACTTTCGGTTTTTCCTTGACTTCAGCAGGATAGTCATCATTATCTGTCACACCGACAACATGATCACCAAGTCCAAGCGCATAAACAATTTCCGTATTGCTCGGAACAAGAGGAATAATCCTTTTTGGCTGATGTTCTATCGTTACTTTTTTCCCTGAAGCGTCCTTAATAGTCATTGGGAATTGATTGTTTTGTCCGGTTTTTCCTTTGTCAGCGGATTGATCTTTGTGATCCTGTGCACCGCTGCATCCCGACAGGATTAGTGTTAAAACAAACAAAAGAGACATAAAAATTAGACTAGTTCTTTTCATAGATTTCTCTCCTTCAAAAAAATACCCCATCCCTGACATAGGATGAGGTTCTCGGGCAAGTTATGATGGTTGTTAAACATGTTCACATGAATCGTAACAGCCGCTTAAGAATCTCAAATCCCCGAAGATCATGAAACGATGATTGAAGTCAGGCAGGTCTACTGGCTCGTGCCTTTAGCCTTTATGGTCCTTCCCGCACTCTTTCGTGCAGTGGTTCATCCATATCGTCAGCACTAACAGTTGCGGGGACAGCTTTGGTTTCGCACCAAATTCCCTATTAAGCAATACTGCACCTTACTTTCGAATGATTATTTATTTTTCCATTTTTTATCATAGCACACCGTGTATTATTAACCAATTAAAATCGTCAAATTGTCGCGGGTTTCTTCATCTTTCGTGGTAAAAAGAACGTAAATGTCGTTCCCTCTCCCATTTTGCTGTTCACTATGATCTTGCCTTCATGAGCCTCAACAATGTTCCTTGCAATAGCGAGGCCGAGCCCCGTACCGGATTTCCCTCTTGTTCTAGCTTTGTCTGCTTTATAGAAACGCTCAAACACAAAAGGCAAGTCCTCCTGGGCAATTCCCGATCCTGTGTCATGAACTTTAACAACAACACCATTTTCATTTTCTTCAACATCAACTGTGACAGTGCCATTTTTGGAAGTATGGCGAATGGCATTATCGACAAGGTTAGTGATAACCTGCTCAATTCTGTCAGGATCAAATGTCAAGGTGGATTCCGGGTGTTCAGGACCATTAAGTGTCAACAGGATGTTTTCTTCCTTTGCTAGCGTTTTAAATTTATGGACAGCTTTCATAAAGAAGTCCCCTAGCTCGACCTCCGTTTGATTGAGTTGGAAGTGGCCTGCTTCAAGTCTGGCCAAATCTAATAATTCATTGACAAGCCGCCCCATCCGTTGTGATTCGTCATAAATAATTTTGGCCATTTCCTTTTTGTCTTCCGCCGTTTCGGCGACATCATCAACAATCGCTTCACTGTATCCCTGCAGCATGGCGATCGGTGTCCGCAATTCATGGCTTACATTTGCGATAAAGCCTTTCCTTAATTGATCAAGCTGTCTTTCCTCAGTCATGTCACGCAGCACAGCGACAGCCCCGCGGACAACAGCCTGATCATAAAGAGGGGTCATGACAATCACCCAAGAACGGCCTTGGTATGAGACTTCAGCTACGTCCTTTTTCTCTGTTGTCACCGCTGTATGGAACAAGGCTTGAACGGGTTCTGGTATTTTTTGATCAGGGGCGGGTCCCTCTCCGTCTTCATAGCGCCAAGCGTGCAGAAATCGTTTTGCCGGGGGATTAAGAATAAGCAATTGACCCTCTCGATCAAAGGTCATAACACCGTCAGCCATGCTCTCCAATATCCCTGACAATTGTTCTTTTTCCTGATTCAATGCTGTCAGGTTCTGCTTTAACTGCCCGGCCATCCTATTAAAGGTTGTACCAAGTTCGCCAATTTCATCCTTTGTTAAAACAGGGACCTCGGTATCGAATTTACCTTGTGAAACCTGTAATGCTGCTTCACGCATGCTGCGGAGCGGCGCGGTTATTCTTGTTGACAGGAAAAAGGCAAAAAAAGTTGTTAGGATAATCGCAATAAAAGCACTGATATATATCAGCTTTTTTGCATTATTTGTTGTATCCTGAATCACATCAAGAGATTGGAACACATAGACCGCACCGTGGTGGCCATTACTGAATTTAATAGGAACCCCGACGACCATCATCCGGCTGTGTGACACGACGCCATTCACTTTTATTGGAAAATCACCCTGTTTGACAACATAATTATTTCCTTTTAGCGTCTGTGCTCTGCTTAATGTGTCATCTTTTTCAAAAAAACGTTTTGGAAGTTTAGGAAGATTATTTTCATTAGGTGACACCCAATAAGAATCGTTCCCAATAATAACCGCTCTTGCCGAATGGGAATCAACGATCTCGGAAGATGTTAATAACGATTCCTTTGACTCGTTGCTGCTTGAAACAATATCGGATACCTTTAAGGCTATTTGTTTCATTTGGTTCTCTGCTTCACCTACATGGAAATTCTCAAAGAATTGCAGCAGCAGGACGGTTAAAAAAAACAAGACGACGGATACGAGCAAAAGAATGGTCAGCCAAAGTTTGCCGACAACACTCCGCCAGATCATCAATCCGTACCCACCTCAAATTTATAACCGACACCCCATACTGTGACGATCATATTCGCCGCCTTTTCAGATACGCGGTTTAATTTTTCCCGGAGCCGTTTGACATGGGTGTCCACTGTCCTCAAATCACCGAAAAACTCGTAATTCCATACATCCTTAAGCAACTCTTCACGGTTAAAGACTTTATCAGGAGAGTGAGCAAGATAGTATAATAATTCATATTCTTTTGGCGTTAAATTTACCTCATTCTGATTGACCGTCACACGATGTGCATCATGGTCAATGGTCAAATGCGGAAAAACAAGGACATTTTTCGCCGTGGTGTCTGTTTCCAAAAACTTAGTTTTTGAAGAGCGGCGCAACAGCGCTTTGACTCGCAGAACAACTTCACGCGGGCTGAACGGTTTGATAATATAATCATCTGTTCCTACTTCGAATCCTTGTACCCTGTTAGCCTCTTCACCCTTTGCCGTCAGCATAATAACAGGAGTTGCTTTACTGTCCCTTAGCTTCTCACACACCTCAATGCCATCCATCCCCGGCAGCATCAAGTCAAGCAGGATGAGATCATAATCGTTATTAACCGCCATCTCCAATGCCGTTTCGCCATCTTCAGCTTCTTCGATGACATAACCTTCACGTTCTAAGTACATTCTAAGCAATCTGCGAATCCGTTCTTCATCATCAACGACTAAAACAACTGCATTTTCATTGTCCAACATAGTGCCTCCTTGCTCAATATAACATACTGTATGTAACAGTCGGATCATCTTGTCTATATCCTCATTGTAATCAATTTGTGTCCATAAAGTAAACTTGGGCTTTCAATAAAATAAAGGTGGATGGCCCCAATTTGACATTTTAATGAACAGAGCCTTATTTTTTTACCGGCTTTGGGCTTTCATAACACCTATGAACGACATTTCCCATACAGGCTAGATGAGTTCATAATTCATACCCTGCATCCATCATTTTATATCTCAACGAAGGGAGAGATAGGTGCTCGGCAGCTTTCCCATCATTCAGATTCCCTGATAAGAAAAGGATCGTAGAAGGGGTTAGCTTTAATAACTGTTGTTTTGAAAGTATCGGAACCGATTATAAATTAAAAAATGCAGAAACCCTCAATAATTGTGAGTGGTTCTGCATTTTTGTTTGTCTTTCTCTGAATGACATGCACCGTCGGCAATAAAGTTGATTGGAGCGGAAGGTGCGAGATTCGGAACACCTAATATATGGGTGTTCCTCAGCACCGCTTACTCAAGATGCAGATACTAGACTCCTGCGGGACTAGCGGGACAGGTGAGACCCCGCAGACACTAGAGCGTCAAGGAGGCTCACCGCCCGCCCCGCGGAAAGTGAGCCTCCTGGAGCGTAGATCAACGACTCACTTTCTCAGATAGCACAAAAATTGCGAAAACAGCTTTTTTAAAAGGGACTTTTTCAGTGCCCTCTCCTTAAAAGCTATGCTTTTGAGGACACCTCTTTTAAAACGTTATGCGTATGAATGCAAACCGGCAATAACCAAATTAACGAAGATTAAATTAAACATGATAATAACAAAGCCAATCACACTGAGCCAGGCTGATTTTTCGCCTTGCCAGCCTCTCGATAATCGAAAATGCAAAAATGCGGCATAGAACAGGAAGGTTATTAATGCCCAAACCTCTTTGGGATCCCAGCCCCAAAAGCGTGTCCAAGCCTGTTGAGCCCAAATCGCTGCGAAAACCAATCCACCTAGGGTAAAGATCGGAAATCCTATAGCTACTGCCCTGTAACTAATTTCATCCATTAGAGGCGAATTAATGTTTTTCAGCACACCTTGGAACGCCGCGCTGATTCGGCGCCTTAAAATCAAGCGGATAATCCAGTAAAGGATGAAACCTCCGAGAATTGACCAAATAACAGTATTGAATTTCCGAGGTGCCTCGACGCCATTCATCCATGATGGCGCTTCAAATAATGGGCCAAATCCCTCACCGATTTTAGTGCCGTCATGTGGTCCTGCAATAGCTGGCATATGATAGACGAGCTTGGCCTGATTACCTTTTTCGTTGACCCATGAAAAAGTTTGTTGGTAATGAGCTGACTGGAATGCAAATGAAATGATAACAAACGCAAATGTCGCAACAAGGGAATACATCACAAATTCCAGCCAAAATGTTTTTTTGCTCGCCTTTGATTGATCAATGACTGCTAATAGATAGACTAAACCCGCCGCGAAGCTGATTGAAAGAATGCCTTCACCCAATGCTACCGTAGTGACATGAATTTTTAGCCAGTTACTTTGCAAGGCGGGAATGAGAGGTTCGACCTCTCTAGGAAATACGCTTGCATAGGCTATGACAACAACAGCGATCGGTAATGTCAACACCCCAACTCCATTGTTCCGATACAAGATGTAAATAATAATAAAAGCTAAAATCATCATCATGCTGAAAAAGGTCGTGTATTCAAACAGATTGCTGACGGGAACGTGGCCATCGGCATCCCAGCGAAAGAAAAAATAACCGAGCTGAGATAAAAAGCCGATGATTGTAATGATAAAACCAACCCTGCCAAGACGCTTTCCCGCTGATTCATTGCCTTTTTGGCGGAATTTCTTGCCCGTAACACTGACAGTAAAAACAATCGACCCCAAGGTATAAAGAATAAATGACACGAGTAAAAGAAGACTGCTAGTCTCAACAGCTGTCATGCTTGAATCTCCCTCTCTTTTTCCAAGGATTTCTGCTCAAGCCGATCAACAGGCTCCGAAAGGCCTGACTTTTCAACAACAAAGCGAATGTCCTTCTTTAGACCAAACCAGTTTTTATTCGTATGTCCGGCAAAAACGAGCGTATTGCCTTGTCTTTGCAGCCACATCCTTCGGTGATTCCAATACATGCCCTGTCCCACACCGATGAGAAAGATAATCATGCCAACAAAGAAAATCCAAAGTGTCCAATCCTTCTTTATCACGAAGCCTGAAACATTTTTCGTTTCAACCCCGGCAAAAGTCATTTTGTAGTCGTTTTTGCCAAGCGGCTCAAGGTTCGTCTTGATGGCGACAAAGCTGACTTCACCCTTAGGATGATCCGGCGTGAACATCTTGAATATAAAGGCCGGATTTTCAGGGACATCGGTTTTCGATGCCGGCTCACCCTTATCATTAAAATAAAAGTCCGGAAAGTAATCAATTAGTTTGACCCTGTAACCGTTGCCAAGATCATATTCCTTTTTGGGGTTAAACAAATCAACAGACAGTTTGCCAAACGACTTCTTTGTCTTCTTATTCGTTAGTTTAAAGGACATTTTATTAAATTCATTAAGCCGGTAATCAGCTTGGAAAACCTGGTAATGATTAAATTCTAATGGCGCATTAACCCGAATACCGGCATCTTCTACCTTATGAAGCTCCGGTTTTGCACCCAAGACATGATGATCGCTTGTTTTATAGAGTGTGACATTAGATTGATAGTTTTTGGCAACAGTGCCGGCTCTTTTTAATGACTTTTCATATTGCTTATTATTTTGGTTATAGGTTTCTAAAATGAACTTGTGATTTTTCAAATAGTATTCACCATGTGTCCCAGGGAGCTTAGCTGTTTCCCCTTCTTTCAGCCAGAGGACCTCATGCGTATACATGCCCGGAAAAAATCGCAGCATGCCCGCCGTCAAAACAATGATAAGGCCAATGTGGTTGACGTATGGCCCCCATCTAGAAAAACGTCCTTTTTCCGCAAGCAAGCTGCCATTATCTTCACGAATGTTATAACGCCTCTCTTTGAGGGCTATTCTCGCTTTGTCAATGATTTGAGCGCCATCATCCGTTTCAGTGACACCGTACATCCTCTGCTTCTTCATGAATCGATCATGACGCACAATTTTTTGGTTTCTCAGAGCTCTATGTAATGGAATAAACCGGTCGATACTCGCCACGATAATAGACAGACCAAGAAGCCCCAGTAAAATGACAAACCACCATGATCCATATAAATGATCGAAACCGAGAGTCTTGTATATTTCGCCCAAAACGCCATACTGTTCCTTATAAAAAGTCTTTGGATCGGCACCCGCGGGAATATAGACGTCCTGCGGGAAGATTGTCCCGATCGCTATAGCAATCAAAACTAAAATGATGAGGGTGATCCCGACCTTTACAGAAGAAAAAAAGTTCCATATTTTATCAATTGGTGTGCGAGAATACGTTTGGGAACGGCGCGCACTCCCTTCATAACGCATGTTCAATAATTCCTTAGAAGACTGATCGTCCGTTAAGGGCTTGCCGCAGGCTTCACATAGTATGGTGCCTTCGGGATTTTTGTGTCCGCATTCACATATGATTTCCCGGCTCATGCCACCACCTCTTTTTTATGGTTTAATCTTTTCTATTTTTTTCTGGAGATAATCGGCGCTTGGCATTGTTTCAGTGACCTTGTCGACAACCTTGCCATCTTTATCGATAAAAAAGGTTGTAGGAATCGGCACAATATTATACGCATCCATCACATCGCCTTTTTTATCCATTAACACTGGAAATTTAATATGATAGCGATTCAAAAAGTTTTCAACAGCAAATTTTGACTCCTTAATATTGACCGCCAAAATCACGACATCTTTTTGGTTTTTCGTTTTTTCATAGACTTTATTTATGTATGGCATTTCTCTTTTGCACGGGTCGCACCATGTGGCCCAAAAGTTCAGCACAACTGCCTTACCCCGAAAATCCTTTAAATGGACCTTTTTACCGTGGACATCAGTTAAAATGAAATCCGGCGCAGTATCACCAATCTCAACAACATGTTTCTTATTAAATATTTGGTAAATTGTAAAACCAACGGCCGCAACCAAGATTAGAATAATCAAGGTGCGGATGATTAACCGTTTTTTCCTATCGGCCATTCGCACCCACCTCACTGATTTCCATTATTCAAACTTCGTGTCATATTCTAAGTGTAACGCGAAATCGCTATTTTCTTAAAATTGAATTATGACAGTTATGTGACAGCCGTTTTGTAAAGCTGTTTTACTTCATGTGGCTTTAGCTCCCTGATATCACCAGGGTTCATGCCTTTTAAGTTCAAAAATCCATATCTTTCCCTTTTTAATTTTACAACATCATACCCTAATGCCTTGAACATGCGCCGAACTTGTCTATTCCTTCCTTCATGGATCGTCAAATGAATGATTGATGTGTTCTTTTTGCGATCAGCTGACATGATCTTAACTTCGGCGGGTGATGTGACCCCATCTTCAAGGCGAACACCCTTTCTTAGAATATTCAGATGGCGTTTATCAGGGATCCCCTTAATTTTCGCGACATACTCTTTATCAATTTGGAATTTAGGATGCATTAATTTATTCGCGAGTTCTCCGTCATTTGTAAGAATGATCGCTCCAGATGTATCATAATCCAACCGGCCTACTGGAAAAACCCGCTGCTTCACCTCCGACAAAAAGTCTGTGACGACCTTCCTGTCTTTGTCATCCTTCACACTTGATATCACACCTGTCGGCTTATAGAGCAAGAAATAAACCGGCTCCTCGCGGTCAAGCGGCACGCCATCCACTTCAACCTTGTCCTTAGCCGACACTTTCGTTCCGAGTTCTGTGACTGTCTGTCCATTCACTTTGACCCGCTTGTCCAAAATCATTTGTTCGGCTTTCCGCCTGGATGTTAATCCTGATTGTGCTATTATCTTTTGTATTCTTTCCATGCGTTTCACCCCACACTTAATCATAACCTTGCCCCTAGCATTTCTCAAGTTACACTTTTATAGTCAGAAAAAGGGAATACCCTTGGGTACTCCCTTTTTTCGGCAGACGTATTCACATTGTACCAAACACTATAGCGACAATCACAATCGATGCAATAATGCCGACAAGGTCAGCAAGTAAGCCAACCTTAATTGCATCGCCAATTTTCTTTACACCGACCGCCCCGAAATAGACGGTTATCACGTAAAATGTCGTATCGGTTGCCCCTTGAAGTGTTGAGGCTAGCCGCCCAATATAGGAATCAGGACCATGTACGCGGATGAGGTCAGACATTAAACCCAATGCACCCGTACCGGAAATTGGGCGAATGATTGCAAGCGGGACAACCTCAGCGGGGATGCCGACAGCTTGAAGAAACGGCTTAATGGCGTTAATTAACATGTCCATCGCACCTGACGCCCGAAATACTCCGATAGCGACAAGCATACCTAAGAGAAAAGGTATGATGGAAATGGCGATGTTGAAGCCTTCCTTACCCCCTTCAACAAACGTCTCATAAGTCGGCACTCTCTTAATGGTCCCATGCACTAGGATCAGACCTATAATGATTGGTATCAGCCAAATTGAAAGGGCGGTGATAAAAGCCATACTACTTTTTCCCCTTTCGGACCCGCCTGTAATAAAAAAAGCGGTCGATAATTATAGCTGCTATGGTTGCGCATGTGGTTGCGATTAAGGTGGTACCGACAATTTCTGTTGGAGCTTGCGAACCATATTTCATCCTGATCGCAATAACAGTTGTCGGCACAAGAGTCAGACCTGTCGTATTAAGTGCCAATAGAGTGATCATCGAACGGCTCGCTTCAGGACGATCGCGATTTAATTTCTTCAGCTGCTCCATCGCCTTAATTCCCATTGGCGTCGCTGCGTTGCCGAGACCAAATAGGTTAGCGATTGTATTTGACAAAATGTATCCCATGGCCGGATGATCCTTGGGAACATCAGGAAACAGCCATGTCATAAGCGGTTTGAATAATTGAGACAGTTTCGCGAGCAGCCCTGACTTTTCCGCTATTTTCATAATCCCGAGCCAAAAGACGAGGATGCTGATCAGCCCGAAGCAAATGCCCACCCCGTCTTCAGCTGATTCAAATATAGCGGCATTCACTTCTGACATTCGCCCATTTACAGCAGCGACCACGATTCCAATGATCAGCATCGCCATCCAGATAAGATTAATCATCGGCATCAATCCTTATACTGCTCATAAAAATGTGACCGACGAAGGACCAAAAGCCTTTTTCTTTTTCCTTAGCTTTACTATAAAAAATGGGCAATTTGTATATTGTTTCATTATCTGATCGGACTGACAGCATGCCTATTGGCGCCGGCGGATGCTTCCACTCTTTTTTCTTAGGCGGCTCATAAAGGGTGAGTTTTGTGCTTAGATCTTCTTTTTCATTGTCTGACAACGGCAGTTTTAAATCATGGTGCACATAAAGATGATTTTTAAAATACTTTTTTACCTTGATACCAGAAAGTTTCCCCTTCTTAGCGATGGTCACCATATCGTATTTTTTGAAACCCCAGTTAAAGAGATTCATGTGGTCCTGCCAATCGTCACCATCATTCAACGTCACAACGATTAAGTCCATGTCATCCTTTGAAGCCGTTGATATTAATGTTCTTCCGGCCCTTTTTGTAAAGCCTGTTTTCCCTCCGGTTGAATAATCGTATCGAAAAAGAAGTTTGTTTTTATTTCGCCACACACGATCCCACTTTTCGGTAGGGTTCGGCGCCTTATGAACCTTCGTTTTAAAAATCTTTCGGAAAGCCGGATTTTTCATTGCATACTTTGTCACAAGAGCCATATCGTAAGCTGATGAATACGGATCCCCCTTAGCATCCAGACCATGTGGATTGGCGAAATGGGTATCAAGCATGCCAAGCTCCCTAGCCTTTTTGTTCATCATGTAAACAAACCCTTGGACACTTCCGCCTACAGCTTCAGCGATGCTGACCGCCGCATCATTTCCTGATCGCAGCATCAGGCCATATACAAGGTCCCTTAATTTGATTTTTTCGCCCTTTTTTAAATAAATGGATGATCCTTCCGTTCGCACGGCATTGGCACTCACTTTAACCGTGTCATCCATTTCGCCTGATTCCACGGCGAGAATAGCAGTCATAACTTTTGTGATGCTGGCAATCTTCACTTTTTTATGACTGTTTTTTTCGTAAAGCACGCGTCCAGATGACTGATCCATGAGAATGGCGGATTGCGCGGAGACCGACACTGTTGTAGCGGATGCCTGATTCACCGGCATTAGAGGGATAAGAAGGCTGAATCCTATTAGAAGTGTGATTACCCTTTTGCAATATGCTGTCATACCATCCCGTCCCTTAGTAGAATTAATACAAGTCTATGCTTGGACAGGATGAATATGAACAATCAATATCAAAAATTGAGGTTAAGGAAGAGGATAAACCAAAATAGGCATGAGAAAAGAATGATTGCTGACCAAATGTATTGAATGCTTCGGTTAATTTCGTCTATGCTATATAAAAAGATGACTGGTAAAACAACCCAAGGCATTGCAGTTATTACGAGGATTAAAAAATATAAAATACCGTAGCCCACTGTAGAATGGAACATGGCATAAAAGAAAAACATCGGTATCGCAGTAAAAACAGGCGTAAATAATATAAAAAGCAATGTGCGCAGCTTATAAAGCCGGATAAAATCAGGAAGCTTCTCCTTCATGCCGTTAAAGCCGTCCTTGCATTGATCCCAAAATGTTGCGAGTGTCATCATATTGGATTATGCCCCCCTCTAAAGTGATCTGTTAATTATAGTCCTTCAACTGTTTGCCTAAAGTTTTCATAAAATAAATCGGACGCTTCATCTGATTGATCTTCTTCTTCAGGAACCAAAGGCGGCAGTTCTTCAAGTGATTTCAGACCAAAATAAGTTAAAAACATGGTTGTTACACCATACAAGATCGCTCTCCCGGTCCCTTCAGCGCGGCCGGCTTCTTTTACAAGTTCTCTTGAAACTAACGTTTGGATCGCCTTTTCCGACTTGACACCGCGAATGTCCTCAATATCGGCGCGCGATATCGGCTGCTTATAGGCAATGATGGCCAATGTCTCAAGCGCTGCTTGGGATAATGATGACCGTCTTGGCGCCTCCACAAATTTTTCAAAGTAGTCAGCAAGAAATGGTTTTGTAGTGAGCTGGTACCCGCCGGCAATATCAATGATCATTAAGCCTTTCGCATCATTTTCCCAATCCTGCTTCATTTCTTCAACCAATGCACGGGCATCTGATCCATTTACTCCAATAACACTTTCTATCTGTTCAAGTAAAAGGCCATCTTCCCCAGATACATATAACAGCCCTTCAATAACTGCTTTCATTTCCGTCGATTTCAATAGGTTCGGCTCCCTTCGTTAGACAAATCGAAATATCAGTAAAATTCGTTTCTTGATTGCATGTGATTTGCTTTTTCTTCATGAGTTCTAACAGAGCCAAAAACGTCACAACAACATGGGACCGATCAGGATAAGGAAAGAGTGTATCGAACGAGACAAGATCCCGCTTAGCTTTAAGCACATCGACGATTTCAATCATTCGTTTGCCGATCGGCAGTGATTGCCTTTCGATTTTGGTGTTCATTGGTTTATTTATTTTCTTTTTCTTAAGTAAACGTTGAAGTGCGGAAATCATGTCTGAGACAGTAACCTCGCCTTCAGCAGGAAGGGCTTGTTCAGTTCTCTCGTAACAGGATAAATCGCTTGGAGACTTGGTATAAAGCCGGATTTGTTCCTGCTCAAGCTCCTTCAATTCTTGTGCAGCCTGCTTGTATTGTCTGTAGTCAATTAGCCTTCGCATCAGTTCATCCCTGGGGTCCTCTTCCAACGCCATATTTTGATCAAAAAGGTCTTCCTCCAAGGGTTCTTGTTTTGGCAAAAGCATTTTGCTTTTCATTTCTATTAATGTTGCAGCCATTACAAGGTATTCGCTTGCGACATCCAGTTCAAGCACTTGCATTTTATGGATAAAATCCAGGTATTGCTCCGTAATTTCGGCAACAGGTATATCATATAAATCAATTTCAAGCTGTTTAATTAAGTGTAACAACAAGTCCAATGGACCCTCAAAAGCATCGATTTTCACTTTATATTCCATGCATCATCATCCCGACCAATTTGCTGACGGTATTATAGCACAATCTTCCATGAACCGGCAATCACATGCTAAAATGAGTATAAGAAGGAGAAGGGAGTGTGCCGTGATATGTATCCTGAGGCTTATATCACTTATTTGGTGTTATTCCACGGCTGCCGAGACTATTTCGAATGCCATGAGGTTCTTGAAGATCACTGGAAAAAGGACGATAAAGAGAACCGGAAGCAGTACTGGGTCGGCTTAATTCAAGTTGCAGTAACAATGTACCATTACCGCAGGAAAAACGTTGTTGGTGCACATAAAATGATCAAAAAAGCTCAACGTCATTTGCGGCCATACCGTAAAGAACTTACGGCATTAGGACTTGATGACGATGAGCTATTCAAAACCTTAAATGAGGTGAAAAAAAATATTCAGGTCAATGCACCCTATCAAGACATCAATCTGCCCATTAATGAGCCATCATTAATAGAACGTTGTATCGGCAAGTGTTTGTCCGAAAACATCGCGTGGGGAAAACCCAGTGATATGACGAATATGACTCTCGTCAATAAGCACAAATTAAGAAAGAAAAGATGATCAGCCTTCATCTTCTTTAAGGCATTTTTCATAAAAGGCCTCAGTCAAATCTGTCGGTACAATGGTATATTTTTCACCTAAAAGGCGCTGCAAAGCGGACACCATTTTCCTGCCTACTCCTAGCCCGCGATGGGATGGGTTGACACTGACATGGCGAAGATAGGCCCGATCATCTTCAACACTGACACCGATGATGCCGATGATGTCTTCTTCTTCCTTCCACAGAAAAAGCTGCCAATGGTCTTCTTCTTCATAGTTTTTGATTGTTTCCTGCAACTTCTTTAATTCTTTCTCCGAGGGAACAAAAGATAATAGTCCCATAGCTATCTTTTCATAGCTTTTCTTATAGCGAATTAACATAACTTAACCCCTTATTAATGTCACGGATTGAATAGACCCGCTTGTCACTATGATTATGCAATGATACCTATGTGATCTATTATACCCAAATTTTGACGAAATGTGCATTATAAATATTTAAAAAGGGGAAAAGCCGCATGCTTTTATAGTATTATTTTTTTCTCTCACCTGAAAAATTCAGCGTTTTTTTAATATAGTCCTTTTCTCCATCTGGAATATCTTCTTCCTGAAAAATAGCCTCAACAGGACAAACCGCCTCACAAGCACCGCAATCGATGCAAATATCAGGATCGATATAGTACATGTTATCACCTTCCTGAATACAATCCACTGGACAAGTTTCAACGCATTCAGCAGCCTTTTCTTCTATACAGGGTGATGCAATGACAAATGCCATATCCGTTCTCTCCTTCGCACTTGATTTATCCGAAAGTTTTTACATAAACTCTGCAACGAGATTATCAAATGTTTCACGGCCCAAATTTAGCCGGCTATACGCAAGCGGTTCCTTGCTGTAACCATTCAGAAGCTCCTGATAAGAATACTTTTCTTTGTCTTGATAAATAATGCCCATCACAAGGTCATTATGCTTCATTAATGTTTCCATTGCCATGATCCTATTTGAAGGATGATACCCATCTATTTCGCTTAACTTTATTAAATTTTCCTTAAACCAATCATAAGTATTTATTTTGTTATATGTTACACAAGGGCTAAAGACATTGATGAGCGAAAACCCTTTATGCTGTATACCTTGTTCTATCAAGGATGTTAAGTCCTTTACCTCACTTGAGAATCCCTGGGCTACAAAAGTGGCGCCGGCTGTTAGTGCCATTTGCATAACAGATAATGATGACTCAATTGATCCTGCCGGTGTACTCTTGGTTTGAAAGCCTTCAGCACTTCTTGGTGATGTTTGTCCTTTGGTAAGCCCATAGATTTGATTGTCCATAACAATATATGTGATATCAATATTTCTGCGGATGGCGTGAATGGTGTGACCCAATCCAATTGCAAAACCATCACCGTCACCACCTGCCGCAATCACCGTCATATCGCGGTTTCCCATTTTAACACCTTGGGCAATTGGCAGCGCCCGCCCATGAATACCATGGAGGCCATAGGCATTAATATAGCCGGAAATTCTGCCGGAGCAGCCGATGCCGCTTATGATTGTCAACGTTTCAGGCGTTAGACTCAAATTTGCTGCCGCACGCTGTATGGAAGCCTGAACGGAAAAGTCACCGCATCCCGGGCACCAGTTTGGTTTGACATTATTTCGAAAGTCCTTAAACGTGGCTGACATGGTATACAACTCCTTTGCATTGGTTATAGACCTCCAGAGGCTTAAATGGGTTGCCATCGTATTTAAGGATGCTTGACATTTTATCCCTGCCTCCGACATTTAGTTTGACGAGGCTTTCGAGTTGTCCCGTGGCATTATGCTCGACCACAACAACTTGCCTCGCCTTTTCGATGAGCGGAGACATTTCTTCAGCCGGGAAGGGATGCAGAAGGCGAATGTGTGCATGGTTGACACTCACACCGTCATTTGCAAGCTTTGTCATAGCTTCTTCAATAGCACCACGTGTCGAACCTGTTCCTATTAATAGCAGATCAGGATTTTCATGTTTCGTATTTGTGTGAACAGGGTTATCAAACTTTAAACTATTAAGCTTTCTAAGCCTTTTATCCATTTGTATTTTTCGATTGCTTGCCGCTTCCGACGGCTTACCTGCCTCATTATGCTCCACACCAGTCACATGATGAAGGCCATTTCTCGTGCCTGGAATTGTTCTCGGAGAAACACCATCTATTGTATCTTCATAGCGTTTAAAACTTCCCTTTTTTTCAAGCTCGGGCAATGAATCATCTATTATTAATTTTCCTCTGCGTATATCGATTTTATCGTAATTAAATGGATCAACACTTTGTTTGCCTAAGGAAAGCTGCAGATCAGACAAGACAATTACAGGGCATTGATACTCATCCGCAATGTTAAACGCCTCAACCATATCATAGAAAGCCTCTTCAACCGTGCTGGGAGCAAGAACTACTTTTGGTATGTCACCGTGGGTTCCGTAAATCATCGCCATGATATCGGATTGTTCTTGTTTGGTTGGCAATCCGGTACTTGGACCGCCGCGTTGCGTATCGACAATGACCAAAGGGGTTTCTGTCATGCCTGACAAACCAATGGATTCGGTCATTAACGAAAGACCTGGGCCGGCGGAAGCGGTAAAGGCCCTGACACCGCTGTAATTAGCACCGATCGCCATGGTTGCTGCTGCCATTTCATCTTCCGTTTGGATGACTGTACCGCCGAACTTTGGAAGCTTTTCAATTAAATATTCCATAATTTCGCTTGCCGGCGTGATGGGATAGGCACTCATCAAACGGACACCGGCTGCAATAGCACCCAAAGCTATCGCATCGTTGCCGATCATGTACATTCGCTGCCGGCCATCTCCCGGTGCCAATGCAAGTTCTTCAATCCGGCCGCCCGCTTCACGATTAAAATAGTCTGCTCCTTGTTCAATTGCTCGAATATTGCTCTCTACAATTTTTTCACCTTTGCGGCCAAACAATTCCTCAACAATTGGATGGAAATATTCAAGCGGGATGCCCATTGCAGCACTTGATGCGCCAACAGCCACCATGTTTTTCATGAGCGATGTACCAAGGTCAGCTGCAATTTTCGTAAAAGGGACAGCATACAATTTTGCTTTAGATTCATTTGGATTGGCAGGCTTAAATTTTGCATCAGCGATGATAATGCCATCTTGACGCAAATCATCAAAGTTAACATCTATTGTTTCCTGGTCAAAGGCAATAAGAATATCTATTTCGTCTGAAATCGAACGGACTTTTTCAGTGCTAACCCGAATGTTATTATTGGTATGACCGCCTTTTATACGTGACGAAAAATGGCGGTAGCCATATAAGTGATAGCCTAACCTGTATAAAGCTTTGGCAAAAATTTCACCGGTGCTTTCGATCCCTTCTCCTTGTTGGCCGCCAACTTTCCATGCAAGGCGCTTGACCATATTTTACCACTCCCTTATCTATTCTTGTACGGATAGACGATTGTTGGTAATAGATGTGATTTTATCGGCTATCTCACATACTTTCGGAACAACAACTTCATTTAGAAATTCGTCTTTTAATGATGCGTCAGGGGCTGCCACATTAACAGATGCGATCACTGATCCCTTGCTGTTAAAGATTGGCGCAGCAACTGAGTTTATGCCACTTTCAAAGTCACCGTTACTTAGTGAATAACCTTGGTTTCTTATTTCATTTAGCTCTTTTTTCAGTTTTAAAATCATTGCCACCGGATCTTTGTCAGTGTCACTTATATATTCTGGTGAAAGAATCTTTTCAACAACCTCTTTAGGCTGATAAGCAAGAATGATCTTACCTAAAGTCGTTGAATACGCCGGCAGCCTAGTCCCAACGGTAATATTGACTGTCGTTGTCGTTTTTCCCGGCAATCTTTCAATGTAGATCACTTCAAAATTATCTAATACACCAAGATGAACAGATGCCCCTGTTTCATCTCGAAGCTCCTCCAAATATCGCTGGGCAACTTCTGGGAGCTGCAATGAATTTAAATAAGCAAAACCTAGTTCCATAACTCGTGGGGTTAGTTCGTACCTTTTTGTAGAATCATCTTGACGAAGGTATCCCATAGCTTGCAAAGTATATAAAATCCGATACGGTGTTGTTCTGCCCACCCCTAAGTGGTTTGAAATTTCTACTAAGGACAAGGACCGACGTTCGGCGTTAAACATTTTGAGTATTTCCAGGCCCCTAACTAAAGAATTTGAAAGATACCGTTCTTTTTGATCGTTTACCATGTCAATCATTTCCTTTCTAGAATTCTCTTGGATTGTTCAATTTTACACAAAAAATTGATGACATGGTAATTAAAAATATTTGGATCTTCTAAATAACAGAGGTGCCCGGCATTTGGAATAGTAACAAATTCTGATTTTTGGATATGTGAATGGATAATTTTAGATTCACTAACAGGAGTGACGTCATCTAATTCACCACACATGATTAAGGTCGGAATATTAACCATAGGATATAAGCTCATTTGATTCGCATTGTACAATGAATATGCAACAGAACAATAACCTGCGGGCCGGGCTTCGGACATGATACTTTCTGCCAATTTTCTAACTTCATCACTTGCATGTGGAGATAATAATTTTTTTACCCGTTCTTTTGCTAACTTGTTAGGCGGCAGATTTTTAATAGAATCCAAACGAACCTTTAATTTTTTTTCATTTTCTTCATGATCACATGCTGCCGCTCCCCTCGTAGCATCCGCAAGTATGAGAGCTTTAATAAAATCCGGATAAAAATCATAGAATTCTAATGCTGTCGCCGCTCCCATCGAATGACCCAACAGGTAGATATCATGCAGATTTAATTTGTCCAAGAAGGCTCTAAGCACCTTAGCAAAATCCGTAAATTCGGTAAGCGGCTTTTGAGGATCTGAGCTTTTGCCATAACCCGGTGCATCCCAAGCGACGACTGTAAAGTAATGACATAGTGTTTCAATTTGTTTTCGCCATGATCGGGAATTATTGCCCATACCGTGAAGCAATACTAACGGCGGGCCATCACCCTCTATTTCATAATGGATGGTGAGATCATTCACTTTTTGGTAAGGCATAGATAGCCACTCCTTTGGTTTTATGACAACCCTCTTACACCAAGGCCGCCATCACTAGATATAATCTCCCCTGTAATGGCCTTAGACTGGTCCGATGCGAGCAAAACATATGAGGCAACGTGATCTTCAGGTTCCATAAACATTTTCAGCGGATTTCTGTTGCTGATACTTATTTTCCTATCATCTGCCGTTGGAGCGGTATAATACGGTCTGAGACTTGGTGCGACGCCAAGCTCTGTCATAGTTCCACCTAAAGCAACACCGTTGACCCTTATGTCAGGTGCCAATTCAAATGCCATTTGTCTCATGAGTCCAAGTTCAGCGTGTTTACTCGCGGTATAGAGTACGCCGCCGCCATCGGGATAAAAGCTTGCCCCCGAAACAGTAAAGACAATCGTTCCGTTATTTTTTATAAGCTCTGGCAACGCCGCTTTAACGCCAAGAAGATACCCTTTAACATTGATGTCAAGAATCTCATTGTATGCCGCCTCGATAACTTCGGGTGAAAGATCGGCGAATTTTTTAAAGCCATCAAATATGCCAGCATTAAGAACTAATGTGTCTAACTTGCCAAACGTTTCGACAGCCAAAGAAACAGCTGCTCTATTATCTTTAAAGTTTCTTGCATCGCCGCGAATGGAAATAACCTTTTTTCCGTATTCGCTATCTAATAATTGAAGCTTTTCCTTTGATATATCGAGGACGCAAACATTTGCTCCCTCATGCACAAAACGATGGACTATTGCTTTACCGACACCGGATGCCCCTCCTGTTATAACTGCTGTTTTACCTTCTAACCAACCCACGAATATCACCATTTCTTTTAAATTTTAAATTGTTTTTACTTCATTGGAATGAACCTTGTCCTTTTTTACCCTTCCGATGAGAAAGATCATACGTAAACCGCAAACCATTGCAACGAGCTGAGCACCAATAAGAAGCGCAAAACCATAGGCAAAATTAACCGAAATAAGCATACCCATAATAACTGGGATAAACGCGGAAACTAGGTTCCCAGTCCCATTAATCACACCATAGGTGCTGCCGACACTTCTTTCATTGGCTAATGATTGAACGGTCGTAGGAAGCACAGGGCCTTGTATCCCCCAAAATCCATTAGCGATGATGATTGAGATAGCGGAAATGACTGGATTCCCTGTGGTTATAGCAATAATAATAAAAACAGAACACCCAATCCCTCCGATCACCCACATCATAGATTTCTTCTCAATGCGATCAATAATATACCCGCTTAATAGTTTTGAGAGTAGACTTACGATAAATGGCAGTGAAGCGAGTACCCCCATTTGTTTTATCGAAAACCCGCGGGCATCTAAGAGATATGAAGGCAGCCATGCCGCTGTTCCCCAAAGGTAGCTAAGGTTAACAATTTCCCAGATTAAGAGCCACAACAACCCCGGTGTTTTAATAGCCTTTTTGAATACACTCCTGGTTTCTTTGAACCAATTGCCCTTTGTTTCGGCCATGGAAGGCAACACCTTATGGGACCTAATAAAAAGTAAAATCAACGGGGCGCCGATTAACAAGTTAAGTAACCCCAATGTATAAAATGACCATTGCCAGCTAAATTGATAGACAAGGTATGAAATAAAGGGAGATCCGACAGCCAATCCGGCGGAAACACCCAAGGCCCATACAGCGTTCGGTTTGCCGCGTTTATTTTCAGGGAAAACGCCGCTTATATACATTGTGTTTAAGGAAAACAATGGTCCTTCACTTAACCCAAGAATAATTCGGGTTGCCAGCAGCAAGAAAAAAATGCTGAAAAAAGGAGCGATAAAAGTAAAAATGCCCCATATAATTAAACTAATCAATAGTCCTTTTTTCGCGCCTAGGAATCTCTCATATAAGGGAGTCAGGAAGAAGGCTGATATACCGTACGCAATTAAAAATGAAGTCATTAAATAGCCTTGTGCGACCCGGTCGCCCTCTATGCCCAAATACTGTAAAAAGGAGTGATCGGTTATAAGGATGGAAACATTAACTCTATCAATATAGGCAATGGTTAGCACAATAAAAAGGGAAAGCACACCCATCCAATTGAAGAACACCGATTTTGACGTCACCATTAACTCCCCCTATAAAAAACGAATTTTTATACAAAAATGGCCAGGTTCCTCGTGTTTAACGTCGTTTGATCAACCAAGAAAAAGCGTTTTGATAACTTCCAATCACCATCGAGATATTTAAATTCGTCCCGACGCTCACCGGAAATCAAGTCATGTTCAATGTCCGTAGACCGGCTGCGGTAAATGAGCAAATAACTGTTAACAACTGCCCTTTGATGGTCTTCAAATTCAGCAACGCGAACATTGCTTACAAAACGGCGTGTTCGGGAGGGCGGCATTTCCGCCCACGCATATTCAGTTTTTAGCCGCTCAACCCGCATTTTCAACGTGTTAATATCATCTTGAAAAGCAAACATGTCAGTCGCATAATCAGGCCGTTCCATGCCTTCTTTATTCACGCGGACGGGCATTTCATACCGTAAATCCGGATGCATCAAGTTAAACCAGCGATCGAATTCAATCTCATCAAGACATTTTGCTTCATGATATAACCATTCTTCGAAAATATGTTTTGCCAACAAACGTTCCATGCTCATAGAATTTACCTCCTCTGCACTTTAGGCTTTCATTAAATCCAGCCAATAACGGTAATAGCTTCTGGAATTTGCCTCGGTAAATTTGTCATCATAGACAATACCCGGGCCCAGGAAGTCTTTGACTGGCACGCGATGTTTGCCCATTGTATAGTTATAAGTGTAATTTTTGGCAAAAGGGACATGGCCGCTGGCAGCTCCCGTTATATCAGTAAATACCTCAGTATCGTCTTGTTCAAAAATACCTGAAGGGCTGAATGTGAGAATATAGGATTCACGCGAACGGTGTTTCCAATCTTCTGAAGCATTTTTTTCAACAAGAAACCATGTGATCACTTCCATCTTGTCAACTGCAATCGGTCGCCATAAGCGAACTGTTGTATTAGAAATGAGCTTTCCTTTCACTTCCGTATGGGACACTAAGAACGATAAATTTGGGAATATCGTGCCGATCATATTTTTTAAATCGGCCATCATGTCAAATTGTTGCGGTGATAGATGTGCTTTATATTCCGGAATCAGTTCCTCTGGAAAAGCAAAATCCGGGTTAGGCATCCCGATGTTACAACCATGTCCATTTTCCGTGTGGACTTGATAGCCCTTTTTTGAATAAGTTGCATTCGGCACCATGCCAAGCTTTGCAATGGAACCGTGGGTCACCATCGTATGATAGGAGTCGCTTACAAAATTATCGGCGCCTATTTTCCATTGAGAATTAATAATGAACTTTTGCGGCGGTCCGACAACTTCCATGTCTGTGCGGCCAACCGCAATATCCAAATACCATTTAAAATCGCCAAGAAACTCTGAAAAGTCTTGGGGGGTGTCATTAAATGTTCCGAAAATAAGACCTTTATATGTTTCAATGGTGACTTGATGCAGCCCCATTGCCTCAAAATCAAGCTTACCGCCGTAAATATCCTTTTGCATTGGCACCCCAATCAATTCACCGCTGTTTTTAAATGTAAAGCCGTGATAAGGACAAGTAAATCGCGCTTTGTTCCCTTTATCCGCTCGGCACAGCTTCATGCCTCGATGGGTGCACATATTGTAAAATGCCCTGATAACCCCATCCTGGTTCCTTGAAACAATCACTGAATAGCCGGCTAAATCCCTTGTCACAAAATCCCCATTGTTCGGAATTTCTGATTCGTGACCTAGGAATAACCATGTTTTCAAAAAGACTTTCTCATGTTCCAAATCATAGACTGCAGGGTCACTCATAATATAGGCGGGAATAATGCCTTCTTCCGGTTCAACCGTGTTTTCTAAGTAACGTACAATTTCCCCTCGCGTCATGTCATCCAAACGAACATCCGTTTTGATCATTTTCAGGTCCTCCCCGCTTTTTATTCAGGCATTGGCATTAATATCTTGTTTTTGATTCAACGGCTTTTTTCTTTCGCCGGGAACTAGAGTAAATAAGGCAATCGCCCCAAGAGCCGCATTAATAATTAGGAAAGCAATGGCGGTAGTAAAATTCCCCCCGGAAACATCTACTAAGTACCCCATAAAGGCTGTTGTAAATCCGCCGACGATATTGGTAAATCCCATCAAGCCAGCAGCTTTGCCTGCTGTTTCTTTTGATGAGTAGTCAACAAGCAGCAATTGTGAAATTTCCAGCACTCCCCCTACTGCCGCTAGCCCGACTCCCATCATGGCCGCTGCAAGATATGACACTTCCGTTGATACAGCAGTAAATAAGGCCCCGGCACCTATGACAAAGATCACGGCACCGATAAGGGATGGTTTTCTTGTCTTATCAGCAATATAGCCGACCAATAAAACGGTAACTAAAGCTAGTATCCATGCAGTAGATGTCCATGAGCTCATCAGTGCAGTCGAAAAATGCCGCGCCTTTTCTAAATAAGTAGGCAGCCAAAAACTAATCCCATAAAACAACACACTATCAACGAGCATGACAAACCAAATCATCCAATATTTGTAGTTCTTCAACAAATCCTTAAAACTTGTATTATTGGCATGCTGACTCCCCTGGCCATCTTGAATATATTGGAGCTCAACTTTATTTACGGCGTAATGTTGTTTCGGCTGATCACGCGTCAAAAATATAAACAATGGCAGATTAATTAGAAAGGAGAACACCGCTAGGAGAAAGAAAGATGCTTCCCATCCGCCTAAACCAATGGTAAATATAATAATAGGAATGCCAATGGCCGGTCCTAAATAATCACCAATAATCCAAGTTGACTGCGCCCTGCCAAATTCCTTAGGCGGAAACCAATTAGAGATAAATTTATTGCAAACCGGAAAGAGGACAGCCTCACCAATACCAAGAATCATGCGGGAAATCATGAATAATCCATATGATGAACTCAATCCTCCCAGGATCATCGTCAATCCCCAAATGACTGTACCGATAATTGCCGTCTTACGCGGTCCGATCCGGTCAACGATAAATCCCCACGCAATGTTTGCCAGCCCATAAAGGACTAAGAATCCCGTCATCAGAAACCCTATTTTCGCGGTATCGCCTAATAGATCCATATCTTTCAAAAAATCCTCATTTGTGATAATGACTGATATCCCTAATTTATCCATTTGGCCAAAAACCCAGAAAAAAAAGATTGGCGGAGCAATATAAAGCCACCTTGCCCGTGAACGTTTCATCATTGTCCTCCTTTAATTAAGCGTTGGTTATGGCGTCCGCTCACTCTGGTTGCATACCTGTTTTATCCTATTTCTAGTGCTTCATGACGGCATTTTAATGTTGATAATATACTTAACCCCGCTAAATAACTTGTTTTTGGGTTATTCGGCATCGGATTGTTTTCAATATTTAGATTAAATTTCCCAAAAGGACCTGTCGCTTCAATACAATGAATGTTCTTTGTAACATTGCTGTCGGCAATGATCCTTACTTTCGTTTTTTCAGCCCCGAGCCCTGCTAAGGATAAAATAATGGAAACATTAATGTTTTTAGGAAATTGGCGGATGGCTTCAAAAGCTGGCCCATCAAATAAGGTCAGTTCATTATCAACAGCTTTATCCGTAAGCGAAGCAGCGGGTTTTCGAGTTGTTATCGTTACCGATTCTAATTGCCCGGTTAATTGAGTGGCTTTTAGGACATCCAAACCGCCAATGGCGCCTGACGGCAAATGAATTTTATTGCCTTTAAGTTCAGAAAGCTGCTTTAATTGCTTGAATAATCCATTATCAGCCAATGCCCCAACACTAATGATTAATAAATCCTTCCCATGTTCGATGACAGTGCGTGCGTATAGCCTGACAGCTTGGATCGTTGCCGCTTCAATCACTAAATCGATATCTGATTGGAGAAAGTCACCAAAATCATCGCAAAAATGAGAACCGTATCTTTCGGAAAGCTCTTTGAAACTTTGCTTTTTTCGCATATAAACTGTTTCTATTCTAGAGTCAGGCAGAAATCCGTCACAATTTAATGATTGCAATAGAAACTTCCCTATATTTCCGCATCCAATTAAGCCTATTTTCATTTATTTTCCCCCATTTAGTTAGCGAAGCCATAAGAGTCAGTGAATAATTCTAAACTGCCCCACTGTGTTTCCTTGCTGAATCCACTTTCTTTAATGCCTGGAAAATCTAATCTAAGATCCTTGAAGATAGTATGGTTGTTATGGAATACCGCACCCGCCTCAAGGTAATCAGCGATCTCCGCTGCTTTCCTCTCATCAGATGTCCAAACAGAGGCTCTTAGGCCATATTGTGTATCATTAGCCATCTCGATAGCTTGGCTTAGTTCAGTATAAGGAATAACAGGTATCACAGGCCCAAATTGTTCAGCATGCACCAACTCACTGTCGTGACTAATATTAGTCACAATAGAAGGGTTCATAAAGTATCCTTCTTCCCAAGAATCAGAATTTAATTTCTGACCTAGTTCAGCCACCTGAGCACCGGATTGTTTTGTGCGTTCAACCAAACCTTTGACATAGTCAAATTGTCCTTTGTTATTTAACGGGCCCATCGTTGTATCAGGATGAATGCCATTTCCGACAACAACCCGTTCAAACCCTGATTTAAGCTTATCCACAAATTCAACATAACGCGATTCGTGAACATATATCCGTTTGATTGCTGAACAGACTTGGCCAGAAGCTCGCAAAACGCCGCCGCGGATTCGCTCGATATCCGTTCGATCCAATGCCGCATCTGGCAGGATTAGCGCGGGATCGTTGCCCCCGAGTTCCATATATAACTTTTTTACGGTGCTTGCGGCTTGTCTCATGATTGTCTTGCCTGTATCCGTGCTCCCTGTGAAGCATATCGCTTTGACACGGGGGTCGCTGCACAGCACTTCACCGATCATTGCACCGGATCCAGTTACGATGTTAATGACTCCGGGCGGAAATGAGGAGGCAACAGCTTTTAAGAAAGTAAGCACAGTCAACGGACAATTCGTTGCCGGCTTTATGACGACTGTATTTCCAGCTAGCACAGCGGGAATAACACGCTTAAAAGTTAATATCAATGGTGAATTCCATGGAGAAATGACAGCTGTGACACCACGGGCCCGCCTGCGGATCTGCACACTCTGTAAAGCCCCGCTTAGATCAACTGGCTTCCACCATTCAATTAATGTATCTGCCATTTGGTTCATGACTTGAATACAGCGTAAAAGGTCTTTTTTCGATTCCACAAGTGTTTTTCCATTTTCCCTTACGAGCAAGGAAACATTTTCCTCAACAAGCGGACTTAATTTTTCAGATGCTTGCCTCATTCGATCGGCCCGTTCTTCCACTGAAGTTCTTGACCAAGATTTAAAGACATCGGATGCTGCCTTAATGGCATCATCGACATCCTGCGTAGAACATAATGCCACTTCACCAACAACTTCTTCTATTTTTGCCGGATTAATAACCTTTTTTGTTTTACTGACTTTTTTCCAATCACCATTAATCAGAATCCGACCAGATACTTCGGGAAATACTCCAATCATGCTTATCTCACCTTCCTAATTTCTTCGGCTGAAATGCTTTGGCCGCTCCGGGGGGACCTCCAAATGGTTTGGCCATCGGACCGACCGCCTCCATATCTACAACGATCATAGAAGGTCCTTTATAAGAAATCGCCGTCTCTAATTGAGATACAAACGCTTCAGGTGAACCCACTCTTTCTGCAGTAAAGCCCATTGATTTAGCCAACATAACAAAGTCAGGACTGAGTAAATCTACAGCCACCCGCCGTCCATAGGCAGCATCTTGAATATTTCTCAAAACCCCGTAACCCGCATCATCGAATAGAATGATGATTAAAGGGAGCTGTTCCTGCACTGCAGTTGCCATTTCCCCGACGTTAACCATAAATCCGCCGTCACCCGCCATTAAAACAACTTTTCTATCTTTCTGGCCTATCTGGGCGCCAATAGCCGTCGGTAATCCTTGACCGATGCCGCCTCCGGATGCATGAATGGAAGTACGAGGTTGATAGATATCGAAAAGCCGGCTTCCCCACACGTTTGCCGGAACAGTTACATCGCGGACAAGAATTGTATCTTGAGGCAACAACCGCCGCATCCCGTCAACAAATGCTTCATATGGGCCAAGTGTTTCCCTTAAAGCAGCACGCACTTGATTCCTGACTGACCCAACTTCATTAATGTAGTTTTGGTCAGGAGTAATCGATTGTATTGAAAGGGCTTCCATTAATTGTTTTAATATCGACTTGGCATCCCCTACCAAACCATGTGTCACATCATAATTCCGATTTATGGCTTGACAATCTATATCGATGGAAATATGGTCTTTTGGTACACTTACTTCCCAGCCAGCGGTTTCATTGCTGCGAAAACGGACTCCTACACTAATTAATAAATCAGCTTTTTCCAGTAATTCTCTTACTGGTTGATGAGCGGCAAAGTGACCGATGCAAAGCGGGTGATCTTCGGGGATGGATCCTTTCCCTGATTGACTTGTGATCACTGCGGCACCGATCAATTCGGCAAGTGCTTGCACTTCATTGGATGAACCGGATGAAATAACGCCTCCGCCTGCCCAAATCACCGGACGGCGAGCCGCAGTCACTTTAGTTACGATTCCCTTGTTTATATTCAAAGGTATCTCTTTACCTTTGATCGCGTAATCGCCACTTTCGATCATAACCTCCGGAATAATCGCTGATTGATAATCAATTGGAATTTCTACGGTAACTGGCCCCACTGGAGCCGTTGATGCTTCACTTACAGCATGGCGGATTAAAGGAACAACTTGTTCAGGCTGCCGGAGCCGAAAAGCTTCTTTGCATGCCCCTTTCATCATGGAAAGCTGATCTTTGCACTCATGAATATAGCCCCTGCCTGTCCCTAAATATGGCGAAGCGACTTCACCTGTTATATGAAGTACCGGGACCCCAGCGCTCCATGCTTCCACTAATGAACCTGCAGCATTTCCCGCTCCGGTTCCTGTACTGGTTATAACAACACCAAGTTTGCCTGTCGCCCTGGCATAACCATCTGCCATATTAACAGCGCCGCTTTCCCCCCTTGCCGTGATAAGTTGAATACTTCCTTCACGCAAAATAGCGTCATAAATAGGCATATTATGAATGCTTACAATGCCAAAAGCTTGTGTAACACCTGCACGGATAAGTTCCTTAACAAGTGCATCTGATGTTGTAAATTCTGTCTGAACAAGGGTATTCATTGACATCCAACCTTTATTTATAAAAGAGTTATGTTAATGTGTGTGATCGAATTTTATAAAGCTTTCCCAATTCCTCCGGCTACCTCAATGGTGGACCCCGACACATAACTAGATTTTTCCGATGATAAGAAAACAATCACGCTCGCAACCTCTTCAGGTTCCCCGACTCTGCCTAACGGGATTTTCCTCTTCTTGGCTAATTCAGAGTAGTATACTTCAGGTTCAACCCCTTGAGCACCCCTCTTTCTTCTTCGCTCCCATTGGTCTGTCCGAATCAGCCCCAAACTAACAGAATTAACTAAAATGTTATCCGGAGCTAGTTCATGTGCCAATGTTTTGCTTAAATTTAATAGTCCTGCTCTTGTAGCTGCGGTAGCAACCATATGCGGCTCCGGTTCCTTGGCTAGGGTCGCATTAATATTTATCACCCTGCCTCCGCCTCTTTTGAGCATGTAAGGATAAACAGCACGAACGGCGTAAATAACCGAAAAGTATTTCAATCTGATTTGCTCATCCCACTGGTCATTCGTGATATCAAAAAAGTGGCCCATAATGCTTTTTCCTGCGGCGTTAACAAGAATGTCAATACCCCCGAGATTTTCCGCGGTGCGATTCACAAAATGATTCACTTGATCTTCGCAAGTCACATCACAAGTGTCAGCATAAATCTTGTCAGATGAATTTTGATTCAGAAGGTGTTGATAAGCAACCGCCATTCTTTCTGGGTTGCGTCCGCAAACGGACACTTTTGCTCCTTCTTCCAAAAACATCTCCGCCGTTTTTAAACCAACACCGGAAGTCCCTCCCATGACAACAACGACTTTATCTTCTAATCCTAATAGCACTTGTTTGACCTCTCTTCATACGCCCATCCCGCATCAGACTCACCTGCCATTGCCGCCCTGGCTTCTTTTGAAGGGGGGCCGGCAATACCCCATTTGTCCATTAAATGAGGGACCCGCTTCCAAACTAAAGTTTCCCACTCAGATTCTTCATTGATCGTTATGAGATAACACGTATACTCAATAACAAATCCAGCCGGATCTTTAAAATAACAGAATATATTATTTCCGGGACCATGACGGCCAGGTCCCCACATGGGTTCAAAGCCGGCCTTCTTAACATTGCGGATCCCGCGCATGACCTCATCAACGCCATCAACCTCATAGGCAATATGATTGACTGATGCATGTTCGCCTTGATTAAACGATATTGAATGATGGTTTTTGTTGCACCGCAGGAAGGCCATTTGATGCTCACTCCAATCGGAGACTTTAAAGCCTAACACCTTTGTGTAAAAATCTACTATTCTATCAATATCGATTGTATTTAAAACGACATGGTTCAATTTCATTGGATCGACACTTTTCTTTTTCCAATCCGTTGTATGGATATCTACCCAGGCCGAAAGTTCAATGCATCGGCCTTCTGGATCCAAAAATCTTAATCCGTAGCCGCCTCCGGCTTCATTCAAATAGCTTGGTGAAGTAATAATCGGAACATGTTGTGCTTCCAGCTTTTCGGCAGCCTCATCGACGGCATTTTTGTCAACCATTCCGAACGCAATGTGATGTAAGCCCTTTCTTTTGCTTTTATGCAAACTTAAAATGTGGTTTTCCGGACCCGCCCCGCGAAAATAAACGGCATCATCATTTTCATTTACCTTATCCAAACCCCAAACGTTTTCATAATATCGGCTTTGTTCTGTTAATGATGGCGTGATCAAACTTATATGTCTTAAATGAGTGATACCAAGCATTTTTTGTCACCTCTAATTTTTGACATTCCGTGACAACACGAATGGTTTGATTGGAACCGAAGGCAGCAAGCCTTCGGTCTTCCATCTTTACTTTTGAGCTGCTTTTGCTTTTGCGCGTTCAAGACGAAGGTCTTCTAAAGCACTTCCTTCTGGATAGGTCGGTAACTGGGGCTTTTGCGCCCCAAGCATAACAAGCATTAAAGCATCAACGTCCCCATCATTTCTTACACCGCGATATACGCCTGGTGGTGACCATATGCAGTCTCTTGTATCTAATGGAATTTCATATTTTTCACCTTCATCTTCAATAATGGCAGTAATTTGTCCCTGAATGACAAAGAACACTTCCTCTACATCATGGTGAAGATGAGATGGACCCTCTGAACCTGCCGGTAATAGCATTGTACTTAATGTAAAATGATCAGCCTTTATAACACTTTGGTCATTATGCTGCCCGGTTCCGCCTCCGCCAACATATCGAATTTGCGCACGGCGATATTTCGGGTCAATAGACTCTTGAAATGACAGAACATCCCAATCCGTTTTTCTATCTTTTAACCTCGCAACATATTTCTTTTCAAATTCTTCCTTTGAAAGTTTTTGTTGTGACATACTAAATTCTCCTCCCATTTCACTCATTTGTTTTATATACAAAACAATGTTTTGTATATGTTAAACACATGTTATCATCGTTCATTTAGGATTGTCAATTATAAATTTTCAAAAAATAATTTTCATGCTTGAATCAATTTCATAATTGCTTTTAATGTAGAAATACAGAGTTACAGAATTTTGGTTTTTCCTTTTTTAAAAGCTCTTACTGAAATTTGTTGTTGCTTCGTTATTATACAAGCGGAAATACGCTCGCTTTCCGCGGGCGACCCGCGAGCCTCCTCAAGCTCGTTCCTCGCTTTGCGGGGTCTCGCCTGGCTCGCTGTTCCCGCAGGAGTCTCGCATATTTCCGCTGTTCTTGATCTTTTATGAAATTCCTTCGCTTACTAAAAAAAAGCCGGCCTTCTTTAAAAATTTAAAGAAGCCCGGCTTTTTTTTCTTTTGTATTGTAACCTGAATTTTTTATTCAAATTGCTTTCCTAAGTTTGCCATCTCAATTGCTGTTACTCCAGCATCCCAGCCTTTATTCCCGGCTTTTGTTCCCGCACGCTCAACGGCTTGTTCGATTGTATTAGTCGTTAACACGCCGAATATGACAGGAATACCTGTTGTTATGCTGACATCCGTGACACCTTTCGCGGCGCTTGCGCAAACATAATCAAAATGGGGTGTTGCCCCGCGGATCACCGCCCCTAATGTTATGATCGCATCATACTGCGCTGTATCTGCGCATTTTTTTGCGGCAAATGGGATTTCAAATGCCCCCGGTACCCAAACGATGTCAATATTGCTTTCCTCTGCGCCATGACGTCTTAAGGCATCCTTAGCACCTGCAAGCAGTTTTTCGGTAATAAAATCATTAAATCTGGCAACAACAATCGCTACTTTCAAAGATTCGGCTGACAAATGTCCTTCAAATGTTTTTCCCATGGGAATACCTCCGATAATTTTAATATTGGAAAAGATGACCAAGTTTTTCGTGCTTCGTTTGTAAATACTTAATGTTATCTTTGTTCGCTTGCATCTCTATTGGAACCCGCTCGATGACCTCTAAACCATAACCCTCTAATCCTGCTATTTTCCGCGGGTTATTTGTCAGCAGACGGATTTTAGAAATGCCTAAATCTTTTAAGATCTGCGCTCCTATGCCGTAATCTCTTAAGTCTGGTGCAAAGCCTAACTTTTGGTTTGCTTCCACCGTGTCATATCCTTGTTCTTGAAGCTTGTAGGCACGGAGTTTATTCATAAGGCCTATTCCTCTGCCTTCTTGTCTCAGATAAACGAGAACCCCGCGGCCTTCTTTTTCAATCTGAGACAATGCTGCATGGAGCTGAGGGCCGCAATCACAGCGCTGCGATCCAAAAACATCGCCGGTCAAACACTCAGAGTGCATCCTGACTAATGTCGGCTCGCCTTCAATAATGTCACCCTTTATAATCGCTAGATGTTCTTTGTCGTCCAGAACATTAGAAAAGCAGGTAACCTTAAATGTCCCGTAATCCGTGGGCAATTCGACAGAGACTTCCCGGGTAATTAATTTGTCTTCTCTTCTTCGATATTGAATAAGGTCCTTTATGGTTATCATTTTTAAGTTAAACTTTTTTGCGATTTGTATTAAATCCGGCACACGGGCCATATTGCCATCTTCCTTGATGATTTCACAAATGACACCCGCATGTACATTAGTGCCTGATAGTCTTGCTAAATCAACCGCAGCCTCTGTATGGCCAGCCCGGCGCAATACTCCGCCCGGCTTTGCAATTAACGGGAAAATATGTCCCGGCCGCATAAAATCTTTGGGCTTTGCCTCAGGCTGGATCATCGCCAGAACAGTATTGGAGCGCTCACCAGCTGATATGCCGGTGGTTGTTGAATAATGATCAACGCTTACCGTAAAGGCCGTGCCATTTGAGTCTGTATTATGATCAACCATAGGATCAAAACCAAGTTTTTCCGCCAGGCTTTCATCTATTGGTGCACAAACCAAACCGCGGCCTTCGGTGATCATAAAATTTATGATTTCTGGTGTCGCTTTCTCAGCCAAAGCGATAAAATCACCCTCATTTTCCCTGTCTTCATCATCACATACAATGACAACGCGGCCTTCCTTTAAGTCCATAATGGCATCCTCAATTGGATCGAAAATGGTATCTTGATGTCTCTTATTATGAATCATTGATGGATCCGCTCCTCTCTTAGTTGGTGACGAACTTTTCAAGGTATTTTCCAACCATGTCCGTTTCAATGTTTACGATATCTCCAGGTATTTTTTCTCCCAGAATAGTATGTGTTAACGTATGTGGAATTAAAGAAAGGGTAAAAGTATGTTCCCTTAGTCCAAAGATAGTTAAGCTTGTCCCGTCTACTGTAACTGATCCTTTATAAATCATATAGCGGCTTAATTCTTCAGTCACTTCTATCTCGTAATAAACGGCGTTATCTTTTGGCTCCTTCTTAATAATCGTTCCGATGCCATCGACGTGTCCTGATACAAAATGGCCGCCAAAGCGTCCATCAGCGGCCATCGCCCGCTCCAAATTAACCTTGGCACCCGCCCCGCATTGTCGAAGTGATGTGGCTTTCACCGTTTCCGGCATCAAGTCCACTGTAAAATGAGACGATGCCATTTCTTTAATTGTCAAACAAACACCGTTCACAGCGATGCTGTCACCAAGCTTTGCGTCCTCAAGAATATAGGGGGCATTTATTGTCATCACAATGGCATCACCTGATGATTCTATTGATGTGACGGTCCCGACTTCTTCAATGATTCCCGTGAACATCTTCATCACTCCTTGCATGGGCTATTATTTTAATATCTTTTCCTATTTCAGCTACTTTATCGATGTCAAGAGCGAGGGCATCCGCAAGGCTGTTCATGCCAAGCCCGCCGAAGGCGCTTAACGCCTTTTCTCCTCCTATTATTAAAGGGGCGATGTAAGCGACGATTTGTTGAATGTTCTTTGACCTGAGAAAACTGTCCTGTATTGTTGGTCCGCCTTCGACAAGCAAGGTGACGATGCCATACTCGCCAAGTAACTTAAGAACATCGGAAATGTCAATACGATGACTGTCTAAATAGAGCACCTTGACACCTAGCGCATCAAATCTCTTCGCTTTTTCTGAGCCTCTTTGTTCCCCGGTTGTGACAATCCATGTCTCTGCTGCTTTATCATTGATAAGCTTCGCTTCATTTGGGGTTCTTAAATGGTGGTCTAAAACCACCCTGATAGGATGTTTCCCTGGTGTCTCAAGCCGTGTTGTCAGTGCTGGATCATCGGCAACAACGGTTCCCGCACCAATGAGAATCGCATCATGTGAATGCCTGAGACGGTGGCTGTCGTGCCGTGACGCTTCACTTGTGATCCACTTGCTCTCACCCGTGTTTGTGGCCATTTTACCGTCTAGGCTGACAGCCATTTTCATGGTGACAAAAGGTGTTTTCGTTTTTATGAAATGGAAAAAGGCTCGATTATAATGGTCAGATTCCTCCTGAAGCACCCCGACTTTAACTTCAAGTCCAGCATCTTCCAATTTTTTGATTCCTTGTCCTGAAACAAAAGGATTTGGATCTGTTGTCGCAATAACTACGCGGGCAAGCTTTTTTTGAATAATAAGTTCAGCACAAGGCGGTGTTTTGCCATAGTGGCTGCACGGTTCTAATGTCACATAGATCGTCGCACCTTCCGCCTCAGATCCCGCCATATTTAATGCATGAACTTCGGCGTGCGCATCACCGGCTTTAAGATGGGCGCCCATTCCAACGATCCGGCCATTTTTCACAACAACCGCGCCTACAGCGGGGTTCGGACTTGTTTGTCCCAGGGTCCCCTTGACCAAATCTAATGCTAGTGACATGTATTTTTTATCAGACAACTTAATGGCCACCTCCATTTATAAAAATTGGGCATAAAGAAAACTTGGCTTATCGCCAAGTATTTATGGCGAAAGCTTTAGTTGCACTTATACTTTATTCCGCTTTTTCGCATTAGCGAACTTAAACATTCTTAAAGTATAAAAAACCCCCGAAGACTTGCGCTTCGGGGGTTTTAAAAATAACCATAAGAAATAAACCAAGTTTGCGAAAACTCTTTTCAAACAGAAGACAGACTTTTCGAAAAAGGATTGATCAATAGAGACCGTATTTGGAACATGCGGCATGATCTGTATTTTATCTGTTTTCCTGGTTTATGAACATAATGTTCCGGTTTGTTTGCCTTCTCCCATCCAGACTTTAACTGTCGGCTCCGGAATTTAACCGGATCCACCGCTCACAATATTGTTCACGGGTCACGGACTTATAGCTGATCGCTAATCACCGCCGATTGGGAATTTCACCCGACCCCGAAGGCATAATAACTATTCAACTGTTTTTAGTATACACAAAAACACTCTAGATTGTCTAACCTTAATACCCTGCCTTGGCAATCTCTTGCAGCATAATATCCTGCCGGACAAGGTCCTCGTAAGTTTCCCTTCTCATCGTTAACTGGGCATCGCCTTCCTCGACAAAAACAACGGCGGGCTTTGGCAGGCGATTATAATGATTCGCCATGGAATAACCATAGGCACCAGTGCAGAACACAGCAAGAATATCGCCGCTCACTGACTTTGAAAGTTGGGCATCTTGAATCAGAATGTCACCGGATTCACAGCACTTCCCTGCTACTGTAACGGTTTCTTCTAATTCTTCATTCGCTCTGTTGGCGACCACAGCATCATATTTTGCCTGATAAAGTGACGGCCTGAGATTATCTGTCATTCCTCCATCAACGGCCAAATACTTTTTCACATTAGGAATGTCTTTATAAGCACCGATGGAATACAGGGTTGTACCCGCTTCACCTACTATGGCTCTGCCCGGCTCCACCCATATCTCCGGAATGGCACATCCTTTGGCTTCACTCTCATTGGTAATTGTATTAACAATAACATCGATATACCTTTTGAGAGGGATAGGTTGGTCATCTTTACTGTATTTTATGCCAAAACCGCCACCGACATTAAGGACCCTTGGTTCGAAATCATATTTCTCCGACCAATTTTCAATGTATTGATAGATTCTTTTTATAGCTAACTCAAACCCGTCTGTTTCAAAGATTTGAGAACCAATATGACAGTGCAAACCATTTAATTTCAAATAGTTTGATGCTGACGTTAATTGGATGGCTTCATCAATACTATGATCTCCAAGGTTGAATCCAAATTTGGAATCCTCTTGGCCGGTCATAATATAATCATGAGTATGGGCTTCAATACCCGGGGTTAACCGCAATAAAATATCGATGGTACGTCCCCGCTCCATGCAAAGCTTCTCCAAAAGCTGAATTTCGTAAAAGTTATCTACAATAATCATCCCAATTTGTTCATCAAGGGCAAAGATTAACTCTTCTTCTGTTTTATTGTTGCCATGGAAGTGGATACGCTCTGCCGGAAAACCCGCTTTGACAGCAGTAAATAATTCTCCCCCAGATACCACATCCAAGGACAGGTCCAATTGATGAATGAGCTGGACCATTGCAACGGATGAAAAGGCTTTGCTGGCATATGCCACCTGCCATTTGATGTGAGGGTATGTTTCAAAAGCCTTTTTGAAGGCTTCTGCCTTTTCGCGTATTAAGGCTGTGTCATATACAAATAAAGGTGTTCCGTATTTTTTTGCTAAATCTACTGTATCGACCCCTCCGATCGTGAGGTGCCCCTTTTGATTAATACATTGTGTGCCTCGCATAAGTGCTTCTTCGCTCCTTTATTAGCAGGCACTACTCCAACTTCACCCAAAGCTACCAGAGAACACGGATATAATCAGAAAAAGCCTATGCAACGAAGGTCATAAGCTTATTTCCGCCGTACCTCATTGGTCGGAATAGTACTCCACTACCTTATATTTAGTAGTGACAGTTTAATGCTTATTCAACATTAACCCAGCAAATGATTTATTGGGTAAATCGTCCGCTTCGGCAAATTGACCTTTCCGGAAACTTCATAGCCCCCAACTGCTCAGATCCCGTACTTATTCGTTTTGCGCCCCTGACTCCTCAAATGATGAGGTCAATATTAAATTTAAAAAAGATTTTAACACACTTTTCACACTCTTACAAGGGAGATTTGCGGAATTGACAACTGTTATTTTCTATTGGGCGTCGGCTGTTTGGTTTTATTCAGCGGCTTAACAATACTTGGCCGAATACGGGAAAGCGGCATCGCGGTCCGTACCAAAATATTAAATAGAGCCATCGGATTAAAGGGAATAAATGGCCACAAATAGGGCGTATTCAGATTTTTTACACGGGCCAAGTAAATAACAAGCAATGTAGTAAAGATGACAAATCCCGGAACATGAAAGAACCCTACGACCAGAATCAAAAGGATGCGGGTAATTTTATTGGCTACGCTGAGTTCATAGCTTGGTGTGGCAAATGCACCAATGGCGGAGACCGCCACATATAAAATAACCTCTGACACGAATATGCCGACCTGAACTGCAATTTGACCTACTAGAACTGCCGCTATTAAGCCCAAGGCGGTTGATAATGATGTTGGGGTATGGATAGCAGCCATCCTGAGTGTTTCAACCCCTATTTCGGCTATAAGAATCTGCACGATTAAAGGGATGTGGTAATCATGTTTGTTCGGGCCGATAAAATCCAGCCCTGGAGGCAAGAGCGATTGGTTCTCCACAAGCAATAGCCATAATGGTACAAGAAAAATTGATGCCAACATAGCGATAAACCGAACCCATCTAAGAAAAGCACCGACAGACGGTGTTTGCCGATATTCCTCAGCGTGCTGGACATGATGAAACAAAGTTGTTGGAAAGATAATGATACTTGGTGATGTATCTGTAATCAATAAAATATGTCCTTCAAGAATGTGTGCCGCAGCGACGTCCGGACGGCCAGTATATCTGACGAGCGGGTATGGATTAATGCCTTGTTTGACAAGGTATTCCTCAATTGTTTTATCCGCCATCGGAATGCCGTCTACTTCAATCTTTTTAAGTTCGGATTTAAGGGTTTTTAACAACCCCGGATTGGCAACGTCTTTCAGGTAACACAGACAAACATCTGTTTTGGAACGTTCCCCGATTTGCATGATATCATTTCGGTACCGCTCATCTCTGACCCTTCTCCGCATAAGACCGGCGTTTTCAATAATATTTTCGGTAAATCCATCCTTTGACCCCCGAATGACTTTCTCAACATCCGGTTCTTCAGGCGACCTTCCAGGATAATGCCGGACATCGATGACTAAGCCGACCTGCTCTCCGTCGATTAAAATAACGATTAATCCTGAAAGCATGTTGTCGACTGATTCATCCAGGGTTTTTATTTCTTTTACCTGTTCATGCGCAAGATGATTTTTAATAATATCCTTGGCCTTAAGATTTGGACGATGGCTGTCGACGATGCGAAGCAACTCTCTGATTAATTCTACAATAAGTGAGGAATCAACCAATGAATTACAATAGTAGATCCCGATCTCATCACTGAAAATTTCCATGTTGCGAACACCGACATCGAAGTTTCCTGCCCCGACGTCCAACCGTTCCTTCATGTAATTTTCATTATCTTTAAGCTTCTTGTTAATTGGTTCCTTATTTTCTTCCCGCTTCTCTTTGATTGTCCTCACTCCTTTCAAGGATTAATTCTACAGCCTTTCTCGTAATCGGCGACCCTTTCTCGACTGTATCAAGCCCCCTCATCTTTCCGAGATCACCGACACCCACAACAATTGGTAATTTCAACTGGTCCAGGATATAGACGGTATCTCCGGCAACGCGTCCCGTTTCTAAATCAGGCAGACCTTCCTTGTCAACGCCATATTCGGTTAATTCTCCAAACTGATCAATGCTGACATCTACACGAGTCCATTCATGGTAGCTGCTGTTTGAGGCAACAGCGATAGCACCTAGGACCCGAATATCCTTATGACCTGCAACAACGGTAAGAGCATGCTCACCAGGTCCCACCCCGCTATAACCGCAATCATCAAACATGACGAGTACAGGATCAGAGGGTGTTTGCAAGACCATCTTTACTAATTCCTCACCGCTTAAGGACGTCGGGTTTCCTGATGATTGTGAGATACAGCGGCAGTTAAGCGCCTTAGCCGTATGTTCCACGGCAACTCTTGCATACTTATCACCGTCGGTTATTAAAATGACACGCCGCATCACTTTTCTCATCCTTTCGGTTTAAAAATGAGGGCAACGATAAATCCAAATAATATAGCAGAGGTTATCCCGGCTGATGTTAGTTTAAATGTGCCCATTGCGATGCCAATATATCCATGGGCTTTGCCTTCAGCCATGGCGCCGTGCAATAATGAATGGCCAAAGCTTGTAATAGGAACCGTAGCGCCGGCACCGGCAAATTCAATAAGCTTGTCATATAGCCCAAAAGCGTCTAAGACAGCACCTGCTACAACAAATGACACAATCACATGGGCAGGGGACAGCTTAAAGAGATCTAATAACAATTGTCCGACGACACAAATAAGCCCGCCTACAACAAAGGCATATAGAAATATCATCTTATTGCCCCCCTGCCGATTCCAAGACAACGGCGTGCGCTACACATGGAATGGTTTCTTTTTGCTGAATAATGGTCGGATTCAATAATGCGCCTGTCGCCGCCACAAGGACCCGGTTAATTACCCCTGAAGCAAGCTGGCTTGCAATATAACCAAAGGTTACAGCTGCCGAACAAGCACAACCGCTTCCCCCCGCGAATACTGGCTGATCTGGTGAATAGATCATTAACCCGCAATCATGGTGAACATTATCAATATTAAAACCTTTTTCCCAAAGAAGCTGTTTAACAATCGGGCTGCCGACACTTGACAGATCACCTGTTACGATCATGTCATAATCGGTCGGCGTTCTCCCTGTTTCCTGGAAGTGAGCTGCTATAGTATCAGCAGCAGCTGGCGCCATAGCCGAACCCATATCATTCGCATCGCCAATGCCCCAATCGACAACCTTGCCAATCGTAGCTTCTTTCACCATGACAGGTGAGGGGTCTTTGCTGACCAGTGCAGCACCCGCTCCCGTTACTGTATAAGTCGCTGTTTTCGGCTTAGGCCCGCCGTACTCTGTCGGATAACGGAATTGTCTTTCAGCCGTTGCATTATGGCTGCTCACCGCACAAAGTGCATAATTCGCAAACCCGCTGTCAACAAGCTCGGCACCAACCGCCAATGTTTCCATTGAAGTCGAACAAGCCCCAAACATGCCAAGAAAAGGGATCTGGTTTTCTTTTGCAATAAAATTGGATGTTACCGTTTGATTTAATAAATCCCCTGCTAAAAAAACATCGATATCACTTTCCTGCTTATTCGCTTTTTGCAAACAAAAAGAAATGGCTTCTCTCATTATGGTTCGTTCTGCCAGCTCCCAATTATCCTCACCGCAATGCAGATCGTCATAGGTTTTATCAAAGCTTGAACCAAGGGGCCCTTTTGCTTCTAAAGGTCCGGCAGCCGTTCCGGTTGATGTCAAGTACAGCTTATTTTGATATCGCCATGTTTGTTTCCCAATTTTCACTTTCCTTCCGACTCCTTCCTTTAGTTAATCTTTAACCCAATAGGTTATTTAAAAACAAGCGGATCACTCCAAGAATTGCGGCTGAAACGACTCCAAACACAATAACAGCACCCGCCAGTTTAAATAGATTGGTTGCAATACCAAGTACAATACCTTCACTTTTGTGCTCAAGCGCAGCGCTTGTAATTGAATTTGCAAACCCTGTAACCGGAACAAGAGAACCGGCCCCCGCGAATTGCCCGATTTTATCGTAAATGCCAAACCCAGTTAACAATGCAGCGATCAAAATCAGTGTTGCAGTCGTTGGATTTCCAGCTGTTTTCTCGGTAAAATCAAAAAAATGTATAAAGAATACTTGTAAACACTGGCCGATTAGACAAATGGCTCCTCCTACAAAAAAAGCTTTAATGCAATTAATGACATAATTTGGTTTAGGTTGATAACTTTTAGCGTTTTTTTTATAATCCTTTTGATTATTCAATTGACTCATAATTCTTTCACCCCCCTAATTTTCATTTATCAACAAAAAACGACCAGTGAAAAAGGGATCCGAAGACTTTTCCCAAGACAATGGCCATTAATAAAACAAGAATTTGTTCATTGATTCCGATGCGTTTTGAGAGGATAGGCAAAACATTAAGCACTTCGGTCAATGCAGCCGCAAGCATCCCGACAAAAATTCCTGATGCAAGACCAATGGGAATAAGCAGAAGCGCTGGCATTATTAAATGGGTATTTCTTAAACCTCCCCAAGTTCCAATTACAGCGCCAAGAATGACACTCCATTCATACCCTCTAATAAAATGATGTGTTTTGGTTAATTGCGTTAACCGCGGGATAATGCCGAGTACAGTTAAAAAAGCAACAAAACCGCTTCCTACAGCAAGGCCGCCCGAAAATCCAATAATGATTAAAAGGATGTCTTTAATCATCGTGCCTTTTCAGCTCACTTTTTTTCTTTTCGTGAACGATCACATATTGATCCAAATCTTGTTGATAATTAAACATTTCTACTTCAAGCGGGCTTGGTTCTTCATTAAATTTTTTCTTGAAAATATGGTTAAAAAACAGGATCATCCCTAACCCCAGACCAAACGAATAAGGGATTTGCAAAATCAGAGGCTTATCATTGTGAGTTCCCGTAATTAGGTAATAAATTTTTTGATGGACGCTTCTCATCGCAACATCCTCATGAAAGTTCATGATCGTCAGACCTGCTCCAATAAATAATAAAATCCACACAATGACAAAAAAGAGAGTATTAATTTTACGTTTCTTTGGCTGGACTTCTATAATTGTTTGAGAGGGACCAACGGTTTGAATGTCAACATCCGGGTATTCCTTATAAATAGCTGCGATGATATCCATCACATCGATCACAATAAAGGCATTGTCTTCAGGCTTAACTTTATAAATAGGTTTTTGCTTTAGACCCGTCGTCATGTCTTTAGGACCAATCAGGTGAGCTAATTTTTCAATAGAGATGATCTCATTCATTTTCGCCTGAAACTTTTGCCTTAAGCGGATGTAAAGAACAATACTGCTCATAAAATCCCCCCTCATATGACTTAGTATGTATTGAGTGATTTATAAACATTCTAAGGCGGGCTGTATTCCATAACTTTCCTTTATTTATCTTAGAAATAGAAAAAAGCCAAATGGTTATTCAACCATTTGACCTTTAATATCTTCTAATATTTTCTTTTCTAATCTGGAAACTTGAACCTGGGAAATCCCTAACCTTTTTGCTACCTCTGACTGTGTTTGGTCCTTAAAGTACCGCAAGTAGACGATCAGCCGCTCTCGTTCCTGCAAATGTTGAACAGCTTCACGGACCGCGATTTTATCGAACCACTGTCCTTCTTCTTTATCAGATATTTGATCTAACAATGTAATCGGATCACCATCATTTTCATAGACTGTTTCGTGAATAGAAGATGGCGAGCGAATCGCTTCCTGTGACATAACGACATCTTCAGGAGAGATCTCCAGTGCACTCGCAATTTCGTTAACGGTCGGATTACGCCCCAATTTTTTTGAGAGCTCATCTCTCTTCTTTCTCACCTTGTTGCCGGTTTCTTTTAATGAACGGCTTACTTTGACGGCGCCATCATCCCTGATAAAACGCTGAATCTCACCTATTATCATTGGCACGGCATATGTAGAGAATTTGACATCATAGGAGAGATCAAATTTATCAACGGATTTTAATAGACCGATGCAGCCGATTTGAAAGAGATCATCGGATTCATAACCGCGGTTCAGAAAGCGCTGGACTACCGACCAGACTAACCGCATGTTTCTCTGTACAATGAGATCACGCGCTTCCTTATCTCCGTCCTGGCTGCGTTGAATAAGAGATTTTACTTCCTCGTCATCCAGCAATGGTTCCTTGGCATCCTTTTTCAGCTCAAGATCCATGGGCATGTCTCCCTAATTGCATAAGGCTTTATTTTTTGTCAAGTGTTTGGTCAAATAAATCGTTGTACCGTGCATGGGCTCAGTATGAACCTGAACATGGTCCATGAAATTTTCCATAATGGTAAAGCCCATACCGGAACGCTCAAGCTCAGGCTTTGTTGTGAATAATGGCTGTCTGGCTTCATCAAGATCGACAATACCGATACCTTCATCGCTGATCGTAATATTGACTGCTCCATCTACAAGCTCAGCCTTTATTTTTACATTGCCTGTTCCTTTATTTTCATAACCATGAATAATAGAGTTAGTCACCGCTTCAGAAACAACGGTCTTTATTTCCGTGATTTCATCCATTGTCGGGTCGAGCTGAGCAACAAACGAAGCAACCGTAACCCTTGCAAAGGATTCATTTTCACTCACTGCGGTAAATTCAAGAGTCATTTCGTTCTTCATTAAGCCACCCCCAGCGTTTGCAAAGCATATTGTTCATCTTCTTCAAGACGGATGATTTTGAACATGCCTGACATTTCAAACAATCTGCGGACAGCTGGTGATATCGCACAGACAACCATCTCTCCACCCATACCTGATATTTGCTTATATCGCCCTAATATAACCCCTAATCCGGAGCTGTCCATAAATTGAAGCTCTTTAAGGTTCAATAGGATGTGATGAACAGGGTGCTGCTGCAATGCCATGTTAACCTGATGCCTTAATTGTTCTGCGGTGTGATGATCAAGTTCCCCTTCCAATCGAATGCATAGGACCTGATTTTTGACTTCCAAACCAATCCTCAGACTCAACAGTCCTCTCCTCCTTTAATTTCCGGTTAGTGAGTGTTTTCTATATTTAACGTTGTGAATCCTTCATCATGACAAAACTAGTGGTCATTCGACCAATCAAGACCTGTTTGTCATTTTACTGATATTTCTCTTAAATAATTGCCACCATGACGCTTCCTTAATGTCCTTTTTAACGACCAAAGGTGTTTTTGACAACGTTTTTCCTTTACTTGTCACCGTATAGTAGCCAACGACTGATCCCGCTTTGAGAGGTGCGTTCAAATTATCGTTAATGGACACCCTTTTCTTAATATTCTTAGTGTCCGTTCCTTTCTTTAATAAAAGGACAACCCGGTCTCTAGTGACAACCGGAACTTTTCCCTCATGGCTTTTATTCACATCGACAATTCTGACGACATGGTTCTGGTCAACAAGCTTTTTCGTTTTATAGTTAGAAAAGGCATAATCAAGAAGATTCGCGACTTGTTCATTTCGTCTTTTTGTTGTCGGCGCCCCCATGACGACTGCAATCACACGCATGCCGTTCCGTTTTGCCGTCGCTGTCAGACAATATTTTGCCTCATGTGTAAATCCAGTTTTTAAGCCGTCAACACCTGGATAAGTTTTAATTAATTTATTTGTATTAACAAGCCAAAACTTATGATCGGTATTTTCCCGCAAATAAGCTTCATATTTAGATGTGTAAGAAAGAACTTTTTGATAATGGAGAAGCGCTTTTGCCATCACGGCCATATCATGGGCTGATGAATAGTGGCCTTTTTCAGGCAAACCTGTCGGATTTTTAAAATGCGTATGTTTTAGTCCAAGATTCGCAGCTTCCTTATTCATCTCTTTAACAAATGCTTTTTCAGATCCGGAAATATATTCAGCCATAGCTACTGAGGCATCATTGGCTGAACTGATCGTGATGGCTTTTAACATGTCATTTACGGTCATTTGTTCTCCTGGTTCAAGGTAAACCTGTGAGCCCCCCATTGATGCTGCATGTTCGCTAACCTTCACCTTATCGGTCATGGAAATATCATGATGCTCTAATGCTTTGAAAATGAGCAACAAAGTCATTATTTTGGTCATGCTGGCCGGGGGTAATTCTTTGTTATCATTCTTCTGAAATAAGATTTTTCCCGTGTCTTTCTCCATAAGAATAGCTGATTTTATATTTTCCACTAATCCTTTATCTTTTTCTTTTGCAAAAGTAACCGCTGAATAGGATAGTGATGAAAATAATAATGTCATGCTCATTAAAATGGCCGCAAACGCCTTCATGGTCGATCCCTCCATTCAATAATCCATAATATTATCTCCAATTGAGGGTCGATTATACTAATGGAAGAAAGAAAAAAGCCGATCAATTTATGATCGACTTCTTTAATATTATCAACTTTAACCGATTCTTTTTACAATATCCTTGACGAGCTGAATAAAGTGCACTTTTACTTTTTCAGTCGTCTCCATCACTTCTTCATGTGACAGCGGTTGTTGCAGGATGCCGCTTGCCGCGTTAGAAATACAGGAAATGCCTAGAACACTTAGCCCGCTGTGTTTTGCCACGATAACCTCGGGCACTGTTGACATCCCTACCGCATCAGCGCCGAGCGTTCGCATCATTCTAACCTCTGCTGGGGTTTCATAACTTGGACCGCTCGTTGCAAGGTAGACACCCTCTTTTAATTTGATCTCCAAATCACTGGCAGCCTGTTTGGTTAGACCTTGAAGTTCAGGGTCGTAGGCCGCCGACATATCCGGGAAACGATTGCCTAAAGCATTGTCGTTAGGACCAATGAGGGGGTTCGTTCCAAGCATATTAATATGATCCGTAATAAGCATAAGGTCACCGGCAGCAAATGATGTATTGACACCGCCGCTTGCATTAGTAACGATTAATTTCTTGATGCCAAGCGATGTCATCACTCTTACGGGCAATGTGACTTGTTCGAGACTGTAGCCTTCGTAATAATGAAATCTCCCCTGCATCACAATAACGGGCACTTGATCTAATAAACCAACGACAAATTGGCCTTTGTGGCCTTCCACTGTCGGTTTTGGAAAATGAGGAATCGATTCATATGGAATCTGAACAGCATCCGTTAATTCATCGGCTAGCACACCCAAACCCGATCCAAGGATCATGCCAATTTGTGGTTTTATAGTCATTTGTGATTCAATGACTTTAACAGCTTCATTTAGTTGCATCGTATTCTAAACCCCAATCACGATAATTTATCCAAAAAGCTTTTGCCGTTTGCAGGCATTGGTATTGAAAAGTTGTCGCTAACTGTTGCTCCAAGGTCTGCAAAGGTATGACGAAGCGGCAATTCTTTGCCTTCTTCAATATGATTATAGTAGACAAACAGCGGGACAAATTCTCTTGTATGATCCGTTCCTGAATAGGTCGGGTCATTCCCGTGATCAGCTGTAATAATCAAGCCATCCTTATCCGTCAGCTTGTCCAAAATCTCAGGCAGGCGGCGGTCAAATGCCTCCAGTGCCTCACCATAGCCAATTGGGTCGCGGCGATGCCCATATTTTGCATCAAAGTCGACGAGATTCAAGAAGGCTAGACCATGAAATGGACGATCCATGACATCCAGGAGCTTATCAACCCCGTCCATATTATCTTTTGTCCGAAGCGCATCTGTTACGCCTTCACCGTCATAGATATCATTAATTTTCCCTAATGCGATCACATCGAAATTCTGGTCTTTCAACTCATTCATGACTGTATGGCCAAAAGGCTTCAGTGCATAATCATGACGGTTTGCAGTCCGTTCAAATTGACCTGGATTACCAATGAACGGCCGAGCGATCACTCTTCCCACCATATATTTTTCGTCTCTGGTCAATTCTCGTGCAATCTCACAAATCCGGTAAAGCTCATCAATCGGAATGATGTCTTCATGAGCGGCAATTTGCAGAACGGAATCCGCTGATGTGTAAACGATAAGATCTCCGGTTTCCATATGTTTCTCACCAAGCTCTTTAATGATCTCTGTTCCCGATGCAGGCTTGTTGCCGATTACTTTGCGTCCGGTTTTTTCCTCAAGCTCATGTATAAGCTCATTTGGGAAGCCATCAGGAAAAGTAATAAATGGCGTGTCTATCTTTAAACCCATAATTTCCCAATGGCCGGTCATTGTGTCTTTCCCGTTCGATGCCTCTTGCATACGGCCATAGTATGCTTCAGGGTGGTCAGCCGGTGTGATGCCCTTGATATCATCACGTATGTTGCCTAAGCCGAATTTGGATAGGTGAGGAAGGTTAAGTCCGTTCATTTTTTCGGCAATATGTCCGAGGGTGTCGCTGCCCAGGTCACCGAAGTCTTTTGCATCAGGTGCTTCGCCAATGCCGACAGAATCTAATACAATCAAAAAAATACGTTCAAATTCACGATTTTTCATAAAATGCCCTCCAGTCATTGTGGGTTACGCTCTAGGATGATAGGTTGTGTAAATGTCCTTCAAACGATGCTTCGTAACATGGGTATATATTTGCGTTGTTGAAATGTCAGCATGGCCAAGCATTTCTTGGACAGACCGCAAATCCGCGCCATTTTCCAATAAATGCGTCGCAAAGGAATGTCTTAATGTGTGTGGTGAAAGTGACTTTTTGATACCAGCGTGCAATGCCAGCTGTTTTAAGATTTTCCAAAAACCTTGTCTTGTCAAACGACGGCCGTGGTGATTTAAAAAAAGGGCATCATTCTGGTTCTTCTTGTTCGCAAGTTTTGGCCTGCCTGAATCAATATAGCGCGATACCGCTTCCAATGCCAATGTTCCCAAAGGAATAATTCTTTCTTTGTTCCCCTTGCCAATACAGCGCAGAAATCCCATGGTTATATGAATATCTTCCAAATTTAATTGAACCAATTCCGTGACACGAATCCCCGTGGCATATAGAACTTCAAGCATGGCTTGATCCCGAACGCCATACGGTTTGCCTAAGTCTGGAGCTGAAAGCAATACTTCGACCTCCTTTAAAGAAAGAACCTTAGGAAGCCGCCGTTCGGATTTAGGGACGCCGATATGATGGGTTGGGTCCTGGCGCAGGACATTTTCCCGCAATAGGAATTGGTGGAAGTTACGGATGCTCGCTGTTTGTCTTGCCAGTGTGGCCTGTGCCTTGCCTTGATCTTTTAATTCATATAAGTATTTTGTTATTGTCGTTCTCGTGACACTATCCCAATTTGACAAGCGCTCTGTTTGTTGCAGAAATAACAAATATTGTTTCAAATCTCTTTGGTAGGATTGAATGGTGTTCTCGGATAACCCGCGTTCGACAATAAGATAATGGATAAAGTCTTCTACTTGATCCTTCACGGCCATTATTCCCCATTTCTAAAAAAATCAATGAGACGAAAGGTCATAGACGATTCGGTGTTCTCTGAAACCGTTCCGTCAACCTTTACCGCACGCCCGCTTGGCTCATCATATTTATGATAGCTTTCATAATTATGGTCGAGCCATTGCAATGCAAAATAAAAACCAATCGTACAACCGCTAAATAATATGGCCACTTTAATTGTATCAATGATTATTTTTATTGAAGCTTTCAAGACGTCACCCCGCAAAAAGACTTATAGTACAAGATATGCCAATTGTATTGGGGTTTATACGTCTTCCTTATATGTAAAGGTAGATTAGTTAATTAAGAAAGTATAAACTTTCTTATGCACATAAGTGCAAAAACCTTCTCCTTTATGGAAAAGGCCGGTTCTTCTATTTCATTAATCATCCTTGTCGCTGTCTTTATTGCAGCGATGACAAATACCGTGAAAGGTAAGACGATGGTCTTTTATCTTAAAATGCCAATCTCTTTCAACAACCTTTTCAACGTCACCTAATAGATCATCTTGAATTTCATCGACCGCGCCGCATTCAATACAGACAAGGTGGTGATGAAAATGCGCTGCACCTTCCTGGCGCAAATCATATCGGGAGACACCATCCCCAAAATTGATTTTATCGACCACTTTAAGCTCTGTCAGTAATTCAAGTGTACGGTAGACAGTTGCCAGGCCGATTTCAGGTGCTTTATCTTTTACGAGGAGGTAAACATCTTCAGCACTAAGGTGGTCCTCTTCATTTTCTAACAAAACGCGCACAGTTGCTTCCCGCTGAGGTGTAAGCTTATACTTTTGCGAATGCAATTGCTTCTTAATGCGGTCTATACGGTTCTCCATACCTTATCCTCCCTCGCAAGACTTCACAAAATCATTATAAGCTTTGCAAAAAGAGGTGTCAAATTATAATAATTATAATTAATATATTGTAATTATTATAATGTTATAGTGTTATAGGGACTTAATTGATAATGCTCCTTATGAGCCCCGGAGATAAGTAAGCTTCATAAAGTGAGACAATGAACAAAGCCGCGGAAACAGCCAGCAATAACATGGCATAGCGTGAAAATTGCGGCAAAAGGGGTGTCTTCCGTGTTTTCATCAACAGCTGCCGGAACATCTTCAATGAAAAAGCCACCGATGCGACGCCCATAATGATAAAAATAGGAATGACGATTAGATTCTGCGGAAATACACTAGCCATCGCTACCCAAAAACCATGAAACCCCATTTGATTAACGAGAAAGCCGACAGTAAATCCGATGACAACACCCTTTAGAAAGAGGAGTATAAAAATAACCGGCAGACCGATCACCGATAACCCAAGCACCCACATGAAACCCACATACTGAACATAGTGTTTGAAGCTTTCGCCGAGCATTGCTGAAGGAACCGCGATTTTTCCATCGGATAACTCACCAAAAAAGCGATTCAAATATTCAACCAAATGCTGCTTAGCTTCGTATGGCAAACTGTTCACAACGATCGCTCCAAATATAATCCCCATAAAGAATAAGGAACAAACAAAAGTATAGATTGAAAGATTTTCTTGAATATGGTTTGTAACAACCCTTTTGATATTCTGGTTCATTCCAGGTGCCTCCTCTTCCGGACTTATATTAAGTCTATGAAACGCACCTGGAATCTATGACACCGAAAATAGTTTGTGTTTTATTAGGTTTTCACCTTGCCATACCGGCCTGCTCCGCCGGTGCCAAGAGAGAGTTTTCCATTTCTTGCTTTAATAATCAGATCAGCTGTCAGGCTGCCGACGACAGCTTCCAAATGCTTGCGATTTACCTGATGCATCACTGCCATTTCCGTTCCGAAATGGTTAAGCAACTTCTCTAGTGTCTTCGGACCAACTTTAGGAATAAAATCAAGAGGCACTTGATGAACATAGGGAGGGCGGTTGGGTGTAAGAGATGATGGCTCTTCTTTTAATTCCTGCAGTCGGTTGTACACACCTTTTATGACCCTTTTATTACCGCATGAAGGACAGGGATTGCCCTTTTGATGTTCCTCGAGAAGTGTAAAGCATTCACTGCAGCAAGTCTTATGATATTTGCCTAGAAGCGGATTTAACCCGTAGTTTTCCGCTACACCTCTTCCCTCACAATTTTTTAATGCGAGCTGGAATTCTTTAAATGTCGGCGCTTCAAGCCGTAATTTCTGGTATTCCCGAGCAATTTTCTTTAATGAATGGGCATCGGAATTGGTTAAGAAGGTAAACTGATGAAGCTCTGGAATCTGATCGGCCATATCTGTATCAGAGCTTAAACCAAGCTCCACGGCATCTATCAGATCTTTATCAAATATTTCGGTGATGCTGGATTTGACCCCCGAACCATATAAACTTTTAAATGGTGTAAAAATGTGGGCTGGAATAAATAAGCCTCCGAGCTCCTTCACCTTTTGCTGCAGCACTTTAGGCTCGCCATAAAACCTTTGGGTACTGAGCGAAATATTTGTCATGTGCCTAGCAAGCCAACAACTGAAATCTTTCATTATGTCAAGCGAGGGCATAAATGCGAGAACGTGAAGAGGCCCCTGCGTTGATGAAGCATTCAGTTCAATCTCCGCACCTAGAAACAATGTTGTATGGCCATAACGGATCCCGCCGTCATCAAGCTCCTGTACAACACCCTGCTGAAGCATTTCTTCAAGCTGCACTAGGACCTCCGGAACTTGGGAATCGATGACACCAACAATATCTATCCCTTTTCTCTCGGAGGCTTCCTCTAAAATATTATCGATCGTCAAGCTTTTAGCACCTGTAATTTTAACAGGTTTACCGCTCATTGTCCGGCCAATGTGGATGTGCATATCGGCAAAATACGTGTTCATACTATAACTTCCTTTTATTTTGAAAATAAGAGCTGCATATACTGTACAGCATAGACCGTTTTTGCATCATAAATACGTCGGTCACGAATCATTTCAAGGGCTTTATTCAAATCAACCTCGCAGTTTTCTAAGAATTCGTCCTCATCCAGGTGACGCTCACCCTGAATTAGAGAATCTGTAAAATAAATATGCACCAGTTCGTTTGCGAAACCTGGTGATGTATAGAAAGAAACAAGATGTTGAAGCTCGTTGCAGCGGTAACCCGTTTCCTCCTCTAGTTCGCGGATGGCGGATTCCCGTGGATCCTCGCCTTTTTCCAGTTTTCCGGCTGGAATTTCGAAAATTGTCCTCTCAAGCGGTTTGCGAAACTGTTTGACTAAAACAAGCTTGTCTTCCGCTGTTTTTGCAATGACAGCCACCGCTCCCGGATGTTCTATGATTTCCCGACGTCCGGTATGCCCGTTTGGAAGCTCTACATCTTCTATTTTAAGATTAATGATTTTTCCCTCGTAAATCGTTTTGGATTGAATCGTCTTTTCGTTTAAATCAGTCAAAGTCCTCGTCCTTTCTAATGTCATTGTAGCAAAAACAGTCAATAAGATGATCATTGACCATCCCAGACGCCTGCATGAAAGCATAACAAATCGTTTCACCGACGAATTTAAATCCGCGTTTCTTTAAATCTTTACTCATTGCCTTGGACAGTTCGGTGAAAGCCGGCACGTCCTCATGTTTTTCATAAGCATTAATAATGGGCTTGCCATCCACGAATGACCAAATATAATCACTGAAATTTCCGTATTCCTTCCTGACCTCGAGATATACTTTTGCATTGTTGATGATTGCCTCAATTTTGCGGCGGTTGCGGATGATGCCCTTGTCCTGTAATAGCTGATTCACCTTTTCCTCGGTGTATTTTGCAATGACATCCGCTTGAAAATGATCAAAGGCCTGCCTGTAATTCTCCCTTCGTTTTAAAATAGTGATCCAGCTAAGTCCGGCCTGCATGCCCTCAAGACACAACATTTCAAATAATTTATCGCTGTCGTAAAGGGGTCTTCCCCATTCCTTATCATGATAGCTTATGTAAATTGGCTCATCTGTCACCCATTCACATCTTTTCATTTTCACACCTCATTTTACTCGTTCTCATTAAAGGATAAAGAAAACTTGGCTTTTCGCCAAGCCCTTTATGGCGAAAACCTTAGTTGCACTTATGTGCGTAAGAAAGTTCATACTTTCTTATTAACTAACAAACACGACCCCTTCCGATCGACTTTGCAGGCTCATTTCTTTTATAATTATAATAGTGAAAAAAAGGAGGAAAATGATGAACAAAAATCAGCTTGGTTCTTCCGATCTTTATGTAAGTGAAATAGGATTTGGCTCAATGTCGCTTCCGCAAAATGAAAAAGAAGCGATATATCTTGTTGAAAAGGCGATTGATGAAGGCATTAATTTTATCGACACAGCTGACTTGTATGATTTCGGCCGCATTGAAGAAGTGCTTGGCAAGGCATTAAAAGGGAAAAGAGAAAAGGTCATTCTGACAACAAAGGCGGGCAACCATTGGGAGCCGGGCCGTGACGGCTGGTATTGGGATCCGTCCAAGGCATACATTAAAGAAGCTGTAAAAAAGAGTCTTATGCGTCTTAAGACGGATTATATCGATCTCTACCAATTACACGGCGGCACGATCGATGACCCTATTGATGAAACAATAGATGCTTTTGAAGAATTAAAGCAAGAAGGTGTGATACGGCATTACGGCATTAGCTCGATACGGCCGAATGTTATCCGGGAATATGTGAAGAGATCAACGATAGTATCCGTATTAATGCAATACAGCATTCTTGACCGCCGGCCTGAGGAAGAGATGCTTGCTCTTCTGAAAGAAAACAATATTAGTGTGATAGCCCGGGGGCCTGTGGCCAAGGGGATCCTATCAGACGGCGGCTTAGACAAAATATCTGATCGAGGCTTTCTGGATTACAACAAAGATGAGCTGCAGCAACTGTTCGGTGAGTATAAGAAAGCTTCAGATCCAAATCGCTCTTTGTCACAAACAGCCATACGCTATTGTCTATCCCACCCGGCTGTTGCATCAGCTATACCTGGTGCAAGCAAAGAAAGCCAATTACTTGAGAATGTTAATACGGTTAATACACCGGAATTATCTTCGGATGAATTAAAAGCCATTCACAATTTATCAAAAGCTAACACTTATAAACAGCATAGGTGAAGAATGCCGCCCAAAAAATGTGGGCGGCATTCATTTTATTCATTCATATTTTTGATAATCATGGCGATCCCCTGACCGCCGCCTATGCATAGGCTGGCCAATCCGTAACGGCAGCCGCGTTCCCTTAATTCATAAGCTAACGATAACAATATTCGCGAACCGCTTGCTCCGACAGGGTGTCCTAAGGCGATCGCTCCGCCGTTAACATTCGTGATATCGCGGTCAAGCCCTAACTCTTTCTCAACAGCAAGATATTGTGCAGCAAAAGCCTCATTTACTTCTATCAGGCTGATGTCAGATAACTGCAGCCCCGCACGGCTTAGGGCTTGCTTGATTGCCGGTACAGGGCCAATGCCCATATAATTAGGATCAACACCGGCGATCCCCCATGAGACGATTTCAGCAAGTGGTTGTCGGTTTCTTGCATTAACAAATTGGTCCGAAGCCAGGACCAGCGCTGCCGCCCCATCGTTAATACCGCTTGAGTTCCCTGCGGTAACCGTCCCGTCTTTTTTAAAGGTTGGTTTCAAAGATACCAGTTGATCAGCACTCGTGCCCGCCCGTATATGCTCATCCTTATCTACCAGGCCTTTTTTGGTGGAAACCGGTGTTATTTCCTTTGCAAAACGGCCGTTGTTACGAGCTTCTGCCGCACGCATGTGACTAAGGTAAGCGAACTCATCCTGTTCTTTACGGGAAATATCATATTTCTGTGCCAAATTCTCTGCGGTCATGCCCATACCGACACCGGTATAAGCATCTGTCAGCGTGTTCAGCAGCATATCCTCTAGGACGACAGAACCGAATTTAGCACCGTTTGCTCTCGTTTTAAAATCAGCGTGCGGACTCATTGACATGTTTTCCGCGCCGCCGACAAGAGCCGTCTGTGCCTCGCCCAGCATCATGCTTTGTGCGGCAGAGATGGCAGCCTGCAAGCCTGATCCGCACAAACGGTTTACCGTCAATGCCGGTTTTTCTTGGGGAACACCGCTATAGAGAGCAATGTGTCTGGCAAGATAGACTGCGCTTGTACTTGTGTGTATGACATTGCCAAATACAGCCTGCTCAATATCCTTGGCATCAACTTTTGCTTTGTCCAGTGCTGCTTTGGAAGCCGTCACACCCAAGTCGGTACTGCTCACATTTTTTAACGACCCGGCGAAACCGCCAAAAGCTGTTCTTGCCCCATCAAGCAAATAGACTTTTTCCATTTGATTCACCTTCTTTTATAAGAGTAATAGCCCCGCGCCTATAATCACACCGCCGACAACAAGGACAATAAGACAAAAGCCCATAATGTCTTTGGCCTTCAACCCTGCAATTGCCAAAGCCGGCAACGCCCAAAACGGCTGGACCATATTCGTCCAGGCATCACCCCAGGCGACGGCCATCGCCGTTTTCGCTGGATCAACACCTAAGGCTTTGGTCGCTTCAAGCATGACGGGAGCTTGAACCGCCCATTGTCCTCCGCCAGAAGGAACAAAGAAATTCACGATCCCTGCGCTGATGAACGTAAATAACGGAAAGGTAAAAGCATTGGATATATGAACAAACCACTCTGATAATTGTGCCGCAAGGCCAGAGTCAACCATCATTCCCATAATCCCTGCGTAAAATGGAAACTGCAAAATAATGCCGCCTGCTCCGGTCACAGCTTCTTTAACGGCTGCCAGATAGCGTTTTGGCGTTTTGTGCAGGATAATGCCGACAAACAAAAAGGCGAAATTAACGACATCAATATTTAATGTTGAACCGTTGACAAAGTAATAGATGACGAAGGCAATGCCTAATAATCCGATGATCATAGAAAGCCATACGCTGTTTTCAAGCTTTTCGGCGGGAGTGTTTGCATCTGCTTGATCAAGGACAGCAGCGGTCTCCGTTTCTTCAAGGAGCTTAGGATCAATAGCATAGCCGTGGTCTTTTTGCAGCATCAGACGGTTAATGATTGGAATAACAATGAATAATGCAATGACAATGGCCAAATTGAAGGATGAAAAAATGGTTTGGGAGGTTGGAATAACACCAATCATTTTCTCGGCAAAATGGCCCGGTGTTGCAATCGTAAGAGGAATGGAACCCGACAAGCCGCCATGCCATACAAGGAAACCGGAATAGGCACTGGCAATTAACAGCCGGTAATCAACATTTTTTACTTTTTTGGCAAGCTCAATTGAAAATAACGCTCCGATGACCAATCCAAAGCCCCAATTGATCCAGCTTGCTAATAAGGATACGAGCGTGACGACGATAATCGCTGTCCCAGGTTTGTTCACCTTGCCAGCCATTTTTTTCAGAAGGGTCTGAAACAACGGGCTTTTTGCCAAAACATAGCCAGTGACCAAAATGAGCACCATCTGCATGGAAAAAGCGAGCAGACCCCAAAAGCCGCCGCCCCAATAAGATACCATCTTAACCGGGGAGCTGCCGGTAATAATAATTCCAAAGATAAAGACGACAAACGTTAAAAGAATGACAAAGAGGAACGGATCTGGCAGATACCGTTCCATTAACTTATTTGAAGCTGCTGTTATCTTTTTTAGCATTAGTCCCCTCTCCTAATCCTTAATGTTTAAAAAGCATCAAGAGCAACATCGTCAGGGATGATTAGTTCAGGCTCTGTTGATTGGATCACCTCTTCAACAGTGCAGCCTTTTGCGACTTCGGCAAGTTTAAGTCCTTGTTCAGTCACGTCAATCACGGCCCGGTCTGTAATAATCCGGTTAACGACACCTTTCCCAGTCAGCGGCAAGGAGCATTTATTTAGGATTTTGGGGGCACCGTTCTTATTGACATGATCCATGATGACAATAATTCTTTTGGCGCCGTGCACAAGGTCCATGGCACCTCCCATACCTTTAATCATTTTGCCTGGAATCATCCAATTTGCTAAATCGCCCTTAGCGGATATCTCCATACCCCCGAGAATGGCCAAATTGATGTGCCCGCCCCGGATCATGGCGAAAGATTCCGCACTGCTAAAATAAGCCGCCCCTTTGGTTGCTGTGACGGTTTCTTTGCCCGCATTAATCAAGTCCGGATCAACCTCATTCTTTTCCGGAAAAGGGCCGATGCCAAGCAACCCGTTTTCTGATTGCAGAACAACTTCTTTATTATCGGAAATGTAGTTGGCCACCATTGTTGGCATACCAATGCCGAGATTCACATAATAACCATCTTTTATTTCCTTTTCCGCCCGGCGTGCAATGCGTTCGCGTTTTTTGGCTTTATCTTCTACCATAACCATCTTAAAAACAACCTCCCTTTATAAATATACTGTTATTGACTGACGGTCAGACGTTCAATCCGTTTTTCCTGCTCACCTTTAACCAATTTCTGAACATAAATGCTTGGTGTATGAATAAGGTCCGGTTCCAGCTCACCTGTCTCAAACAGCTCTTCAACTTCCGCAATAGTGACTTTCCCCGCTGTGGCAATCATTGGGTTAAAGTTGCGTGCTGTCTTGTTATAAATGAGATTCCCCATCTTATCGCCCTTTGCCGCGCGGACCAGACTAAAATCAGCGGTCATGCCATACTCAAGAAGGTACTCTTTGCCATCAAAACTTCTTACTTCCCGCCCCTCGGCTAATGGTGTTCCAACGGCAGCCGGGGTATAGAACGCCGGGATGCCTGCACCGCCGGCTCTAATCCGCTCTGCCAAAGTTCCTTGAGGAATTAACTCAACCTCAAGCTCCCCCGCCAGGACCTGTCTTTCAAACTCCTTATTTTCACCAACATAGGAGCCGACCATTTTCTTTATTTGTTTGTTCCTCAGTAAAAGGCCGAGCCCCCAGTCATCGACACCGCAGTTGTTTGAAACGACAGTGAGATCCTTGACTCCTGATGCTGCGAGTGCTTTTATTAAATTTTCTGGTATACCGACAAGCCCGAAGCCCCCGACCATGAGTGTAGCTCCGTCCTTAATGTCTTTAATCGCATCTTCAAAACTATTGCATATTGTTTTCATTTATTCTGCTCCTCTCCTCGGTTATACTTCTTCTCGTTCAACAATCGTCGCAACACCTTGTCCGCCGCCGATGCACAATGTTGCTAAGCCATATGTGACGCCGCGCCGGTTCATTTCATGCAGAAGAGTGACGAGGATTCTGGCCCCGCTCGCACCGATTGGATGACCGAGTGCAATGGCCCCGCCGTTAACATTTAAAATGGATGGATCAATTTCAAGCTCCTTGCCGACTGCTAATGACTGGGCCGCGAAGGCTTCATTGGCTTCGATAAGCTGCAAATCAGCCATTGATAAGCCGCTTTTTTCCAACGCTTTTTTTACCGCCGGCACTGGACCGATCCCCATCACACTTGGATCAACAGCACCGTTGCTATTAGCTTTAATTACCGCAAGCGGCTTGAGACCTGCTTCCTCTGCTTTTTTCCTGCTCATAAGCACGAACGCCGCTGCTCCGTCGTTAATTCCTGAAGCATTCCCTGCCGTGACACTGCCTTCCTTTTTAAATGCGGCGCGCAGTTTGCCAAGTCCCTCTGCAGTTGTTCCTTTTCTTGGATGTTCGTCAACTTTAAACACAACTGGATCACCTTTTCTTTGTGGAATGGTGACCGGGACGATCTCATCTTCAAAGACGCCTTCTTCAATTGCTTTAACTGCTTTTTGCTGACTGACAGCCGCAAAAGCATCTTGTTCTTCTCTTGTTAATTCATAGCGGTCACAAAGGTTTTCTGCAGTGACACCCATATGATAATCGTTAAAGGCGCACCAAAGGCCATCTTTGATCATGCTGTCAATCAGTTTGCCATCACCCATCCGATATCCCGAACGCGCTTTATCAAGTAAGTAAGGTGCCTGGGTCATATTCTCCATACCGCCGGCAACGATTAGGTCAGCGTCACCAAGCATGATGGCTTGAGAAGCGAGATGAACCGCTTTAAGTCCGGATCCGCAAACCTTATTGATCGTCATCGCCGGGACTGTTTCAGGCAGCCCCGCCTGAATGGAAGCCTGACGTGCCGGATTTTGCCCAAGACCGGCTTGAAGGACATTTCCCATAATGACTTCATCGACCTCTTCTTTATTAGCCCCGGCCCTCCCCAGTGCTTCTTCAATCACAATGGCTCCGAGCTTGGGTGCAGCTACGTCCGCAAGTGATCCGTTAAATTGACCAATCGCTGTTCTTACAGCGCTGACAATAACAACATCATTATTTGCCATGAATAGTCCTCCTTTATAGAAATAAAACGCTTACACCTATTATGATACTAAAAAAAATATTATTTTTCATTTTAATTTAAAAATATTAAAATGAAAGGTCCTTGAATTGTGATTTCATTTGCGAACCGATAAAATAGAACTGTATGTATTTATATTTGGTAAACTGCCCATAAGGAGGAACCGAAATGTCGCTGCCCAAAGAAGTTACGATGATTGAAGTTGGTCCGCGCGATGGCCTGCAAAATGAAAAAAGCTTGATTCCGACCGAAGTAAAAATCGCATTCATTAATGCTTTAAAGGATGCTGGTCTTAAAGAAATGGAACTGACCTCTTTTGTTTCACCCAAATGGGTTCCGCAAATGAAGGATGCCGAAGCTGTTTTAGAACACTGCTTGGATAAGCGCCGTAATTTTGTCCTCGCACCAAACCAAAAGGGTGTGGAGCGATTTTATCAATCAGGGGCGGGTCACATCGCTGTGTTTGTTGGTGTGTCCGATTCCTTTAACAAGAAAAATATTAATAAAACCACGGAAGAAAGCATGATCGAGTTAAAGCCTTTGATCCGGGATTTAAAAGAAAACGGCAAATTTGTCCGCGCCTGCATTTCAACAGCTTTCTTTTGCCCCTATGAAGGAAAAGTTTCTATAGAGGATACGGTAAAGCTTTGTGAAACATTTGCGGCATACGGGGTTGATGAACTGAGTGTTGCCGATACGGTCGGCATGGCTAACCCGAAGCATGTTCACGAGCTATTTACAGTCCTTAAGCCGTCTCTTCCTGAAAGCGTTCTCTTGACCGGCCACTTTCATAATACCCGCGGGATGGCTCTTGCTAATATCTATGCGAGTCTTGAAGCCGGCATCAGCCGTTTCGACAGCTCGGCAGGCGGACTCGGCGGCTGCCCGTTCGCACCGGGGGCAAGCGGGAATGTTGCGACTGAAGATGTGCTCTTCATGCTTGCGGAAATGGAAATTGAGACAGGGGTAAATATTGAGAAAGTTGTGAGTGCTGTGGATCTTGTGGCCCCATATATGTCAAGACCGCTGGACAGCAAAATCTATCATTTGCGCGAAAATATTAAACAGAAGGGTTAACTTATTAAGGACAAAAAAGCATCATTGCAGCCTGTGCCGGAGCAGCGGTGGCCAGCTCTTCAAATCCCGGGGATCTTAAATCAGGAAATTTTTATCATGATTCATTTTTTGCTATGATGGGATTATAAAGGATAGCATAATCTCGAAAGGAAGATGACCAAGATGAAATCAATTGAAACAAATGAAGCTTTTGAACAAGCAATAAATAGCTCTGATCCGATTGTAGTCAAATTTGAGGCTGGCTGGTGCCCTGACTGCAAACGCCTCGACATGTTCATCGATGATATTATTAAGGATTATAAATTTGAATGGTTTGATGTTAACCGTGACAACTTTCCCGAGCTTGCCGAAAAATATGAAGTCATGGGCATCCCAAGCCTGCTAGTATTCCAAAATGGCGAGAAGAAAGGGCACCTGCACAGCGCCAATGCCAAAACACCCGAAGATGTCCGCGGGTATCTAGATGGTGTTGAAAGTAAATAATCACAAGCCAAAAGGAGCTCCCTTAATCGGGGAGCTTTTTCAATTGCCTGGAAAAGTTTAACGTTGCATAAAATGTTTTGGTTGGCATAAAATAAGAACATACATTCCCAAAACATTTAAAGAAGGTGACGACATGGTACAGGATCGGGGTTCGATCAAGTGGGTTTCCCTCATGCTTCCAGAGCATGTGAAAATGCTTAGAGATTGGCAGGACGAAGAGGAGCATCCGCGTGCCGTACAGCCGGCGCTTGATGAGCAAAAGAATGAGGAGCTCAATCTCGCTGTGTATGAGGCCCTCCATCACGATTTAGCTGTCCGTTTCACCTATATTGAACACGGCGCTTACAAAGCGCTGAAAGGACAGATTCAAACCATTAACGAAGTAACCCGCCAATTGAAAATCATCGATGCCGCAGATCGAAAGCACCTGCTGAAAATAGACGCCATTCTTGATATCTCTTTTGATTAATTAGGATGAGGCACCTCCCCTTTAGCGGAGGTGTTTTTAAATAAATTTTTTAACCCCTTGTCTCATTTTTAACATTAGGTTACTATTATAGTGGTAACTATAAAAAGAGATTTGGAGGTGCTGACTTGAATTTTAGAGTTTACATCCTGGCGATTGCCTCCTTTGTGGCAGGGACTGTCGAGCTTATTATCGGCGGTGTTTTAGATCTCGTATCTAATGATTTGCACGTATCCATAAGTGCAGCTGGCCAGCTGATCACAGTCTATTCTCTCGTCTTTGCACTGGCTGCACCGACGCTCTTGGCTGTAACATCTAAGTTCGAACGCAAGAAACTTTATATTTGTACATTATTTGTTTTCCTGATTGGGAATATTCTGGCCGCGGTAAGTCCAACATACACCTGGTTGATGGCAGCAAGGATCCTTACCGCGGCAAGCGGCTCCCTCGTTGTCGTTCTGTCATTGACAATGGCGGCGGCTGTGACAACACCAGCGTATAGAGGGCGTGCTATTGGGATTATTTTTATGGGAATCAGCGGATCACTGGTATTAGGTGTGCCAATTGGCATGGTGCTTGGTGCTAACTTTGGCTGGCAGGCTCCTTTTATATTGATCTCCGTCCTTACAGTCATTTCAATCATCGGTGTCTCGTTCTTTTTATCAAAGATACCGCCAAAACCGGCTGTGCCGTTGGGACAACAGCTGGCAACGCTTAAAAACAAGAAAATCTTAAGCGCACAAATGATTTCCTTTTTCATGTTGACCGGTCATATGACGCTTTATGCTTACTTTACACCCTATCTGAAAAACGTGATGGGTTTGAACGGCGTATTGGTCAGCTTGTTCTATTTTATCTTTGGGGTTGCTGCTGTTATGGGCGGCGGGGTTGGCGGCTGGGCCAGTGATAAATTTGGTACGGCCAGAAGCATTTTATCCATCGTCGCATGCTTTGGCGTTGCATTGGTCCTTCTGCCCCTGACAGCCCAGTCGATTTATATTTTTACGATAGTCATGATTCTTTGGAGCATGTTGAGCTGGGCAATCTCCCCTGCACAGCAAAATTACCTTATCCAGGCAGCTCCTGAAACATCCGATATCCAGATGGGGCTGAATACAACCGCTATTCACCTCGGCATTGCATTAGGATCGGCGATTGGCGGCATTGTTGTCGAAAGCTATTCAGTGCATTATAATGCTTGGGTCGGAAGTGCTTTTGTTCTGTTAGCGTTTTTCTGTGCCGTTTTTTCCCTTACAAGGCCCTCAGCTGCAGAACCCGCCGCTGATCAAGAGCTTCAAGCGAATTGATTTTACCTGCAAACAATGTGTAATATGAGTATTGTTTGATATTCTATTTAAAATAAATATCAAAAGATCAATGAGGAGGAATATTAATGAGTGTGCATATTGGTGCCAAAAAAGGCGACATAGCTGAAACAATTTTATTGCCAGGTGATCCGCTCAGGGCAAAATACATTGCGGAAACGTTTTTGGAAGATGTGACATGTTACAATAACGTTCGCGGAATGTTAGGGTTTACTGGAACATATAAGGGTAAGCGGATCTCCGTGCAAGGTACCGGCATGGGCGTTCCTTCCATTTCAATTTATGTTAATGAATTGATTCGTGAATATGGTGTGAAAAATCTTATCCGGGTCGGCACCTGCGGGGGCATTCAAGATGATGTGAAAGTCCGTGATGTCATTTTGGCAATGACGTCTTGTACAGACTCCAACTCAAACCGCCAAACGTTTCCCGGCTTTGACTTCTCACCTTGTGCCAATTTCGATTTGCTGAAAAAAGCTTATGATACTGGAGCGGAAAAAGGCTTGCAAGTTCGTGTCGGCAACGTTCTGACATCAGACGTTTTTTACCGTGACAGCATGGATATCGTCAAGAAACTCGGAAGCTACGGTGTATTAGCGGTTGAGATGGAAACGACAGCCCTATATACTCTTGCGGCGAAATATGGTGTTAACGCGCTGACCATTCTTACCGTCAGCGACCACATCTTTACCGGCGAAGAAACATCCGCTGAAGAACGTCAGACAACCTTCAATGACATGATTGTGATGGCGCTAGAAGCATCAACGAAAAAATAATGGCAAACACAAAAGGAACCGCCCACGGCGGTTCCTTTTTTAGTATTTAAGCTTCATAAGGATTTGCTTAATCTCTTCATCATTCATAAAGAGATCATAATATTTTGATGTTATTGTCGCTAAGGCGACATCATGATAGAAAAATTCGGTGAAAAACTTCACGAAGGACGGGGATTTGGTCATCATTGCTTGCCAAGACTGATTTTCGAGCCCGGTAAAAATGATTTCCAGATCATCAATAATGATGAGCTGAAACCTCTCTAATGCATCATGTTGTTCATTAGGAATAAGTTTATGACAATTTTTAAGCGAGGTGCTGATCTCCCCTACAACTAATGTTTCAATAAACAACCCTTCGCTTTCCTTTTCCTCCAGCAGTTGTTGGTATTCAATAAAGTCATCGTTCCATGCCGACAGCCGAATTGATTTTTCCGCATGTTCAATAAGCTGCTTGCATTGCGCGCGGATCGATGTATCCACCTTCAAGCTCCAAACCCGGTCATCAGCAAAGGATCTTTTGACTGTCTCGGCTTTTAATTTTTCAATGTCTGACTGAAACTCTTTAGTTAGCTTCTCAACCACTAGATTCAGCGGCAACGCGGCATACACCTTTTTCTTATCGGATACCGAGTCCATCACCATCCCTTTATCAGTGAGCCGGGCTAATACCTCGTAGATCTTCGCTTTCGGCACACCCGAATGCCTGACAATCATCGTGGTATCCAACGGTTCGATACTTGATGCCAAAACCTCATACACTTGACTTTCATATTGTGAAAAACCAAACTTTTGCAGCATGTTTCCTCCCGCATTGATTTGTTGCTAATCTACTCACATTGTACCATGTTAACAAAGGACAGGACATTCTAATGGATTAGCCGGCCTTCCCTTACTCTTTTCACAAAATGGCTGCTGAGCCGGTTGATCCCTTTCTTTAAAGCCAGACCAATAACGAGTGCAATCACAGCAAAAACAAGCATCGCTATTAAATCTCTCTGGACGATATCCCGCAGAATCCCTCCAACCGCTTCCCGCATCAGGCTAATCGCATAGGTAAATGGCAGAAAGGGACTGATCGCCTGGAAAAATGGCGGAAGAACTTGAATGGGAAAAGTCCCGCCCGAGCCTGAAATCTGGAGGACGAGCAGTACAATTGCCAAAGCTTTTCCGATATTCCCAAAAACGGAGACAAAAGTATAGACAATAAGCATGAAAACGGCACTGATGAGAAGGCTAAACAGCACAAACCATAATTTATCAGCCGCGTACACTTTCAAAATAAAAATATCGCCTAATGTCACAACCGCGGATTGTAATAATGCGATCGTTAGAAAAGTTAAGAACCGGCCAAAATAAATATGATAGCTCTTATATCTAAAATCCCCGTCAGGCACCTCAACGGTCATTAGAGAAACAAGCAAGAGGGCACCAACCCACAGTGCCAATGTTGTATAAAACGGTGACATAGCTGAGCCATAGTTAGGAATGGGATACAGCTTGTGTTCTTTTAATTTAACCGGGCGGGCGAAAAATTCACTTTCCTCTTTATAGTTGTTTTTCAATAGGTTAATGACGTCTTGGATATTAGTCTTGGATTCAAAGGTTCTGATCTTATCAGCCAAATCGTTTATCTTAGCCTCGGCAGCAGGCAGGCTTTGCTTGATCGACAGCAGGTCCTCTTTTCCAATGCTAAGCCCCTTTGCGGCATCATTCAATACCTTTTGGACGTCTGGAATGTTGTTATTACCATTATTAAGGATTGACCTTGCGTTTTCGGCATCCCGCTTCGCTTTTCCAATTACCTCTTCCACTTTTGGCTTAATATCTTGATCATAGCGATTCAACATATTGGAGAGAATTCTTTCCGCTTCTTTTGGGCGTTCCTGTTGCAAATCGCTTTTGACTTGTTTTAGATTCCCAATTTCAGCAGAAAAAAGATTCCTGTTACTCAAATGATTAAGACGTTCGAACAGGTGAATGAGGCTGTCATCTAAGGGCATGGCCATCTGGATGCGTTGTAACGCCTGTTCTGCTGACGCGGGGTTAAGGCTGGCATTTTGAACGGCCGCCGCTGTTTCCCGCAGTGACTCGAGATCTTGCTTAATATTCGGTGACATTTTGTTCATCACTTTATTGCTTTTGTTCAGAACATCATTAATTTTCTCTGTTAGGCGCTGACCGTCTTTGGCCATTTCTTCTACAATAGGTAGATTGCGTTGCGCCTGATTGACAATGTTTTGTGACTTATTGACATCGGTAAGTGCTGTGTTAACAGCGTTCTTAATATTGGGGAAACTTTTTTCAAGTCTGAAAATCAACTCTTCGACCTTCTCTATCGTGGGAAGTTCCTTTTCTAATTCAATTCCGAGCTCATTAAATAGCTTGAAAATCACGCCATTGGCTGTTTTAACAAAATTCGAACCAACTTCTTCGACAATGCCTGATGCCCCTTTGGATGTGATCTTGGGAGCAACGGCATTGATTTTTTCATTGACTGTATAAATGATCTCGGGCTTTGTTGGCTCACCCGTTACAACTGTTCCAATTTTACGGGAGAAATCCTCTGGGATCACAACGCTAGCATAATAATCACCATGTTTGACGCCTTCGACAGCTTGGCTTTCATTAACAAATGTCCAGCCCATCTTTTTGTTTGTTTTCAGCGAAGCAACGATTTTCTCTCCGATATTGATCTCTTTGCCGCGAAGCGTTGTTCCTTTATCTTTGTTAACCACGGCAATGGCGATCCCTTGTGTGTTGCCATAGGGATCCCAAGACGCTTTAATATTAAACCACGCGTAAAGTGAAGGCAGAATGATTAAGCCAATAATGATGACCATAGCCGCCGGGTTCGTTGTATTCCTCTTAAGATCTTGCTGATATATAGAAAAAATAGCTTTCATAACAAGGCCCCCCAGCAAAAGACTTATATTCCGGTCAGATGTTTCAGGTTTATTATTTTATATTGTCAAGCAAATCATACTGGAAAAGAAAAAGCAGCTGGCACCCTTAATGGTGCTAACTGCTTTTCTTTTAATCCGTAATGCCTTTGTTATATCGAAGTCTGATCAGTTTGTACGTCCGCGTGATGATCACCTTTGCGACAGCATAGGTTGGGATTGCAAGGATCATACCGATTATTCCGGCCAGGTTTCCCGCGACGAGCAAGATAAATATGATTGTAAGCGGGTGGATATCAAGCTTTTTCCCCATGACCTGCGGAGAAATAATATTGCTTTCGATTTGCTGTACAATCAAAACCCCCACAATCACCCAGAGCGCCATAAGCGGTGACTGAATAAATCCGACGATAACGCCGGGCGCTGTCCCGATAAAGGGGCCGATGAAAGGAATAACATTGGTAAACAAAATGGCTAAGGCTAGAATCAAAGGATAGTCAAGGCCGATAATCTGGTACCATATGTAGATGAAGACCCCGTCAAACAGGCTAACAAGCATTTGCCCCTGTATATAGCCGCTTAATGCCTCATCCATGTCACCCAAGATTAATTTCCCCTCATCCTGGTGTTCTTTAGGAAGAAACCTTAGGATGGAGCCTGGCAATTTCTCGCCATCCTTTAACATATAAAAAAGAATGAACGGAACGGTCACAATTATAATGACAATGCCTGTGATCGATTGGATAATCGTCAGCACATTATTTCCGATTGAGGCGGTGATATTGCCAATCGAATGGGAAAATCGGTTCGTGATATCGGTGTAAGATATCTTATCCAGTTGAAACCGATCAAACAGGTTGCTGTTTTGAAAGTCCTTAAGCTGCTGGCCAAGATCTTTAATTAATCCGGGCATAGCATTAGCTAAAGCAACAAACTGTTTGTTAATGGCAGGTCCAATACCTAGCACAATGACTGTGATAAGACCAATGACAATAAGGTAAAGGAGCAATATTGCAATGATCCGCGGGACTTTTACTTTAACCAATAATCTAACAACTGGGCGCAGAATATAATAAAGGACGCCTGCGACTAACACCGGTGCGGCCAATGTCGTGATTAAGATGCCTATAGGCCTGAAAACGAAAGAAATTTTTGACCCAATCATAATAACTGTGAAAATAAGCAGAATCCAAACAGCAAATCTAAAATATTTTGATCTCGGCATATAAGCTCCCCTATCTCTCATAAAATCCTAATTTTGATTATATAACATATGCGCCTTTTTGACATGCCATTTCTAAATAATTTTACCAGTTTGACATCCTTATGTCATAAAGAAAACTTGGCTTATCGCCAAACCGTAATGGCGAAAGCCTTAGTTGCGACGCACAGGACGTGCTATTACTGGCGTTGTAACAGGATGTTACGCCTTTAGACAGTGCGCTTATACTTTACTCCGCTTTTTCGCTTTAGCGAAGTTAAACATTCTTAAAGTGCAAAAAAAAGGAAGGGCCCTTAGCCCCTGAAGGCACTGAAAATCATTCGAATTTTTAAGATAACCGTATTGATTTCATAATTACTTTTAAACAGAAAAATAGAGAAGCAAAATGCCAGTTTTTTTTCGTAAAAAAATTTATGTTGTTTCGTTATTATAGGCGGAAATACACTCGCTTTCCGCGGGCGATTTTGAAAGCATCGGAACCACCCACTTCAGTTAGATACCTTCGTTATAAATTAAAAAATGCAGAAACCCTCATTAATTGTGAGTGGTTCTGCATTTTTTTGTCTTTCTTTGAATGACATGCACCGTCGGCAATAAAGTTGATTGGAGCGGAAGGTGCGAGACTCCTGCGGGACAGGTGAGACCCCGCAGACGCTAGAGCGTCGAGGAGGCTCACCGCCCGCCGCGCGGAAAGCGAGCATCCTGGAGCGTAGATCAACGACTCACTTTCTAAGATAGCACAAAGATTGTGAAACAGCTTTTTTTAAAGGGACTTTCCCAGTGCCCTCTTAGCCCTTCCCCGTTTTTTATATAACCTATCCTTTTACAGAACCTGCTAGAAGCCCCCGGATAAAGTATTTTCCCAGCAGGATATAAACTAATAGAGTCGGCAAGGCCGCTAAGATGGCACCGGCCATTTGAATATTCCAATGAACCACTTGACTCCCGGCGAGATTCTGGAGTGCAACCATAATCGGCTGCTGATCGGTTGTTGTAATGGTCACAGCAAACAAAAATTCATTCCAGATATTTGTGAATTGCCAGATTGCCACAACGACAAAGCCTGTAATGGATAAGGGCATGATAATATGGCGATAAATTTTAAGGAATCCGGCCCCGTCCATTTGCGCCGATTCAAGCAAAGAATCTGGAATATTAGCATAGAAATTCCGGAACATAAGGGTTGTAACGGGGATACCGTATACGACATGGACAAAAATCAGTCCGGGAATACTATTATACAATCCGATAGATCTAAGAAATTGAATCAGCGGGATGAGAATACTCTGATATGGGATGAACATGCCAAATAAAATCATGGTGAAAATCCAATCTGCTCCTCTGAATTTCCATTTTGACAGAACATAACCGTTTAAAGATCCCAAAAGGGCAGAGATTAGTGTAGCGGGAATCACTAAGTAAAAGGTATTCAACAGATTTGGCAGCAATTTGTCAAAAGCCTCAGCATAGCTTTGAAAGTTAAGCGACGAGGGCAATGCCCACATGTGCTCAAGCGAAACATCATCAAACGGTTTAAGGCTTGTGATGACCATCACGTATGGCGGAATAAGAAAGCAAAGCGACAAGGCGATCAGGATGATATATATCGTGCCGCGTGACACTGCTTTTGCCATCTATTGTTCCCCCTTCCTGCTATGGATGAGATAGGGCACAATGAAAATCGCTACCGATAGAAGCATAATGATGGCAATCGCCCCGCCTTCTGCGTAATTATGGCTGCGGAAGGTTGTCTCAAACATGTAGACGCCAGGCATATCCGTGACAAAATTCGCCCCAGACCCTGTCATCGCGTAGATTAAATCAAATATTTTTAAAGAAATATGGGCCATGATGATAATGACACTCAGTGTAATCGGCCGCAGCATAGGCAAAATGATCTTCCTGTAAATTTGAAATTCTGAAGCCCCATCCATACGTGCCGCTTCCTTCAATTCTTCGGGAATTCCCCGTAATCCCGCAAGGTACATCGCCAATGAAAAACCGGTCATTTGCCAGACTGCAGCAATGACGACTGCAATTAATGCAATAGGGATGCCTCCGGTTACCTTTCCGATTTCTATACCCGGCCAAATTGTTGTATCCGTATACCATTTTAGATCCCATCCTAATTTATCAAATAATAAATTGACACCTGACGAGGGATTCAATACCCAGCGCCAAACAACTCCCGTCACGATAAAAGATAAGGCCATTGGGAACAAAAAAATATTTCTGAACAGGGATTCCGCTTTTATTTTCTTGTCAATCATAACAGCAAGACATTGACCTAATAAGGCAACCACGGCAATAAATAATATTGTAAAAATGAGTGTGTTTCTTAAATCTGACTGGAAACGGAAATTTTGAAACAGTGTCAAATAATTTTCCAGTCCCGCAAATGACAAATCAGGCAATATGGCGTGCCATTTACTCAATGAAACATACCCCGTCCATCCAATAAATCCGTAAACAAAAACAGCCACTGCGACAATGGAGGGCAATAAAAAAGAAATGGCCAAAAGCCGATCGGTGGACCTTATTTTTTTGCGTTTTGGTCGAGTTTTTGGGTTTGGCTGTGTCCGGGCTGGTGTGTTCTGCAGGTTTGCTTCCGCCAAGTAAGTTCCCTCCTTATAAGATTAATTAGGAAAAGGGGAATCTCTCCCCTTTTCCATTAAATATTATCGTTATTTCTTCAACTCACTGCTGGCGTCTTTTAATGACTGAATGAACTGATCAACATTTTTTTGCGTGACAAATATGTTGACCGCCTGGTTTACCTTTGTCAAATAGGATTCAGGTGCCGCAGAACCATGTGCAAGGCTTGGTGTTAGAGCATCACTCTTAAAGTCTTTCATCGCGTCTTTGCTGTAATCGTCATATTTGGATGGATCAGCATCGGTTCGAGCCGGTATCGAACCTTTTAAAGGATTAAAAGCGTCTTGCCCTTCGACGGAACCCAGAACAGTTAGGAATTTCTTAACATCACCTTCATTTTTAACCCCTTTAGGCAATCCAAAGGTATCTGTGATAACCATAAAATCCCCATCTGATTCAGGTGTTTCAATCCAGCCATAGTCTTTATTCGGTTTAAGGTTCAAGCTTGTGTAATACCCTGCAGCCCAGTCGCCCATGACATTCATGGCAGCTTTTCCGTCAGCCACAAGTTGCGAAGCATCCTGCCATGCTCTGGAGCTGTGGTCATCGTTAATATAACCCAGCATTTTTTTGAAGATTTCTGCCGATTCCTTTACCTCCGGCGAATCAAAAGGTTCGCCGCCAGTCCATAATGCTTTGTATTTATCTGGACCAAGCTTTCCTAATAAAATGTTCTCAAACAGCATTGTTGCCGGCCAAATTTCTTTGTCACCTAATGCAAGGGGTGTAATGCCCTTGGCCTTTAATTTGTCTGCCACTTTAAAAAAGTCATCAAATGTTTTTGGTGCTTCCAAATGGTTATCCTCAAAAATTTTCTTGTTATAAAATAAAACATTGCCGCGGTGAATATCAACGGGTATCGCATAGATCTTGCTGTCTTTACTGACCATGTTAATGAGTTCTTTAGGAAATTTATCATCCCAGCCATTCTTTTTATATAAGTCATTGAGCGGCTGCATTTTATCCGAGTTCACCCATGCCATCAACTCAGCTCCGCCGTGAACCTGGAAGGTTGACGGTGGATCACCGCCTTGCATTCTTGTCGCAAGAACGGCTTTGGCATTCGTGCCTGCCCCTCCGGCAACCGCCGCATTATTCACCTTGAGGTCAGGCTGTTTCTTCTCAAATACCTTTATTAAAGCCTTCAACCCGTCTGCTTCTCCGCCTGCAGTCCACCAACTGAAGATTTCAAGTTTACCTGACTTGTCCTTATCCGATGATCCCCCTGAAGTCGAACTGCATGCTGATAAAATCATTGAGAAAGTTAAAAGAATAGCTGCGAAAATGCCCCACTTTTTTTTCATTTTGACCCTCCCTTAAATAGTTGTAACCGCTGTCATTATTAAATTAGCAAATATTTCTTTGAAAATAGCTGGCATTATCTTCACTATTTTGCGAATACCTTCATTATTTTGCTTTAACTTAAAAAACGTCCCATAAAAAGGGACGTTTCCATCAAGAATAGTTTTTTTGCTTTTGTGTACGATACTCTTTTGGCGACATCCCTTCGTTTTTTTTAAATACACGGCTGAAGTAATTAGGATCTTTATATCCAACTTGGTAGGCTATTTCTTTTAAGCTCAAGCGGGTATAGCAAAGCAATTCCTTTGCCCTTTTGATACGTACAGATGTGACATAATCAATAAATGTTATGCTGAAATGTTCTTTAAATAATTTGCTGAAATAATATGGACTGATGCCGACGCGGCTTGCGATATCTTCCAAAGCCATAGGACTTGCGTAGTTTGTATTGATATATTTTTTGGCTTCCGACATCTGTCCAAGAGCACCGTGACGCCTCCAGGCTGACAATTGATCGATCACTTTATAAAGCTCAGCTCGTCCCTGCTCCCTTAATTCTATGGGTGTTTCCGCACCTCTTAAGATAGACGGCTTTAAAAGACTTATCCCTAATTCCTTCGATACAGCGGTGACGATTATAAATAATTCCTTTATATTTTTTCTCATAACCTCTACATTGCCTTCAGCCATCATGTTAAGATGTTTGAAATAATGCTCAAAAGCCTTAGGAACCTGTTCAAAAGTTCCCAGTTTGATGGCATCAATCAACCGTTGCTCAGAATGGTACAATGTGTCTGTTTCCCGGATTTCCTTGTCCATCCCGGGCTCGAAAAGGATGGTTCTTCTATTAATATTCGTATGCCCCAATGCGGTTAAAGCCTCTTGATGTGATCTCAGGAAGTGTGTGACATCATAGGCAACCCTGCCGACCCCTGAACGGATACTGCCAGATTGAAAAGCCTCGGAAAACATCCTGTTCACCTTCTCCATTAACCCTGCCACGGCGAGAGCGCCTGCTTCTGTTTCGACCGGGATGAAAACCGGAATCTGCATCCCTGATAAAGGACCGGTTAACCCATTGCAGAGCTCTTTCATCGTTCTTTTAAGCCAGCGATAGCGGCTGATTTTATCCCCGGCACTGTCATCAAGTTCAAACACGACGGCATAAGAATTTGCAAGATGAACGTCAATGGCTGGGCCAAGTTCTGCAATATTAATCTCTTGAGTATGATTTAATAATAGCGTGGTTACCCACTCAGACTGGACAAAGGAGAGCGTCTTATTAAAGCGGTTGTGCAAATCGGTTTGCGCCTGCAACGTTTGTTGTTCAGATTCAATCTCATTAATGACCCTCAGTATTGTTTCTACCGTTTCGTTAATGCGTGCGGGTTTCAGCAAATACTCCTTAACCCCTTCTTTCATGACGTTCCGGGCATAATCAAACGTGTCAAAAGCGGAAATCATGATGAATTTAGCTTTTGATCCTCGAGATTTCATTTCCCTTAACGCCGCAATGCCATCCATGCCAGGCATCTTAATATCCAATAAAACAATGTCAGGAAGATGCGTCATAGCAAGCTCCATGGCCCTGTGGCCATTATCCGCCTCACCCACGACGACAGCCTGATCACTGAGATTTTCTTTTATCATCTTATAAAGCGCTTTTCGTTCGATTTCTTCGTCATCAGCTATAAGAATTTTATACATGACTCATCTTTCTCCTTTCACTTAATGGCAGTGATAGAATGATCCTTGTTCCCTTTTTCCCATTAGAATGAATGTTTAGCAGGTTGTTTTCTTTATAAAATAAATCTAATCTCCGTATCACATTATTTAGACCAAGACCCGTTGAATGGCTTTTATTGTTTGGCCTGTCTGATTGGTTTTCCTTTTTATAAATCCTATCAATGGTCTGCTTACTCATTCCCACACCATTATCAGCAATGTCGATCAGCAGCCGGCCCGCCATCTGACGAATCACGAGCTCGATCTTGCCCTGACCTTCATAAGGTTCTATGCCATGAATAAAGGCGTTCTCGACAATAGGCTGGAGAATCATGCCTGGGACGTAATGATCTAGACAATCTGGCGCAACATCCATTTCCAACACCAAGCGGTCACCAAACCTGGTTGCAAGAATGAAAAAGTAATCTTTAATAATCTTAACTTCTTTAGAGAGCATAACCGGTTCATCAAGATTCCCTAAATTGTGCCGAAAAAGAGCAGCTGTTGCCGCAATCAACTCGCTCGTTTTATCCGCTCCTTCCAAATAGGCGGTTTTGGAAACCACATTTAATGTATTGAATAGAAAATGGGGATTCATTTGGTTTTGGAGGCTTTTTAATTCCATCTCTTTTAACAAACGGTCAAGTTCTGATTTCTCTTTGATCTCTTCAACAAGTCTTTGTGTGTTGTTTTTCATATGATTAAACGTGTCTGTCAAAAAGCGAAACTCATCCCTGGTCTCAACAACAACATCATCACCATCAAACTTCCCTTTCGCAATGTCCTTAGCAGCAGCTTCCAACCGTCTAATCGGGCGTGACATGCCACCCGAAAACCAAATTGTAAAAAGCGTACAAAAAAGAAGCGTTGTGATAAAAATAGAGATGCCCATATATTCGAAATACCTGTTCTTTTGGTTCATAGTATGGTAAAACCTCTGATAATCGGTTAGTTCACTATTAATCAGCGCTAATGTTGTGTCTTTAATGAATCCTGCAATTTTGCCTGATTCCGCCAGATGCTCTGAATAAAGATTGATGTTTCCTTCTCTGAATGCGTGAATGGCCATCGCGCATTCATTTATAAAACTATTAATCATATGCCGATAATTTGTTAGCATTAAATGGTTGTTGTCATGATTAATGAGTATAAGACGTTCTTGATTATCTAAAAGCTCGTGATGGGACTCTTGGTATGTTTCAAAAAGCTTCGGAGAATGGTCAACAAAATAAGATTGCAGCTCTTGATAGGCATCTTCAGTATTTTGTGAGATTTTATTTAAAAGGAAAAAACGCTGCAGCAGAAGATTGTATTGTTCCATCGACTTTTGGCTGCTGTAATAGAGATAGCCCCCCACACCATTTAAAAGTAAAACAAGGACCATGATAAAAATAAACAGCTTTGTTCTCATTTTAATCATTGCCCCGTCCGCCTTTTTCACTCATAATATCTGCCTTTTTTATAACGGTTGTTTCTGTATAAAGAATTTTGGGCGGATCATGATGGTGCAGCAATTGCACCATGGTTTGAACACTTTTATGTCCCATTGCATAAGGCTTTTGCTTTACCGTCGCGTCAATGACCCCTTTCCCCAGCAAGTTCAATGTTTCTGGCAGGGCATCAAAGGATATTATGTAGAGATCCTTAGCTTTCCCAAACTTTTCGGCTACGGCCGCGATCCCAAGCCCGTCAAGTGCGCTTGTCCCATAAAAAGCGGTGATATCCGGATGCTTCTGGAACATTTCATATGTCTTCTCAGCCGCCTGAATCCTAGAGATATTCGATGATTTAACGCCGGCAATTTTTATCCCTGACTGTTTGGACACAGCATCTTGGAAACCTTTGACTCTCAGCTTTTCGTTCGGATTATAGTTTCCGGTAATAATCCCGACGACAGCATGTCCATTCGTGCCTTTGATAAGGGTTTGGCCCGCCAAGTATCCGGCCAGATAATTATCGCTCCCAATATAGGTACTCCTCTCACTGTCAGGGGCATCGGTGTCAATCGTAATAACAGGGATTCCAGCTCTCTTAGCACGGTGAATCGCGTCTTTAAATGCTGGTTTATCAATACCTTGTGTGATGATTCCGTCGACCTTTGACGCAATCGCCTTCTCTATAATTTTGATTTGTTCATCTGTATTTGTTTGCACCGGCCCTATATATTCTATCGCTGCCCCTGCATGTCTGCCTGCATCTGCCGCCCCTTTTTTTAGGGAACGCCAGTAAGGGTTATCCATTTCTTCAGGGATCAATATAAAATGGTAAACTGGCTCTTTGATGTCCTTTTCATTGGCCAAAACAACATTTGTATGAAGCGTTTTCAGAAAGAAATAAATTGACATGCCAAAAGATGCCGCAAATCCAAGTAACAATAAACCGAAGAATATCCTATGGTATTTTTTCATCCCTAACCGTCCCCTTTTTATCCCTTTGGAATAATATTAACAAATTTCTGATAACGGGGCTAAAAGTTTTTAAGCTTAGCATTTTGGGAAAGCTTGTGCAGTGCGCTATAATAAGTTGGAACTTACATAAGCCATACAGAAAAGGTTGAACGACTAATGGAAGCTGTCATCAAACAAAAAAAGCAAGTTAAAGCAAAGAAAGCACTTTATAGCCTTGGAACGACACATTTTATTAATGATCTGATGACCACTGGGGTTGTCCCGGCGCTTTTGCCTCTCTACAAACATGCCTTTGATTTATCTTATACACAGGCCGGGGCTATTCTGATGATTTCATCGATCACATCTTCCGTCATGCAGCCGGTATTCGGTATGTTTACTGATAAAAGACCGAAGACATGGTTTTTGCCGCTCGGGATCTTTTTGACTGGACTTGGGCTAGCTGCATCAGGATATATGCCATCGTTTCCGCTTCTATTAGTGGCGATCGCCATTTCCGGGCTCGGTTCGGGGATCTTTCATCCTGAAGCATCTAGAGGGGCACACTTGGCTGCTGGTAATGCCAAAGGGACGGCACAGGCTATTTTCCAAGTTGGCGGGAACTTTGGACAGGCGGCTGGACCGCTTATGATGCCTTTTTTCTTGCTCGCCACCGGTCTTAATGGTGTCGGCTGGTTTGCCCTGCTTGGGTTACTAGGCTCCTTCGTTATCTTTAATATTCTTCCGTGGTACCGATCGAGTCTTGCTGAAAGCCAATCAAAAAAGAAAGCGAGGCGCGGTCAGCGCTATATTCCGGGCTTGATCGGGCTGACGGTCGTTGTAGTCCTCAGGTCGTGGACACAAATCGGTGTTGCGGCATTCTTGCCTTTTTTCTACCTGCAGCAGGACATACCCCTTAAGTTAGGGGATTTTTACACGTTTCTATTTCTAGGCGCTGGTGCGGTTGGCACGTTTCTTGGCGGCAAATTTTCGGACTTTATCAGTCATAAATGGCTTTTGTTCGGCTCGATGTTCTTAACGATCCCATTCGCTTGGATCCTGCCGCATGTTTCGGGAGTAATCTCAATTATTGTCTTGCTATTGTTCGGCTTTTTTGTCCTGTCATCCTTTGCCGTCACAGTCGTCTATGGACAAATGATGCTGCCTAATAATGTGGGCCTCGCTTCAGGGCTTATGATTGGTTTGGGTGTTGGAGCCGGCGGAATCGGAGCGACGTTCATGGGCTGGATTTCGGACCACTATGGCGTCGATCTTGTCTTTGATCTTTTTGTCGTGATCCCTGTCATAGCCACGATCATTACGCTTTTCCTCCCGAGTGAAAAGAAGCTCCTTTCTCGAACGGGAGCATAGTTTAAAGGCGCCCCTTTATTGGGAGCGCCTTTTTAATGATCAAAATATACTTAATTCATATCTTGCTGAAAGCATTTCCAGCAATTTAATGCCAGCGATACTGTTCCCAATATCATCAAGTGACGGCCCATATATCCCCACGCCAAATTTATTTGGAAAAGCGCTTATGATCCCGCCTGATACGCCGCTTTTCGATGGAATGCCAACTTTAATGGCGAATTCACCCGACGCATTGTACATCCCGCACGTTGACATAAATGTTTTCACAATCCTGGCAATTTGTTTTGGCAAAATAATACGGCCGCTTTGCGGATCCTTGCCGTTATTTGCTATGACGAGTCCTATTCTCGCGAGATCATGACAGTTCACCTCAATGGCGCATTGCTTCGTATAAAGATCCATTAATTCCTCAACATCACCGGTAATCACATCATGTTGCTTCATAAAGTAACATAAGGCTCGGTTCAAGTCTGCTGTCTTATATTCCGAGGTGGCTACTTCTTCCGAGTAACGAATCGACGAATTTTCCGTCATATCATGGATCAGTGCAAGCAGCCGGCCGAGTCTTTCATGAACTGTACTGCCGTGAATCATATTCGTCACTGCAAGCGCACCCGCGTTAATCATCGGATTCAATGGTCTGGAAGGAACGGATTCCTCAAGTTTGGCAATGGAGTTGAACGGATCTCCTGTAGGTTCCATGCCGACTTTGGAAAAGACGTATTCCACCCCATGATCCATAATCACCAGTGCTAATGTTAATATTTTTGATATACTTTGCAAAGTAAAGGTCTTTTCGACATCACCCGCTGATAAGCATTTTCCGTCGAGATGATGGATTGCTATGGATAAATCCTTTGGATCGGCTTTGCCGAGAGCTGGGATATAATCGGCGACCTTGCCATCAGAAGTATATGGCCTCGCTCGTTCAACAAGCTCTTCAAGCTCAGTAGACGTTTCACAATACATCAAAAATCACTCCAAGCGTCGTTTCTTAGTCTGTAGTTTGCATCAAAGAGCCTAATTATATAGTATTCCCAGCGATGTTTCAATCCTGCGTCCAGGACGAAGAATTCTCGACTTCACTTCAGATATTTAAATACCATGTTTCAACATTTTTTATAATTTTTAAGAGGTTTCTTTTTGTGTACTTAGAATAATATATAGAGATCGCAAAGGGGGAAAACATGGAAAAACGAATTGAAGAATTAGAAAAACGTGTTGATGACTTAGAACGAGAAATTGAAGCACTCAAAAATGCCTCAACGATTCGTCAGCCGTACAAAATGAGCCAGAGGGGCACCGACGACAAGGGATCTGCCGCCTTGACTGACAATGGTACAAAGTCTGGTCAGGATCAAAGAGGTGCCGATGAAAAACTTAAGAAGGAACCAGTTGATTTGGAAACTCTGATTGGTCAGATATGGCTTCCGAGAATCTTCATCATCGTTCTGCTGATTGGTTGTATTTTTGGTTTTAAAGTAGCGTCAGATAATCATTTATTGAGTCCCGCGATTAGAATTATTCTTGGGTATGCCGGCTCAGCGCTCCTTTTTGGCTTCGGATATTTACAAATGAAAAAAGACCGCAAAACACTTGGTCTCGTCCTTTTTGGCGGTATGGTTTCATTGTTCATGCTGACAACCTTTGCCGCAAACGTATTGTATCATTTTGAACCCACACCGGTTGCCTTTATTTTAAATGTGCTGATCGTTAGTTTGGGAATTATCTTGTCCCGAATTTACCGTTCAGAGTATCTCGCTTTATTTGTTGGAATCGGGGGATTTCTTCTTCCTTTTCTAATCGAAAGTGACTCACCTAATATGTCTTTTTTTGCCGGATATGAAACATTGCTGTATATCGCCCTTTTCTTCTTTGCCTTGCAACAGCGCTATGGGATTCTATACTATGCCTCGATTCTACTATTAAACATGACATTTCTGGTGTCCGCCTTTTTGGCTGATTTCGATGACCAGCAGCTTATCTCTATTGCAGCCGGAGTTCTTATTCAGCACGTCTGTCTATTTGGGCATAGTTTGTTAAAAAGAGAACCCTTTGTCTTTTTTCCGGCTATCATCTTTACAAGCTTTGCGTTTGTATCTTTATGGTGGGTTAGCGCATTTGAAGACCTTGTTTTCAATACGTTTTTAATTGTTGCTGGGTTGATCTATTCCGGATTTGCTGCTAAGGGGTTCCAAAGGCCGGTTTTTGCTTCAATCGCTACATTTGCCTGCTTCTTGCTAATTTTAAATTTGACCGCCTATGACCTCAAAGGGATATTCATGCTCATAGAGGGTCTCATCGCCTTTTTCATTGGTGCTCATTATCGCCTGAAACTGCAAATGATTTCCGGTCTTATTGTATATTGTCTTGGCGCCTTCATGGCTCCTCAATATCTTATTGATAAGCTTATATCCGAAGAATCTCTATATTGGTTGGTTGTAGCAGCTACTTTAGCACTCATTTACCGTCTGACCAAACACATGCTGGCGGCTATCTTTCTTGTGTTTGCCTTGCTCTCAATGATCAGTCAATGGGATCTTGTAATAATGGAGGGCTATACCGGAAACGCGACGCAAATGAGCCTCTCTCTTGTCTGGGCAGCATTTGCCGTATTTAGTGTTTTATATGGAAAGCTTTTTTCCCAAAAAGCCATGCGGCTTTTTGGAATTATCTTCTTGTTTTTTGTTCTGCTAAAAATCATTGTCATTGATTTGCCGATTGTCTCCCTATGGTTAAGGGCTGTTTTATTTATGGCAGTGGGTGCTGTCGGTGTCATCACCTCAAGATTTTTTTATAAAGGAAACACGCTTGCCAAAGAACAATCTGTTGGAAAAGATAAAAGCTAAAATCAAAAACCGGAGAGAGATGGTGTATTTTCTCCTCCGGTTTAGATGTCTTTAATTGTCTACAATAAAAGCATCAAGACTAATATCTGAATGTGTTTTTCTCCCGTGTGGCGCATGCTTGCCGCTCCATTCAATTTTTATCGTATGGACACCCAATGGCAAATCTTTTGTAAAAATAGTTTGGTTATATTGTGTTGTCTTTGAGTAAAGGGAAGGCGAAGCAACCAATTCACCATCAATATAAACCTTCCCTATGCCCTGTTTCTTATCTTTGTATGACTGCCATGAAATATTTGACCCGATAAATTTAAATTCCGCTGAGCCGGGATGCTTTAGTGCCTTGGCATGAATCTGGTCATTATCCATTGATGTCCATTTGCCCTTGTAGGTGATGGCCGATGACGCATCATCGTAGGTACCAGGCCCATTTCCGCTTACAAGCGTATAACTGCCCGTACCTTGGTAGGCATACACATCAATATAATATGTCCCCTCTTGTTTTGCGGTAAAGGTAATCGCTTCCTGCGTGCCCTCATTTTCAGAGTAAACCATCATATCTTCAAGGGATTGAATCGTTTTGGTTCCTTTATTGAACAGATAGAGATCATAATCCGTTCCCTTTTCACCGCCCAAATAAAGTGTGATTGTCTCACCGGCCTTCATGTCAAGACTGTAGACATCATCAGTATCCGTCTTTTGATCCAATGTGCCTTTAACCTCTGGCCCCTTAAATGGCGTGCCTGGAATATCGTTGTCGCCATCCCCATTGCTGAATGTCAGGGCTCGGTAGGCATCAACCATTTTACCGCTTTTCACCTTACCGCTAAGCGTGATCGAGGCCTTCCCGCTTTTTTGTAAAAGGCTGCTTACTTTCTCGGGTGTGAAATCGGGATGCTCACTATATAACAGTGCCGCGGCACCTGTAACATGCGGCGCAGCCATTGATGTCCCGCTTAAATAGGCATAGGCATTGTCATAATTTTCATCTCCCGGATAGACCATATCAATCGTTGTTTGTGATTTATTATTGGAACTGATGAAATCCGCATAGCGATGGCTTGCATCATATTCTTTCCCATCATATAATGTGCCGTTTACTCCTTTCAGAGTTGGCCGTTCTCCTTCGCCAGCGACTTTAAGATGGAGAAACGATTTAACAAAATCAGATCCTTCAATGTTCCATAACGCATCGGGGCCTGTCAGCAAAAGGTTCCCGCCGTTATTAACATAACCTTCCATATTCTTTTGATCTGAATCCGTCAACGTTGTTACAATCGTCCCCCCTAAAGATTGACCCGCTGCGTCTCCGGTAAACCATATAACCGTGTCATAATCCTGAAGTATTTCAAGGGTTGGGCCATTTTGGTTCGATTTGACCGTTTTGATGTCATAAGTGATGTTGGCTGCATTCAATAATTCCTTATAAACCCCAAGATAATTGTAATTGCCGTCAATCTGTGATTCATCATCTTGGACTACAAGCACTTTGCCGTCGGGTTTCGCACCTAAGTAATTAAGTGCTTTTGAAAAGGCATCTTTTCGTTCATCAACCCTTTTGAAGTTTGCAAATCCGACGCCATTGAATAAAACTTTCCCTTTTCCCGCCGTGATTTCCGCGCTTGCGCCCAAGTCTTCCTGTTTTGGAAAGGAGCTGAGGATGCTTACCCCAGGTGCAGCGATATCAACGGATTCCACGCCATAGTTAGAGAAGGAAGCGAGTTCGCCGGTATTATCGACGGCCGCAACAGATAAAATGTTAGGGCAGTCATAGCTTGCCGGATAGGAAGGACGGTTGTCCGTATTCATACCGCTGTTGCCCGCTGAGGCAACAAACAGCATTCCTGAATCTTCAATGGCTGATTTTAAAGCGTCATCATAGTAGCCGCCGCCCCAGCTGTTATTTGATAATTTGACACCCATTTTTTTTGCGTATTCGATTGCAGTAATCGCATCTGCTGTCGATCCGCCGTCCGGTCCCAAGAATTTAAGCGGCATAATTTTCACATGAGGGGCAACACCAATAACCCCGATGCCATTCTCTTCACCGGCTATCGTTCCCGCAACATGAAGGCCGTGGTCATCACCATCTCCCGCATCATATACGGTGTTGTCCTTGTTATAAAAATCCCAGCCATGGACATCATCAACATAGCCATTTTTGTCATCATCAATGTTGTTATTTGGAATTTCGCCAGGATTCGTCCAAATGTTGTCTTTGATATCAGGATGATTAATATCGATGCCGGTATCAATGACGGCTACAACTAAGTCTTTGCTTCCTTGTGTGATATCCCACGCCTCGGGGGCATTGACATCGACATTCGTGATCCCGGCCTGTCCTTTAATCGACTGTCCGGTATTATTCATGCCCCAAAGGTTATCAAACATTGGTTCTTCAGTTAGGGACATTGGATAATATTTATAGTTTGGCTGAATACTTTCAATTTTTCCATCCTCTTTCAGCTTCTTAGCTGTATCATGATCCATCTTCACAAGCTCCTGTTTGATGGAAGGGAATTTTTTTAGCGTTTTTATTTTATAATGCGATTTAACGGATGACAGCGACTTCGTTTGCTTATATTTAACCAAATATTCATTTGGCACTGTCTTAGGACGTGCTTTCGGGCCATAATTTGGCTTTTCAAGCTTTGCCCCACTTTTGGCTTTTAATTGATGCGGCCGCTTCGTCATTAAGGTCTTCAGCTCACTCTTTCTTGGCTTGACTTCTTTTGCCGAGCTGTTTGGCGCTTTCGCCTGCGCGCCTGTTCCAAATGGCGCCATGAGTAATGCCGCTGACATAGTTAGAGCAGTAAGTGTCTTATATCCAATGGTCATGCTTTATCCTCCCCGATATATTAGTAGATTAATAATCTATAGCATCTCTATTGATTAGTAACGACAAATCCATCCAAACTAATATCCGCATGAGAGCGTCGTGCTTCCGGGTCCCGTTTGCCGGCCCATTCGATCCGGACAGTGTGCACGCCAAATGACACGTCTTTACTAAAAATGACCTGATCATATTGCGGTGTCTTAGAATATAAAGATGGTGCTGCGACAAGCTTGTTATCAATGTACACGTTGGCAAGTCCCTGTGTGTTGTCTTTGTAGGATTTATAAGCAATATTGGTTCCGACAAAGGTGAATTCAGCCGTGCCGCTACTTTCTAGTTTCTTGGCATGGACATTGTCATCATCAATAGATTGCCAATCCCCTTTATAAGTTATTTTTTCAGACTTGTCATCATATGAGCCAGGACCGTTTCCCCTGATCAATGTATAGTCGCCTGCACCATCATACGCATAGACATCGATATAGTAAGATCCTGCTTCCTTCGCCGTAAAAGTGACGGCTTCCGCAGACGTGCCTTCATTTTCCGAATAGGCCGTGATGCCGCTACTAGTATCAACGGTTTTGGCATCTCTATCAAAAACATATAGATCGTAATCGGTACCCTTTTCGCCATGCAGAGCAAGATTCAGTGTTTCACCGGCTTTTAAATCGACCTTTAACACATCATCCGTGTCATTATCCGAATCTAGGCTGTCATCAAATCTATCGTTTTTAAAAGGAATGCCTGGAATGTCATTGTTGCCATCTCCCGGATCAGCCGTAACAGCATTGTAAGCATCAACCATTTTCCCGCTCTTAACTTTTCCATCTAAATCAGCCAAGGGTTTCCCGCTTCTTTGCAATATATCGCTGACCTGTTCTGCCGTTAGATCAGGATGTTCACCCCAAACAAGCGCTGCAGCGCCTGCAACATAAGGCACAGCCATTGATGTTCCGCTGTAATACTCGTACGCGTTTGCATATGTGTTGCCAGGGTAGTACAAGTCGATCTTGGTATGTGACGGATCATTTGAAGACAATGCATCAACCCATCTGTGGTAGGCACTGTATGATGTCACACCGTCATATGCTGTGTCTTTCTTGCCCTTGGCTGTTGATTTGATCATGCCCCAGCCCCACTGATGATCAAGATGCAAGAACGATTTTACGAACTCAGAGTCATTGATTTCATCGAGTGAATCAGGGCCGGTTAATAATAGTGACCCGCCTTCTTTTACATACGCCATAAGGTTTTGTTGGTCAGCCTCTTTAAGCGTTGTGGTGTTAAATCCTCCATTTTCTTCGCCGGTAAACCAAATGACAGCATCATAGTTTTTCATTTTGTCGAGATTCGGGCCATCTGACCAAACGTCATCAACAGAAACAGTGTCATATGTCAATCCCGCACCATCTAACAATGCCTTATATACTGGCAAGAAGTCCGGGCTCATAAATTCATTATCATCTTCGACAAGCAAGATCTTGCTGTCTGATTTGACACCCAAGTAATCTATGGCACGATTAAAAGCATCTTTCCGTTCAGCCGCCACTTTAAAGTTTTCAAATCCTAAATCGTTAAAAATCACTTTGCCTTTTCCTGCAGTAATCTCTGCCGCAACACCGATGTCTGCCGAAGCAGGAACGGTGCTCATTATATCTGTGCCAGGTGCAGCGATGTCTACGGAGTTTGCGCCATAATTTGAATAGGAAGCAAGTTTTCCTGAATTATCAACAGCGGCGACTGATAAAATATTTGGACTGTCAAAGCTTGCCGGATAGCTTGGCTTGTCATCAATATTCCAGCCATAGTTCCCGGCTGCTGTAACAAAGAGCATGCCCGAATTTTCAATGGCTGTTTTTAAGGCCGGGTCGTTAGGGCCAGATCCCCAGCTTGCGTTAATAATCCTAGCGCCCATTTTTTTCGCATAAGCGATCGCGTCAATTGCCATCGCGGACGTGCCGCCTTGAGGACCGAGAAATTTCAAAGGCATGACCTTAATCCTTGGGGCGATGCCGACAACCCCTTTGCCATTTTCTGATGCTGCAAGAATGCCTGTGACATGTGTGCCATGATCATCACCCTGCTTTTTATCATAGACTGTATTGTCACGATTATAGAAATCCCAGCCGTGGACATCATCGATATAACCGTTGCCGTCATCATCGGTTCCATTATCAGGGATTTCTCCTTTGTTCGTCCAAATGCTGTCCTTTAAATCAGGATGGTTAATGTCGACGCCTGTGTCGATATCAGCAACAATAACGTCTTCGCTTCCTTTGGTGATATCCCAAGCCTTAACCGCATCAAGATCAACATTTTCCGCCCCTTTTTGGGCATTGATCGACTGTCCGTTGTTTTCTAGTGCCCATTGTTTATTAAATAGCGGCTCGTCCGTTGTTGCCAAAGGCTTGTACTTGTAGTTCGGCTGGATGCTTTCAACTGTTCCTTCTTCTACTAGCTTTTTGGCTGTCTTTTCAGTCATATGAATTAATTCATATTTGGGGGCGGACAGCTTTTTCAGCGTTTTCATTTTGTGGCTCTTTTTCACCTTTTTTGCTGACTTTTGATCTTTGAATTTGACGAGGTACTCGTCTTTGACTTTAGGATGCTGACCCTTTAAGTCCAAGATTTGAGCGGCATTTTGATTATTTCTCAAGAGGGTCTTGACGCCACTTCGTTCTGGCTTGTTCCATTCACTTTTTCGCAGCTTCTGGACATGCGCTTTTGGTTTTTTGACAGTTGTTTCTGCATTCACATAGTGGCTTGCCACAGGAGATGCTAATAAAGCAGCTGATAATGCGGCGATGGACAGTGCTTTGTAACCATGCTTCAATTGATTTTCCCCTTTCATATTTTGATAAAATAACCTCTTTTTCATTATATTTAGATTTGATAGAATTCTAATTTTGCAAAATGCCATCAAATTTGGTTTCCTTCGTAAAAAATAGGCGGACTCTTTGCTGAGCCCCGCCTGATCAAATCGGGGTACCATCAACAAAACGCGGATTTACAACATGAAGGAAACGAGACATAGAAAATAGCCGGTCTTCACCATGCTACAGGTGAATCCGGCTGATTCTCTGATTCGATGCTCCTAAACTGCTAAACCTTCGTTTTATATCGCAGAACTAAGTATCTATGAATGATGATGACTTGATTTGATGATGACTTGATTAATAAACAATAGTAACCGATCCACTTTCAGTTATTTGTATTTCTTGATAACTCGTAAGCCCGTCCATCCAAGTTGAATAGCCATACTCCTCTAATCTACGCATAAATGCATTATATACTGATCGATCAAGGATTAAATGATAAAAGGACGTAGGCTCACCGATTATGTCGTCTTCCGATTCAGCCCATACAAAAGCGTCGCCAAACTTTGCCTTAAACCATTCTCTAGCATCATTATGTGTTTTAAATTCCGGTAAAATTAATTCGATTTCTCTAATTAATTTGTTCATTAGTTAGCCTCCTATAAATTCTTACTGACTATCCCGTTTATAGGTGATGGCTTAATTCCCCCATTGTTTCATAGCTATTGAACAACTGACTCGCGTTTCTGAATAATTTTGCCGTCTTGTACATGGACGACCCTTTGTGCCCTAGACGCAATACTTGGATCATGGGTAATCATGACAATGGTTTTACCCTCTCTATTTAACTCTCGAAAGAAATCAAGAACTTCTATACCTGTTTTCTGATCGAGTGCACCAGTCGGCTCATCCGCTAGAATGAGAGGACATTCACCGATTAAAGCGCGGGCAATAGCCACACGCTGCTGCTGCCCACCTGAAAGTTCATTTGGACGGTGATGGCTTCTTTCGCTCAGCCCCACTCGATGAAGCGTTTGCATGGCCTTTTTCTTTGCCGTTTTATAATTCTCCCCATGTAGTAAAAGAGGCAAAGCTACATTGTATAGAGCTGTATACTTTGAAATAAGGTTAAACTTTTGAAAAACAAATCCTATTTTCTCATTTCTAATTTTTGCATAGTCCTTTTCAGATTGATTGTTTATATCAACGCCATCAAGATGGTAGCTTCCACTATCAAGTGTATCAATCAGACCAATAATATTCATTAGTGTGGTTTTACCTGATCCAGAAGGTCCAAGTATAGCGACAAATTCACCTTGTTCAACCGTAAGAGAGACTTCCTTAAGGACGGTTAACTTACTTTCACCTTTACCGTAGGACTTAGATACATTCGATATCTCAATTACCAGTGTTGTCACCTAGGGCCACCTCCCGCCCTTGGCTTTTTCACTCTAATTTTTTCTATCGTTTTACCATCTTTTTGATAATAAACCGATAATGTGCTCCCGACCGTTAATTCATTCAGGCTAATTTCGCTTTCTTGCATTTTCTTATCTTCTCGAGTCATGGTTACGAGAGGCGTACCAGTGGGAATAACGATCGTTTTCTTCTTTCCTGTATATTTCACTTCACGTTTATCACCGCCTCCGCGTTTTCCACCTCCTGAACGTTTTTTGTCTTCACCGTTTTGTCCATTTCTTTTTGGTTGTTCGATCAGTTTTAACGTTATTTCATTTCCGACTACTTCTGAAATTTCTCCATACAAATCAGGTTTTTCCATCGTTACTTTTCCAGAATCTTTCTTTTGTGAAGTCCCCGACTCATTCGCTGAAGATGAAGAGCCCTCTGAATTTGAGCAACCTGAAAACACTGCAACCATTAATAAACATGCAATAAGAAGTGAAAATCCTTTTTTGTTCATACGTATCTCTCCTATCAATCGTAATTAAGCGCTTCAATGGGCTTGAGCTTTGATGCCTTGGCAGCCGGGTAATAGCCAAAGAAAACTCCGGTTACCACAGAAAATCCTAGACCAAGAACAATACCATCGATTGACGCTGAATATTTTATATCCGTAAATGAAAGTACCCAAGGTGCCAAAACGCTTAGCAATACTCCTAGAATACCGCCGAATAGACTGATGAATAAGGCTTCAAACAAAAACTCTAACAAAATGATCTTTCTAGCAGCCCCAATACTTTTGAGAATTCCAATTTCACGCGTTCTTTCTTTTACGGCTACCATAAGAACGTTCATGATCCCGATGCCGCTTACGACTAGCACAATAACGGCAACGGCTATTAAAAGGGCGGACATTGTACGAGAGGTTTCTTGCGCAGAAGAGAGAGTACTCCCTGCATCAACAACGTTGTAAGATTCAGAGTTTCCAGTTATTTCTCCGATATATTGTTTAATTTCATCAATGGCGGGCTTAACGCTGTCTATATCATTTGCCATAGCGATATAGGTAGATGTAGCTGCCCTTTTCCCAGATGTATATTTCAATGCCACTTCATAAGGGATAAAGGCCATTTCGTCTGCGGAAGTGGAACTTGACATTCCGCCGCCTCCACTACTCATTCCGCCCGATCCTCCAATTCGATCAAGTACCCCAACAACAGTAAAGGTTGTTCCTTTTAACAAAACCTTTTGTCCAACCGCACTCTCTATATTGCCTTCAAAGAGGAGATTAGCGAGGTTATAACCAAGTACAACCACCCGATTTCTTGCAAGTCCATCTTCATCACCAAAAAACGCTCCACTTAATGTCGACAGATTTGTGATCTCAGCATAGGCTTCATTAACCCCTTGAATGCTTACACTTTCGGATGTTGACCCATAGGCGATATCTGAAGTCGTTCTTGTACTAATACCTACACTCTTTACATTCGTTAACAATTCAGGCATCTTTAAGGCATCTTCTTTCGTTAGGTCCTTAGAAATAGTACTGGCATTTCTGCGTCCGCCGCCCCTTGCTTTTGAAATGGTAATACTTTCAACGGACAGTCTTTTATATTGCTGAGTCACTGCTTCCTCGCTTGCCTTACTGATCCCAACAACCATAATGATAGTGAAGGTTCCTATAATGATGCCGAGAGATGTCAGAAATACTCTAAATTTATTATGAGATACGCTGAGCATCACGGATCGCATCATCTCAACTAGTTTCATTTCTTAACACCACCAATAACAACGGTTTCTCCTTCTTTAAGTCCTTTTACAACTTCCGTCTGTATTCCATTCGTTAGGCCGCCGGTAATCGCTCTTTTTTCCGTTTTTGCATCAGGATCTTTCACATTAACATATTGCTTTCCATTTTCAACGAAAATAGCTTTATTGGGTACCAATAAAACATCTTTCTTCTCTTTCTTTAAGAAAGTGAGGAAGGCGGTCATTCCGTCCTTTATGTTTTCGTTTGTTTTTGTAAGCTTCCCGGTTACTTCATACGTAACGATGCCGGAACTGTCAATATTCGGTTCTTCACTAACGGAAACGACTTTGCCCTTCAGGTTTTCAAGGGATAAAGAATCAATGGTTACCCTCATATCCTGATCCTTTTTTATCCCTGGAATATCACTTTCGGTTACGTTAGCCGTTATATAGACAACAGATGGATCATACATCGTCATAAAGGAAGAACCTGATGTGGCTGTATTTGTACTCGCCCCAGTTGTTGAGGTTGATTTCGTTCCAGATACAGATTCACCAACCTTATAGGCGATATTCATAATTTTCCCTGTAAAAGGCGCTTTGAGATTTAGCTTACTTAAATTATTTTTGGTTTCTTGAAGATCATTTTTGGCTTCTTCTATACTTAACTTGGCACTTTGAATGCTGGAATCGCTGTTTGTTAAATTATATTTTTTTAAGGCAAGCTCATAAGAAGCTTTGAGGGAATCATCGTCTGGTCTAGCGTCCATTTTAGTTTTGGCTTCATCAAGTTTATTTTTTGCCTCCATACGATTGATTTCATGCTTATTAACAGCATCTGTATAATTAGCCTCCGCTTTATTCAATGTATTTTCAGCTTTTGTTATCGCAAGTTGAACGTCAGTGTCATCAAGTTCAGCAAGGACTTCTCCTTTTTTTACCTTCTCGCCAACCTTGACATTGATTTTCTTTACAACACCTGCTTCTTCGAAATTTAAATTGGTGAGCGAAAGATTAATTCGGCCATCCGCCGCAAGACCTACTTCAAGATTTCCTTTTTTCACCTTTTGTGTAGTGGTTTTAACTGGAGTTGTTGAAGTTTCATTGCTGCAACCTGAAATAACCGCTATTAGTATTAAACTAGTGATTAAAAGGGAGAAAACTTTTTTATATCCCAACTCAATCATTCCTTTCCATTTCTACTGGCTTCATTGTATGGAATGATTGTGATGCTTTTGTGAGGATGCCTAAAAAAATTTGAGGACTTTAAAAAATTGACTGGTTTAAGTTAAGGGGGTTTATAGTTTCCAGAAAATTCAAGATAAGGGAGTAGCCTCGAAAAAAGCCCCTGAATCAATCAGAAGCTACGTTTTTCTACCATTAATATTTAGGTAACGAAAACCAAAACTCAACACTGCCATTACAATTCTTCGCGCCGTATTTTCCACCATGTGCTTGTACGATAGCTTTTACTATCGAAAGACCTAGCCCTGTACCCCCGTATTCGCGAGTACGTGCTTTATCAATCTTATAAAAACTATCCCAGATCTTCATTAAATGATCTGAACTAATCGGTTTGCCCGTATTAAATACACTAATGAACAATTCTTCATCTTTCTCTTCAACTTGAATCATTATTTGCCTTTTTCCATCGATATTATTAATTGCGTTATTAAGATAATTGGTTAAGGCTTGTTCTATTCTGTCAGGGTCTGCGTATACAATAAAGTTACCGTTATAGGATCGCGTAATAGTAATTCTTTTTTCTTCAAGCTTTAATGTATATCTTTCAAGCGTATGACTTATAAGCTGAGTAAGATTAAAAATTTCCTTATTCATTAGCTTATATCCAGCATCAACTTGAGAAAGATCAAGAAGATCGAGAACAAGCCTATTCATTTTCTTTGCTTCATCAAGAATAACATCACAGTAATAATCTCTATCTTCATTATTGACGTTTACCTTTAAGCCCTCGGCATATCCTCCTATAAGAGAAATAGGCGTTTTGAGTTCATGGGATATATTCGCGATGAGTTCCTTTCTCGAATGATCAATGCTTTCTTTTTCTTTAATATCTTCACGAAGCTGTTCATTAACGACTTCAAGTTCAGTCAGCGTTTTATTAAGATTTCTCGAAAGGGAATTGATGTTTTTGGAAAGGTCACCTATTTCATCGGAAGATTTGACTTCAATTTTTTGAGAAAAATTGAGTCTAGCCATTTCTGCGGTTAATTTACCTATTTTGACAATAGGTTTTGAAATGCTGCCTGAAACATAAAAAATAATCAAGGTGCCAATGACAAAAACAAAAAGGGATAGATACAGAATAAATGTCCTTGCTGCATTTACACTATCCTTCATAGCGTCGATCGAGGAACTGATTACGACATAGCCTTCAGATCCATCTTTAAGCTTAATTTTTGAAAATAGGCTAAGGAACTGCGATTTCGTCCTATTTTCAGTCCGTACAATAATAGAAGGTTTATTTGTAAAGTAGTCCATATTCCTTTTTATGAGCTCTTCACTATGGGTGTTACGCTTCCTCTGAAAGGGTCGCTTATAAGGAGCAAGGCTGAAAATATCGTTATAATTACGATCGGCAATGATCAAACTGATATTTTTACGATCCTGCAAGGCAATTAATTGATCTTCATAATCGTTAGCACTCTTAAGGAGTAGTTGCTGCACTTCATTCAGGCTTTCACGGAGTGTATCTTTTTTTGAAGAGAGATAGAAATCCTCAAGAAAAAATGAACTAAATAGCTGGGTAATAATGACAAATAGTAATACGATGGATGAAAGTATTAAAAATAACTTAGTTCTGATCGATAGTTTCACTTTGCACCTTCAATCTATACCCTATCCCTCTTACAGTCTGAATATAACTGCTGTATATTCCAAGCTTTGCACGGAGCTGCTTAATATGCGTGTCTACAGTACGCAAATCACCAAAATAATCATAATTCCAAACTGCATTAAGAAGCTTGTCCCTGGTTAAAGCAATCCCCATATTATTGAAAAAGTATAAAAGCAAATCAAATTCCTTCGGGGTCAATTCAATAGGTGAATTTTCTACAAAAGCGATTCGGGACTCTGGTTCTATCGAAATGTTACCAAAAACCAATTGTTTACTTCCAATTTTCCCCGAACGCTTCAAAAGATTCTCAACTCTTGCAACCAATACACTGGGTGAGAAAGGTTTGTTTACATAATCGTTAGCCCCAAGCTTAAAGCCTTTAAGCTGATCTGCTTCTTCACCTCTAGCTGTTAGCATGATAACAGGGACGATAGATAGTTCTTTTATTTCTTTTAAAACCTCCCATCCATTCATATTGGGCATCATCACATCAAGAATAATAAGGGCAATTTTATTACCCTGCTCTGTAAAAATGTCTAACGCCTCTTTGCCATCCCTTGCACATAAAACCTCAAATCCTGCTTTTATAAGGAAATCAGAAACAAGCTTTCTAATTCTTAATTCATCATCTGCTAAAAGTATAAAAGGCTTTTTCATAAAACACCACTTCCCCTAAATGTAGTGTAGGTTGTTTTTACTTTACCCGTAAAGTGTGATGGATTTGTGATGTGATTTTGTTTTTAGAGGAATATTTACATTTGGGATGTCGATTTGCTCAACAATCTCCGCTTGTTGCTGGCAGTACCCAAATCCACTTCATTTGAATGTTTTGCAGTTTTCCCCTGAGTTAAGCAACTGTCTGTATCGGCTCTCCAATTCTGGGGTTGTCTGTTCCCGATATTCCCAGTACACCAAAAGGCATTGCTTCAGCCGTTCGATATTGCCGATTTGACTTGCTAAAGCGGCCACATCTAATAATTCATTCAGCCCCTCTGTCGTGTGATTGGTCATGCACAGATACAAAGCGTGCGCATATCGAAAATACAAATACATTTGCTGTTTGTAAGGTTCCTGGCTTTTGACCATGTCATCAATAGCATCGTGATACTTCTTTAATAGCTTGGAGGCATCGTCAAATCTTCGCAATTTAGCATAGGCCTCGAGCAATCTCGGTAAACCGACAAAAATATCATTTCGATTATCAAGCCACGCCAAATAATCATCCACACATTCCAATCGGCCAAAATCCAGTAATGCAACAAACCGGTTTCCCTCTGCTATTTCAGAAAAAAATGCATTTACTCTGCCGTATCGTTCCGTGAGTTCTAATACATCTTCAAGTGAACCGCCTAATCGTCTTAATGCAAAGCTTTTATACATCAAGGCCCGCCCGTAGTATTCTCCCTTAGTAACCATTTGCGCCAGCCTTTCTGAAAAATACAGTACCTCTTCCCATTGCTCACGCAAATAATAATATGCCGTTATCCACAAGTAGGCGTCAATCTTTATTTCTTTGGGCATATAAGCGAGATGCTCAAGGACATGAGCCAAAGCAAGCTGCCCTTTCCCGGTCATTCTTACAATATAAAATCGCCTAAAATAACTGGTTGCCAAGTGTTCTGAGAAACGATCAGCTTCATTCTCAATGATCGCCTCATATAAGGGCAATGCTTGCTGTTCTTTTCCCTCATTAAATAGCTTTTCCGCTACCGAAAAAATGTTTTTCAAGTTTCTGCTTCGAATGGTTTTTGACTTCTCCTCAATCATGGCATTTAGAATGTCGTGGGTGTGTCCTTCATAACCCTCCGCTGCGCATTTATACAAAAACTGCTCACTTCTTCGCTTATCCAAGTGCCGCTTTTCATTAAAACACTCTTCTATGTAAAAAGAATAAAGTGTCCCCTTAGCCAGTCCAAACGCTTTGGTTATAGCATCCAGGTTTCGAAAAGAAAGGGGTTGTTTGTGGTTAAATACTCGGCTTATTTCACTTATATGAATGCCTGTGTTATTGGCTAATTTTGTTTTATTCCAGCCTTTCTTCTCTATAAAGTGCTGAATCTCGTTATACAGGGCTGCATTCATCTTCTCACCTTCATCATATTTTTTATATATTGATCAAGACAATTTTCAATACTTTTATTATAATTTTGTAAAGTTATTCCCGGGAAGTGTCGGAGGTCATAGTAATTTGAATATTTTAAAATCTGCACCGTACCTTTTTACTACTATATAACCAAGAAATTGACATAGATATACGAGAAAAGGAGCCCGCCGTTTTTTAGGCCGCCCCTGGAATAAATAGTTTTTCAATTACATCATCTTGCGGATATTAAAATTGGCCTCAAGAAGCGCCCAATTTTGCGGGAATGGAAAGCCGAGTGCCCAATAGCTGATGCCCCTCAAACGATAGTTTTTTACAAGGTCAAACTTTGCTTGCGCGCTGCGGGCATCCTCAAACCACACTTCATGCCTTCGCCCTTGTTCATCAGTATAGCGAAAAAATGGAGATTCCGTTTCTTTGTCATATTGAATCGCTGCCTTGTATTTCACCGCCCGCCGGATTGCTTCTTGCTGACTGAATGTCTCAGCCTCTTGTCCTTGGACATGGGGCAGCAGCCAATCGCGGGCATATAACTGAAATCCCATAAATATTTTATCCCTTGGAATCACCGTGACCGCGTAATCCAAGACCCGTTTGATTTGATTAATCGGTGAGACAGCCTGCGGCGGTCCCAGACGGTAGCCCCATTCGTAGGTCATCAGGATAACGAAATCTGCGATTCGGCCGTGTGCCGGATAATCATGTGCCTCATATAACAAACCCGCTTGTTCAGCGCTCGTCTTTGGCGCAAGAGCTGTCGATACCGAATAACCTTCTGGATGGAGCAGATTGACGGTCCGCTGAAGGAACTGGTTATAGCTTTCGCGGTCATCAGGATTGACATTCTCAAAGTCAATGTTAAGGCCTTGGTAACCCTTTGCTCTCATCATACCTAAAATGTTTGTAAGCAATGTGTTCTGTAATTGCGGGCTGCTTAAAATCGTATGGGCAAGCGTTGTTCCTGTTTCCGTAGATGTAAAATTTGTGATGGCCATAATTGGGACAACCCTGTGTTGATAGGCCGCCAAGATGGCAGCGTTATCATTGATGGGAGTCAAACCGCCGTCAGCTTGAATCCGGTAGGCGAACGGCATTAAGTAAGTTAAATCGTCCGCAACCCGTGCAACAGTTTGGCCGCTTTGTCTTTCTAAATTAAATATATAAGCATTAACATCAATCGTCGGCTTATTTCCTTCAGCACCGCTGGGAATAACAATAGCTTGACCTATTACAAGCTGGTCGGGATTTGGCAGCTGATTCACCTCTTCGATTTCCGATAAGCTGACACCATACCTGCTGGCAATTTGCCATAATGTTTCCCCGCTTCTGACAACATGAATGAACATAGGCATACACACCTCCTGCTAACATAACGTATGCGGTGTAAAGCCCACATGTGCAGGGTATTATGGTAGAATAAAGAAAACTTGGCTTATACTTTACTCCATTATTTCTTTAGCGAACTTAATTTTTATTAAAGTATGGAGGAAATTTGTGATTTTTATAAGGAGTGTTTGGTAAAGTGGCATCCCTTCAGCCTAATCAACATTTATTTTGGTCCTCTGCTAGCGGGGAATGGCTTAAGCAGCAGATGATTCGGGATCTTCAAATTGAACGAGACGATCTTGCTGGCAAACTGCAAAACATTTTGGCTGATCGTGACCAATATCATATCTATCTTTCGATTGTGCGTGACCTCTGTCACCATTTTCATAAATATACTGAAGAGCGGCGATTAACCTCCCTAAAGTTTGGAGAAGCAAGCTCTGATATCCCGTTTATTATCGGTGTTGCCGGTGGCGTTGCCGCGGGAAAAACGACAGCGGCAGCGGTTTTTCGTGAACTGCTTTCACAGCTGCTTGGCACAACCTGTGTTGACGTTGTTTCCACTGATAATTTCCTTTTTCCGAACGCCGTTCTTGAAGAAAAAGGAATCACTGAACGCAAAGGATTTCCGGAAAGTTATGATATGGCAGCGCTTATTCAATTTTTACAACATGCAAAAACCGGTCAACCTGATCTCACGGTTCCAGTTTATTCACACGACACCTATGATGTCTCTTCTACTGATAAGCAACTTATTCATAACCCGAGAATCATTCTATTAGAAGGTATTAATGTTCTTCAGCGGCCGCATAGGAACGGACCGAATGATCAGTTTATTTCCGATTATCTGGACTTTGCCATTTATGTTGATGCTGAAGAGGATTCAGCTATTAATTGGTACCTTGAGCGCGTTGAAAAACTTTACACCGTGCACCGCGACGATCCCGCATCCTACTTTCACCGGTTTTCCGGCTTGACTATTCAGGAATTTCGTGAACGTGCGCTGCAGATTTGGCATACAATCAACGGACCCAATCTTAGGGGGCACATTGCGCCGACAAAAGAACGCGCCAATATCATTTTAAAAAAGGATGCCAATCATAACATTGAAGAGATCTTTATGAGGAAATTCTAGGGAGGGGAGTAATTTCCGATGAAGGGAACGAATAGCTCTCTCGTGCCCGTCAAGCCAAAGGCCACCTACTTCCAAACCTGCTTAAGCCTGATGTCCCCCGAGAAGCTTGCTGCGCTCGATCGCTGTGCCGCCTTTAGTATAAGAAACTGCCCGAAGCAATGCTGTTGATCCATATTTTTCGCGAATCTGGTCCATTGCATACCCCAACTTTCGGCGCTTCTCATAGCCAGAGTCAAACAGGTTCAGCTGGTATTGATTATCATCGCATGTATTGGAAAGGGTAACTGAAAGCTTTCGGACCGTTTGATGCCGATAAAATTTAGCGAATAACTCGAGGCATACATGGTAAATATCCATTGTGACATTGGTCGGCGCGTCGATTGTTTTTGAACGATGAAAACCGCCGGCCCCTTCGGTTTTGCTGTAGCCGACACCAAGGCTCACCGTCCGTCCGGCCTTGCCAGCTTGCCTGGCTCTTCTGGCTACCTCCTCACACATTTCCAAAAGAACATGCTTAATTTCCTTCGTATCGTTATAATCCCTTAGCAGGACCTGCCCTTTTGCATAGCTGACCTGTCCCTGCATATTTGGTGCACCGAGCTCAGAATAATCAATTCCCCATGCGTGATAGTATAACTGGGCACCCATCACACCGAACTTCTTCTCGAGCAGCTCCCGATTATAACGGGCAAGCTGGCCGACTGACACAATCCCCATTCGATTGAGCGTGCTCTCAAGCCTAGAACCGATCCCCCACATCTTGCTTAACGGTGTCACCGACCACAGCTTCTTTTGGACATCACCGTACGTCCATTCAGCGATACCGTCTATTTTGGCATCCAGGTCAAGGCAGCATTTCGCAAGAAGCATGTTCGGCCCGATGCCAACAGCAGATGGCAGACCGGTCTGTTGAAGAATACGGTTGCGAATCAGGACGGCTGCCTCCCCGGCGGTGCCCCATAAACGTTCGGTGCCATCGAGACAAACAAAGCTTTCATCAATGCTGTATGGATGGATGGCTTCAATCGGAACAAATTCATTGAGCAATTGTGAAATTTCAATTGAACGTTTTAGGTAATTGGACATGCTGGCATTCACGATGCGGATCTTTGAATGCTTTGGCACCTCAAACAGCCTGTTGCCGGTCCGAATGCCGAATTCCTTTTTCAGGCGCGGCGAAGCAGCTAGAATCACACTGCCCTGCCGTTTGGTATCACTGACGACAGCTAAATAGCATTCTAAAGGGTTGAGCCCTAGTTCAACGGCCGCACAGCTCGCAAAAAAGCTCTTCATATCAATACACAGAATTTTTTTGTTTGGCAAATGCTTTTCCTTTAACATCGACATCACCATCAAAAACGAATTTGTAGGTCTATTGACCAGGATCAATATTCCTGCGGTATTTATATTATATGCGAATGTTCGTTCGTTTAACAATGGTAAATTATAGATGTAAGTAAATTAGGATCAGTCTTTTAAATAAGGCGATACAATTTGAAGAAGTTCATCCATTTTTCGAGCATTCCGGCCATACATCTCCTTGGCGGCGGCAGATGTTGTTGACAAGGCGAACAGCTCCAGATCAGCCTGGCATTTCTTAATATTAGCCAGCAATAACGGCTTTTCTTGCGGCGCTGCCACCTCAATCTTGTCATCAAATAAATCAACGGTTAATTGTCCGTTCCCATCTACCTGACCAAGAAAAACATTTTCAATTGCCACTCCCAATTTAGATAGTTCACCTTTAAGCCAGTTTCGATTCAAACCAATTGTTGACAGAGGTTCATCCAGAATTTCACCATCCATGATTACCGTCTGAGGCTCCTTAATCGGGGCAACAGGCAGCCCAAGATCTGACGCTGTCAGCGGCTGTTTTTCTTTTTTAAGAAGGACACTGAGGTCGCCAGTCGGTTCAAGCAAAGCGAATTCAACATCTGCCACTTGAAAAACATTTCTTTTTCGCAGCAGCTCCAACAATTCATCTGTCGAATACTTTTCCTTTTTTAAATTATCTTCCATAACTTTACCGTTTTTAATGAAAATTGTTCCATTCCCTTCTACAAAATCACGGATTTTTTTATTTTTCAGCGATACAATGTTAATGAGAAGAGGAACTGCAGAAAAAATGACGATCCCGATAATGCCGTAAAAAATATTATTTTCGAGCCCCATGGCCACCTCACCGGCTATGCTTCCGATGGTAATGCCAGTTACATATTCAAAAAAGGATAGTTGAGAAATTTGTTTTTTACCCAGCCACTTGGTAACCAAGAATAGAACGATTAAAAAAAGTAATGACCTAACAACGATGTCTAACCATTCAGGCATAATCTTTTACTCCTTTAAATTCAAGCTTAAAATCCTTTATATTGTGCTTCCTCCCGCTCTAATTCCCCGACTCGCTTTTGTAAATCCTCTGCCACCCTTGCTGCCAGCACTCGGGACTCATCAAAAGCCTTCTTTGCCGTTTTGTCCTCGCTTTGAACTGTTAAGCTGGACAAAATAGCCTCAATGCTCTTGACACTTGCCAAGGATTGCTTGACTTGTGAACCGATAGTCATTTGTTTTCCTCCTAACCTTTTGGTCTAAAGAAAATCGCCCCAATAACCCCAAAGACAATTGCCGCTGAAATCCCCGAGCTTGTCACTTCAAACATCCCGGTAATAACCCCGATTAATCCGTGCTGGCGGGCCTCGTCCATAGCCCCATGGACAAGAGAATTGCCAAAACTGGTGATCGGAACCGTGACCCCGGCGCCGGCAAAATCAATCAAAGGTTCATAAAGGCCAAATCCATCTAAGATAGCACCGACGACGACGAGAATGCTTAAGGTGTGAGCAGGCGTAAGCTTCAGAACATCAAACATGATTTGGCCAATGGCGCAGATTCCGCCTCCGACGAGAAAGGCCCATAGAAATATCATGACAGATCACCTCCGGCTTCGATCGAAACAGCATGCGCAATGCATGGAATTGATTCATTTTGTTGAAAGGTTAGCGGCGACAAAAGCGCCCCTGTCGCGACGACAAGCATCCGATTGATGTCACCCTTCTTCATCCTATTAAGTAAATGACCGTATACAACGGCGGCTGAACACCCCGAACCGCTCGCCCCGGAAAGAACCGGCTGATCATCCCGGTAAATCAACAGTCCGCAATCCTGGTACTTTTCTTCTTCGATTGCCAGTCCATGCTTTTTAAACATATCTAAAGAAACGTTTCTGCCAATATTACCAAGGTCACCTGTAACGATGAGATCGTAATACGTTGGGTCAACATTTCTCTCCTTTAAGTGGGCTTCAATGGTATCGACGGCAGCAGGGGCCATAGCACCACCCATGTTAAAAGGATCGGTTAATCCCATGTCCACAACCTTGCCGATGGTAGCGGAGGTCACTCGGGGTCCTATTCCCTGATTTTTCAATAACGCTACCCCGGCTCCAGTCACGGTCCATTGGGCCGTCGGCGGCTTTTGTCCCCCGTATTCCGTGGGGTAACGGAATTGCTTTTCAACGGATGAATTATGACTGACTGAACCGGTCAACAGACAGGTTGCTCCCCCGCCGTTGACAATAAAAGCACCGAGCGCCAATCCTTCCATTGATGTTGAACAGGCGCCGAATAGTCCAAGGTAGGGTGATCCGATTGTTCTCATAGCAAAGCTCGTCGGCGTGATTTGATTAATAAGATCGCCGCCAAGAAAAAATTGCACTTGTTCCTTTTGAATCTGCCCCTTTTCAATGGCTTTCTGGCAGGCTTCCTCAAGTAAAATTTTATTAGCCTTCTCAAACGTATCTTGTTCAAGCCAGGTATCTGAATGCAACAGATCAAAATCATCCGGGATCCGGCCGTCGGCTTCGAACGGTCCGCCCACGGTACCTGTCGAGACAATGACCGGTTTTTGATCAAACAGCCATGTACGGTGACCGGTGAGCATTATAGTCCACCCCACTGAATTAAGATTGTCTTAACTAATGCAACGATAAATGCGGCAAATACCCCTGAAATGATCACCGAGCCCGCTAATTTAAAAATATTGCCGCCGACCCCTAAGATGAAGCCCTCAGACCGATGTTCAATAGCAGCCGAGATGACCGCATTGCCGAAGCCTGTTACAGGAACGGCGGTACCTGCTCCACCGAATTGAGCGATCCGGTCATAGACACCAAATCCGGTTAACAGCATGGCTATAAAGATTAATGTCGCTACAGTCGGATTGCCTGCCGTTTGGTCGGTAAAATTGAAAAAGTAAATGTAAAACAATTGAATCGCTTGGCCGATGATACAAATGATTCCCCCGACTAAATAGGCTTTGAGAATGTTCTTTAAAATCGGGCGTTTGGTTTCCCGCTGACTTTGAAAGTCTTTATATTCCTGTTGAACTGGCGTTAATTTTTTCTTTTTTTGATTTGCCATAACGATCACCTGTTTTTCCTATGTTTTTTCTTTCATTAGTTTTTTGAGATGGTTGAGTGTCTTTTTAAGCTTATCCTCATCCACTTTATTTGCCTTGATTTCCTTCTCCAATCGCTCAATTTCCAAAAAAATCTTTTGGTCAGTTGATACGTTGATTTTGTATCGTGGATACTTTTTCGATAAACCCGATTTCACTTGGCTTTCGATTTTTATTAAGCGGAACCTGTCATGCTGCAGGACCTTGAACGCCAAAAGCAGTTCTTTATCAGTATTAACAGCACGTACCTTGGTAATATCTTTTCTCTTAGCGAGCTCTTGTTCTGCCTGATTTGAAACCGACTGGTCATTCACCTTTTTATTGCTTATCTCCGTAAATTGGCCGTTATTTTTATTATGGTCCTGACCGCTATGTGCCGAACATCCGGCAAGGCCGGCCGACAAAATAATAATAGGTATAAAATAATAAATAAAGGCTTTGGTATTCATACTGTATTCCCCCTTCTTATGTAGGTTTGAAAAAGAGGCTGGCTGGACACCACCCCCCCTTCATTATGACTTTTATTGTTGCGTATATTGTGGTTCTTCTTGTTCAATTTCCTGAACACGCGGTTCCAGTGTGTTCACAATCATTTGTGTTTGCTGAGCAGCATTTTGATAAAGCTGCTTGGCATTCTTATTATCAGTTCCGAGTGCAAAGGTTTCCAAGCTGGCCTGAGCACTTTTCAAACCCGCTAAAGTCTGTTTAACTTGGCTGATGACAGTCATTATAGTCACTCCTTTAAAATCTTCTTACATATTTAGAATGGATCATTAAAAAAGATTTATGATATCCAAATTAACCCATTTGTTCGCCAGGACTTAGGGGTGACTAGAATGAGTATTGCTCAAAGAAAGGATAAATGCGATAATTTTCCATAGAACACCTGCGGATCGGAGGGAATATGAATGGACAAAAAAAAGGCTAGTGGACCAAACATTGTGAAGGAAACAGGATGGACAGTAGAGGATTATTACCAATTGCCAGAGGATGGAAATCAATATGAGATTATTCGTGGACAACTCGAACTCAAACCCTCACCCACAACAACTCATCAGCGGATGAGTCAACGGTTAGAATTCATGTTAATAGGTTCATGCGAGAATGAGTTTATCATTATGGATGCACCTGTCGATGTTATTTTATCTGAAAATGAAACAAGACAACCCGATATTTTAATGATTCACCGCAACCGGGAAGATATTATTAAGGAATATGCTGTTGTCGGCCCCCCGGATCTGGTTATTGAAATTCTCTCCCCAACAAGCGCCAAGCGGGATCGGACAGTGAAAAAGGAAAGCTACGCACAATTTGGCGTGACAGAATACTGGATTGCAGACCCGTTTAATCTAACAATTGAACAGTACGTCCTCACATCTCAAAACATGCCTTATGACTTGCTTCATGTTTTTGGAGCTGATGATACAGTGACATCGAAACATTTACCTTGTGTTTCTTTTATTGTTAAGGAAGTGTTAAAGCTATAGAAAAAAGACAAGAACAACATCGCTGACGCTGCCCTTGCCACTCCATGTGTCAATCTTAATTCTATTGCAAAAAGCCGGTCGGGCTGATCGGAAAGAGCTTGCCTCCTAAGGCAAAGGATGTCCTTCCCGTTTCTTCAGAGACGACTAAAATCAGTGCGTCGCTAAGTTCAGAAAGACCTAAAGCTGCCCGATGCCTTGTTCCAAGCTTACGGTCGCCTACGATGGAATGCGTCAGCGGCAGCACATTTCCGGCTGAGACGATCATGTTTTCCTGAATAATAACAGCACCGTCATGGAGCGGTCCCCCAGGGTAAAAAATGGACTCAAGCAAAGGGAAGGTTAACGTTGCACCCACCCGTGTCCCGGGCTGAATCAAATCATCCAATAGATCATCCCTTTGGATAACAATCAAGGCGCCATGATTTCGTTCTGACATGTGCTGAAGAGCTGTCGACAGCGTCGGATAACAATCCGTATAAGGAGCAAGGTAAAACTTTAAATAATAAGATGCAGCAGTGGATTGAAAATTCCCGAATATACCCTGGATTTGTTCAAATTCCTTTAGAATGCAGCATTGCTTATGATCTAGGGCATCCGTGATATGGCTGATCTCATGCTTCATTTCATCAATAAATCCCATTAATTTTTGTCTCGTCACAGGTGACAATTCCGGTTCCGCTGGATCATGATTGTCTAACATCTTATACCTCCACCGCTTTAATCTTCCAATTTTACCTTTACCATTTGATAAAAAAACTATACCTGATGTTATTTCATTTTAAACAAGCCTCCGGCAATCGCTTCAACCAAACGCGGAAACAGCTGATACAACCGGGATCCTGTACTCATGGTCCAGGGCAGATTAATCTCTCTTTTCTTCGTGCCTATCGCAGCAATGACCTTGCTCGCCACATGTTCCGGTTCAATCATAAAGCGGTTGACACTCGCTGTATAACCGCCTTCAGGATCGGCAATGTGGAAAAAATTTGTCCGGATCGGTCCGGGATTAACGGCGGTCACTTGAACCCCTTGATCCTCAAGTTCCATCCTAAGCCCGTTTGTAAAGCCAAGGACAGCATGTTTGCTTGCTGAATATACGGTGGACTTAGGTGTTGCCAGTTTGCCGGCAATTGATGCAATATTAATGATATGACCGCTTCTTCGTTCGATCATATGCGGGACGGCCATTCTCGTGCAAGCCATTAACCCGACAACATTGACGTCGAACATGCTCTTAATATCCTTGAGCGTTGCATCCGTGAAATAATCGAAAATGCCGAAGCCGGCATTATTGATCAATACATCTATATGGCCATGTTTTTTTAAAATAGCGGTAAAAACATCTTGAATGGCATCCAAGTCACTAATATCAAGAGAATGGACATCAGCCTCGATTTGATAGTGTTCCTTTATAACCCTTTGTGCTTCCTTAAGCTTGTCCAGGGACCTGGCTATAAGGATCGGCAGTGCCCCTTGACTCGCCGCAAGCATCGCCATTTCTCTTCCTATTCCGCCCGAGGCTCCTGTAATGACTACGATATGATTTGTTAGACGTCGATTGGACATAGTCCGTCCCCCAAATGATCGGTCCGCTCATAATAAACGACCCCATCCTTTATACTCGCCTGAATATCTCCCCTGAGAACGAGCCAATCGATGTGCCCTTGAATCTCAGATAAAACAAGATCAAGCTGTGACTGATAGGCTTTAGAAAACATCTCTTTAGCAATTGTGAAGACAGGTAAAGCCTCCGCTTGAAAGTAACTAAGTACATCATGACGCCGCTTAACCTGCTGCTTAAGGCGCTCGAGGATGAGCCCGTGTGCTCCGCTGAATATGTTGCCGTGACCCGGCAACACTTTGTCTACCTCAATATCAAGACATTTTCGCAGAGAATGGCGATATTGCAGGAGAGTCCGCGGTGCGAGATCATTGTCATGAAAAGGCGGCTCGAGAATGGCATTGGATGACACCTTTTCTAACAATAGATCACCGCCAATAAGCAATTTATCATATGGGCGGTAAAGGGCTATGTGACTTGATGCATGTCCAGGAACGTCAAGCACCTCCCAGTCCGCAAGACCGGTTGCCCTGTCCCCTTCTTGAATAAAATGGTCAACACTGGCCCGCGAAGAATAAGCCAGGTAATCTTCAATAGAAGGATCTTGATCCGAGGCTTTCGCAGGTACACCCATTTGAACAGAAAGATCCCTGAAATAGTCATTGTAACGTTTTATAAAGGCCGGTTCATGGGCCAACCAAGGCTCGCAATGTGGATGGGCAAAAATAGGGATATCGCCGGCAAAATAATCAACTAATCCTGTGTGGTCAGGATGGTGATGAGTCAAGACAATTTGATCGATCGATTCGGGTGTTAAGTGAATGGCTTCTAGTCCCGATACAAACGCCTGATGCGCCTCTTCGGTTTTTGGACCGGCATCAATGAGAGTAATCTTTTCTGATTGAATAATATAGACGTTAACAGGACCGATGGCAAACGGTGTGGGCAGCGTTATTTGCCAAACACCGTCACCTGCTTTAATAGGCTGCATATCATATCTCCTTATGTGTAGCAATTAAAATTTTCATTTGAGTAATTGGTCGACCGTAAACTTAAGCATTGGCGGAAGTGTTTCAAAAGAATAATCAATGTCTAACCGTTCGGTCCATTTATGGGCATCCTTGCCATAAGGGCCCAAATTCAAGACGGGCAGATCCAATGCCTTTAAAGCATCAATCGGCAAACTGTACCGCTTCCCATACAAAGGCATGTTGCCGAATAACGCATTCAAGGACGATGTTCCCTGCGGCAAGCCGGCATAGCTCAAATCTGATAGCCCTGCAAAGTAATTTTGATATGCCAGCCCGATGTTTTCTGAATCAGCATAAGCCATGACTTTCTTTAATACGGTTTGGGTTATGTCGACATTTTTTGATGAAATCGCCGGATAAAACGGCGGGCTATAAAACATTACAACCATAGGCGCCAAATGCTTGCAAAGACTGGCTAAGTCAAAAACCAGCCTTGTGGAAAGATCCCGGTCACCAAGCTCATTAAAATTTGCCAAGATGTAAGCTTCACGCCGTTCGATCTCAGAGCGTCCATATAGGGCGATGGCCTCATTTGTTAGTTCTTCAAAAGTCATGACTCTGACTGACATTGGATCAGGCTTGTAGTCGGTCCATTGCGAAAATTTATTCGCCTGTTCAAAATAGTGATCTTCAATGTGTTCTGTCGCTTGATCAGCCACTTTCCGCAGCTGTTCATTGATGTCTTCAAGCGGTTGTTCCAGCGTTAAAAGGTTGAACAATGTTACAGCTGTATTAGGGATCTGAACGGAATAATCATCTTTAAGATCTTTTTGCATCAGGTTTGTCGGCGGCGGTGTCACCTCATCATCCACCATTTCACTGAAATCAGTATTTAATTCCATTAGTTTTGTTATCTCTGAAACCATATAATTGGCATTTAGACCGGAATAAGGCTCACCGACATGGGCTTCTTGACCATAACAGAAGAAGCCGGGCAAAATTTTACCGACTGAACCGGTATAGATGTATTTATGCTGATCTCCAGGGTAGCGGGCAAAAGAAGGTTCGGCATTCAGCAGCGTAGTATAGTCCAAATGATATCTTTCAGCGAGATCCAGGAGCACGCCCGCCGCGGTTCTCATACCTAATGAATTCGCTTCTTCGTCGGGAACGGAAAGCAAAAGCAGGTTGCCGTCAAACCGCCCGGCGCAAGCCTCCTCAATTAATGACATCTGGAGTGTCAGACCGGCTTTCATGTCCATGCTTCCCCGGCCAAACAGCCAGTTGCCGTTTTCGATATCCTTTTGCACCTCGTCAGGAACCTTCCCTTTTTCTTGTCCGAATGCTATGGTTAATTCCTCAGGACGAAAAGCAAGGTTTTTCCATTCCCCGAAGTCTTCCACATCAACAACATCGAAATGGCTAAGTAAAATGACTGTTTTTTTGGCATCACCCTTTTTTACGAGAGCGGTCACTAGCTTCCTGCCATCATCGGTTGGATGCAATTCAAGCATGTGGGGATACGTCTTAAAATAGTTAAGATCGGCGAGCCGCAAATGGATGTACTCGCTCATGGCAATTTCCGCGTCAGATCCTGTTACACTCGGTATCTCAATAAGTTTCACTAATAAATCCTTCAGTTGTTCTTTGGTTTGCCATCGTTTCATTATTCGATCCCCTTTCCTTTTCATATTCATATGTTATATAGACTTCGCTATTTTTTCTTTGAAACCCTTTTATATTATCATGATCCAATATATGATTATAAGTAATGATTGGAGTGTTATTGTTGGTCACGACTATTTTTGCCCACAGAGGTTACAGCGCAAAATATCCTGAAAATACAATGGTCTCCTTTAAAGCTGCATTAAAAAGCGGTGCACAGGGCATCGAATGTGATGTCCAACTTTCCAAGGATGGTATTCCCGTCGTTATACACGATGAAACCCTTAACCGCACAACGAATGGCATCGGTTTTGTCAAAGACTATACCGCCAAACAATTAGCCTCCCTTAACGCCGGCCGGCGCTTCCATCATGCGGCCATTCCAACATTGAAGGAAGTCCTCGCATGGATAAGTCCTACAAATCTTTTATTAAATATAGAATTAAAAAATAAAAAGTTCCCATATAATGAAATGGAAGAGAAGGTCATCACCATGATCCACGATTTCCAAATGGAAAATCGGACAATTTATTCCTCCTTTAACCATGACAGCTTAATTAAAATCGCTAAGATTGACGCCAATGCCGAAACAGCACCCTTATATAAAAAGCCTATTCCATCGCCTTGGCGCTATGCCAAAGCATTGAGAGCGTCAGCCATCCATCCGAATTATCGGTCGGTAAATAAAGAGCTGATTGACAAGGTGCATGACCACCATTTTAAAGTCAGGGCTTACACTGTCAACAATGCTTCAATCATGAAGAAGCTGATCAGTTGGGGCATTGACGGTATCATAACAGATGACCCTTATCGGGGCAGATTTTGTCTTGAGCAAATGAACAAATAGCATAACCGGAAGACCCGATTTTTCCGTCAATAATGTAACCGCTTACAGTATAATTTACAAAAAATAAAGTGTGCGAGAGGAGATCAACAAATGAACACTGTCGTTCGGGAAACACCTTTAAAGCCGAGACCGAGGAAGCCGCTGCAGAGAAAACGATGGCTTATTGCCTTTACTGTTCTTATACTCACATTTGTCATTGCTGTCTTCGGCATCAGTTATTATGTGACGAATTCATTAATACATCCCGAGCGTAAACCCATTGCTTTAACCCCTGAAGCCGTCAAGTTGAAATATCAAGATATAGCCTTTAAGAGCCGTGAAGGCGGCTTGATGTTGAACGGCTGGCTCATGAAGGCTGACAAGCCCGCACACAAATGGATCATTCTTTCACACGGCTACAGGGGAACCAGACTGATTTGGCCGACGATTGATGCTGGCAAGCCCGGCCTCAACCTTTATAAGATGTTGCATAGCCATGGCTATAATGTTGTCGCCTTTGACTTTCGCAACAGTGGAACGTCCGATGGCGATACCACGACAGTCGGTTACTACGAACAACAAGACCTTCTAGGTGCAATCGATGATGTCATGAGGCGTGATCCGAAAGCCCAGATTGCCTTGATGGGATGGTCTCAGGGAGCTGCCACTTCTTTGATTGCCGCATCAAAGGATCCTTCTGTAAAAATGGTTGTCGCAGATTCACCCTTTTCCAATCTCAGGGATTATCTGGAGACGAATTTGCCGCATTGGTCCCATCTCCCCCAGTTCCCGTTCACTCCTGTCATTCTGGACTTCTGGGTTCCTATTCTTTCCGGTTTGGATACAAATAAAGTGTCGCCTATTAATGCGGTCAAAAACTTTAACGGCCCTATCTTGCTTGTTCATTCAAGAGCTGATGACGCTATCCCTGTATCAAACAGCAAGGCTATCTATAATAAGTATAAAAACAATAAAGATATCAAACTTATGACCTATCCTAAAGCAAGCCATACCGAATCATTCCTTCTCTTCCCAAAACGTTATGAAAAAATGCTTATAGGCTTTTTTCATAAAAATGGGTTTTAACAAGCAGTTTATTTGCCTAAATTAATAGGTCCATGGGAAAATTAGCTTTATACTTGAATTTTGGCAAAGGATGTGAGCCTTATGGCTAAAAAGCTATTTTCCCCATACACAATTAAGGATGTTACTTTTAAAAACCGGATTGTAATGTCCCCAATGTGTATGTATTCATGCCCAAATGAAGATGGCAAGGTGATGAATTGGCACCTGACTCATTATACAAGCAGAGCTGTCGGACAGGTAGGTTTGGTTATTCTAGAGGCTTCCGCTGTCACCCCGCAAGGAAGAATTTCACCTTATGATTTGGGGATCTGGAGTGATGAGCATATCGAGGGATTGAGGCAGCTTGTCCAACTAAATCATGAGCATGACAGTAAAATCGGCATTCAAATCGCACACGCTGGGCGAAAAGCCGAACTAGAAGGGCCGATCATTGCCCCATCTGCGATTGCCTTCAATAGTGATATGAAGCAGCCTCAGGAAATGACCGTTAAAGACATTAAAGATACTGTTGAAGCCTTCAAACAAGCGGCCAGGCGAGCGAAGGCTGCTGGCTTTGATGTCATTGAACTTCACGGCGCGCACGGCTACTTAATTAATGAATTTCTTTCACCGCTTTCCAATAGACGGACAGATGAATACGGCGGTTCAGAAGAGAATCGCTATCGCTTCCTTTCTGAAGTGATTGATGCCGTTAAAGAAGAGTGGGATGGACCCTTATTTGTAAGGATTTCCTCAACCGACTTTACTGAAGGCGGCAATACGCCTGACACCTATGTCACCTATGCCAAGCAAATGAAGGAACAAGGTGTTGACTTAATCGACTGCTCTGCCGGTGCGGTTGTACCGGCACAAATCGATGCTTTTCCGGGTTATCAAGTGCCATATGCTGATCAAATCAAGCATGAAGCGGAGATCCCAACTGGAGCGGTCGGCTTGATATTGAATGGGACTCAGGCTGAAGAAATTCTAAAAAATGATCGCGCTGACCTGATCTTTCTTGCCCGCGAACTGCTCCGCGACCCTTATTGGCCGAGAACAGCTGCTGTGGAATTAGGCACAAAAATAGACCCGCCAAAGCAGTATCAACGCGGCTGGCGGTTCAACTGATATGTCCATAGGTCCCGTGCAAGGAAGCTGTTTGGAAAAACAGCTTTTGCTTCATCAAGCAGCATGTCATCATCACCTTGATAACGGGAACTAATATGAGTCAGGATTAAGGCGGCGGCCTCCGCCGCCTTGGCTGTTTCGGCAGCCTGCACGGATGTTGAATGACCATACGCCTTTGCTTTATCTCCCATTTCCCTCGAAAAGGTGGCCTCATGAATCAGCAAATCGGCATCCTTAGCAAGGTCAAAAGCCGCCTGACACGTTCGGGTATCACCAAGAATCGTAACCTTTCTGCCGGCTTTTTTGGGACCGAGATAATGATCAGATGTCAATCTTCTGCCGCCAGGCAAAGTCACATAAGGATTTTCTTTTATTTTCCGATAAACGGGTCCTGGTTGAACCCCATCAGCCTTTAATTTCTTAACCAGGAGCTCCCCCGGCTGATCCTTTTCAATAACCCGAAAACCGAAGCACGCAACGCCATGGTCAAGCTTGCCCGCTACCACCTGAAAGTGTTCATCCTCAAAAATGTGGCCATCCTCATTCAATTCAAAAATAGTCATTGGATATTTTAAATAAGTTGAGGAAGTGCAAAGAGCCGCCTCAATAAATGCTTTTATACCCGGAGGGCCGTAAATATTAAGGGGATCCTCCGATCCTTGAAATGACCGGCTTCCAAGAACGCCTGGCAATCCAAAGATATGGTCACCATGTAAATGGGTAATAAAGATGTTGCTAATTTTACTTAGCTTCAGGCTTGTGTAAAGGATTTGATGCTGCGTAGCTTCCCCGCAATCAAACAGCCATGTGTCCCCTTTGTATTCAGGCAGTGTCAGGGCGATTGCCGACACATTCCGATTTTTAGCGGGAACCCCTGCGCCCGTTCCTAAAAAAGTAACATCCATGTCATTCATTCCTATCTATGTTGTCCTTTAGCATCTTTCGATTTTTAAAATCCTCTTTCATATGCTTTAAGGCAGCTGAATAATCAGCAAGCTCTTCCCTAGTCAGCAATTGTCCGCCATAACGGGCTTTATCATACAAAGCTTTGACTCTGCTTGACGCTTTTGCGGAAGGGTCAGTTCTAACGAGCCACTCATCAAGTGATTCATATGAATAGCGCCCTGCTCCTAGCTTGCGGGCAAACCTGTGAATTTTATACATCCCAAGTCTGACCGGATCCTTAGGCGGACGCTGCCGTTTTTTCCTATTGAACTTTTTTTTGACATTTGTATCAATAGCTTCGCCAAACAATGGCTCCTGTGTATGATTCTCCCGGCTATCCGCCCTCAGCTTTCGCTTCCTAAGTATAATAACAATAACAACAGCTAAACACACGAGTATTGCCACTGCCACCCAGATAAGAACATTCGGCGGCTGATAGTCCGCGAAATGCTGCTGGTCTTTCATCGGGCTGTCACTCATATGGAACACCTGCTTTAGCTTGTCGTCTTTTTTCTCCGAAACAAATGGAGTGACGAGCAGGTTGAACAAGAAGGCCATCACTTCAATAATGATAAAAGCCGCCCCTCTTATTAAAAAGTTAACGATACTGAACAACACCGGCTTTAGGACAAGAATAAATCCCGCAACGGCTAGCGAGACGATAAAGAATCCAATGATGAACAAAGGCATTCCCTGAGACATGCCGCTATCAAGGTTCACGCTGTATATCATAAGTATAGCTGCCAAGAATTGTACAGCTAAAAGAAGGATAAAGATGAACCTGCCCTGAAAGACACCTTGCATGAGAAAAGGGACAAACATATAGTATGCCACAGCTATGACGGTATATGCGAAGAACAGCAGCCAAACAGTCTCAGATGTTCTTTTTTCATAAAGCCGAGTTGATCCAAAGTAAAAAAGGACACCGACAATTAAAGCCACCAAGGGATGGAAATTGAAAATCACATAGCCTGCAACAACAGTCACAAGTGTAATTAAAAAATAGGCAGCCATTGAAGCCTTGGGAAAAATACTGCGTACAAGAGCAAACAGAACCCCGAAAATCGCAGCAAGAAATAATAAAGGAGTGAAAAGCTGCCAATGTCCACTGTAAAACGGAACGAGCAGAGTATAAATAAAAAGCCACTCAAAGACGATAACGGTGGTCATAGAAATAGCAGTTGGATTATTTCGCAACAGCCCCACCTCTTCCCGCAAGCGGTGTAAGCATCGCCCGATCATCATCCATGCCGACCGTATAAATGATATGGCCTTTTTTCAGCCATTTATTATAAAAGAAGGCATCTGATCTGTCTCTTCCTATGTGAAGCATCATGATTACCCTTCGATCCGTCATGGCTTTATCGATGTCACTAAGCGCTCCCCGCACTTTCGTCCGGATATGACTAAGGTTTATGAAGGAGAAAAGTTCCCAGGTTTTGATTAGCTGTCGAATCCCTGTATCTGCTGGCATTGAAATGGTCGCTCCGGATCCCTTTGTTTTTATATTCACGAACACATCATAAGTGATGCCCCGCTTCTCAGCGAATTGTGCGATATAGGCAGCTGCTGACAGAGAGCGCTCAAACTCCACCATAGTAATATGGTGATGGTAGCCCGGTTCAATCAAGAGAATGATCGTCCACGTCATGCCGATTACCTGCTCGAACATCTTCGTTTGCAGCTGCCCCGTCCTGGCACTCGCCTTCCAATGGATATGCTTGAATGGGTCATTGAAGGCATAATCCCGCGTTCCGATCGGTGCTGCGTGATCCGTGTAGATAGAAGAAGTATTTGGCAGCTTCCCTTCTGCCATCAGCACTATGTTTGAAAGTCCGCTGACGGCGAGCGGCTTTGGGTAGACGACAACCTCCTTTTTTACTAATCGATTGAAAAGAAGCGTGGCATATGTGAGGTTAAAGGGATCTTTTATGGTTACCTCCAATGTTCGAACCTTTACAAATCCCCGTTTCTTCGCCGAAACGGGTACTGTAAAGGTGACTTTTTGCCTCGGACCTAAAGAAAAATTCCGCGTATATGTATTGCGCTTCTCCCCTTCTGTTTCTCCAATTGTGACCGCATCGTCTAAGACAACCCGGCATTGGGCAAAAAGCACTGGCAGTTTTGCTTCATTCCCCAAAGAAAAATGAAGCTGTCCATTCTCACCTAACATTAATCTAATCTTTTGCCTGTCATTGAAAAGCATCAGCCTTTTACTTATATATTTAAGATACACTTTTGGCAGCCAAGCAAGAATGACGAGGCAAACACCGGCAGAAAATAAGCTTGTATATTGAAGCAGGAAAGCACAAATAAATGATCCAAAACCGACAAAATAAATGGCATATATGATGTTAGGGTATTGGATGTTTCTTTGCCACATCATTTATTAACAGCTTCCTCTTCAAGCGGCACAGGGACGCTGGATAATATACTATCGATGACCTGGCGTTTGGTTACTCTCATCTCACCTTCCATTGTCAAAACCAGCCGATGCGTCAGGACATAAGGCGCCATTTTTTTAATATCTTCCGGCGTGACAAATTGCCTCCCATTTACAAAGGCGCATCCTTGGGAAGCCTTCATAAATGCCAAGGTCCCCCTTGGACTGACACCCGTTGCCACAAATTCCTCGTCCCGTGTCGCATGCACAATAGCGAGCAAATAATCTTCAACAACGTTTTCAATATGAACGTCTTTCACCTGTTCAGCAAGGCTCAGAATATCCTTGGGTTCGAAAACTGGCGACACATGTGTTAAAGGCTCATCCGCCCGGTAAAGCCGCATCATCTGCTTTTCCTGATCAAGAGATGGATACCCTGTCTTGATTTGGATAAAAAACCGGTCCATTTGCGCTTCCGGCAACGGGAAAGTCCCCTGTGATTCGATCGGATTTTGCGTGGCGATGACTATGAAAGGACGCTTAAGAGGAATGGTTTCCCCCTCAATGGTCACTTGTGCCTCCTCCATCACCTCAAGCAAACTTGATTGTGTCCTTGGCGTTGCCCGGTTTATTTCATCTGTTAATAGGATATTGGTCAACACGGGTCCGGGCTTAATCTCGAATTCCTGTGTCTTTGGATTGAAAAACTGAATGCCTGTAATATCCGTTGGAAGGATGTCGGGTGTTAACTGAATCCTTTTGAATGATCCGTTAATCGATCGTGCCAATGTCTTAGCAAGCATCGTCTTCCCCGTCCCGGGAACATCTTCCAAAAGGACATGCCCGTTACAAACCAGGGCAATCATAAGCAGCTCAACTGTATCATCTTTCCCTACTAAAACTTTGCTGACATTACTCTGCAATCTCTCTAGACTTTCTATCATTGTATCGCCCCCATATATTGTCCCTAAACTATTACATTACATAAATTATACCATTTACCCACCGAATATTGTTAATTGGTTGAAGATTCATTTTAGAAATTGGGGGAAATAGTCTTGCGCTTTTGTTTTATCCGTTATATATTATATATAACACAACGAACAAAAAGAAAGGTGCCTTCACCTATGATAATTAAAATGGATTTTGAAGCGGACCATCCAATTTATCGGCAGCTTGTTGATGCGATTAAGGAGGGAATCGCAACAAGACAGCTTGAGCCAAATGAAGCCCTTCCGTCTGTCAGATCATTTGCTGCCGACCTCGGGATTAATATGCACACTGTCAATAAAGCCTATCAAATCCTTAAAAATGACGGCTTTCTCCTGATACACCGGCAAAAAGGCGTCGTGATTAACCCCCAATTACCCGGTGCTGATCAAGCATTTCTTGATAAGTGTCAGAACGATCTAAAGACGCTGGTAACAGAGGCTGTCTGCCGGGAAATGGATGAAGCTGCTTTTATGAAGATGTGTCAATCACTTTTTCATGATCTTAAAGAAAAGCGAGGTAACAAGCGATGATGGAAAAAGCTCTGGTCATTATGAATCTTGTGATGTTCACCCCTGTTGCATTGTTGATGATATTCACGCCATTTCTAACAAGGAAAACGGAAAGTTTCGGTGTATCGATCCCAAGTGATGCCTTCGATTCAACTGATCTCACTGCTATGAGAAAGAAATACGCATTGTCCTTGGCTGCTTTTTCGGTGATTATTTTTGCCGCACTCGCTTTTATCAGTACCTATTTTGCGGAAGCCGCCTTCCCCGTCGGTTTAATTCTTTTTCTTGTATTATCCTATATGATGTACTTAAGGTTTCATTTTCGGATGAAGAATTATAAGAGGGAACAAAATTGGCAGGAAACCCGCAGGCAAACAGTTGTCATCGATACCGCTTTTAGGAGCAAAAAACCAACTTACTCCAACGCCTGGTTTGGACTTTCCTTTGCTATCTTTCTTATCAGCTTGATTTTGAGCTTGGTTTTTTATAATAGAATTCCGGAAAAAATCCCGATGCAATTCGATTTCGACGGCAATGTCACCAATTGGGCCACAAAGTCTTATCGGACAGTCATGATGTTTCCCGCTGTTCAACTCTATTTGATCGTGTTATTTGTGTTTATTAACACCATGATCGCCAAAGCGAAACAGCTCGTAGACCCAGCGGAAGAAGAGGCATCGATCCGAAAGAACTTAGTCTTCCGCCGCAAATGGTCCCTCTTCATGATTATTTCCGGGACAGCAATGACATTGTTATTCTCATTAACCCAATTAGCTATGATTTATCCGATCAACCAAACGATCTTGCTGTTTGTCAGTTTAACTTTATCAGCATTAATCGTGATTGGAGCCATTTGGCTGTCCTTTCGCACCGGCCAAGGCGGGAGCCGGTTAAACACCGCCGCGCCAGCTAAATCAGGTTCCATTAACCGCAATGATGACCGTTACTGGAAGTTAGGGCAGTTCTACTTTAATCCAAACGATCCAGCGGTTTGGATTGAAAAGCGATTTGGGATCGGCTGGACTGTTAATTTTGCACGACCCGCAAGCTGGCTCACTCTTATTGCCATTATTCTCATTGCTGTTTGCTTGCCGATCATATTTTCATAAGCACAATGTAAAAGGCAAAGCTTTCATGCTTTGCCTTACTCCTCTTTTTTATATAAAGAAGCACTCCGCAGCGTTGGGCAAGGTCTCCGATCGTTTGGACACCGATATGTGTAATTTAACTTTCGCCGATTGCAAGGGGTGATTGATTGAAGATTCCTTGATTCAACTTTTATAAGTAAGGATGATTTATCCGAAAGATACAATAAGTTATTCACATGGCGACCATTTTATAGTTTCCTAAACGATAAAAAAATGACCCTATAAAATAGAGTCACTTCCTAATTTATATTTATTCAGCCAATCCTTGTTCTTTAATGACTTTGTCAATCGCCTCTAGTGCACGATCAGCATCATGACCTTCTGTGATAATTTTAATCCGAGCACCTTTACCAATTCCCATGGCCATCACGCCCATAATGGATTTCATGTTTGCTTTCTGTCCATTATATTCAAGTTGTGCATCCGCTGAAAATTTCCCTGCTTCACTAACTAACGTTGTTGCCGGGCGGGCGTGGATGCCAGTTTCATCTATAATTGTATACGTCTTTTCCACCATTTTATTTAGTCTCCTTTATTTTGATACACATCAAGCATGTATTTTTTTTAAACTCGTTGAATCGTGATGATATCTTTCTCACCTTGACTGACAGGTCCTTGTTTCCTAAGTGATACAGATTCTCCATCTTTTAGATTGGTGAAAATGACCGGAGTCATTGTTGAAGGGGCATTCGCTTCAAGGTAATCAAGATCGACTTTTAATAATGTATCGCCTTGTTTGACCTTATCTCCCTCCTTAACCATTGCTTTAAACCCTTCCCCGTTCAATTTCACGGTATCAATACCCACATGAACAAGAATTTCTCTACCATTATCAGTTAGGATTCCAATAGCATGCTTCGTAGGAAAGACATTGATAATTTTCCCATCAACAGGTGATCCAATCAGACCGTCTTCCGGCCTAACAGCAAAGCCATCCCCCATCATTTTCTCTGAGAAAACTTGGTCAGGTACTTCCGATAGTGGGACAAGTTCCCCTTTTGCCGGTGCTGCTATATTATCTAATGATGCATTGACCTCGACCGCAGGAGCAGCTTCATCAATAGCCGGACTCTTATCAATAATAGGGGTTTTGCCAGACATAATATCTTGAATTTGGCCTTTCAAATTTTCAGATCTTGGCCCAAAAATTGCCTGTACGTTATTACCGACTTCCAAAACGCCCGACGCCCCTAATTGTTTCAATTTTTCTTTTTCCACGTTTTGAACATCATTCACTTGAACGCGAAGGCGTGTAATACACGCATCTAAATCTTTAATGTTTGCAGCTCCGCCAAGTGCATCAAGGATTTTGCCAGGTAGTTCACCTGCTGCTGTGCTTCTTTTTGTATTGCTATTCGAACCATCAACCTCGCGACCTGGTGTTTTAAGATTGAACTTCCTAATCGCCAAACGGAACCCAAAGTAGTAAATAACAGCGAGTACAAGACCAACAGGAATAACGAGCCACCACGATGTTTTATTCGGGAGCACACCGAAAAGTAAGAAGTCAATCGCACCACCGGAGAACGTCATACCGATTTTGACATTCAATAACTGCATGGTCATAAAGGAAAGGCCCGCAAAAATACAGTGGATACCAAAAAGAACCGGTGCTACGAATAAGAACGAGAACTCAATTGGTTCGGTAATACCTGTAAGAAAAGATGTTAGCGCCGCTGACCCCATGATACCGGCAACATATTTCTTATGTTCTGGACGGGCTTCGTGGTAAATCGCTAGTGCAGCAGCGGGGAGACCAAACATCATAAACGGGAATTTACCTGTCATGAATGTTCCAGCTGTTAGGTGCTTCACGTTATCTTTAATTTGTGCAAAGAAAATCGCTTGGTCACCGTGAACAATTTGTCCGGCGGCATCCTTGTAACTACCAAATTCAAACCAGAATGGTGAATACCAAATATGGTGCAGACCGAATGGAATCAGCGCCCGCTCTACAACACCAAAGATGAATGCAGCAAGCGTTGGGTTTTTGTTAAGCATAAAGTTAGAGAATGCATCGAGCCCATCCTGAATTGGCGGCCATACAAAAATAAGAATGATACCTAAAATAATTGCTGAAAAGGCAGTGACAATCGGAACGAAACGTTTTCCTGCAAAGAAGCCAAGAAATTGCGGTAACTCAATTTTAAAGAATTTGTCGTACAGAAGAGCGGCGACAATACCCATGATGATACCTCCGAAAACACCTGTCTGTAACGTGGGAATTCCTAATACCTCAGCGTAGGCCGGATTGTTAGCTGCCATTTCCGGTGTAACATGAACGAGCGTACCCATCGTCACATTTAACATCAGATAACCAACAATCGCAGCGAGACCAGCCACACCGTCTCCACCCGCAAGACCAATTGCAACACCAACAGCAAAAAGCAATGCTAGATTGTCAAAAACAATGCCTCCTGCATTTTCCATAACAGTTGCAAGCAATTGGAACCAATCGGCTTTCATAGCCGGAATCAAATCTAATACTTTGTCTTGTTTAAATGCAGTACCAAAAGCCATTAATATACCTGCGGCAGGTAGAATAGCAACCGGTAGCATTAACGCCCTACCAACTTTTTGTAACGTACCAAAAATAGCTTTGAACATGTTGTTGCCCCTTTCTTTTATATTTTTTGTGGTAATTGATAGCAAACATATTATTTGAAAAGTACTTTACTTTATAAGACCGAGCACTGAGGCATTTGGGATTGCCATGAAAACAAACAAAAAGGCATGAGTTAAATGAACAGAAAAACAAACCCTGCGAATTAGATTTTCCCCGCTGGGCTTCTCCTTAGCTAATAAAAGACCAACGCTAAAAAGCGTTTTCTTTTGAATAGACCTAAGGAGATCGTTTGTTCTGTTAACATTTTTACTCATGCCTGAAACCAATCAGTAACACGTAAAATGAAAACTGAATTATTATTTAATTTTGTTTGTAAACCTTTGCAAATGTAAAGTAAGGTAAACAGACTCAGCATTATCAATGCATACTTTCAATGTTTGCTGCATCACTTTAATGATTTTCCAAGACAGATTATAGCACACCGGATAATGACTTTTCAATACACCTACTAAATTTTCCGGTTCCTCTACATGTTCACCGGATTTAGCTCGTTCAATCGTGTATCTTAAATGTCTGACCAAACGAAGGTAATTAATGCTTTTCCGATCAATTGTTACTTCTAATGTTTCTTCAATCATACTGCTTAGAAGATTTATAAGCTGTGAATATTTGTTAATATCGGAAATCTGGTTCTGCGACATTGCACTTTGAATATGAAGAGCAATGAAACCGACTTCGCCCTCAGGAAAGTGGATACCGGTTTCCCTATTAATTATCCTGATTACATCTTCAGCCAAACGATATTCCTTTGGATAAAGGGCCTGTGTTTCAATCAAAAAAGGATTTGAAATCCCCATACCTTGGTTCATTCGTTTAATCGCAAAAGCAATATGATCAGTTAAAGCAACATGTATATGCTCATTCAATGCTTGTCTGGTGTGATGCTCAATATATTGAATAACCTCATTAATCACAGCAATCAAATTTTCACTTACATACGGTATAAGCTGTTTGTATTGTTCCTGCTCTTTTTTACTTTCGAGGATAAACATCTTTTCAACGGAATCCATATGGATATCCGCCCCAGCTTTTTTATTAAAACCGATACCTTTCCCAATTAAAACCACTTCTTCATTGGACGCATCAAGGGCAATCAGAACGTTGTTATTTAAGGCTTTTACAACCTGGAATGACTTGTCCATCGTGTCATCCTTTCTACTTTCGGTACGCCTAAGAAATTATCCTTGATCATGAGTAACATGTCAATTAGTATGGTTTGAATTTTCGGCATAAAAATTTTTTATACTTTAAGAATGTTTAAGTTCGCTAAAGCGAAAAAGCGGAATAAAGTATAAGTGCAACTAAGGCTTTCGCCATTAAAGCTTGGCGATAAGCCAAGTTTTCTTTATTTCTTTGTAATTATATACACTTGTGCCTTCTAATCGGCCTTAACTAGCAATGATTGATTCAAATCCACACCAGAATCGTCTGTTTCTTATTTTATTTTAAGGCTCCTCTTTTTTATATAAAGAAGCACTCCGCAGCGTTCCCTCACCGTATCGATGATCCATCTCGCTTATAAGATCCATTAACGGTTCCTTTTTTACATCGGCTTGATAGGAAAAGAGATCAAGCTGTTTTGTCGCTTTATACAGCTCTTCTAGCGCTGTGACAGTTATGCCAAGCAGCCGGACCGGTCTGCCGTCCCAATGGCGGTCAAACAAGTGGCCGGCGATATGCGATATATCATCCTTTGATTGGATTGGCTGCTTAACTGTTTGGTTCCGGGTTATATTTTGCCAATCATTGTAACGGATCATAAGACTAGTCTGGTAGGCGGTGACTTTTTCCTGCTTCAGCTTATCTGCTATTTTCTCTGCCAAAATTGACAATACTTTTCTGACAACGGTATCAGATGTTGTGTCTTCCGGCAGTGTCGTCGATTGGCTGATGCTTTTATAGGTATTTTCGGCTTCAGGATCCACGGGTCTGTGGTCAATGCCATTAGCGCGTTTATATAGCCGCTCGCCGTACACGCCAAACTTTTCAACGAGAGCGGCGGCATTATTTTGGGCGAGGTCTCCGATCGTTTGGACACCGATATGTTTTAATTTCGCTTCTGTTTTTGGTCCTACCCCATACATCTCCCCTATAGGCAAAGGCCACAGCACTTTTGCTATCTCCCGCTTTCGGAGTACGGTGATGCCCATCGGCTTCTTCATGTCAGATGCCATTTTGGCCAAAAATTTATTTGGGGCAATGCCGATGCTTGAAGGCAAATGCAAAGCATCAAGTACTTTTCTTTGGATATTTTTCGCCAGCTGTAAGGGATGGATCCCATTTAATGCGGCGGTGACATCCATATAACCTTCATCAATTGATACTTTTTCAACAGTGTCCGTATAGCTTCTCAACAATTCGAAAAGCTGTTTGGAAGTGCTTCGGTAAAGGGGGAAATCGGGTGTCTTTATGATCAATTCAGGACAGTGGCGCCTTGCCTCCCAAACCGGCATCGTCGTTTTGACACCTTGCGCTCTTGCCTCATAGCTGCTTGTCACCACAATGCCGCGGCGGTCTTCAACCTTGCCGGCAATGGCCAAAGCCTTGCCTTTTAACCCGGGATCCTTGGCGATTTCCACCGAAGCATAGAAGCTGTTCATATCGATATGAAAAATAACCCTTGGGCCTTGAGATTGATCGGCACCCATACACTCCCCTCCCTTCACTTCTTATGATGATTAATTATACCACAATATAGAAACGTGTGTTCTGAATAAATCCTTTGAAAGCGTCTTCATTTCCTATTGTTGTTTTTAAGTTTTACTGATATCTTTATAGTAGGATATTTTGCCTTGCGGGGAGGTGTTGTCATGAACGATTATTTTAATATGTTTACCTTACTATTTATCATCTATCCCATTGGCAGCTTAGTGCTCGGTGTCATAGGCTACTTGATTTTCAAACGATTTTACATCGGACCTTTATTTGTATTATTACTGTTTCTGATTCTAACGTACACCGTTTATAATGAATCCTTCTTAATTTGGGCTATTTTTTATGCACTCCTAGCCTTTATTTCAAGCCTTTTTACCAGAGGGCTAACCCGCCTATTCTTCCGTTTGGATTAAGCTTTACACAAAATAACATGCATTTAGTCCGCAAATAGGTGTCATTTTGCGGACTTTTACTTTTTCCATAAGAAGGAATTAATTATTCAAGGAGCGAAGATTATAGACTGAGAGAGAAAAGCTTCGTTCTTAAAATTGAACTTATCCTTGCAAAAGACTCATCCATACCTTTATGGCGGTAATCATAATCAAAGCAGCCAAAACAAATTGAAGAACTTTCGTATTGATTTTCTTGCCGGCGGCAGCACCTAAGGGTGAAGCAATGACACTTGCTACAACTAATACGGCCGCCGGGATAAAAAGGATCTGATGAGTCACAAGTTTCCCGATTGCTGAACCGACTGATGAGAGGAACGTTATCGCCAAAGAAGTTGCGATCGTGACCCGGGTAGGGAGCTTGAGCACCGTCAGCATAATCGGCACGAGTAGAAAAGCGCCGCCTGCCCCGACAATACCAGCTGCAATACCGACGATAAAAGCTAGACTAGAAGCAAGCAATTTATTAAAGTCGCAGCTTGCTTGGTCCTCATCAATGCCCTTCTTTGGCAGAAGTATGAGGATCGCTGCAATGACAGCCAATATGCCATACACAAGATTAATGTGTTCACCCGACAATAGATCCGATCCGTAGCCGCCGATTAAACTTCCGGCAAGGACACTTGCCCCCATATAAATAATGAGATTTTTATTTAGATAACCACCATTTCGATAGGCAAACACGCCGCTAAGTGTCGCAAAAAAGACTTGTACAGCGACAATACCTGAGACGTGATGAGGTGAGAGCAGCGCTGTTCCCAAAAGCGGCGGAATATAAAGAATCATAGGGTAGTTAATGATTGCACCGCCGACACCAACCATGCCGGATACAAAAGATCCGATAAACCCTAAGATAAATAATATGATGAGAAAAGTGATACTCATGATCTTTTCCCCTTTCTTTACTCAAAAAGGGAGGGTACGAAAGTGAATCGCACCCTCATGACCCTTATGTTAATTTTGATTTGCCACATTCGTCACAATCAAAGCATAGACCGCATCATTGATCATCCGTGGCTTTACAGCAAAGCCCTCTTTAGCGAACAATGTTTCCATTTTATCGGAAGGTATCCTTTTGCCAATAGGCGGGCCGCTTTCAGAAGGTACCGCCTCCCAGTCCAATATGACGATCGTTCCGCCGGGCTTTGTCACCCGCCTCATCTCACTCATCACGGCATGAAGGTCAGGAACCTCGTGCATAACGAAAGAGGAGAAAAGCTTGTCAACGGAATGGGTTCCAAGAGTTGTATCACCAAGCTCTGCCGTAACAAAAGTGATTGTGTCAACATCTTTTTCTTCGGCATGTGCTTTTAGGAGATCATGCATTTTGGGTTCAATATCAACCGCATAGACAGTTGATTGCGTGATCTTAGCCATGGGAACCGTAAAAAAGCCGTTACCTGAACCAAAGTCAGCTGCGATATCGCCTTTCTTTAGGTCAAGCAGCGCTAAAATATTATCCGGGGGCAACTCTTTCAGCCGTTTTGAACTTAATAATTTATCCGCATGCTCGGGATTAAAGCGATCACCATAGTCTGGCATGTCTTAACCACTCCTTCATTCGAATTTATTTTATATCCCCATTCTAAAACCCGGTAAAACCGCCAAATACACGGCTAACCAAAAATGATGTCATTTTTGACATCCAGTCAAAATATAAAAAGACACCCATAAAAATCATCACATAACCGCCGATTTTGGTCACCTGGCTGCCGTATTTCTTAATCCAATTTAACTTGCCGATAAAGAATGAAAGAATCACGAACGGCACAACAAATCCGAGTATGTAAGCCACCATATACCATAAAGCAGCGCTTGGATTCGTGGAACCTAATGCTAGAACAGCCCCCAGGATCGGCCCGGAACACGGCGTCCAGCCTGCCGCAAATCCCATACCAATCAGAATCGAGCCAATGTAACCGCTAGGACGCTCACGAAAAGCAATCTTTCTATCTTTCATTAAAAAAGCGGGTCTGAACAAACCGATAATAATGAGGCCAAAAAAAATAATAAGGATTGCCCCGATCCGGCGAATGACATCATTGTACTGGGAAAATAACATACCAATTAATGAAGCCGATAAAGCTAACGCAAGAAAAATAATTGAAAATCCGATTAAGAAGAATAGTGTGTGGAGCCAGGCCCGTTTTTGCAGCATACCGTTATTCTCCCTTAGCTCATCTACCGACACCCCGGTTATGTAGGACAAAAAACCCGGGTACAATGGCAATGAACACGGCGAGAGGAATGAGAGGATACCGGCGCCAAAGGCAAGAAACAGATTTAAATCCGCCAAATTGAACCCTCCTGCAAAACTCTTTTAATATGTATATGATTGTTATGCATATTCTATTAAATCCCCCGCACTATTGCAGGTGCGGAGGGATTTTCATACCTTTTAGCCTTTCACTACTTCTTTAATGACAGAAATGATCATCTCGCTTGTTTTGCCAAGCTCTGTGATTGACATTTTTTCCTGCTTCGTATGGATGTCTTCGTAACCAACAGCCAAGTTGACGGTTGGAATATCGAAACCTGCGATAACGTTGGCATCACTGCCGCCGCCGCTATGCAAAAGCTTTGGCTCCCGGCCGATGGCTTTTGCCGCTTTTTTGGCGACTTCAACGACATGGTCACCTTCACCGAACTTAAAGCCGGGATACATAACAATCACTTCAACCTCTGCACGGCCGCCCATTTCCTCAGCAGTGTTCTCAAAGGCTTGCTTCATTTTATCAACTTGGTCTTCCATTTTTTCTTTTACTAAAGAACGTGCCTCAGCAATAATTTCAACATAATCGCAAACAATATTCGTTTGTTTGCCGCCTTCGAAGCGGCCGATGTTTGCCGTTGTTTCCTTATCTATTCTTCCTAAAGGCATTTTGGAAATTGACTTTGCTGCTAATGTGATCGCCGAAACGCCTTTTTCAGGTGCCACACCGGCATGAGCCGTCTTGCCGAAAATCTTCACAATAAGCTTTGCCTGGGTCGGCGCAGCCGTGATAATATCACCGACAGGTCCATCACTGTCCAGCGCATAACCGAATTTAGCCTTTAACAGATTGTCATCTAAGGCCTTCGCACCAACAAGCCCGGATTCTTCCCCGACGGTAATGATGAATTGGATCGTACCATGCGGTATATCCTTTTCTTTCAACACCTTGATCGCCTCGAACATAGCGGCAAGGCCGGCCTTATCATCAGCACCAAGAATCGTTGACCCATCCGAGACGATATAGTCACCCTGGATGGATGGCTTAATGTTCTTTCCTGGTACAACGGTATCCATATGTGATGTAAAATAAATGGTGTCCGCTTCAGCCCGGCCTTCAAGTGTGCAAATAAGGTTATTTGCGCCGTGGCCGGTTTTTTCTCTGGCTTGATCTTCTTCAACCTTAACGCCCAACGCTTGAAATTTCTCTTTTAATACTTTAGATATGGCTTCTTCATGACCTGTTTCAGAGTCAATTTGAACCAATTCCATAAATTCATTCACTAGTCGTTCTTGATTAATCATGCGCACATCACCTTTCATTATGTCATATTAAAGTGGAATATTGCCATGCTTTTTGGCCGGACGGTCTTCATGCTTTCTTGACAGCATATCCAACCCTTGAATCAGTTTCACCCGTGTTTCTCTTGGATCGATGACATCATCAACCATGCCATGAGAAGCGGCTACAAATGGGTTAGCCAATTTTTGACGGTATTCTTCGATTTTTTCAGCCCGCGTTTTTTCTGGATCATCACTTTGGGCGATCTCTTTTGCAAAAATTATGTTAGCCGCACCTTCAGGGCCCATAACGGCAATTTCAGCATTAGGCCATGCGTAGACGAGATCCGCCCCAATCGATTTACTGTTCAATGCTACATAAGCTCCGCCATAAGCTTTTCGTAAAATCACAGTTATTTTGGGCACAGTCGCTTCAGAATAGGCGTAGAGAATTTTTGCCCCGTGGCGAATAATACCGCCGTGCTCCTGTTTGATGCCCGGGAAAAAACCTGTCACATCTTCAAATGTAATAAGCGGGATATTAAAGGAATCACAGAACCGGATAAAACGGGAGATCTTATCAGACGCATCAATATCCAAGCCGCCGGCCATCGTTTTTGGCTGATTACAAATCAAACCTACTGGCTGACCCTTTATTCTGGCGAAACCGACGACGGCATTTTTGGCAAATGCCTTTTGAATTTCCATGAAAGAATCGTCATCGACAACCTCATCTATTACACTTCGCACATCATAAGATCGCATTGGATCAAAAGGTATAGTTTCGGTTAATTCGGAACGGTAATCAACATCCTTTACATTTTCTGCAATAGGGGCTTTTTCCTTGTTATTTGCCGGCAAATAACTAAGCAATTTCCTTACCATCATGAGCGCCTCTTCTTCGTCAGCTGCTGAAAAATGGGCATTCCCGCTCAAGCGGTTATGTACAGACGCGCCGCCGAGATCATCGGATGAAATTTTTTCACCTGTTACGGTCTCAATTACTTTGGGACCTGTAATAAACATTTGGCTCGTCTCTTCTACCATTATAACAAAGTCGGTAATCGCCGGTGAATAGACCGCACCGCCGGCACATGGGCCCATAATGACGGATATTTGCGGAATGACGCCCGAGTAGATCGCATTGCGGTAAAAGACGTGTCCGTAGCCGTCCAATGACACGACGCCTTCCTGGATCCGCGCACCGCCTGAATCATTTAATCCGATAAAAGGCACACCGTTCTTAGCTGCCAAATCCATGACATGGGCAATTTTTTGCCCGTGCATTTCACCTAGGGCACCGCCGTATACGGTAAAGTCTTGAGCAAAAAGATAAATGGGACGTCCTTCTATCTTACCATATCCCGTGACAACACCCTCACCGGGCGCTTCGTCAGAAAACCCCAGACTTTGAGCCCTATGCTCAACAAAAGAATTGAGCTCCACAAAGGAATCCTTATCAAGCAGGAGGTCAATCCGCTCCCTTGCGGTTAACTTGCCCTTTTGATGCTGCTTCTCTATCCGTTCATCACCGCCGCCAAGTTCAACTTTCCTCCGTTTATCGTAAAGTTCATTGATTTTTTCATAGATGTCCAAGATGTTACCCCCTTGTCTGTTTTTCACACAACTCATACAGGACACCGTGTGCTGCTTTTGGATGCAGAAAGGCCACATCCGCCCCCTCAGCTCCAGTTCTTGCCTTTGTATCAATCATGCGAACATCCTTTTCCTGGAGCTGTTTAATACGGCTATTAATGTCTTCTACACCGAGTGCAATATGATGGATGCCCTCCCCGCGTTTTTCGATAAATGAGGCAACGGCACTTTCTTCACTCATTGGTTCCAGTAATTCGAGGCGGCAATTCCCCGTATTGAAAAAGGCTACTTTAACTTTTTGAGACACGACCTCTTCAACACCTTCAAACGTCAAATTCAGTGTATCTTTATAAAAGCTAAGAGCTTCATCAATTGATTTAACTGCAATGCCGATATGGTCAATTTGGTTCACTGCAAACGGCTGATCCAATGAGATCCCATCACGTTCATACACTGCCCGTTCAATAAATTTCGCCGTTTCAATGGTCGGTGTTCCAGGTGTAAAGATTTTTTGTATCCCTTCAGATTCCAAAAAAGGAATATCCTCAGCGGGTATAACACCGCCTCCGATCACAATAATGTCTTCAGCTTTTTGCTCCTTTAGCAGTTGAATAATGTCCGGGAACAATTCATTATGCGCTCCAGATAGACAGGACAGTCCAATGGCATCAACATCCTCCTGAACGGCCGCCGCTACAATTTGCGCGGGTGTTTGGCGCAATCCTGTATAAATCACTTCCATCCCATAATCGCGGAGTGCCTGGGATATAATCAGAGCACCGCGGTCGTGCCCGTCAAGCCCCGGTTTGGCTACAAGCACACGGATTTGCTTTTTCATGACTGTTCACCTCTTCTGTCCAAATATTACGCTCCTGTATACTCACCAAATATCCCTCTTAACACACCGCAAATTTCCCCGATTGTACAGTGATCTTTGACACAATCAATAATATAAGGCATAAGGTTTTCGCTGCCCCCAGCCGCATATTTCAAATCTGCCAAGCGAGCGTTCGCTCGATTTTGGTCGCGGCGATCTTTGATTTGTGTCAGTTTTTCAATCTGTTTGCGGGAGAGCTCTTTGTCCAGACGGTGGAGCTTAGGCTGCGGTTCATCATCAAGCTTAAAAGCATTCATGCCAACGACAATGTCTTCTTGTTTTTCAATGGCCTTCTGTGTTTCATATGCGGCACGCTGGATTTCTTCCTGCATATAACCTTGCTCTACGGCTTGGACAGCGCCGCCCATATCTTCAATTTCCTCAAAATAGCTGTATACTTCCTCTTCTATTTTATCAGTTAATCCTTCAACATAATAGGAGCCGCCCAAAGGGTCAACCGTATCGGTTACACCGCTTTCATGAGCAAGGATTTGCTGAGTTCGGAGAGCAATTCTGGCCGATTCTTCCGTAGGCAAGGCCAAGGCCTCGTCACGGCTGTTCGTATGGAGGCTTTGTGTTCCCCCGAGGACAGCTGACAGTGCCTGAACCGTAACTCTGACTATATTGTTATCCGGCTGCTGTGCGGTTAGGGTCGATCCGCCCGTTTGTGTATGGAACCGCAACTGCCAACTCTTTGGGTTTTTGGCATGGTACACATTTTTCATTAAGTGGGACCAAATCCTTCTGGCTGCACGAAATTTGGCAACCTCTTCAAAAAATTGGTTGTGAGCATTAAAGAAGAAGGCAAGCCTCGGGGCAAATTTATCAATATCCATGCCAGCTTCAAGTGCTGCATCAACATAAGCTTTCCCATTAGCTAATGTAAAGGCAAGCTCTTGGGCCGCTGTCGACCCCGCCTCACGAATATGGTAACCGGATATACTAATGGTGTTCCACTTCGGCACATGTTCCGCGCAATAGGAAAAGATATCTGTGATCAGGCGCATGGATGGCTTTGGCGGAAAAATATAAGTTCCTCTTGCAATATATTCTTTTAAAATATCATTTTGTATCGTCCCGGATATTTTTTCTTTCGGGACACCTTGTTTTTCGGCAGCAACAATATACATTGCCAGCAAAACCGATGCCGGTGCGTTAATTGTCATTGACGTGCTTACTTTATCTAAAGGGATTTGGTCAAATAAAATTTCCATATCTTCTAATGAGTCAATCGCAACACCAACTTTACCGACCTCTCCTTTTGCCATGGCATCATCGGAATCGTAGCCGATTTGCGTCGGCAAATCAAAGGCAACGGATAGTCCAGTCTGGCCTTGCTCAAGCAAATATCTAAAACGCTTATTCGTCTCCTCAGCGGAACCAAAACCAGCGTATTGTCTCATGGTCCAGTGTCTCGCGCGGTACATTGTCGGCTGAATGCCTCTGGTATAGGGATATTCACCGGGAAAACCAAGGTTCTCCTGGTAAGTGTCTGCCGCAGTTCCAGGAAGATAAAGCCGCTCAATTGGAATGCCTGAGCTTGTATGAAACAACTCTCTTCTTTCGGGGAATCTTTCCATAAGCTGCTTTGTTTTTTCAAGCCATTGTTCATATTCTTTTTGAAATGTTGACTGCGATGTCATGATGAGAGGCCCCTTTCTGCTTTCATTAAAGCGTTTTCATTCATAAAGGTAATACTTCGTCTCTTGGCCGTCAAATTCCTGCAAAATTTGCATTTTAGCCACAGAACTTGTCTTAAAACTATTTTCCATATAAAATGATGGGGAAGAATTGTTAAACATTCAGGAGGGAAAACTGTGCCAAAGAAGACGATCAAGGTTGTTGTCTATATTATGATCGCAGCACTAGTTATAACAACATTATCAAGCATAATGACGATGTTTTAAAAAAGGATAGAAAAAACGGCTAAAGGCATGCTTTAGCCGTTTATTAATGCTCCGGAATCAATAAGTGGCTATGCCCATCCAAAGCATTGTATTGTCTGCCAAGAGTCTGAAATGATTGATCACTGTCAACGATTAGAATTTTGGTGCCGGCTGGTACAAGATCAAAGAGCCTTTGGATAGCCTCTTCCTGCATTCTAATGCAGCCCGCAGAAACATCCTTCCCAATAGAATCGGGATTGTTATTGCCATGGACACCATATATTCGACCGTTCGTTCCACGCGCATCGAAGCCGATCCACCGGCTGCCAAGCGGATTATCAGGATCGCCTCCGGGTATGTTTTTCTTGCGATAGTAAGGCTCTTTTGCTTTTACAATAACAGTAAATAATCCTTCAGGGGTTAATTCTTTGGTTTTTCCGGTTGCTACAGGCACCTTCATGACAATGTCATTATCATTTATAAAGACAAGTTCATGTCTCGCTTTATTAACGATGATAAATGGGCTGCCCGGAACAGGGTTTTCCCCCAAGGGCCATACAGGTGACAGCCACATAAGCAGCGCGGTAAAACTCAAAGTAATTTTTGATAAAAGCATATTGTCATCCATCCTTAAACTTTTTCTTAGTTTGTTTAAGGGAAATGAAATTCATTCTGTTTACATAATGTTTTTATGGGTATCTATAGTGACAATGAAAAACGCCTAGTTGGCTGTTTTTAACAATGTCCCGCGAGCACCATCATCATCCATCCGACCCAGGAAAACGCCATATATTATACAATATGGTGCGCCCCTTAGTTCCTCAATAAAAAAAATCCCTCAATAAAGAGGGATAGCCATTATGAGCAATGCTCATCGAAGAGCTTTTCAATTTTTGTTGCGACTTCCATTGGTTCAAATCCTTCGATTTCGTGGCGCTCAACCATCTTTACGATCTTGCCGTCATTAAGTAAAGCGAAGGATGGTGAGGATGGCGGATAGCCTGTAAAGTATTCGCGCGCTCGCTCGGTTGCATCTTTATCTTGACCGGCAAATACGGTTACGAGCTGGTCTGGCTTAGAGTAGCAGTTAGCTGCATACGCTGCCGCAGGCCTAGCGACTCCGCCGGCACAGCCGCAAACGGAATTAATCATAACGAAGGTTGTCCCTTCTTTTTTCATAACATCATCCACCTCTTCAGGTGTTCTTAATTCTTTATAACCAGCCGTTGTTATTTCCTTTCTTGCTGTTTGTACGACATCATTCATAAAAATATCGAAATCCATACCCATTCATATCACTCCTATAGCATTCTTTACTTATATTTTAACGTGCATCAAGCCTGTTGCCAACCAAATGGTCTTTTTTTGGATTGGGATGTTTGATTTTTTATCAAGCGGGTATTAATATAGTGCAGCCAACACCTCCATTTTCCTTAAACCCCCTTTAAGCAAGCCGACCAACCGGCTTGCTTTTTTTTGCTTTAAAGAAAACTCGCCGATTGGCGAGCCTTTGGCGAAGACAGAGACGTAGTTGCACTTATGTGCGTCAGAAAGTTATACTTTCTGATTAACTGAAAAAGGGGCTGAAAATTGATCAGCCCCTTCACGCTATTAATAAATCGATGTATTTTCCGGTGTGATCTTTTCAAGCTTATCCTTCACGCTTGCCAAGAAGCGTCCGACAATCAGGCCGTCCAGGACACGATGGTCAAGGGACATACAGAGATTGACCATATCTCTGACCGCAATCATGCCGTTATTCATAACAACCGGACGCTTCACGATCGATTCAACAGAAAGGATCGCAGCTTGCGGATAGTTAATGATCGGCTGTGATTGGATGGAGCCAAACGACCCTGTATTGTTAACAGTGAATGTTCCGCCCTGCATATCGTCACCTGATAAGCGATTTTCCCGTACCTTCTTAGCTAGATCATTGACACTTTTGCCAAGGCCCTTGATGCTTTTTTCATCAGCATTTTTAATCACTGGAACATATAGAGCATCGTCGGTAGCGACGGCAATCGATATATTGATATCTTTCTTTTCAATGATTTTATCGCCAGCCCACATTGAATTAATGCGGGGGAATTCCTTTAATGCCTCTACGGTTGCTTTAATGAAGAATGGCAAGAAAGTCAAGCTGTAGCCTTCTTTAGATTTAAAGTCGTTTTTCACTGAGTTGCGGTAGTTAACAAGGTTAGTGACATCGACTTCTACCATTGTCCATGCATGAGGTGCTTCGTGTTTGCTGCGGACCATATTAGTCGCAATCGCACGGCGGACACCGCTTACAGGGATTTCAACATCCCCAGGAACGACAGGGATAGAAGCTGATTGCGGCGCCGCTTTCTTTTCTTCGGCCGCTGCTGCTGTCTTAGGTGCTTCTTGGGCAGACTTTTTCTCAGCCCTAGGTTCCGCTTTTGGCACATTGCCTGATTCAATGATTATCATAATATCTTTCCGTGTGATCCGGCCGCCTTTACCGCTGCCATTCACCTGATCTAAATCAATATCATTCTCTTGTGCCAATTTTAGAACTGCTGGAGAATAACGCTTTTTCATCGGTGCATCGCTGGCCTCTGCAGTTAGACCATCAGTCTCTACAGTTTTTTCCTCTGCTTTTTCAGCAGAGCTTTCATCTTCTTCCGCTCCGTCGGCTGCTTCGGACTCAATATAGCCGATTAAATCTCCGACTTCTAATGTATCGCCTTCAGAAGCAGTCAATTCTTTAATTTTCCCTGTAAAGGAGGATGGAACTTCGGCGTTAACTTTATCCGTTGTCACTTCTGCGATTGGATCGTATTTTTGAACAACATCTCCAACTTCCACCAGCCATTTGCTGATTGTCCCCTCTGTGACACTTTCGCCAAGCTGGGGCATCGTGATTTTTTCTGTTGCCATTACCTTGACCTCCTGCCGTTAAAATTCCGCAAGTTCGCGAATTGCATGTTCAATTTTTTCGGGATTAATCATGAAAAATTTCTCCATTGGCGGCGAATATGGCATTGCAGGAATATCTGGACCCGCTAGACGCCTAATTGGCGCATCCAAGTCAAAGAGGCAATTTTCGGCAATGATTGCTGATACCTCACCAATGATGCTGCCTTCTTTATTATCTTCCGTTACTAAGAGAACTTTCCCTGTCTTAGATGCTGCTTCAATGATTGCCTTTTGATCAAGAGGGTATACTGTACGTAAATCGAGAATATGAGTTGATATCCCCTCACGCTCAAGCTTCTCGGCAGCCTGCAGTGCAAAATGGACAGCAAGGCCATAAGTAATAACGGTCACATCATCACCGTCACGCTTTGTATCTGCTTTTCCAATTGGCAATGTATAATCATCTTCAGGAACTTCTCCCTTAATGAGACGATAAGCCCTTTTGTGTTCTAAAAAGAGGACCGGGTCATTATCACGAATAGAAGCCTTAAGCAAGCCTTTAACATCATAAGGTGTAGAAGGCATGACAACCTTTAGTCCCGGAACGTTTGAAAAGATAGCTTCTATTGATTGCGAATGGTAAAGCGCCCCATGAACACCGCCGCCATAAGGGGCGCGAATCGTCATTGGCACGGACCAGTCGTTGTTAGAACGATAGCGGATTTTTGCCGCTTCGGAGATAATCTGGTTGACTGCCGGCAAAATGAAATCGGCAAATTGCATTTCGACAACGGGACGCATACCATACAAGGCCGCACCGATGCCGACACCTGCGATAGCGGATTCCGTCAGCGGTGTATCTATTACTCTGTGTTCCCCATATTCTTCGATCAGACCGGCTGTCGCACGGAACACACCACCGCGTACCCCGACATCTTCACCAAGAACAAACACATTCTCATCACGAGCCATTTCTTCCTTTAGTGCTAAAGTAACCGCATCAATATATGACATAACTGCCATGGTATCCCCTCCTATTCCTCATAGACGTATTTGAGTGCTGATTCCGGCTCCGCATATGGCGCACTTTCAGCATAGTCTGTCGCTTCGTTGATAATATCGGCAATTTTTTTATTTAACTCTTTTTCTTTTTCATCGTCCAAGAGACCAACTTCTTTAAGATAAGCCGCGAAGGTCAACACACCGTCTTTTTTCTTGGCTTCTTCTACTTCCTCCCTAGACCGGTAAGCACGGTCATCGTCGTCACTTGAATGCGGTGTTAACCGATAAGAGACTGTTTCGATCAGTGATGGCCCTTCGCCTTTTCTTCCTCTTTCAACGGCTTCATTAACCGCTTCAAATACAGCTAGAGGATCGTTTCCATCAACGGTTTTTCCAAACATGCCATAGCCGATAGCCCTGTCAGAAACCTTTTCACATGCTAACTGTTTTGAAACCGGGACCGAGATTGCATACTTGTTATTTTCACACATAAAAATGACAGGAAGCTTGTGAACCCCAGCAAAGTTCGCCGATTCGTGGAAGTCTCCCTGATTTGAAGAACCTTCTCCAAATGTCGTTAAGCAGGTGATGTTATCACCTTTCATTCGTCCGGCAAGCGCAGCACCTACAGCGTGTGCAACCTGGGTTGTAACTGGAGATGACTGAGTCATGATCCGATTTTTCTTTTGTCCAAAGTGTCCAGGCATTTGTCTGCCTCCAGAATTTGGATCTTCAGCTTTTGCAAATCCCGATAGCATCAGGTCTTTTGCTGTCATTCCGAAAGCAAGCACCATTCCCATGTCACGGTAATATGGTGCGATATAATCCTTGTCTCGATCTAGTGCAAAGGCAGCACCGACTTGTGCGGCTTCCTGGCCTTGACAAGAGATAACAAACGGGATTTTCCCGGCGCGATTTAACAGCCACATGCGCTCATCGATTTTTCTTGCGAGCAGCATCGTTTCATACATTTCAAGGACCGCTTCATCAGACAAACCTAATTTTTGGTGACGATTCTTTGCCATTGTTATACCTCCCTATGAATGAATTGCTTTGCCGTCAACGGCCAATGCCGCTTCACCCATTATTTCTGATAATGTTGGATGCGGATGGATTGTTTCAGCGATTTCCCAAGGTGTTGCGTCGAGGACACGAGCAAGTGCCGCCTCTGAAATCAAATCAGTCACATGCGGGCCAACCATATGAACACCTAAGATATCATCAGTATTTTTATCTGCGATGACTTTGACAAAACCGTGTGGCTCACCAAAGACGTGTGCCTTTCCGATTGCTTTAAATGAAAACTTGCCTACTTTCACATCATGACCCGCTTCTATCGCTTGATCTTCAGTCAATCCAACAGCTGATGCTTCCGGCCGTGTGTATATGCAACGCGGAACCATGGAATAATCGATCGGCTGAACGTGATGACCTGCTAGATGTTCAACGGCCGTGATCCCTTCATGAGATGCTACATGGGCCAACTGCAGGCCGCCTATACAATCACCGATTGCATATATGTGTGATTCTTCTGTTTGGAAATACTCATTAGTTAAGATAAGGCCTTTTTCAGACTTAATAGCTGTATTTTGCAAGCCAATGTCTTCAGTGTTTGGCGTCCGACCGACTGATACAAGAACTTTATCTGCTTTATAGGCAACTTCCTTGCCATTTAATTCAGCCTTAATGGTGACATTGCTGCCTTTTTCAAGTGTTTCGGGCATAACCTTTGCCTTAGTGACGACTTTAACACCTTTTTTCTTTAACTGGCGTTCCATTTCCTTTGAGATGTCTTTATCTTCAGTCGGAACAATGCGATCAGCATATTCGAGGACTGTGACCTGCACCCCGAAGTCGGCAAACATTGAAGCCCATTCCACACCAATTACACCGCCGCCAACAATGATCATTGATACAGGTAACTCTGTTAGATTAACGGCTTCATCCGATGTAATGACAAGCTCCCCGTCAATGTCTAAACCAGGCAGCGTGCGCGGTTTTGAACCTGTTGAAATAATGACATTCTGAGGAATAAGGATTTCATTTTCATCGCCATTACTAAATTCTACTGAAATTGCGCCTGGCATTGGGGAAAATATTGATGGGCCAAGAATCCGCCCGTAGCCCTCAAAAACATCAATTTTTCCTTTTTTCATTAAACCTTTTACACCGTTATGGAGCTGGTCAATGATACCCGCTTTTCTTTCGTGGACTTTTGCGTAATCAAGTGTGACGTCCGCTGCACGAACACCATATTGTTCCCCTTCTTTGGCTGTTGCAAAGACTTCAGCACTTCTAAGCAGTGCTTTACTTGGTATACATCCTCTATGTAGACATGTCCCCCCAAGTTCCCGTGATTCAACAACAGCTGTCTTCAATCCAAGCTGGCTAGCGCGAATAGCTGCAACATAGCCGCCAGTTCCACCGCCTAATATGACCAGATCATAATTTTCCGACATGTGGTGAGCACACTCCCTTCATTCTGTCACTATTTCTGTTCAGTTGCTGATTGGTTAGGATAAAGCTTCGGCTTCTCCTCACCGTTAAGAACCCGAAGCGTCCCTTCAACAAGGGCTTGTAATTCATCTTCCCCAGGCACGATGATGACGTCTGCAATCCAGTCTACACGTTCTGTAATCGCTTTGACGAAGTCTTTGCCGTATGCTAAACCTCCTGTCAAAACAATCGCATCAACCCGGCCGCTGAAAATGGTGCTTGCCGAACCGATTTCTTTAGCAATTTGATAAGCCATCGCATCATATACCAGTGTTGCATAAGCATCGCCGGCTTCGATCATTTCTTCCACTTTAACAGCATCATTCGTGCCAAGGTACCCGACTAGTCCGCCTTGACCGACAACCTTTTTCATCATTTCATCAACATAATACTGGCCTGAAAAACACATGGAGATAAGATCCCCAACAGGCACTGTTCCGGCCCTTTCAGGAGAAAAAGGCCCTTCACCGTGAAGACCGTTGTTGACATCGATGACCTTGCCTTTATAATGCGCCCCAACAGTCACACCACCGCCCATATGAGTGATGATGAGGTTAAGGTCTTCATAGCTTTTTCCTACTTTCTTTGCGACCCGCCGAGCGACCGCCTTTTGGTTTAAGGCATGAAAAATACTTTTCCTCTCGATGTCTGCAAACCCTGAAATTCTGGCAATATCGGTCATTTCATCAACAACAACGGGGTCTACGATAAAGGAAGGAATATTTAACTGGTCACCTATTTCATGAGCGAGTATGCCGCCCAAGTTAGAGGCATGTTCACCAGAATAACCTTTTTTCAGATCGTAAAGCATGCTTTCATTTACAGGGTAAGTCCCGCCTTCTATCGGCCTCAATAGACCGCCCCGTCCAACCACGGCACCAAGATGAGAGAGGTTCATCCCCTCTTCATCCAGCGCCTCCAATATTGATGTCTTTCTCATCTGGTACTGTTCAATGATTGATTTGTATCCCTCTAAATCATTTGAATCATAGCGGATCGTCTTTTCAAAAATCGGATTTTCATCGCTGTAAACAGCAATTTTGGTTGAGGTTGATCCCGGGTTAATTGCCAAGATGCGAATGTCGTTATGCTGCATGGTAACCCCTCCATATATTACAACTACAAATTATGGCCATTTGCCTAGCGGCGGCTGATGATGCTTTGGCCGTTTTGCAAGAATGTGCTGCGCGCATTTTTAAGTTTAGCAATACGTTGTTCAACAAGATGATCAGCGGCTTTGTAGGTTGGGATATTTTGTTCTTTGGAAATGTCATAAATCTTCATAAGGTTGTCATAAAGTCCTTCAACCTTCTTCATGGCCCGTTCACGATTATAGCCAAGCAATTCGTCAGCGACATTAATGACACCGCCAGCATTGATAACATAATCCGGGGCATATACAATACCTTTTTCAAAGACAATATCACCATGATTATCTTCGCGCAACTGGTTATTCGCTGAACCTGCAATGACTTTTGCCTTAAGCTGAGGCAATGTGTCATCATTAATAATCGCGCCGAGTGCACAAGGTGCAAAGATGTCGCAATCCACGCTATAGATGTCGTCAGGATCGACAGCTTTTGCTCCAAATGCTTCAACAGCTCTTTGAACAGCTTCTTTATTAATATCGGTAACAATAAGGTTAGCACCTTCTTCGTGAAGGAATTCGCACATGCTATAGGCAACATTGCCGACACCTTGAACAGCGATCGTTTTGCCTTCGAGTGAATCACTGCCGAAAGCCACTTTTGCTGAAGCCTTCATGCCTTTATACACACCATAAGCTGTAATCGGGGACGGATTGCCTGATGAACCGAACGCAGGGGAGATCCCAGTGACATAATCGGTTTCTTCATGAATTAGATCCATATCTTCCACAGTCGTACCAACGTCTTCAGCCGTGATGTAACGGCCATTTAAGCCTTGGATGTAGCGGCCAAAAGCGCGGAATAGTTCTTCACTCTTATCTCTTCGCGGATCACCCATTATGACAGTTTTGCCGCCGCCAAGATTCAAGCCTGCTGCAGCATTTTTGTATGTCATGCCTCGTGCCAGACGAAGCGCATCTTCCATTGCAGCTTCTTCTGATTTGTAAGTCCACATTCTTGTACCGCCTAATGCAGGGCCTAAGGTTGTATCATGTATACAAATAAAAGCTTTTAGTCCTGATTCTTTGTCCTGACATACCACAAGTTGTTCGTAATCGTATTTTTCCATGTAAGTTAGAATTTCCATGAGTAAATCCTCCTTGAGTAGTTTAGATTAGTGTCTTACCGAAGCTTTTACAGCCAATAAAATGGATTGCAATTTATTTTCAGGCGTATCTGAGCGCGATGTTAGCACAATCGGCGCTTGTGCACCTGTGACAATAGCTCCAACCTTTGCTTTTGCAAAGTAAATCAATGATTTATATAGTGTGTTGCCCACTTCAATTGTCGGAACAACTAGAATATCGGCCTGACCTGCAACATCACTTGTAATGCCCTTGTGCCTGGCCGCTTCCTCAGATATCGCATTATCCAAAGCTAAGGGGCCGTCAACAAGGCAATTCGTGATTTGCCCTCTTTCATTCATTTTTGATAGAAGAGCTGCGTCGTTTGTCGCAGGCATTTTAGAATTAACGGTCTCAACAGCGGCAAGCACTGCCACTTTCGGCTTATCCGTTCCAACTGCAATGGCAACATCAACAGCGTTATTTATAATATCAACTTTTTGCATGAGATCCGGCGCGATGTTCATCGCCGGGTCGGTGACATAAATGAGCCTGTCATACCCCGGAATGTCAAAAACAGCGATATGTGATAATGTTTTGCCTCCGCGAATGCCATATTCCGGATTAAAAACGGCTTTCAGCAAAACAGCTGTCGGCAGCAGCCCTTTCATCAGGACATCGGCTTTGCCGTCTGATATAGCACGGACGGCCTGCTCTGCTGCTTCTTGATCCGTAGAAGTATGAATAATATCAATTTTTTCAAAGCCGCTAAATCCAATGTCATTTTTAAGCTTTTCTTCTATCCCTTTCTTGTCTCCGAAAAGAATGAATTGTGCCAGTCTGTCATTGACTGCCGCAGCGATTGCCTGCAGAACAGCATGATCGTCCGCTTGAGCAACGGCAATTACTTTGTCATCACTGTTCTTAATCTGAGTTCTTAGTTGTTCAAGCTTCATTGGTGCATCCCCCTTCTTTTACCACCCAAAACAATCATATGCAAGTTCTATGCCAACTTCTGCTTTTGTGAAAACGCTTTTATATCATAAGAAACCACAAAACTAGAAGTGTGAAAAAAATTGCACTCTGCAACTTATTGCAGGAAGGATTTTTCAAGCTCATGCTTTTCCATCTTATAATAAAGGTTCCTAACAGAGACTCCCAAAGCTCGGGCTGTTTTCGTTTTGTTCATATCATGATCCGCCAAAGCGCGTTGAATAATATCTTTTTCATACCGATCCATGATGTCACTTAGGGAACCATCCATCGTCACTCTGCTTTGCGCAGGATTAGGTTTTGTTTTCCCAGTTTGTTTATTATTAAGGTTGGGGATATGTTTTGCCTGCATTCTAAACTCGTGAATATCCATATGGATAATTGCCCTGCCAAGGACATTCTCAAGTTCCCTGACATTTCCCGGCCAATCATATTTCATTAACAGTTCAATGGCCTCAGGTGTTATCTCTTCAATATTCCTCCCGTAGTCTTGATTAATTTTGTTAATTAAATGCATACAAAGATCAGCAATATCTTCTTTCCTTTGTCTGAGCGGCGGAATAAAGATCGGCATTCTATTTAACCTATAGTAAAGATCCTCACGAAAAGATTCTTCTGCAATTCCTTTTTCAAGGTTAACATTCGTTGCAGTAATGACCCTGACATTCACGGAAATAGGATTGGTTCCGCCTACCCTTAAGATTTCTTTTTCCTGAAGAACTCTTAGCAGCTTGGCTTGCATGTGTATTGACAGCTCGCCGATTTCATCCAAAAAGATGCTGCCGCCTTCCGCCTCTTCAAAGTATCCCCTTTTCCCGCCGCGCTTAGCACCGGAAAAAGCCCCTTCTTCATAACCGAACATTTCACTTTCCAGCAGCGATTCGGATATTGCTGCACAGTTCACTCGAATAAACTTGTTATATTTACGGTCACTTGCATTATGTATAGCATGAGCGAACAATTCTTTCCCTGTTCCCGACTCCCCGCGCAATAGAATGGTAATCGGCGTTGAAGCCGCGAGTTTCGCCTGTTCAATAACGAGCTTGGCCTCTTCAGATTTCCCGATAATGTCCTCAAAGGAATATTTTGCTTCGAGTGTTCTGATAATTTGCCTTGCCCTGTCCAGCTCATTGGTTAGTGAAGTGATCTCCGACATGTCTTGAATGACGCCGACGCTTCCCTTTAATTTCCCATTAACAATCACAGGTGCAACGTTGACTATAACATCTCTTTTGGCTTGGCCAACCTTCATTCTGACACCGCGCACCGGCTTTCTGGTCTTCAGGACTTGCATATGCATGCTGTCGCCCTCGGAAATATCAGCGGTTGCCGGTTTTCCGATGACATCACTCTCGGTCAGACCAGTTAACTTTGTGTAAGCAGGATTGATCATTAGTCCTCGGCCGTTCTCATCAACGACAGATATTGCTTCCTCAGATGATTGTATGATGGCGCTAAGCATTGTTTGAATGCTTTTTAGATTAGTGACTTCTTCAGCTAAATTCTCAATGTCGGTAATATCCTTGAATACAGCGAATGCCCCATGCGGGTTGCCGTTAGGATCAAGCATTGGCAGTCTGGTGGTAATAATTTTATTGCCATTTTCCAGTTGCTGCTCTTGATTGATTTCAGGCTGCCTCAATTTTAAGACCCGCGGCAATTTGGTTGATGGCATCACATTGCCGACTTTCTTCCCTAATACATCATTGCTATTCAAACCTGACATTTTCTCAGCACTTGGATTGAAAACAGTAATTTCTTCCCTGCAATTAATAGCAATCATTGCATCATGGGTCAGATCTAATATCAGTTTTTGCTGATAGGTCTGATCCTTCAGCCTTTCAATAAGGCCTTCTATTTCAATATTCAACTCAGAAATAAGGTTGACAACACCATAGGGAATCATGATCGTATGTGCAGGTTTTTTCATGCGAATGTCCTCAAAAATCTTTGTATCGTTTTGCACAACGATAATAATATCAACCTCTTTGTCCAAAAACGCCTGCCAATCAGGACCATATGTAAGATGATTTTCTTTGGCAAAATCAATGCCAGGAGCTGTCTGATCGGTATCTACAATGGCTTTAATCACAAACTTTTCCGCTTTTAAAAAGGTCCGCAAAACATCCAAACTTTGTTTGCCGCCGCCTATAATGAGCACCGTCTTCATTTTAGCTTCCCAACCTCTGCAAAGTTTTTCATATCTATTTTAACTTAAAGTTGCACAGGTTACAAATGGACAGGGGAATTTTCTTCCGTTACAATAGATTCAAAATGACTGAAGGATGGTCGACTATGTCAAGACTCATCGCACTGATTGTTATCGTCATTCCGGGTGCCATTGCTGCCATCGGAGTTAAGTTGATGCGTGACACGTTATTCGATTATCTTAATGCCCCGTTCCCATGGCTTTGGCTGCAATTCATATCAGGTCTTGCGGCGTTTCTTATTGGCATCGCTTTTATAGGCGGCTGGATTTTTTACAGAGACCGGAAAAGAAATTATGTCGCTGATAAGTATAGAAAAAGCCGCTGATGGGTCAGCGGTTTTTCCTATGGTAAATGCAAAAATTGGCCACGATAACATATACTATAATCTATGTGATTTCCTTTTATATGGAGTGAATTTAAATGGAAGAATGGTTTCATTGGTTAACCGATGTCAGTTTATATGATGTCGGGATGGCTTTTTTAATTTTTCTCATATTTTTTATTGTCGCCCATTTGTTTACTAGATTCTTTTTGAAGCTTATTATTAAAATCACATCAAAGACTAAAAGCCGGATTGACAATGTGATAATCAGTTCGTTTCAAAAACCAGTCGAATTATTTTTAACGAGTACGGGATTATATCTTGCGTTGACATCCTTTCCACTTCCTGTAAGCTGGACTGAATTCATCACGCATGTTTACAAATCGTGTATCGTTATCTTTATCGGCTGGGGCCTTTTCCTTTTTTCCAATGCGACGGGGCTCTTTTTCAACCACGTCAGCAGCCGGCTGAACATCCGATTTGATCAAATTGTTCTTCCCTTTCTTTCAAAGATTATTAAATTAATTGTCGTTTTGATCACAATTGCCATTGTGTTTGCTGTATGGGGATACGATATTAATGGTTTGGTCGCTGGACTTGGCATTGGCGGTTTGGCCATAGCATTAGCGGCAAAAGAAACATTGAGTAATTTTTTTGGCGGGCTTGTTATAATAACTGAAACGCCTTTTACCATCGATGACTGGATTCGGACGCCAAGCGTTGAGGGCACTGTCGAAGATATTAATTTTCGGTCAACAAAAATACGGACATTTGACCAAGCTATTGTGACTGTGCCGAATTCAACGCTTGCAAACGAACCAATTACAAACTGGTCTAAAATGGGGAAACGGCGAATTTTATTTAATCTGGGCCTAAGCATTCATACACCAAAAGATAAAATTGAAGCCGCTAGGAAAGCAATTTATAATATGTTAGTCGGCCGTGATGATATTGACGATGAAACGATTTTAGTCCATTTTTACCAATTTTCGCCATCAACATTAGATCTGCAGCTGTATTTCTTTACAAAAACGACTGACTACGTCGTTTGGCTTGGTATTAAGGAAGAGATCAATACGGGCATACTTGCTATACTTGAAGAACATGATGTTAAGCTTGGCGTCCCAGTACAAGAACAAGTTTACTATGGACCGAACCCGGAGGAAGCGCAATTTATAGAAAAAACAGCTGAGAATCAGGAGAAAAATGAACATAACAATGAACGGGCAAGGTCTGAATAGAGACTTGAGCCCGTATCATTGTTTTTTATTTTAAAGCAAATATTAAGAAAAAAACACGAAAAGGAAGTGACAAATATGAGTGATTTGCAAGGAAAAGTGATCATTATAACCGGGGCAAGCGGAAGAGCGCCTTACGCGAGGCGCTTTTTTCTAATTCCGGTTATGTCTTTTAACTTGGGAGATTTATACTAAATGATCTGATCAAGTCAATTTTATAGACTATCGAATCATTTTCTTACATAATCAGCAAAAACCGCTAATCATTCTGCGATAATAAACTCATCAACTATCATAAGGAGGTAAATCGTTTTGAAGCATTTATCTATTATTATGATATGGACGAGTTTCTTAGCGAGTTTTGTCATGGCCCCGCCTTCAAACTCCATAAAAGCTGAGGCAGCCGCCCCCGCTGTCGTCATCAATGAAATCGCTTGGATGGGGACAACTCAAAGCTATAGTGATGAATGGCTGGAGCTATATAATCAGACAAATGCCGATATTAACCTAAGCGGGTGGACGCTTGAAAGCCGGGATGGGAGCTTCAGGGTTCCCCTATCTGGCCAGATCCATTCGAAGGACACCTTTCTGCTGGAAAGAACCGATGACAATGCCGTTCCCGGTCTTAGAGCAGACGAAATCTATTCAGATACCCTTGTGAATAATGGTTTGGATCTCATCTTAAAAAATAATCAGGGTACAATCATCGATGAGGCTGGCAAGTGGTATGCTGGAGACAATTCGTCCAAAGCGGCGATGGTGCGGGTTTCACCCAAGGTCAAGGGTACCGATCAGGCGAATTGGAGAACGGCTAAAGTCCGATATGACACCGGCTTCGGCACCCCAGACGCCGTCCCGCCAACAGATAGTGCCAACCTTCAATATATCAACAATGCTCAAGGCAGCATCAACGCATATTTTAATAAACCATCTGACAGCTCCCATCAGACTAACGGCGGGGGAGCTAACGCCAAAATAAATTTAGAAACACGACTGATTGATAGAATCCATCAGGCCCGCTCGTCCATTGATATCGCTATCTATGAAATAAATCTCCCAAATACAGTGGAGGCGATCATAGATAAAGCCGCTCAGGGTATTGACGTCAGAATGATCGTTGATGCCAAAGATCCGGCGGATAGCGACTATGCTGAACGCTATCAGTTAATGAGAAGCGATTTGGAAAGACTATCCCGAGGGAAAGATGGACAGGTTGGTACAAATGATGATGTTCATCTCTATGCCGATTCTCCTATATTTGCTGTGAAAGACCCAATCTATCGAACCAAACATGGTTTAGAAGCTGATGGTTACCGTGACTTCCCAAATAAAACATTGGAAATCGGCAACCACGAAGAATCAGGGTATGTCATTGCCTCTGGTGAAGAGAAAGCTAGTGGGGGATATTACTCACCCGCAAACCAAATGCATAACAAATTTGTTGTAATAGATGGTGAGAGGGTATGGACCGGCAGCTGGAATTATACAACAACGGGACTGTATGGTTCCGATGCCAATCGGGATTCTGGCATATTGGAAGGCAATACTCAAAACGCCTTAGACATTCATTCATCTGATCTGGCTTCCATCTATATGAAGGAATTTAATGAAATGTGGGGTTCTGACAACAAGGTGCCCGCCCCCTTAAAATCAAATTTCGGCAATAGAAAATCGGATAATACCCTTCATACTGTGAATGTCGGCGGCAGCACCGTGAATGTGTACTTCACCGGCGGAGATGATGCCATCGGCCATGTAGTAAACTATATTAATCATGATGCTGACTATAAGGCTTATTTTTCTATCTTTTCTTGGTCGGACCAACCCTTGGTTAACGCTCTAAAAGTGAAATGGGAAGGTTCAGACCAAGACCTCACTGGCACTCTAACGGGATTTGATGTAAAAGGTGTCTTTGATAGCTCATTTTGGACCCAGTGGTGGTCAGCTTCAGTTGATATGACTGGTCGGACAGCAAAGAAAACAAGCACTGGCAATCCAAATATACGTTGGAACAATCCTGCACCGGTTTATGAAGATCATGAAGACCGAAAGCTCCATGATAAATATATGATTATTGACCCAGGCACAACAAGTGATCCCGCCGTTATCACCGGATCAACGAATTGGAGCACGAATGGCAATGTATATAATGACGAGAATTTACTGATTATTCATAATGGTAACGTCGCAAACCAGTACACACAGGATTTCTTCGAAAGATACGCTATCGCTCAAGGCGGAAAATAAACAAAGAAATCCCCCTTCATCACTTAATGGCGGCACTGAAAATAACCGAATCAATTTCATAGAAAAACAGAGAAGCAGAATGTCGATTTTATCGGACTGTCATTAACTGTCATTCCGCTATTTGCGGCAAATTGCACTATTTGGTGAGCGAATAGGACTGTGGTTCCGTTAATCGGGGATTTAAGAGGGTATTTGAGTGGATTTTGTGCAAATAACGGAATCTGAGTCTATAATGAATAAATGAAGCTTTTATTGCAATTTACTCTGCTTATCTTTTACTAGGATACCGCGTGTCATCTCATATAAAAATGTTTCTATGATGATTATACAACATATGTTGTATTGATTAGCCCATTTTAATGAAAGAATCCAAGTAAAAAATAGTAAGAAAAACCGGGCAAAAAGCGCCCGGTCCTTTTTTGGCTAGAGAATATCCGATAGTTTATATTCCTGACCATGTACCCCTTTATAATACTCAG